>DASPIU010000076.1:0-199315 GCA_035629025.1 Stenotrophomonas sp.
GGCGTGTCGCCGCGTTGCATGCTTTGCAGGCCGACGTCGGCGAGTTTGTCGATGAGGCGGTCCAGGGTGTGGCGCTCTTCTTCGGTCAGCGGGGCCAGCAGGCGGCGTTCGCAGTCGATGACCATCGGGGCGATGATCTCGTAGGCCTCGAAGCCGGATTCGGACAGGGCCAGCACCGAGCGGCGGCGGTCGTCGCCGTGCATCTCGCGCTTGATGAAGCCGCGTTCTAGCAGGCGCGCCACCGCGCGGCTCACCGCGACCTTGTCCATCGCCGTGCGGTCGGAGACTTCGCTCGCCGACAGGCCCGGGTACAGGGCCAGCACCGTCATCACCCGCCACTCGGGGATCACCAGCCCGTAACGCTCGCCGTAGACCCTGGCGATGTTGGCGCTGACGCGGTTGGACAGCACGCTGATGCGATAGGGCAGGAACTGCTCCAGGTCCAGCAACGCGCGCGAGGAACGCTGGCTACTGCCGGCAGGCCGGTCCAGTTGGCTTTCGGGTGGGCTCATGTTGCAGTGCACCTTGATGGTTGTTTCAGGTGAAACTATAAGGGATTGTCCTGACCCGCCCATTCTCGCGGGTCTTCCGTCCGCCCGCACCTGTTTCCACAGGCCCCGGGTGGATTGCCTTGCCGGAGGTTAGCCATGAACACCCAAGCCCACGCCGCGTCCACCCCCAACCCGGGCATGCAGGTCACCACGTTCGAGAACCCGATGGGGATCGACGGCTTTGAATTCGTCGAGTTCGCCGCCCCGGCCGGCAGCGGGGTGGATCTGCACGACTACTTCCGCAAGATGGGCTTCACCGCGGTGATGAAGCACAAGAGCCGTGCCATCACCCTGTACCGCCAGGGCGGGGTGAACTTCCTGGTCAACGAGGACCCGGATTCGTTTGCCGCCGATTTCGCCGCCGCGCACGGGCCGTGCGCGTGCGGGTTCGCGATCCGCTTCCAGCAGCCGGCCGGCGAAGTGTTCGAGCGCGTGCTTGGCAACGGCGGCGCGGCCATCGACCACAAGGCCGACAGCCGCGCGGTGCAGGCGCCGGTGGTCAAGGGCATCGGCGATTGCATGCTGTATCTGGTGGACCGCTATGGCGCAGCCGGCAGCATCTACGACGGCGACTACGAGCCGATTGCCGGCGTCGAGCAGAACCCCAAGGGGTTCGGCCTGACCTTCATCGACCATCTGACCCACAACCTGTATTTCGGCAACATGCAGCAGTGGTCGGATTACTACGAGCGCTTGTTCAACTTCCGCGAGATCCGCTACTTCGACATCAAGGGCGCCAAGACCGGCCTGGTGTCCAAGGCGATGACCGCGCCGGACGGCATCGTGCGCATCCCGCTCAATGAGTCCTCCGACCCGAAGAGCCAGATCAACGAATATCTGGACGCCTACAAGGGCGAAGGCATCCAGCACATTGCCTGCTTCACCGACGACATCTACGAGACTGTCGAGGCGATGCGCGCGCAAGGCGTGGGCTTCCTCGACACCCCGGACACCTATTTCGACGTGGTCGACCTGCGCATTCCCGACAACGGCGAGGACGTGCCGCGCCTGCGCCGCAACAAGATCCTCATCGACGCCGATCCGGAGACCAAGCAGCGCAAGCTGCTGCAGATCTTCACCGAGAACTGCATCGGCCCGATCTTCTTCGAGATCATCCAGCGCAAGGGCAACGAAGGTTTCGGCGAGGGCAACTTCCAGGCCCTGTTCGAGTCGATCGAACGCGACCAGATGAAGCGCGGCGTGCTGTAATCGCCGTGCTGTAATCGCCACCCCGCGCGCACGCTGAGGCAGCTGCCATGACCACCTTCGAGAGCACCCGCGGCTTCCAGTCCGGCTTCGGCAACGAATTCGCCAGCGAGGCAGTGCCTGGCGCGCTGCCGGTGGGGCAGAACTCGCCGCAGCGCGTGGCGCATGGCCTGTATGCCGAACAGTTGTCTGGCACGGCGTTCACCGCGCCACGCGGGCACAACCGCCGCAGCTGGCTGTACCGGCTGCGCCCGGCGGTGATGCATGGGCACTTCACCGAGTACGCGCAGCCGCGCCTGCACAACGACTTCGACCAGGGCGCGGTATCGCCCGATCAGCTGCGCTGGAGCCCGCTGCCGCTGCCCGAAGCGCCCACCGACTTCGTCGACGGGCTCTACACCATCTGCGGCAACGGCTCGCCCGCCGCGCATGGCGGCGTCGGCGTGCACATGTACGCGGCCAACGCGGACATGCACGGGCGCTACTTCTACGACGCCGACGGCGAACTGCTGATCGTGCCGCAGCTGGGCCGGTTGCGCCTGCTGACCGAGCTCGGCCTGCTCGAAGTCGAACCGCAGCAGATCGCGGTGATCCCGCGTGGCGTGCGCTTCCGCGTCGAGCTGCCCGATGGGCAGGCGCGCGGCTATGTCTGCGAGAACTTCGGCGGCCTCCTGCGCCTGCCGGACCTGGGCCCGATCGGTGCCAACGGCCTGGCCAACCCGCGCGACTTTGAAACCCCGCACGCGGCCTACGAGGACGTGGAAGGCGAGTTCGAGCTGATCGCCAAGTTCCAGGGCCTGCTGTGGCGCGCGCCCATCAACCACTCACCGCTGGACGTGGTGGCCTGGCATGGCAACTACGCGCCGTACCGCTACGACCTGCGCCGCTTCAACACGATCGGCTCGATCAGCTTCGACCATCCGGACCCGAGCATCTTCACCGTGCTCACCGCGCCGAGCGAGATTCCCGGCACGGCGAACATGGATTTCGCGATCTTCCCGCCGCGCTGGCTGGTGGCGCAGCACACCTTCCGCCCGCCGTGGTTCCATCGCAATGTCGCCAGCGAATTCATGGGCCTGGTGCACGGCGTGTACGACGCCAAGGCCGAGGGTTTCGCACCGGGCGGTGCCTCGCTGCACAACTGCATGAGCGGGCATGGCCCGGATGCGGCGACCTTCGAGAAAGCCTCGGCCGCGGACCTGTCCAGGCCCGACGTGGTGGCTGACACCATGGCCTTCATGTTTGAAACCCGAGGCGTGCTGCGGCCGACCGCGCAGGCGATGGAAGCCAGTCACCGCCAGCGCGACTACCAGCAGTGCTGGGCCGGCCTGCGCAAGCACTTCGTCGCCCCTTGAGCAACACTGGCTGGGCTTGAACCCGCCAGCGGCCGCGGCGTGGCAGGCCCCGCCACGTCTTGTTCACGCTGTCCGCCGTTAGCCTGTGCAGGACGATCGCGCCGGGGAAGCCGATGAAACGCCAACTGCTGTGTCTGCTGCTGTGCCTGCCATTGGCCGCGTGCCAGCGCGAGCACGCGCCGGATGCCTCAGCGCAGACTTCCACCGATGCGGATGTCGCCCACACGGCCGGTACCAGTGCCGACGCCGCGCACGCCAGCAGCGACCAGCCGCCCGGCGACGTGCCGCCGGCCACCGCGCCGCCGGGCACCTTGCCGCCGCGCTTGCAGCAGGGCGGGCAGGCCCTGGCGCGCTGGGATGGCTATGGTGATGTCCGCTTCGGCATGGACGCCGCGCAGGTGCGCAAGGGTTGGGGCGGGCAGCTCGATGGCGAGCCCACTGATCCGGCCGGCTGCTACTACCTGCGGCCGAAGTGGGCGGTGGAGGACCACAGCTTCGGTTTCATGATGGAAGGCGGCAAGCTGGTGCGCTACGACAGCGACAACCCGAAGGAGCTGGCGCCTGGCGGCGGCCGCGTCGGCATGCCGGCCGCGGACATCACCACGCTGTATGCCGGCCATTACCAGGCGCAGCCGCACAAGTACGAGCCGGGCGCGCAATACCTGCGCGTCACCCAGGACGGGCAGGCGGGGGTACTGGTATTCGAGACCGATGCCGCCGGCCAGGTGACGCGCTGGCGCGTCGGATTGCCGCCGCAGGTGGACTACGTGGAAGCCTGCGGTTGAGCCGCATCCCGCTGGCATCGCACCAGGCATAGGGCGAGAATCGCCGCCATCATTCAGGAGGCCCGCACATGGAAAGCGCCACGCTCGCGGCGACAGGCAGTTTCGTATTGGGAGTGGTGTTGCTGGCCCTGGGCGGCGATTCCATCGTCAAGGCGGCTTCTGGCCTGGCCCAGCGCTTCGGCGCGTCGCCGTTCCTGGCTGGGTTGTTGCTGGTGGCATTTGGCACCTCGTTGCCGGAACTGGCGGTCAACGCGCGCGCGTTTGCCGGCGGTCTGGAAGAGTTGGCGCTGGGCAATGCAGTAGGCAGCAACATCGCCAACCTCGGGCTGACCCTGGGCGTGGCGGCAATGGCAGCGCCTCTGTTGGTCCGCATGCGCTTGCTGGCGCCACTGCTGGTGTTGTTGTTGCTGGCGACGCTGGCGTTGATCGGCTTCGGCCTGGACGGGGTGATCGGCCGGGTGGAAGGCGCGGTGCTGCTGGTGGCGTTCGTGGTGCTGGTGGCGCTGTTGCCGAGCCGCGTGCGGCATGAGCCGGCGGTGGTGCGTGAGAGCGTGGAAGCATTCGCGGCGACACGCACGCAATTGCAGCTCAATCTGTTGCGCCTGGTGGTGGCGCTGTTGCTGCTGTACTTCGGCGCGGGGCTGGTGGTGCGGCCGGCGCCGGTGCTGGGTGAGGCGCTGGGCTTGTCGCCGTTGCTGATGGGTCTGTTGCCGGTGGCGATTGCGACGGCGCTGCCGGAGATGGCCGCGGCGATCGCGGCGGCGCGGCGCGGGCAGGGCGACATGGTGGTTGGCCACGTGCTGGGTTCGAGCCTGTTCAACCTGCTGGTGATCGTGGGCGGCATGGCGCTGTGGCGGCCGCTGGCCTTGCCGGCCTCGTTCGTGCGCCTGGAGTTGCCGGCGGCGATGGCCTTCGCGCTGGTGTTGTATCCGATGTTGCGCGGGGATCTGCGGATTGCGCGCGGCGAGGGCGCGATCCTGTTCGTCGCGTTCTGCGCGTGGGTGGCGCTGGAACTGGCGCTGCTGTAGGAGCGGCTCTTGTGGCCTTGGCCCATCAGCCGCGACCGCGCGTCATCAGACGCATCCAGGCGTTATGTGGTTCGCACAGGGCAACGCATCATGTCGCCGCGTCATCATCCTTCTTGCTTGAAGGCGGCTTCGGGCGCTCACTCAACATCAGCGACAACGCGACCCGGGCCATCATGTAGGCGCTGATCGGGGCGGTGATGAACAGGAAGGCGGTGATCAGCAGCTCGCGCGGCTGCGGGTCTTCGCCCAGGAACAGGTGATAGCCGACCGAGGCCAGGAGCACGCAGCCCACGCCCAGGGTGCTGGCCTTGGTGGGCGCATGCAGGCGCTTGAAGAAGTCGGACAGCTTTACCAGGCCGAACGCGCCGACCAGGATGAAGAACGTGCCGATGATCAGCAGCACGCCAAGCAGGTATTCGGTCAGGGCGATCATTCGACGATGTCCCGCCGCAAGACGTACTTGCTCAACACCACGGTGCTGCCGAAACCAAGCATGGCGATGACCAGGGCGGCCTCGAAGTAGATCGGCGAATCCAGATGCATGCCGAACAGCATCAGCTCGGCGATGGCGGTGACCGACAGCGTGTCCAGGGCCAGGATGCGGTCGGCCAGGGTCGGCCCGCGCAGCAGCCGCCACAGCGCCAGCAGCATGGCCAGGGCCACGACATGCATGCAGATGACGATCGTGGTGCTGATGAAGATGTGGCCGGTCACGGGAATATCTCCATCAGCGGCTTCTCGTAGCGATGCTTGATCTCTGCGATCAGCGCCTGCGGGTCGTCCAGGTGCAGCACGTGCACCAGCAGATAGCGGCGGTCATCGGAAAGTTCGGCCGAGACCGTGCCCGGGGTCAGGGTGATCATGCTGGTCAGCGCGGCGATGCCATGGATGTTGGCGATGTCCAGCGGCACCCAGATGAAACCCGGATGGATGCGCGACTCCGGACCGAGCACCTGGATCGCCACGCGCACGTTCGAGCGCACGATGTCCCAGGCGGCGACGGCCAGCATCTTCGGCACCGCGCGCAGGGAACCGATGCGGGCGAACTCGCGGTCCAGCCGCGCGGCAAACGGCGGCACCACCGTGCCCATCAGCAGGCCCATGATGGCCGCGCCGAGGCCGAGGCTGTCGGTGAGCAGCAGCCAGAACACGAAGATGGTCACGCTCAGCGCCGGCGCCGGATACAGGCGCCGCCAGAACGGACGGGAGCGGGGAGCGGTCATGGCTGCCTCATCAGCGGCCGCGTATCGCGCAGCACTTGCAGGTAATCATCGGCCTGGCGCAGCTGCCGCGCCATCGCGTCGGTGTGGCGCATCAGCGGGCCGGCGGCCACGGTCATCGCACCCAGATAGGCGAGCAGCAGCACGGTGGCCGCGGTTTCGGCCGGACGCAGGCGCGCGCGCCGCGGGGTCGGCGCGGCGGTCGCGGTATCCGGCACGCGCCAGAACAGGCGCACGCCGGCGCGGGCCAGGCCGATGATCACCAGCAGGCTGCCGCCCAGCACCGCGCTCCACACCGGCACCACCCAGGCATCGGGAACCTGCGCCAGCAACGCCACCTTCGCCAGGAAGCCGGACAGCGGCGGCAGGCCAGCCACGGCCACCGCCGCGATGAAGTACAGCGTGCCCGGCACGGCGCGCCCAGGCAGTGGCGCAACCACGGCCTTGCGGTCGCTGGCGTCGCCGCGGCGGCGCCGCACCAGGTCGGCGATCAGAAACAGCGCCGCGGCGGCAAAGCTGCTGTGCGGCAGGTAGTACAGGCCGGCGGCAATCGCGCCGGTGTCGTCGAGCGAGAAGGCGATGAACAGCGTCGCCGCCGAGAACACCACCAGGTAGGCCACCAGCACGCGCAGGCGCGCGGCCGCCATCACCCCGAACGCGGCCAGCACCAGCGTGACCACGCCGGTCCACAGCAAGGCTTCGCTGCCAAAGCCGTGCAACGGCCCGGAGCCGGGGCCGAACCACAGCTGGCTCACGCGCAGGATCGCGTACAGGCCGACCTTGGTCATCACCGCGAACAGCGCGGCCACCGCGGCCGGAGCGCGCGAGTAGGTTTCCGGCAACCACAGGTACAGCGGCAGCAGCGCCGCCTTGCTGCAGAACACCAGCAGCAGCAAGCCCAGCGCCGCGCGCGCCAGCGGCAGTTCCTCGGCCGGCAGCAAGGCGATGCGCTGCGACAGCTCGGCCATGTTCAACGACCCGAGCAGCGCATACAGCAGGCCCAGCGCGATCAGGAACAGGGTCGAGGCAGTGACGTTGAACACCACGTAGTGCAGGCCCACGCGCATGCGCAGGCCGCGCCCGCCGCTGACCAGCAGGCCGTAGGAGGCGATCAGCATCACCTCGAAGAACACGAACAGGTTGAAGATGTCGCCGGTCAGGAAGGCGCCGTTCAAGCCCATCAGCTGGAACTGGAACAGGGCATGGAAGTGCGGTGCGCGGCGGTCCCAGCCGGCACAGGCGTGCAACAGGCAGGCCACCGACAGGCATAGCGTGGTCAGCAGCATCCACGCCGCCAGACGATCGGCGACCAGGGCAATGCCCAGCCGCGAAGGCCAGTCGCCGAGCAGGTACACGTGGATCTGACCATCGGCCGTCGTCGCGAACAGCGCGACCACGGCGATGGCGAGCAGCCCCAGGCTGACCCAGGCCACGCTGCGCTGGGCCCGCGCGCCAAAGCGGCGGTGCTCGACGAACAGCGAAGCGATGGCGCCCAGCAGCGGCAACAGGATCGGCAGGACCGGCAGGTGGTTCAAGGCCGTTCCTCGTCGGTCGCGGTGGCTGGCTCGGCGGGCGCTTCCGGCTCATGCCCGTCAACATGGTCGCTGCCGTTGTCGGCGCGGCTGCGGATCGCCAGCACCAGGCTGACCGCGGTCATCGCGAAGGCAATGACAATGGCGGTCAACACCAGGGCCTGCGGCAAGGGATCGGTGTGCTGGCTCAGGGTGGGCGCGATGCCGTCGCGCAGCACTGGCGCCTGGCCTTCGCGCAGGCGCCCGCCGGCGAAGATCAGCAGGTTGGTCGCATACGACAGGAAGGTCAGGCCCAGGATCACGTCGAAGCTGCGCGCGCGCAGCAACAGGTAGACGCCGCAGGCGACAAGGATGCCGATCGCGCTGGCCAGGGCGAGTTCCATCAGCGGTTGCCTCCGGTGCGTGGCGAGCGCTGCGCCGGGTCAATCACGCCCTTGAGCGAACGCTGGGTCAGCGACGGCTTGACCGTGCCCATCATCGACAGCATCAGCATCACCGCGCCAAACACCACCAGGTAGACGCCGGTATCGAAGCCCATGGCGCTGGCCAGTTCCAGGGTGCCGATCAGCGGCAGTTGCAGTTCGGCGTGGCCGCTGGTGAGGAACGGCACGCCGAACAGCATCGAGGCCGCGCCGCTGGCCAATGCCACGGCCAGGCCGACGCCGATCAGCCGCACGTAGTCGAAACCAAAACGCGATTCCACCGAGGCCGCGCCCAGCACCACGTATTGCATCAGCAGCGGCACCGCCAGCACCAGGCCGGCAATGAAGCCGCCACCGGGTGCGTTGTGGCCGCGCAGGAACAGGAACACCGAGACGGTCAGGATCAGCGGGAACATGATCTGGGTCAGGTCCGCCGGCACCGGCAGCCGCAGCGGCGGGCCCGGCATCACTTTTTCCGGCGCCATGCGCGCGCGCCGCAGCAGGGCATGCACGACCAGCCCGGCGATCGCGAACACGGTGATCTCGCCAAAGGTATCGAAGCCGCGGAAGTCCACCAGGATCACGTTGACCACGTTGTAGCCATAGGCTTCGGGCAGGGCGCGCGCCAGCATCTCGCCGGCCATGGTGCGGCTGGGGCGGGTCATCAGTACATAGGCCAGTGCGGCCAGGCCGCCGCCGCAGGCGATAGCGATCACTGCGTCGCGTGCGCGCCGCAGCCGGCTGCGTTCCGCTGGCGATGTGCTGGGCAGGTAGTTCATCGCCAGCAGCATCAGCGCCAGGGTGACCATCTCCACCAGCAGCTGGGTCAGCGCCAGATCCGGTGCCGACAGGAACACGAACACCAGGCTCACCGCCAGGCCGGTGCCGCCAATCACCAGCACCGCGAGCAGGCGCTGCCGGTGCAGATACAGGCCACCCAGTGCGCAGGCCACGAGCAGCACCCACAGCGCCCAGCCCAGCGCCGGGATCGGCTGCGACGCCTGCCACGGCGGCAGCGCGTCGGCGCCGATGAAAGGCGCCGCACCTACCGCCAGCGCTGCCAGCACCAGCAGCAGCAACATCCGCTGCATGCGCCCGTCGACGATGAAATCGGTGAAGCGCGAGGCCAGCGCCGACAACGCGTCCAGCTGCCACTGGAACAACCAGCGGCCCTGCGAGCGCGACACCACCGCATGCAGGTCCAGCAGCCAGCGCAGGCCGAAGTACAGTGCCACGCCACCGACCACGCCGGCCGCGCTCAGCGCCAGCGGCCAGCTCAGGCCATGCCATATCGCCAGGTCGTAGTCCGGCATCTGCGGGCCGAGGATCGCCCCCGCAGCCACGCGCAGCACCGGCGCGACGGTCAGCGCCGGGGCCACGCCGACGGCCACGCAGGCCGCCACCAGCACCGCGACCGGGATGCGCATCCAGCGCGGTGGCTCGTGCGGGGTGTGGTCCAGATCGCGCGGGCCCTGACCGAAGAAGGTGTCGTGCACGAAGCGCAGGCTGTAGGCCACGCCGAGCACGCCTGCCAGCAGCGCAGCGATGGTGGTGGCGATGCGCATCGGTGCCGGCGCCTCGGTCTCCAGCGCCACGGCAAAGAACATTTCCTTGGACAGGAAGCCGTTGAGCAGCGGAATGCCGGCCATCGCCAGCGAAGCAACGATCGCCAGCGCGCTGGTGTAGGGCAGGTAGCGCCGCAGGTTGCCGAGGCGGCGCATGTCGCGGGTGCCGGTTTCGTGGTCGATGATGCCGGCGGCCATGAACAGCGAGGCCTTGAACACGGCGTGGTTGAGGATGTGGAACACACCGGCGACCACCGCCATCGGCGTGGACAGGCCGAACAGCATGGTGATCAGGCCCAGGTGCGAAATCGTCGAATAGGCCAGCAGGCCCTTCAGATCATGCTGGAAGATCGCGAACCAGGCGCCGAGCAGCAAGGTCAGCGCGCCGATGCCGCTGACGGTGTAGAAGAACAGCTCGCTGCCGGCCAGCGCCGGGTGCAGGCGCGCCAGCAGGAACACGCCGGCCTTCACCATCGTGGCCGAGTGCAGGTAGGCCGACACCGGGGTAGGCGCGGCCATTGCCTGCGGCAGCCAGAACTGGAACGGGAACTGCGCGCTCTTGGTGAAGATGCCGACGAGCACCAGCATCAGCGCGGCCGGGTACAGCGGGCTGGCGCGCAATGCCTGGCCCGAGGCCAGCACCACGTCCAGGTCGTAGCTGCCGACGGCGCGGCCGATCAGCAGCACGCCGCCGAGCAGGGCCAGGCCGCCGCCGCTGGTGATCACCAGCGCCATGCGCGCGCCTTCGCGCGCGTCGCTGCGATGGGTCCAGAAGCCGATCAGCAGGAACGAGGCCAGGCTGGTGAGTTCCCAGAACACGATCAGCAGGATCAGGTTGCTGGCCAGCACCAGGCCCAGCATCGCGCCCATGAACAGCAGCAGGAAGGCGAAGAAGCGCGCGGCGCTGTCTTCTCGGCTCAGGTAATAGCGTGCATACAGCACCACCAGCGCGCCGATGCCCAGCACCAGCATGGCGAACATCCACGACAGGCCATCCAGGCGCAGCGCGAATCCCAGGCCAACCTGCGGCAGCCACGCATGTTCGCCGCGCACCACGTGGCCGGCAAACACGGCCGGTGCCAGCCATGCCAGCAGCAGCAGGCCGAGTACCGGCGCGGCGCCGGTCAGCCAGGCGATGCGCGCGCGCGGCTGCGCGCGCAGCGAGGCGACCGCCGCGGCGGCCAGGAACGGCAGCGCCAGCAGGATTTCGAGAAACGGGATCATGCAGGGATCGGGCCTTGCAACGGGCGAGTCACGAGCAGTGACCCGAGTCTAGCAGGCCCTCGCCGCGGCGCCGTCCCGGAATGAACAGGCTGTTGGGTTTGCCCCTGCGGCGATGGCCGGCTATGCACTCATCTGCGTCTGGGCTTGTGTCTCGGCTTGTGTCTCGGCTTGTGTTTCGGCCTGTGCGTCGGCCTTGCCGCGGTCGCGCACGAACAGCGTGTCGGTCTGCACGGTGTTGAGGATGCGCCCGGCCACGTCGCCGAGCAGCAGGCCAGTCAGTGCGCTGCGGCCGTGTCCGCCGACCACGACCAGTTCGGTGTCGTGATCGCGCACATAGTCGCGCAGCAGGCGCGCCGGGTCGCCTTCGGCAATCACCGTTTCGAGGATGCCGCGCAGGCCGGTGGGCAGGCCCAGGCCGTCGAGGCTGGCATGCAACGCGGCGCGCGCGCGTTCCTGCGCCTGAGCCCTGGCGGCAGCCGCGTGCGCGTCGCGCTGGCCCAGGCGCGAGACCTGGAAGCCATGCAACGCGGTCAGCGCGACCGGTTCGCCGAGCAGGTCCAGGGCCACGCGCAGCGCGCGCGCCGCGGTGGCCGAGGCATCGCTGGCCCAGGCCATGCTGCGGTACGGCCCATGCACGCGCCGGTGTACCACCAGCAGCGGCAGCGTGGAGTGCCGCGCCAGCCAGGCCACCGATGAACCCAGATGCGGCTGGGTGAACAAGGCATTGCGCGCGACGCCGGCCACGATCAGGCCGCAGTCGCAGGCCTGCGCCACGCGCAGCAGCGCCGGCCCGACCGCGCCGCTTTCCACGTGCACATCGAGGTCCACGTTGTTGACCTCCAGGTCGCGGCGCAGGCGTTGTTCGACCAGTTGTGCGAGCAAGGCGGGGCGCTGCCACGGTGGCGTGCCGGTAATGGCGTCGTGGAAATCCAGCTCCTGCAGCGAAGGCAGCACGGTGGCCACCACCAGGCGGGCTCGCCATTGCCGTGCCAGTTGCACGGCACGGTCGAAGGCGCGGTCGCCACGGGCACTGAGGTCAGTGGCCAGCAGCAGCGAAGAGGGCGGAACGACGGCAACGTCGGACATCTCTGCTCTCCGTGAGGATGCTGACGCCAGTCTACGCCGCCGGGCGGGAGGCACCGTTATCATGGCGCGATGACGATCACGCCTTCGCCCCTTGTTCCGGATTCTCCGCGCCATGCCTGGGTGTTCGGTGGCAGCGGGCAGATCGGCGAACGCGTCTTGCAGCGCCTGCTGGCGCGCGGTTGCGAGGTCACGGCCTGGTCGCGGCAGCCGCGCGCGGCTCAGCCCGGCCTGCAATGGCGGCAAGGCGGACTGGACGAAGCCGGCGCGGTGCCCGAGGGCGTCGATGCGGTCTTCAGTTGCGGCCCGCTGGACCATTTCGCGCGCTGGTTCCAGGCCCAGGCGGGCGCGCCGGCGCGCGTGGTCGCGTTTGGCTCGACCAGCGTCGAAGTGAAGGCCGATTCGGCCGATGCCGGCGAGCGCGACGTGGCGCGGCGCCTGGCCGAAGCCGAAACCCAGCTGTTTGCGAGCGCGGCGGCGCGCGGCACGGCGGCCACGGTGCTGCGGCCGACGCTGGTCTATGGCGCGGGCCGCGATGCGACCTTGAGCGTGATCGCGGCCATGGCACGCCGCCACGGCTTCTTCGTGCTGCCACGCGCCGCGGCCGGGCTGCGCCAGCCGGTACACGTGGAGGACCTGGCCGACGCGGCGCTGCTGGCCTGGGCGGCACCGGCCACGTTCCAGCGCGCTTATGCAGTCGGCGGTGGCGAAGTGCTGGGCTATGGCGAGATGGTGGCGCGCGTGCTGCAGGCGTTGTCGCCCCCAGCGCGATTGCATCGCGTGCCGACGCCGCTGTTCGCCGCGGCCTTGTGGCTGGCGCACGCCGCCGGACGTCTGCGCGGCCTCAATGCGCAAGCGCTGCAGCGGATGCGCGCGGACCTGGTGTTCGACCTGGGCCCGGCGCAGCGCGATTTCGGTTATGCGCCGCGCCGCTTCGCCCCGGATGCGCGCGCGCTGGGCCTGGCCGCGGACGCGGCGCCAGGCATGGCGCCAGCCTGAAGGCTCAGTAGCGCCAGCCCATGCGCCGATAGAACTTGGCCAGCACCCAGGCCGGGCCTATCAGCAGATACACCAGGTCGGTGAGAAAGCTCGGCTTCCGGCCTTCGTACTTGTGCCCGATGAACTGCGCGATCCAGGCGACCACGAACACGCCAATCGCCAGCCACAGCAGGTTGCCCAGGCCAAGGCGCATTTCCAGCAGGCGGCACAGGCAACCGCAGAAGAAGAACACCGCGAGCATGCCCAGGCCCAGGCGCCGCGACTGGCGGTTGTAGAACATCCATGCGCCGAACATCGCCAGCGCGGCCCAGATGCCACTGCGCAGCAGGGTGCCGCCGACCGGCACGCACCACAGCAGGGCCACGACCGACCACAGGATGGCCGGCACCGCGACGAGGTGGATGCGCTGGTTGAGCGGGTTGCGGTGGTCGCTGGAATAGCTGGCAAAGTAGCGGTCCAGCGGGCGCGCGGCGGTGTCCATGTTCCCTCCCAGGAATGCGATGCGCCTCAGTCGATGGAGATGCCGGCCAGGCGTTGCAGGGCTTCGGCGTACTTGGCGCGGGTGCGTTCGATGACTTCCGCCGGCAGCGCCGGGCCCGGTGCGGTCTTGTTCCAGTCCAGGGTTTCCAGGTAGTCGCGGACGAACTGCTTGTCGTAGCTCGGCGGGCTGGTACCCACTTCGTACTGATCAGCCGGCCAGTAGCGCGAGGAATCGGGCGTCAGCATCTCGTCCATGATGTACAGGCGGCCGTCGGCATCGGTGCCGAACTCGAACTTGGTGTCGGCCAGCAGGATGCCGCGCTCGGCGGCGTAGTCGGCGGCGAAGCGGTAGATGCGCAGTGTGGCATCGCGCACGCGCTCGGCCAGTTCGGCGCCGACGGTCTTGACCATGGCGTCGAAGTCGATGTTCTCGTCGTGGTCGCCAACCGCGGCCTTGGTCGACGGGGTGAAGATCGGCTCGTCCAGCTTTTCGGCCTGGCGCAGGCCGTCGCGCAGTTCAATGCCGCTGACCTTGCCAGTGCGCTGGTAGTCCTTCCAGCCGCTGCCGATCAGGTAGCCACGGGCAATGGCTTCCACGGGCACCGGCTTGAGCTTGCGCGTCACCACCGCACGCCTGGCGTACAGCGCCGCATCCACGCCGGCCGGCAGCACGCTGGCCACGTCGATGCCGGTGAGGTGGTTGGGCATCAGGTGCTCGGTCTTCTTGAACCAGAAGTTGGAGACCTGGCACAGCATCTCGCCCTTGCCGGGGATCGGGTCGGGCAGGACCACGTCGAAGGCCGAGAGACGGTCGGTGGCGACCATCAGCAGGTAGTCGCCCGCTGAGGCCGCGTTGGCCTGGGCGTCGGCGGGCAGGCGCTCGCGGGGGATATCGAACACATCGCGGACCTTGCCGCGGTGACGCAAGGGCAGGCCGGGGAGATCGGATTGCAACAGCGTGGTCGACACAGGCACTCCTAAGGACTTCGCATGGCGCTGTCCCCGGGACCCGTCGGGCCCGCGGACGGCAGCGGGCCGCGTAGTGTACGGCGCTTCCGGGCCGGATGCGTGCTAGCCGCCGGGGCATCTGGCCGCGGCCGGCGGCGCCTGCCCGCGGCCCTGATCGGAGCGGCCCGGCGGGGCGCGCTGGCGTAGAATTGCCGGCCCTGTCCCGCCCCCGACGAAGCCTGCATGCGCTGGTACGGAAAACTGCTGGGTTTCATCGCTGGTGCGCTGCTGTTCCGGGCCAATCCGCTGTTTGGCGCGCTGGTCGGCCTGCTGCTGGGGCACGCGGTGGACCGCGGCTGGTTCAGCAGCGAGCGCGACGACCCCTATCGCGAGCTGGGCCTGACCGCCGAGGCCACCGCCACCGAGATCGACCTGGCCTATCGCCGCCTGATGTCCCAGAACCACCCCGACAAGCTCGCCGGGGCCGCGCCGGAACTGCGCCAGCAGGCCGAAGAGCGCAGCCGCCGCATCAACGCCGCCTACGACCGCATCCAGCGCCGCCGCCGGCGCTGACCTTCCCGGAGACCACCATGTCCGACTGCATCCTCGCCCCCTCCATCCTCTCGGCTGACTTCGCGCGGCTGGGCGAGGAGGTCGACAACGTGCTGGCCGCCGGCGCCGACTGGGTGCACTTCGACGTGATGGACAACCACTACGTGCCCAACCTGACCATCGGCCCGATGGTCTGCCAGGCGCTGCGCAAGCATGGCGTCACCGCGCCGATCGACGTGCACCTGATGGTCGAGCCGGTGGACCGCATCGTCCCGGATTTCGCCGAGGCCGGCGCCACCTACATCAGCTTCCACCCGGAGGCCAGCCGCCACGTGCACCGCACCATCCAGCTGATCAAGTCGCATGGCTGCAAGGCCGGCCTGGTGCTCAACCCGGCCACGCCGGTGGACTTCCTCGACTGGGTGCTGGAAGACCTGGACATGGTGCTGCTGATGTCGGTCAACCCCGGCTTCGGCGGCCAGGCCTTCATTCCGGCCACGCTGGACAAGCTGCGCGCGGTGCGGCGCAAGATCGACGCCCTCGGCAAGCCGGTGCGCCTGGAGATCGACGGCGGGGTCAAGGCCGACAACATCGGCCAGATCGCCGCCGCCGGCGCCGATACCTTCGTCGCCGGGTCGGCGATCTTCAATGCGCCCGACTACGCCGAGGTCATCGGCAAGATGCGCGCGGCCGTGGCGGCGGTGCGATGAGCGCCGCGGCCCTGCGCATCCGCGCGGCCACCGCCGACGACGCGCCGCTGCTGCACGAACTGGTCACCGCCCTGGCCGTGTACGAGCGCGAGCCCGACGCGGTCAAGGCCAGCGTCGAAGACCTGCGCGCGAGCCTGTTCGGCCCCGGCGCCACCGCGCATGCGCTGATCTGCGAGCGCGCCGATGACGGGCACGCCGGCGAGGCGATCGGTTTTGCCGTGTACTTCTTCAACTACTCGACCTGGCTTGGCCGCAATGGCCTGTACCTGGAAGACCTGTTCGTGCGCCCCGAACACCGCGGGCGCGGCGCCGGCCTGGCACTGCTGCGGCATCTGGCCGGCGTGGCGGTGGAGCGCGGCTGCGGCCGCTTTGAATGGGCGGTGCTGGACTGGAACCAGCCGGCGATCGACTTCTATCGCGCCGCGGGCGCGCGGCCGATGGACGAATGGACGGTGTACCGGATGGACGGACAGGCCCTGCGCGACTTCGCCGCTGGCGGCCGCTGAGGCCGCGGACCACAGCGTTCGCCGCGCCGACCGGTGCCGGGGGAGGGGCCGGCTCGCCGATCGACGCGGACGCGCGCCGCTTTTGAAGTGCGCCACGGGAGAGAGGTCGTGGCGCCTTGCTCGTGGAGCGGCCGCTGCGGCCGCCCCGGAAGATTGGAGGCTGATCCTGCCTCCGCCCGTCGTCCCTGCTATGGCCTTCCACGCTACGCCGCCTCGATGACATCCCGGTGACACGGCGGCACGCACTGCAACCGGCCTTGAATGCGTTCACGGCCGTGCCATCGCCCGCTTGCTAGCGTGCCGGCACGACCCCACGAACGGAACGACCGCATGCAGGCAGCGCGCTGGCGACTGATCCTCAACGGCAAGGCTGCCGGCAACGATGCAGTGCGCGAAGCCGTGGCCCATTGGCGCGAACGCGGCATCCACCTGGACGTGCGCGTCACCTGGGAGGGTGGCGATGCCGAGCGCCATGTTGCCGAGGCGATCGCCGATGGCGTCGATACGGTGATCGCCGGCGGCGGCGACGGCACGCTCAGCGAGGTCGCGACCACGCTGGCGCATCGCGAGGAGGCCGCCACGGCACTGCCCACGCTGGGCCTGGTGCCGCTGGGCACGGCCAATGACTTTGCCGGTGCCGCCGGTATCCCGACCGAGCCGATGGAAGCGCTGCAACTGGTCGCCGAACGCGAGGCCGCGCCCATCGACCTGCTGCGCATCCGCACGCACGATGTCGTGAACTGGTGCGCCAACGTCGCCAGCGGCGGCTTCGGCACGCAGGTCACGGTGGAAACCGACGATGGCCTGAAGGAACTGCTTGGCGGCCTGGCCTACCTGGTCACCGGCCTGTCGCGGCTGGGCCGCATCGACCCGGTGCAGGCGCGCCTGCGCGGCCCGGACTTCGCCTGGGAAGGCGGCTTCATCGCGCTGGGCCTGGGCAATGGCCGCCATGCCGGCGGCGGCCAGGCGCTGTGCCCGGACGCGCTGGTCGACGATGGCCTGCTCGATGTGACCATCATCCCCGAGCTCGGCGGTGAAGTGGCCGCCACGCTCGGCGCACTGGTCACCGGTGGCAAGCAGGCGGCGCTGGAGCGGGTGGCGGTGCGGCGGCGCCTGCCATGGCTGGAAATCCAGGCCGATGCCCCGCTGACCTTGAACCTGGACGGCGAGCCGGTGGAGGCCAGCGCCTTCCATGTCGAATGCGTGCGCCATCGCCTGCGCATGCATCTGCCGGCGCAGTGCCCGCTGCTGAGCGCGGCCGCCGCGGACTGACGCGCCGGCTCGAGTTGTCGATGGTTTCGCGCGTTACCGCGTCCACACCGGCCGCGGGTTTGGGTTAAAGTGGCGCCGTGTCCACGCAGACGACCCCGCGTTCCTTCTCTTCCGCTCGCCGTTGGTGGCGATGGTGGCCCGTAGCCGTCGTCCGTCCCGTCACCGCGTCCCGGAAGGAAAGTCGTCTTGATCACTGCCGAGCAGTCCCAGCAGCGGGCCACTGAAGGCCACGCACCTGGCGCCCACCACCACGCCCAGGAATTGATCCCCGTTGTTCGCGAAGTGCTGTCCGACCTGGACACGCCGCTTTCGGTCTATCTGAAGCTCGCCGACGGTCCGTATACCTATCTGTTCGAGTCGGTCGAGGGCGGCGAGCGCTTCGGCCGCTATTCCATCATCGGCCTGCCCGCGCGCCGGGTGTACAGCTTCCGCGGCCACACGCTGGAGACCCGCGAGCTGGGCGAAGTCGTGGAGACGCGCGAGGTTGCCGACCCGCTGGCCGAGGTCGAGGCACTGCGCGCCCGGCATGTGGTGCCGCGCCTGGAAGGCCTGCCCGGATTCACTGGCGGACTGGTCGGCTGGTTCGGCTTCGAGTGCATCCAGTACATCGAGCCGCGCCTGGCCGCCGCCGACAAGCCCGATGAGCTCGGCACCCCGGACATTTTGCTGATGCTGTCCGAAGAGCTGGCCGTGTTCGACAACCTCAAGGGCCGGCTGTACCTGATCGTGCATGCCGACCCGAGCCAGCCGCAGGCCCAGGCCCGCGCCAACCGGCGCCTGGACGAACTGGCCCACCGCCTGCGCCAGGCCGGCGCTGGCTACCCGCAGGCGCAGGTGTCCGACGCCATCGACGAGCAGGATTTCCGCTCCTCCTTCACCCGCGAGCAGTACCACGAGGTGGTCCGCAAGGCGCAGGAATACGTGCGCGCCGGCGACATCTTCCAGGTCGTGCCGAGCCAGCGCCTGCGCGTGCCATTCCGTGCGCGGCCGATCGACGTGTATCGCGCGCTGCGTGCGCTCAATCCCTCGCCGTACATGTACTACATCGATGTCGGCGGCACCCAGGTGGTCGGTTCCTCGCCGGAAATCCTGGCGCGGCTGCGCGACGGCATGGTCACCGTGCGCCCGATCGCCGGCACCCGCCCGCGCGGCGCCACGCCCGAGCAGGACGCGGCGCTGGAAGCCGAATTGCTGGCCGATCCCAAGGAGCGCGCCGAGCACGTGATGCTGATCGACCTCGGCCGCAACGATGTCGGCCGCGTGGCCGAAGCGGGCACGGTGCAGGTCGGCGAGCAGTTCGTCATCGAGCGCTACAGCCACGTCATGCACATCGTCAGCGAAGTGACCGGGCGGTTGAAGCCCGGGCTCAGCTACAGCGACGTGCTGCGCGCGACCTTCCCGGCCGGCACGGTCAGCGGCGCGCCGAAGATCCGCGCGCTGGAAATCATCGGCGAGCTCGAACCGGTGCGCCGCAACGTGTACTCCGGCGCGGTCGGCTACATCGGCTGGCATGGCGATGCCGATACCGCCATCGCGATCCGCACCGCGGTGATCCAGGACGGCTACCTGTACGTGCAGGCTGGCGGCGGCGTGGTCTACGACTCCGACCCGGATGCCGAATGGCAGGAGACGATGAACAAGGGCCGCGCCCTGTTCCGCGCCGTGGCCCAGGCGGCAAAGGGGCTGTGATGGACGCGATGGCCCAGGCGCGGATCAGTTTCCGCAATGACTACAGCGAAGGCGCGCACCCGCGCCTGCTGCAGGCGCTGGCCGCCGCCAGCGCCGAGCAGAACGCCGGCTACGGACTGGACCGGCACAGCGAGCGCGCCGCCGAGCTGATCCGCCAGGCCTGCGCGCAGCCGGCCGCGCAGGTGCACCTGCTGGCCGGCGGCACGCAGACCAACCTGACCGCGATCGGCGCGTTCCTGCGTCCGCACCAGGCGGTGATCGCCGCCGACAGCGGGCATATCGCCGTGCACGAAACCGGGGCGATCGAGCTGACCGGGCACAAGGTGCTGACCGCGCCCGTGGCCGACGGCAAGCTCACGCCGGCGGCGGTCGAGGCGCTGCTGGCCGTGCACGACAACGAACACCTGGTGCAGCCGCGCCTGGTCTATGTATCCAACACCACCGAGCTGGGCACGATCTACACCCGCGCCGAGCTCGAAGCACTGTCGCGCCTGTGCCGCGCGCGTGGCCTGCTGCTGTTCCTGGATGGCGCGCGCCTGGGCGCGGCGCTGACCGCCGAAGGCAACGACCTGAGCCTGGCCGATATCGCCGCGCTTACCGATGCCTTCTACATCGGCGGCACCAAGAACGGCGCCTTGCTCGGCGAGGCGCTGGTGATCGTCAATCCGGCGCTGCAGGCGGATTTCCGCTATCTGCTCAAGCAGCGCGGTGCCTTGCTCGCCAAGGGCATGGTGCTGGGCGTGCAGTTCGCGACCCTGTTCGAGGACGGGCTGTTCTTCGCCCTGGCCGAACACGCCAACCGCATGGCGCGGCGCCTGCGAAGCGGGCTGGAGGCGGCCGGCGCGCGCCTGGTGGTGGATTCGCCGACCAACCAGCAGTTCATCGTGGTCAGCGCCGCGCAGCTGCAGGCCCTGGCGCAGCGCTACGACTTCGAGCGCTGGGAAGTGCGCACCGATGGCGAGGTGGTGATTCGCTTTGTCACTTCGTGGGCGACCACCGCCGCCATGGTGGATACGCTGTGCGAGGACTATGCCGCGCTGGCGGCCGTTGCCTGAAACCCACGACCTGAATCCATGACACAAGGAATCGTCCGCATGCGCCGTATCGCCGCTCTCATCGTGTCCGCCTGCCTGCTGCTCGCGCCGATGGTCGCCGCCGCGCAGGTCAACAGCCTGCCTTCGCAGCCGCACCTGCTGGTGCGCGGCAAGGGCGAGCGTGAGGTGTTGCCCGATCGTTTCCGCATCAGTGTCGAGCTGGAGCAGAAGGACGCCTCACCCGAGACCGCGCGCAGCCGCGTGCAGGCCGACGCGGCCACGGTGCTGGCGCTGTTCAAGGCGCAGCATGCGTTGCCGGACACGGTGGAGGCTTCGTCACTGTCGATCGCGCCGAGCAGCCGCTATGTCGATGGCCGCGAAGTGTTTGAGGGCACCCGCGTCAGCCGCACGCTGGCGGCGACCTTCGGCCGCCTGGAACAGGTGCGTGCCGTGCTTGGCGGCCTGAAGACGAGCGAGCACGTTCGGGTTTCCGGCATCCAGCCGTCCTACAGCGACGAGGTGCGCGTGCGCGGCGAGCTCAAGCGCCAGGCCGCCGAGCAGACCCGGGTGACCGCGCGCAATCTCGCCGACGCCTATGGGGTGCGCCTGGGCGGGCTGTACACCATCTCCGAAGTGGCGCCGAACTTTGCCTACGGCATCCAGGCCGGCAGCTGGGGCGAGAGCCGCCGGGGCGGCTTCGCGCCTGCGCCGCCCGCACCGGCGGCGAATGTGCTCGAGAAGGGTGAGGCCCGCCCCAGCGACGCCGAATCACTCGAAGCCGGCAGCATCACCCTCACCGAATACGTCTACGCGGTCTTCCTGATCGCCCCCTGAGAAGCCGCCATGCTGCTGATGCTCGACAACTACGACAGCTTCACCTACAACCTGGTGCAGTACCTGCAGGCGCTGGGCGCCGAGGTCATGGTGGTGCGCAACGACGCGATGACGGTCGAGCAGATCGCCGCGCTGCGCCCCGAGCGCATCGTCGTCTCGCCCGGCCCGTGCACGCCGAACGAGGCCGGCATTTCCCTGGCGCTGATCGAGCGGCTCGGCCCGACCACGCCGATCCTCGGCGTCTGCCTGGGCCATCAGGGCATCGGCCAGGTCTACGGCGGCGACGTGGTCCGCGCCGGCAACATCATGCATGGCAAGACCTCGCCGATCCGCCACGAGGGCAAGGGCGTGTTCGCCGGTCTGCCGGACCGCTACGAGGCCACCCGCTACCACTCGCTGGTGGTGGACAAGCGCACCCTGCCGAGCGTGCTCGAAATCACTGCCTGGACCGAGAACCCCGATGGTTCGATGGAGGAGATCATGGGCCTGCGCCATCGCGAATATCCGGTGGAAGGCGTGCAGTTCCATCCCGAGTCCATCCTCACCGAGCATGGCCATGCCCTGCTGAAGAACTTTCTGACGCGTTGATGCACCCCGCCTTGCCTGGAATCCCGATGCCGATCACTCCGCAACAAGCCCTGCAGCGCACCATCGAGCACCGCGAAATCTTCTTCGACGAGATGGTCGGGCTGATGCGCCAGATCATGCGCGGCGAAGTTTCCGATGCGATGGTCGCCGCGATCCTGACCGGCCTGCGGGTGAAGAAGGAGACCGTGGGCGAGATTGCCGGCGCGGCGCAGGTGATGCGCGAGTTCTCGCGCACCGTCGAGGTCGCCGATCGCACTCATCTGGTCGATATCGTCGGCACCGGCGGCGACGGCTCGCATACCTTCAACATTTCCACCTGCACCATGTTCGTGGCCGCCGCGGCCGGCGCGCGCGTGGCCAAGCACGGCAACCGCAGCGTCTCGTCCAAGTCCGGCAGCGCCGACGCGCTGGAGGCGCTGGGCGCGGTGATCGCGCTGCAGCCCGAGCAGGTCGGCCGCGCGATTGAGCGCTGCGGCATCGGCTTCATGTTCGCCCCGGTGCACCACCCGGCAATGAAGGTCGTGGCACCGGTACGGCGCGAGATGGGCGTGCGCACCATCTTCAACATCCTCGGCCCACTGACCAACCCGGCCGGCGCGCCGAGCATCCTGATGGGCGTGTTCCACCCGGACCTGGTCGGCATCCAGGCGCGCGTGCTGCACGAACTGGGCGCCGAACGCGCGCTGGTGGTGTGGGGCCGCGATGGCATGGACGAGATTTCGCTGGGCGCCGGCACCCTGGTCGGTGAACTGCGGGACGGCAAGGTGAGCGAGTACGAGGTGCATCCGGAGGACTTCGGCATCGCGATGTCGCACAGCCGCAACCTCAAGGTTGCCGACCCCGACGAGTCGCGCGCCATGTTGCTCGGCGTGCTCGACAACCGGCCCGGCCCGGCGCTGGACATCGTCGCCCTCAATGCCGGCGCGGCGCTGTATGTGGCCGGCGTGGCCGCGGACATCGGCGACGGCATTGCCCGCGCCCGCGCCGCCATTGCCGATGGCAGTGCCCGCGCGCGGTTGCACGAGTACGTTGCGCTGACCCGCGCGCTGGCCGCCGAATGAGACGCGCCCGCCCCGCGCGCATGCTGCGACGCGCGCGTGATGGCTGGCCGCCAGGCTTTGGCCGATAATGCGCGCCCTTCCGGATTTCCTGCGATGAGCGACATTCTCAACACCATCCTGGCCCGCAAGGCCGAAGAAGTCGCCGAGCGCAGCGCCCGCGTGCCGCTGGCCGAGGTCATCGCGCGCGCCGCCGATGCCGGGCCGGTGCGCGGCTTCGCCAATGCCCTGCAGGCCGCCGTGGCCCAGGGCGAGCCGGCGGTGATCGCCGAAGTGAAGAAGGCCAGCCCGTCGAAAGGCGTGATCCGGCCGCAGTTCCATCCGGCCGACATCGCCGTGAGCTACGAGTTGGGCGGCGCCAGCTGCCTGTCGGTACTGACCGACCGCGACTTCTTCCAGGGCGCCGACGACTACCTGCGCCAGGCCCGCGAGGCCTGCACGCTGCCGGTGCTGCGCAAGGATTTCACCATCGACCCCTACCAGGTGTATGAGGCGCGCGCGCTCGGCGCCGACTGCATCCTGCTGATCGTGGCCGCTCTCGACGATGCGCAGCTGGCCGAGCTGTCCGGCCTGGCGATGACGCTGGGCCTGGACGTGCTGGTCGAGGTGCACGACATCGACGAACTCGAACGCGCCATCCAGGTGCCGGTGCCGCTGGTCGGCATCAACAACCGCAACCTGCGCACTTTCGAGGTCTCGTTGCAGACCACGCTGTCGATGCGCGACGCCGTGCCGCGCGACCGCCTGCTGGTGACCGAAAGCGGCATCCTCGCACCGGCGGACGTGGCGCTGATGCGCGGTCAGGGCGTCAACGCCTTCCTGGTCGGTGAAGCCTTCATGCGCGCCGATGAGCCCGGCGAAGCGCTGCGCGAGCTGTTCTTCGCATGAGCACGCATTCGGCGCCAGCGGGGCAGGGCGCTGCGGCTGTCGCGGCGCAGCCGGCCTTCGCGCTGCCAGCGGCCGACGCGCGGCTGGTCGTGTTCGACTTCGACCACACCTTGTACGACGGCGATTCGGGCAGCCACCTGTTTGCCTGGCTGATCCGGCGCAACCCGCTGCGCCTGCTCGCCGCGCTGCTGGCGACGCCGCTGCTCGGGCCGCTGGTCGCGCTGTTGCCGACTCGCCGCCACGGCATTTCCGGTTATGTGTGGATTGCCACGTTCGGCCTGAAGGGTGCGCGCGAGTTCAATGGCGTCATCGACGCCTATGTGCTCGCGCATCAGGCGCAGCTGCGCGCACGGCTGTTGCCGCATGCCCTGGACGTGTTCGCTGCGCATCGCCGCGGTGGTGACCGCGTGGTCGTGGCCACCGGCGCGCCGCCGGAACTGGCGCGGGCGATCCTGGCCTTCGTCGCGCATCAGGACGTGCCGGTGATCGGCAGCCTCATTGGCCCGCGCCTGGGCGGCGTCGGCGCGGTGCGCCACTGCCACAACGAGGAAAAGATGCGCATGCTGCGCGATGCCGGCTATGGCGACATCGCCATCGCCTATTCCGACAGCACCGCCGACCTGCCGCTGTTGCAGGCCGCGCGTGCGCCAGTGGTGGTCAACCCCAAGCCGCGCCGCGTGGCGTATTTCCGGCAGGTGCTGCCGCCGGGCACGCCGATCCTCAACTGGGGTTGCGCCGATCGCGGCGGCGAGCCGCTGCGCGCCGGCTGATCAGCGCTGCAGCGCGAGGCGGGCGCGGCGCCCGCCTGGTCCTGCTCAGCGCGTGCCGTACAGCACCACGGTCTTGCCGCGGGCATGCAGCAGACCGTCGGCCTGCAGCTTCTTCAGCACGCGGCCGGCCATTTCACGCGAACAGCCCACCAGCCGCGCCAGCTCCTGGCGCGAGACGCGCAGCTGCGTGCCCTGCGGGTGGCTCATCGCCTCCGGCTCCCGCGACAGGTCGTGCAGGGTGCGCACGATGCGGTCGGTTACGTCGAGGAAGGCCAGACGGCTGGCTTTCCTGGTCGTGTCGAGCAGCCGTTTGGAAAGCTGAACACCGATCGCGTAGAGCAGCCGTGGCGCATCTGCGACCAGACTGGTCTGCATCAGCTGGTGCAGGCGCTCGTAGCTGATCTCGGCCAGCTCGCACTGGCTGCGCGTGCGCAGGATCACCTCGCGGGTGTCGGACTCGATGAACAGCCCCATCTCGCCGACGAACTCGCCAGCGCCGAAGTAGCCCAGCACCAGCTCGCGGTCGTCTTCTTCCTCGGCGATTATGCTGATCGAGCCGCTGATCACGTAATAAAGCGTGCCGGCCGGGTCGCCCGGGCGGAACACGTCCGTGCGGGTGGGGTAGCGGCGGCGGTGGCTGTGGGCCAGGAAACGCTCGATGGTTGCCGTGTCCAGGGACAAGGGCGAGGTCGTCTGACGTACAGGTGTCATACCCGATATGTTCCCAAGGCTCATGGTCGTTCCGCGGCTCAATGTCCGAAGCTTAACGGGATGGCTCGCCCAAGGTAAACCGTTGTCGGTGGCTGGCCGTTCCGCTGCCGGGCGCTTTGGCCCATAATTGCCCCTTTCCCGTCCCCCATAGGATCGACCGCCGTGGTCAAGCCGTTGCCTCGCCTGAGGCTGCAGGGTTTCAACAACCTCACCAAGGCGCTGAGCTTCAACATCTACGACGTCTGCTACGCACGCACGGAAGAAGAGCGCCAGCGTTATATCGAGTACATCGACGAGCAGTACGACGCCGATCGCCTGACCCAGATCCTGACGGATGTCGCCGAGATCATCGGCGCCAACATCCTCAACGTCGCGCGCCAGGACTACGATCCGCAGGGAGCGTCGGTGACGATCCTGATCTCCGAAGAGCCGGTGATCGACAAGAAGCTGGCCGGCAAGGAGTTGATCTCCGACGCCGTGGTGGCGCACATGGACAAGAGCCACATCACTGTCCATACCTACCCGGAGACCCATCCGCAGGAAGGCATTGCCACGTTCCGCGCCGACATCGACGTCGCCACCTGCGGCGTGATCTCGCCGCTGAAGGCCCTGAACTACCTGATCGAGTCGCTGGAATCGGACATCGTGATCATGGACTACCGCGTCCGTGGCTTCACCCGCGATGTGAAGGGCAAGAAGCACTTCATCGACCACAAGATCAACTCGATCCAGAACTTCCTGGCCAAGAACGTCAAGTCCCGTTACGAGATGTTCGACGTCAACGTCTACCAGGAAAACATCTTCCACACGAAGATGCACCTGAAGGACTTCGACCTGGACCAGTACCTGTTCGAGGAAAAGGCCAAGAACCTGTCGTTCAAGGAACGGATGAAGATCGAGGCGCTGCTCAAGCGCGAGATCGAGGAACTGTTCCACGGCCGCAACCTGGCCGAGTAAGGGTTACATCAGGTTCGGCTGCCGCCTGCGACAATCGCGGCACTGAATCCAAAGGCGGGACGACCCGCACGCGGCGCAAGCCGCGGACCACAGCCGACGGCGGCCCGGTGTGCACACACCGGGCCGCTTTTTTTTGTCTCGCAAAGGAGCCCCCATGCCCTGGATCTACCTGCTGCTCGCCGGCCTGTTTGAAATCGGCTTTGCGATGGGCCTCAAATACAGCCACGGCTTCACCCGCCTGTGGCCCAGCCTCGGCACCGCCGCGGCCGCCGCCATCAGCCTGTGGCTGCTCACCCAGGCCCTGCGCAGCATTCCGGTTGGCACCGGCTACGCCATCTGGACCGGCATCGGCGCCCTCGGCGTGGCGATCCTCGGCATCGTCCTGTTCGGCGACAGCGCCTCCTGGCCGCGCCTGGCCTGCATCGGCCTGATCGTGGCCGGCGTCGTCGGCCTCAAACTCGTCAGCTAGCACCTTCCGGCGCTCTGCTTTCCGTTCCGGCCACATGAACCCATCGGGTGAGGGGCGGTAGGCCCTGCCGGGACCGTAGGCAACATGGATGTTGCCTACGAGCCCCCATGGATGGGTTCACGGCGTGTCCCGGCAGGGCCTACCGCCCCTCGCCGCGCGCCAACAATCAAACAGCCGCGCTTAACACAGCAAACCCAAACAAAAAGCCTCAAACCCGATAAGCCACAACCTTCATCAACCGCGAAGCCGCCGCCATCGCCAACGGAATCGGCTGCGGCAACACCCGCGCCCCGGCGTGCTCCGCATGATCCGCATGCCGCGCCTCATCGACCTTCATCACCCGCAGGATTTCGCGGCTGCGCAGATCCGCGGTCGGCAGCGTCTCCAGATGCTCGTCCAGATGCGCCTCCACCTGCCGCTCGGTCTCCACCACGAACCCCAGGCTCCAGTCGTCCCCGCGCAGCGCCGCCAACAGCCCCAGCGCGTAACTGCCCCCGTACCAGAGCGGGTTGAACACGCTCGGCCGGCTGTCCAGCTCACGCAAGCGATCCGCGCACCACGACAGGTGGTCGGTCTCCTCCTGCGCCGCCGCCAGCAGATGCGCCCGCGTTTGGCCATCCCGCGCCACCGCTGCCTGCCCGAAGTACAGCCCTTGCGCGCAGACCTCGCCAACGTGGTTGATCCGCATCAGCCCCGCCGAATGCCGCCGCTCCGCCGCATCCAGCGGCACTTCCGGGGTCTTCCCCGCCGGGTTGGGGCGCTGCGCCGGCGGCTCGCCGAACACCGTCTCCAGCCCGCGCTGCGCCTCCAGCAACAGGCGATCAACGAGGCTGTGCCGGCGCTGGTCGCCGCTGCGGGAAGCAGAAATGTCGTTCATGGGCCGATTCTCCCTCCGGCCGCCGCCCCTGCCAACCCGCGCGCAGCCTGGCCTTGCGCCGCGGCCAGCTGGCCGGTACAATCCCGCCTCTTTCGTGTCGCCCTCGTGCGCCACAACAACGCGCGGCAAAGTTCCGGCCCGCCGGAATCAGCCCGACAACACCAACCTAGAGTTCTCTCATGACTACGTTCACCGCAAAGTCCGAGACCGTCCAACGCGACTGGTACCTCGTTGACGCTTCCGGCAAGACGCTTGGCCGTCTCGCTTCCGAACTGGCCCGCCGCCTGCGTGGCAAGCACAAGCCCGTCTACACCCCGCACGTTGATACCGGCGACTACCTGGTCGTCATCAACGCCGAGAAGATCGCGGTGACCGGCAAGAAGCTGCAGGACAAGATGTATCACCGCTTCACCGGCTACATCGGCAACCTGAAGACCGAGAGCCTGGCCCAGGCGCTGGAGCGCCACCCGGAGCGCGTGATCGAAATCGCCGTCAAGGGCATGCTGCCGAAGGGCCCGCTGGGCCGCGACATGTACCGCAAGCTCAAGGTTTACGCCGGCCCGAACCATCCGCACGCCGCCCAGCAGCCGCAGGTCCTGGACATCTAATCATGGCTATCACTCAGAACTACGGCACTGGCCGTCGCAAGTCCTCCACCGCCCGCGTGTTCCTGCGCAAGGGCACCGGCAACATCACCGTCAACGACCGTCCGCTGGACGAGTTCTTCGGCCGTGAGACCGCGCGCATGATCGTGCGCCAGCCGCTGGAGCTGACCAAGAACACCGAAAGCTTCGACATCGTCGTGACCGCCGCTGGCGGCGGCACCACCGGCCAGGCCGGCGCCATCCGCCTGGGCATCGCCCGCGCGCTGGTGGAGTACGACGAAACCCTGAAGTCCGAGCTGCGCAAGGCCGGCTTCATGACCCGCGACGCCCGCGAGGTCGAGCGCAAGAAGGTCGGCCTGCACAAGGCTCGCCGCGCCACCCAGTTCTCCAAGCGCTGATCCATCGCGCTGGAGTGGCGGGTCTTCGGACCCGCCTTGCAGAAGCCCGGCCTTGGCCGGGCTTTTGTCGTCTGGGGTCTGGCGATTGCCGGATCGCGGGCAAAAAGAAAGGCCCGATCTACGATCGGGCCTTTCTGGATTTGGCTGCCCCGGATGGATTCGAACCACCGAATGTCTGAGTCAGAGTCAGATGCCTTACCACTTGGCGACGGGGCAATGGACAGCTTGGCGATTATCGCATGTCCGCGACGGACTGGATACCGCCGGAAACAACAGCGAGCGCTGTGCTCCCGGGCCGGCGATTCTAGCGACTCCCGGGCGGCGGCTCAAGCCCCGCGCGCGGATGTTGCAGGGTGTGCATCACCCGCGTGACTTTTTCTGAATGCTTACGGATCTCCCCCGGACACCGCGCGGCACCTGCCGCCGTCTGTGGCTGCGCTGCCTCGTTTGCATTAACCTCAACCGTCATTTTCTTCCGCGAACCTGCGCGCGTGCAGGTTGCCGGCGCTCATTCCCCCACACAGGATCCCTCATGGCGGCCTTGCAGCAGCGCACCACCGACTTCATTCGTGCCCACGAACAGCAGGCGCTTGCCAGCTGGAACAGCAGCCTTGCCAGCACCGGTGCGGCCCAGGATGCCCGCGTTTCGCAGCGCGAGCTCGATACCCAGGTCAAGGAGTTCTGGCGCCTGTTCCAGGTGGCAATGAACAGCGAGATCAACAACCTGGAAGGCAGCCAGTGGCAGGACATCCGCCACTTCCTCGAAGACCTCTCGCGTGACCGCGTGCTGCGCGGCTTCAGCTCCTCGGAAACCGCGCTTTTCATCTTCTCCCTCAAACGCCCGCTGTTCGATCTGGTGCAGCAGGCCTTCGCCGATTCGCCCAAGGACCTGGGCGAGCAGATGTGGCTGCTGTCCGAGCTGCTGGACCTGCTCGGCCTGCACACCGTCAAGGCGTTCCAGAAGACCCGCGAGGACGTGATCCAGCGCCAGCAGGAAGAAATGCTGGAGCTGTCCACGCCGGTGGTGAAGCTGTGGGAAGGCGTGCTGGCGCTGCCGATGATCGGCACGCTCGATTCGCAGCGCACCCAGGTGGTGATGGAATCGCTGCTGCAGCGCATTGTCGATACCGGCTCGGAAATCGCCATCATCGACATCACCGGCGTGCCCACCGTGGACACCCTGGTGGCCCAGCACCTGCTCAAGACCGTCACCGCCATCCGCCTGATGGGCGCCGATGCCATCATCAGCGGCGTGCGCCCGCAGATCGCGCAGACCATCGTGCACCTGGGCCTGGACCTGCAAGGCATCGTGACCAAGGCCAACCTGGCCGACGCATTGGCGCTGGCGCTCAAGCGCACCGGCCTGACGGTGGTCCAGGCCGCCTGATGGAACGTATCCCGATCCTGAGAATGGGTGACCTGCTCCTGGTGACGATCCAGGTGGATATGCATGACCAGCTGGCGCTGACCTTGCAGGACGACCTCACTGAGAAGATTCGCAGTACCTCGGCGCGCGGCGTGCTCATCGACATCTCCGCGCTGGACATCGTCGATTCCTTCATTGGCCGCATGATCGCGACCATTTCCGCGCTGGCCCGCATCATGGACGCGCATACGGTGGTGGTGGGCATGCAGCCGGCGGTGGCGATCACCCTGGTCGAACTGGGCCTCAACCTCACCGGCGTGCGCACCGCGCTCAACGTCGAGCGCGGCATGAAGCTGCTGCGGGCCGATACCGCCTCATGACCGCGAGCAGTGGCGTGCAGCCGATCCGCACCGAACAGGATGTCGTGCTGGCCCGGCAGGCCGTGCGCCAGGTGGCCGTGGCCTGCGGCCTGCGCCTGGTCGACCAGACCAAGCTGGTCACCGCCGCCAGCGAACTGGCGCGCAACGCCGTGATCTATGGCGGTGGCGGGCAAATGCACTGGGAAACCATCAGCAATGGTCTGCGCCGTGGCGTGCGCCTGGTGTTCGAGGACCAGGGCCCGGGCATCGCCGATGTCGAGCAGGCGCTGACCGATGGCTGGACCTCGGGCAAGGGCATGGGCCTGGGACTGTCCGGCTCGCGCCGTCTCGTGGACGAATTTGAACTGGACAGTGCGCCCGGCAAGGGCACGCGCGTCACGATCTGCAAATGGACGTGAACTTCAGCGGCCAGGTAACGCGTCGCGTGCTGGTCGAGGAAGTCACCCAGGTCGGCCAGGCCAGGCGCGAAGCCCTGGCGCTGGCTGACCACTGCGGTTTCGACGAGCTCGACGCCGGACGGGTCGGCCTTGCCGCCACCGAACTGGCCACCAACATCCTGCGCCATGGCAACGGCGGCACGATGTATCTGTCGCTGGTGGGCGGCCGCGGTGCGCTGGGCGTGGAGTTGTGCGCGGTCGATCGCGGCCCCGGCTTCGTGCTCTCGCAGTGCCTGCCGGACGGCTATTCGACCGGTGGCACCACCGGCATGGGCCTGGGCGCGGTCCAGCGCCAGGCGCAGGTGCTCGATGCCTGGTCCGACACTCGTGGCGCGGTGGTGCTGGCGCGGCTGTATGCCGGCAAGGCCGACGCGGCGGTGGACCTGCCTTATGGTGCACTGCGCCTGCCGATGCGGCACGAAGTCTCCTGCGGCGACGCCTGGCACCTCAGCAGCGAAGGCCGGCGCCTGGCAGTGACCCTGATCGATGGCCTCGGCCACGGCCTGGCCGCCACCGAGGCCGCGCAAGCCGGCACCGCGGCGGCCGCCGCGGCTGGCACCGTGCCCGCGGCCACGGTGGTCGCGCGCCTGCACGCCGGCATGGCCGGCACCCGCGGTGGCGCGGCGGCGGTTGCCTGCGTGGACGCCGCCAGCGGCCGCCTCGAATTCGCCGGCATCGGCAACATCGCGGCCAGCGTCATCGATCCGTCCGGGTCGCGCGGGCTGGCCTCGCACCCGGGCATCGTCGGCGTGCAGTACCGCAAGATTCACGCATTCGATCTTCACACCCAGCCGGGCAACCTGCTGGTGATGCACAGCGATGGCCTGCAGGCACGCTGGAACCTTCGGGATTACCCCGGCCTGTTCCAGCGCCACCCGGCGGTAATCGCCGCGCTGCTGCAACGGGACTACGATCGCGGCCGCGACGACGCCAGCGTCGTCGTCGTCCGCCTGGGAGCGGCGTAATGGAAACCACCGACAATCTCGACCCGGCGCTGGCCGCCCTGCGCGCCGAGAACGCCGCGCTGCGCGCCGAACTGGATGAGACCAACCAGGGCGTGCTGGCGCTGTACGCCGAACTGGACCAGCAGGCCGAACAGCTGCGCGAGGTCTCCGAACTCAAGAGCCGCTTCCTGTCGTACATGAGCCATGAATTCCGCACCCCGCTGGGCTCGATCCTGAGCATGACCCGGCTGCTGGACGACGGCATGGACGGGCCGCTCAGCGACGAGCAACGCAAGCAGGTGCGCTTTGTCAGCAGCGCGGCGCTGGAGCTGCGCGAGATGGTGGACGACCTGCTCGACCTGGCGAAGATCGAGGCCGGGCGCATCAGCATCTCGCCGGCCTGGTTCGACCTGATGGATCTGTTCTCGGCGCTGCGTGGCATGTTCCGGCCGCTGGTGGACGGCAACCAGGTCGACCTGGTGTTCGAGGACCCGCCGCCGCTGCCGATGCTCTATACCGACGACAAGAAGCTGGCGCAGATCCTGCGCAACTTCATTTCCAACGCGCTGAAGTTCACCCCCAACGGACACGTGCGCGTATCGGCGCGGCCGGAAGGCGAGGGCGAAGTGCGCTTCTCGGTCCGCGACACCGGTATCGGCATCCCGCAGGAGCTGCAACAGGCCTTGTTCGAGGATTTCGTGCAGGTCGACGGCCCGCTGCAGAAGCGCCTGCGCGGTACCGGCCTGGGCCTGTCCCTGTGCAAGCGCTTTGCCGAACTGCTCGGCGGCCGCGTCGGCGTGCACAGTGTGGTCGGGCAGGGCTCGGAGTTTTTCGTGGTGCTGCCGTTGAAGCTGGCCGAAGGAACGACCAATGCCTGACCCCAACCGCATCCTGGTGGTCGATGACAATGCCGCCACCCGCTATTCGGTGCGGCGCGTGCTCGAACACCACCGCTTCCAGGTGGAAGAGGCCGGCACTGGCAGCGCCGGCCTGGCCCTGGCGCGGGCGCAGGACTTTGCCGCGGTGGTGCTCGACGTGAACCTGCCGGACATGAGCGGCTTTGACGTGGTGCGGCAGTTGCGCGCCGATGCGCGCACACGCCTGCTGCCGGTGGTGCATGTGTCGGCCGCGTCCATCGCCACCGGCGACATGATCACCGGCCTGGATGCCGGCGCTGACGCCTACCTGATCCACCCGGTGGACCCGGACGTACTGCTGGCCACGCTGCGCACCCTGCTGCGCGTGCGCCGCACCGAGGAAGCGCTGCGCGCCAGCGAGGCGCGCTTTCGCGACATCTTCGAGAACATCGGCGCGCCGATCGCGGTGGTCGACGCGCAGCTGCTGGTGCACGACGCCAACGCCGCCTTCGCCAAGCTGCTGGGCAGTGGCAGCGAGCAGACGATGATTGCCTCGCGCTTTGGCGACCAGCCGGCGATGCTGCAGGCGCTGCGCGATGCGCTGGCCAGGCGTACGCGCTGGAATGGCACCTTCCTGCTGCAAACGCCGGCCGGTCCGCGCATGACCGAGTGGCGCCTGACTCCCTACCGCGAGCCCGACCTGGGCCTGCTGTTCATCGAGGACGTGACCGAGCACCACCAGCGCGAGCGCGCGCACCGCCAGGAACTGCACAGCGCCAACACCGAGCTGGCGCACCAGATCGCCGAGCGCGAGCGCACCGAGATCGAGCTGATGCAGGCGCAGAAGATGGACGCGCTGGGCAAGCTCACCGGCGGCATCGCGCATGATTTCAACAACCTGCTGACCAGCATCATCTCCGGCCTGGACATGATCGCGCTGGCGGTGGAAAGCGGTCGCCTGGACAAGGTGCCGCGCTACACCGAGATCGCGGTCGGCTCGGCGCACCGTGCCGCGGCGCTGACCCAGCGCATGCTCGCCTTCGCCCGCAAGCAGCCGCTGGACCCGCAGGCGTTCGAGGTCGGCGAGCTGATCCGTTCGCTGGAGGACCTGCTGCGCCGCTCGATCGGCGAAAACATCGGCCTGGAGTTTGAACTCGGCGAGCAGCCGCTGGTCGCGGTAGCCGACCCCAACCAGTTCGAGAACGTGGTCCTCAACCTGGTGATCAATGCCCGCGACGCCCTCGACGGCGAAGGCGCGATCCGTATCCGCGGCGAGGCGGTGCGCTGCGTGCGTGAACCGGACATCGCCGATGGCGACTACATCAGCATCAAGGTCATCGACAACGGCGCCGGCATTGCCGCCGACGTGCTGGCCAAGGTGTTCGAGCCGTTCTTCACCACCAAGCCGCAGGGCGAGGGCACTGGCCTGGGCCTGTCGATGACCTACGGCTTTGCCCGGCAGTCCGGCGGCATGGCCCGCATCTTCAGCGAGCCCGGCCATGGCACCGAGGTGGAACTGCTGCTGCCGCGCGGCGGCGTCGCCGAGCCGGCGCCGGCGCCGCGCGCGCTGGATGTGCCGCGCGGACATGCCGAGCGCATCCTGCTGGTGGACGACACCGACGTGGTGCGGCTGATGCTGCGCGAGGTGCTGATGGAGGCCGGCTATCAGGTCGTCGATGCCGGCAACGCACAGGATGCCTTGTACGAACTGCGCAGTGATGGCGACATCGCGCTGCTGCTCTCCGACGTCGGCCTGCCGGGCATGAACGGCCGCGCGCTGGCCGATGCCGCGCGCGAGCTGCGCCCTGAGCTGCCGGTGCTGTTCGTCACCGGCTATACCGAGGGCGCGACCGAGCGCCAGGAATTCCTCGACCACGGCATGGCCCTGCTGCCCAAGCCTTTCAGCGTCGACGAACTGCTGCACACGGTGCGGCAGATGCTGGCCTGAGGCGGTACCGAAGCCGCCTCAAGGCCGCCAGTTGGCGTTGCGTTCCCAGAACTCGACGCTGCGCCGGTAGGCGGCGCGGTCGATCGGCACGCCTGAGCCGCCTTCGTCCACGCCCAGCGCGTTGCGCATCATCGTGATCGGCGCCATCGGGATTTCCTCCGGCTCGGCGGTGTACAGGCAGCCGACGATGCCCCAGTCCGCCTCGATCGGCGTGCCTTCGCGCGCCAGCTGTTCGCGGCTGTAGAGGATGGGCAGCAGGTAGTTGGCCACCGGCGCCAGCACGCCTTCAAACCAGCGCACCAGCACCGGCAACTCCTGGCGGCTGCGCGCCTCGTAGGCCGAATGCAGCTGGTGGCGGTTGGCGTCGGTGATGGGCACGGTGAGGCAGCGCGTGGAAGTCCAGTTGCGGTGCACATGCAGCTGGCAGAACGACGCATAGCCTGGCAGCACCTTCAGCGGCGCCTCGGCATTGAGGTGGGCCTCGAACTGCTCCGGGGTGCAGTCCTGCACGGTATTGCGGCGCGCCTCGCGCGGGAACAGGCGGGTGCGGGCGAAGGGCGTCAGGACGATGGACATGGCGGAGCGGCAGCGGGAGGACAGCGAGGGAGGCCACTGTACCGGAGCGGCTTGGCCATGCACGAGGCAGCCGTGCACCGCGACGTGCGCGGAACGCTGCGGGCCAGCTGCGCAACAGCGCGCGCCGAGCTTTGCGCGAGAGGCCTGGCGCGGTTTGCCGGGTCTGGCCTGTGGTGCTGGCGTGCGGCGGCCCATGACTTTCAGGACGGGAATTGCCCCCGGCGCAGGCGTACTTGTGTGCATGACCCCCACCGCCCTGCTGTCGCCCGCCCGGGTGACGGCAGGCATGCAGAGCCGCTCCCCCATGCCCGTCCAATCCGCGCCTTGCCCGCCCGTGCCCGGCTGTGTCCTTCGCGGGGCTCGCCCATGCTGATGCAAGCCGTGCGGGTCGCCTTGCGGCGGCCCTATACCTTCGTGGTGATGGCGGTGCTGATCCTGATTGGTGGCGTGCTCGCCGCGCTGCGCACGCCTACCGACATCTTTCCGCAGATCGACATCCCGGTCATCGCCGTGGCCTGGAGCTATACCGGCCTGCCGCCGGATGAAATGGCCGGGCGTGTGTCCTCGCAGTTCCAGCGCCTGCTCAGCACCACCGTCAACGACGTGGAGCACATCGAGGCCAACACCTACCCGGGCATCAGCGTCATCAAGGTGTACTTCCAGCCGGGTGTGGACATCGCGGTAGCCAACGCGCAGATCACCGCTTCCTCGCAGCTGGCGTTGCGGCAGATGCCGGCTGGCATCCAGCCGCCGGTGATCCTCAACTACAACGCGGCCACCGTGCCGATCCTGCAGCTGGCGCTATCGGGCAAGGGCCTGAGCGAGCAGACGCTGTCGGACATCGCCACCAATTCGGTCCGCACCCAGCTCATCACCGTGCCTGGCGCGGTGCTGCCGCTGCCTTATGGCGGCAAGCAGCGCCTGGTGCAGATCGACGTGCGCCCGGAGGCCTTGCAGGCGCGCGGGCTGTCGGCGCAGGACATCGCCAACGCGCTGGCCGCGCAGAACGTGCTCACGCCGATCGGCACGCAGAAGATCGACAACTTCGAATACACCTTGCAGCTCAACAGCGCGCCTTCGGCCATTGCCGACCTTGGCCGGATTCCGGTCAAGGTGGTGGACGGCGCCACCATCTACCTGCGTGACGTGGCCGACGTGCACGATGGCAACTCGCCGCAGACCAACATCGTCCATGTCGATGGCGGCCGCTCGGTGCTGATGTCCACGCTCAAGAACGGGCGCGCCTCGACCCTGGCGATTGTCGATGGCATCCGCGCCAAGCTGGAGGAGATCAAGGCCGGGCTGCCCGAGGCGCTGAAGGTGGTGCCGATCAACGACCAGTCGCTGTTCGTGCGCGCGGCGATCAAGGGCGTGGTGCTGGAAGGCGCCATCGCCGCGGTGCTGACCAGCATCATGATCCTGCTGTTCCTGGGCAGCTGGCGCTCGACGGTGATCATCGCCATCTCGATCCCGCTGTCGATCCTGGGCTCGATCATCGCCCTGTCGGCGATCGGGCAGACGCTGAACCTGATGACCCTGGGCGGCCTGGCCCTGGCCATCGGCATCCTGGTGGACGATGCCACGGTCACCATCGAGAACGTCAACTGGCACCTGGAACACGGCAAGGACGTGGAGACGGCGATTCTCGACGGCGCCCAGCAGATCGTCGCGCCGGCCTTCGTCTCGCTGCTGTGCATCTGCATTGCCTTCGTGCCGATGTTCTTCCTCGAAGGTGTCTCGCGCTACCTGTTCGTGCCGATGGCCGAAGCGGTGATCTTCGCCATGGTGTGCTCGTTCATCCTCTCGCGCACGCTGGTGCCGACGATGGCGATGTATCTGTTGCGGCCGCACGCGGCGCATACCGACCTGCACGGCAACAACAGCGCGCTGCCGCCCGCGCGCAACCCGCTGGTGCGCTTCCAGCGCGGTTTCGAGGCGCGCTTCGAGAACTTCCGCGCCGGCTATCGCAACCTGCTGGCTGCCGCGCTGGCCAACCGCGGCCGCTTCATTGCCGGCTTCGCCGTGGCGGTGGTGCTGTCGTTCGCGCTGGTGCCGTTCCTGGGCGCGAACTTCTTCCCCGCGGTGGACTCGGGCCAGGTGCTGATGCACGTGCGTGTGCCGGTGGGCACCCGCGTGGAGGAAACCGCCGCGCGCTTTGCGCAGATCGAACGCGCGATCCGCGAGGTCATCCCGGCCAGCGAGATCGAGACCATGGTCGACAACATCGGCCTGCCGCCCAGCTCCATCAACCTTACCTACAACAACACCGGCGTGATGGGCCCGCAGGATGGTGACTTCCAGATCGCCCTGCGCGAAGGCCATGCGCCCACCGCCGACTACGTGCGCCAGCTGCGCGATGTGCTGCCGCAGCGTTTCCCGGACACCACGTTTTCATTCCCGCCCGCGGATATCGTCAGCCAGATTCTCAACTTCGGCGCGCCGGCGCCGATCGACATCCAGATCCGCGGCGGCAACCTCGACGGCGGCTATGCCTATGCGCAGACGCTGCTGAAGAAGATCCGGGCAATTCCCGGCGTGGCCGATGCGCGCATCCAGCAGTCGCAGCGCGCGCCGCGCTTCCAGGTCGACCTGGACCGCACCCAGGCGCAGCAGCTGGGCCTGACCACGCGCGATGTCACCAACTCGCTGGTGGTCAACCTCGCCGGCAGCAGCCAGGTCGCGCCGACCTACTGGCTCAACCCGGCCAATGGCGTGACCTATTCGATCGTGATGCAGACTCCGCAGCGCGAGCTGGATTCGCTGGCCGCGCTGCAGAACCTGCCAGTCGGCAACGGCACCCGCCCCGCTGAAACAACCCTTGGCGGCGTGGCGCAGCTGACCCGCACCACCGCCGCGGCGCTGGTCAGCCAGTACAACATCCAGCCGATGGTGCAGATCCATGCCGCCACCGAGGACCGCGACCTGGCCGCCGTGGCCGCCGACATCCGCAAGCTGCTGGCCGAGACCGCCGATCAAGTGCCCAAGGGCGCGCATGTCGAGCTGATGGGCCAGGTGCAGACCATGAACAAGGCGTTCTCCGGCCTGCTGTTCGGCCTGCTCGGCGCGATCGTGCTGATCTACCTCCTGATCGTGGTCAACTTCCAGTCCTGGCTGGACCCGGCGGTGATCGTGTCGGCGCTGTCGGCGGCGCTGGCCGGCATTGTCTGGATGCTGTTCCTTACCGACACCACGCTGTCGGTGCCAGCCCTGACCGGCGCGATCATGTGCATGGGCGTGGCCACCGCCAACAGCGTGCTGGTGGTGAGCTTCGCGCGCGAACGCCTGGCCGTGCTCGGCGACGCGCACGCCGCCGCGCTGGAGGCCGGCTTTGTGCGCTTCCGCCCGGTACTGATGACCGCGCTGGCGATGATCATCGGCATGCTGCCGATGGCGCTGGGCATGGGCGAGGGCGGCGAGCAGAACGCGCCGTTGGGCCGCGCCGTCATCGGTGGCCTGATCTGCGCCACCTTCGCCACCCTGGTGTTCGTGCCCGTGCTGTTCAGCGTGGTGCATGGGCGCACGTCCCGTCGAACCGTTCTCGCGTCGCCGCAGCCGGCGGCCGGAGTTTCCTGACATGTCACAGCCCGCTCCCACCCCCCGCAAGTCCCGCCGCGCGCCGCTGCTCATTGCTGGCGTGCTGGTCATCGCCGCCGTGGCCGCAGGCCTGTTGCTGCGCGCCTCGCGTGCGCACCAGCTCGAAGCCCGCGCGCAGGCGCGCAGCGTGCCGACCGTGGCGGTGGTCAGGCCCACGCCGGTGCCGGTCGATGCGCTGGAATTGCCTGGCCGCGTTGAAGCCTGGTCGCGCGCGCCGATCTACGCGCGCGTCAGTGGCTATCTCAAGCGCTGGAACGTGGACATCGGTCAGCCGGTGAAGGCAGGCCAGGTGCTGGCGGAAATCGAAACCCCCGACCTGGACCAGGAACTGAGCCAGGCCCAGGCCGAACTCGCCAGTGCGCGCAGCGATGCGGCGATTGCCAAGGCCTCGGCCGAGCGCTGGCAGCAGCTGGTGAGCACACGCCTGGTCTCGCGCCAGGACGCCGAGGAGCGCGCAGCCACCAGCCAGTCGCGCGCGGCCACCGCGCAGGCACTGGGCGCCAACGTCGCGCGTGCGCAGACCCTGGCCCGCTACAAGCAGCTCGTGGCGCCGTTTGATGGCGTGGTCACGGCCCGCAATACCGATGTTGGCGCGCTGATCAATACTGGCAGCAGCGCCGGCAGCGAGTTGTTCGTGGTCTCCGATCTCAGCCGCCTGCGTGTGTACGTCAGCGTGCCGCAGCGCCAGGTCGCGGCGATCCGGCCCGGCGTGCACGCGCAGCTGGTGGTGCCCGAGCGTCCGGGCAAGACCTATGACGCCACCGTGCAGTCGCTGGCGCAGGCGATCGATACCGGTTCGGGTGCGATGCTGGTGCAGCTGGCGGTGGACAATGCCGACGGCGAACTGTTGCCGGGTGCGTATGCCACGGTGCGTTTCGATCAGCCCAACGCCGGCAATACGCTGGGGTTGCCGCCCAGCGCGCTGATCGTCGGCAAGGACGGCGTACGCCTGGCGGTGGTGGATGCGCATGACAAGGTGCAGCTGCGCGAGGTGCACATCAGCCGCGACCTGGGCAATGTGGTGGAGTTTGCCGACGGTCTGAAGGCTGACGAGCGCGTCATCGACAGTCCCCCGGATGGGATTGCCACCGGGGATGCGGTGCGTGTGGCGGAGGCGTCAGGCAAGGCGGGTTGAATGCCTGATGGGGAGCCTGATGTACGCCCTGTAGGAGCGGCTTCAGCCGCGACCAGGCGATTTCCGGTCGCGGCTGAAGCCGCTCCTACAGGAAGCCAGGGAGCCGCGAGGCCGCGAGGCCATCAAAGCCATCGAGACCATTGAGGGCCATTGAGGCCATTGAGGCCATTGAGGCCAAAGGCCAGCAGCGCCGTTCATCCCCATGGCGCAGCGCAACATGGCAACCACCAAAGGGCTTGCTACAGTGCGGCCCCGGTGCCTCGCGCACCGGCAAAGCCACCGCCTGCATTCAGTTTTCCCCGCCAACGGCCGCCCGGCCGTTTTGCTTCCAGGAAATCTGTTAGCGCTAACGGACCTGCGCCGGTCGCTTCCGCACATCACAGCCGTCAACAAGCAAGTCAGGAGCGTGGGAATGAAGCTGGTCGCGGGCATCGATGCCGGTACCCAAAGCATCAAGGTGGTGGTGTACGACCCGCAGTCGCGGCAGCTCGTGGCCTCGGCCAGTGCGGCGCTGGAACTGATCAGCGGCGAGGATGGCAGCCGCGAACAGGAGGCCGCATCGTGGGTGGACGCGGTACGCAGTTGTTTCTCGCGCATCGATCCGGCGCTGCGCGCGCAGATCGCCGCGCTGGCCGTGTCGGGCCAGCAGCACGGTTTCGTGCCGGTGGATGCCGACGGTCAGGTGCTGGCCCCGGCCAAGCTGTGGTGCGACACCAGCACCAGCGCCGAGTGCGGCGAGATCATGGACGCGGTCGGCGGTGCGGCGCGCTGCATCGAGCTGGCCGGCAACCCGATCCTGGCCGGCTACACCGCCTCCAAGCTGCCGTGGACGCGCAAGCACCGGCCGCAGGTTTACGCCAAGCTGGCGAAGATTCTGCTGCCGCACGACTACCTCAACTTCTGGCTCACCGGCCAGTACTTCTGCGAGTACGGCGATGCTTCCGGCACCGGTTGGCTCGATGTGCGCACGCTCAGCTGGTCGAAGGAACTGCTGCATGCCACCGACCCGCAGCGCGACCTCACGCCGTGCCTGCCGCCGCTGGTCGAGGCCGGCGCCACCTTCGCCATTGCCGCCGGCATCGCCGACGAACTCGGCCTGCCGCGCGATGCCGTCGTGGCCGCTGGCGGTGGCGACAACATGATGGCCGCGTTCGGCACCGGCGCGGTGGTGCCGGGCAAGCTGTCGATGAGCCTGGGCACCTCGGGCACGCTGTTCGCTTATTCGGACAGCCCGGTCGTCGACCCGGCCGGCGCCTGGGCCGCGTTCTGCTCGTCCTCCGGTGGCTGGCTGCCGCTGATCTGCACGATGAACTGCACCGTGGCGACCGAGTCGATCGCGCGCCTGTTCGGCTTCAGCTCGCGCGAGGGCGATGCGCGCATCGCCGCCAGCGAGCCCGGCGCCGCGGGCCTGACCCTGCTGCCCTTCCTCAACGGTGAACGCACCCCGGACCTGCCGCTGGGCAAGGGCGTGCTCGCCGGCATGGACATGCTCAACCTCAACGAGGCCAACCTCTACCGCGCGGCGATGGAAGGGGCCACCTTCAGCCTGAAGTACGGTTACGACGCCTTCGTCGCCGCCGGCATGCATTTCGACGCCATTGTTCTCACCGGCGGCGGCAGCAACAGCGCGGCATGGCGGCAGATGGTGGCCGACATCTTCAACTTGCCCGTCCAGGTGCCGAACCAGGCCGAAGGTGCCGCTTTTGGCGCGGCGCTGCAGGCGCTGTGGGCGCTGCAACTGGCGCAGGGCGACAACACCCCGCTGGCGCAGCTGGTGTCGGCCCACCTCGGCAACGATCCGGCGCTGGGCGCCCGGCCCGACGCCGCGCGCCACGCTGCCTATGCCAAGGCCTACCGCCGCTTTCTCGACCACCTCTCCGCCGTGCGGCCGCTGTACGCCGCCTGATCTCCGTCCACTCTCCAGCACAGGTAACGAACATGAGCACCCAGCCCTTCATTGGCGCCAAGGAACACTTCCCCGGCATCGGCCGCATCCCCTTCGAGGGCCGCGACTCGGACAACCCGCTGTCGTTCAAGGTCTACGACGCCAACAAGAAGATCGGCGACAAGACCATGGCCGAGCACCTGCGCTTCGCGGTGTGCTACTGGCACAGCTTCTGCGGCAACGGCGCCGATCCGTTCGGCCCGGGCACCCGCAACTACTCCTGGGACGCCGGCAGCGACGCGCTCAAGCGCGCCGAAGCCAAGGCCGATGCCGCGTTCGAGTTCTTCACCAAGCTCGGCGCGCCGTTCTGGTGCTTTCATGACATCGACCTGTCGCCGGATGCCGAAGACATCGGCACCTACGAGAAGAACCTCAAGCACATGGTGGGTATCGCCAAGCAGCGCCAGGCCGACACCGGCATGAAGCTGCTGTGGGGCACGGCCAACCTGTTCTCGCACCCGCGCTACATGAACGGTGCTTCGACCAACCCGGACTTCAACGTCGTCGCCCGCGCCGGCGTGCAGGTCAAGGCCGCGCTGGAAGCCACTGTCGAACTCGGCGGCGAAGGCTACGTGTTCTGGGGCGGCCGCGAAGGCTATGCGTCGCTGATCAATACGCAGATGAAGCGCGAGCAGGAACACATGGCGCGTTTCCTCACCGCCGCGCGCGACTACGGCCGCAGCATCGGCTTCAAGGGCAACTTCCTGATCGAGCCCAAGCCGATGGAGCCGATGAAGCACCAGTACGACTTCGACAGCGCCACCGTCGTCGGCTTCCTGCGCCAGCACGGCCTGGACAAGGACTTCAAGCTCAACATCGAAGCCAACCACGCCACCCTGTCCGGCCACACCTTCGAGCACGACCTGCAGGTGGCTTCGGACGCCGGCATGCTCGGCTCGATCGACGCCAACCGCGGCAACCCGCAGAACGGCTGGGACACCGACCAGTTCCCGACCGACCTGTACGACACCGTCGGCGCCATGCTCGTGGTGCTGCGCCAGGGTGGCCTGCAGCCGGGCGGCCTGAACTTCGATGCCAAGGTGCGCCGCGAGTCCTCCGATCCGCAGGACCTGTTCCTGGCGCACATCGGCGGCATGGACGCGTTCGCGCGCGGCCTGGAAGTGGCGCACGCGCTGCTGACCGCCTCGCCGCTGGAGACCTGGCGCAAGGAGCGCTACGCCAGCTTCGACGCCGGCGCCGGCCAGGACTTCGCGCAGGGCAAGCTGGGCTTGGCCGATCTGGCCGCTTATGCTGCCAAGGCTGGCGAACCGAAGCAGATCAGCGGCCGCCAGGAAGCGTACGAGAACCTGCTCAACCAGTATCTGATCCGCTGAGCCGGCCGCTCGCACACCGACCTCCGACTGTTGGGTGAACCCATGTCCAGTGTTTCGCTAGAGGCCGGCGCCAGCGCCGGCGAAAACACCCGCTTCATCATCCTGATCAGCTGCGTCGCCACCATTGGCGGCTTCCTGTTCGGGTTCGACAGTGGCGTCATCAATGGCACCGTCGACGGCCTCAAGCAGACCTTCCAGTCGTCTTCGGCCGGGATCGGCTTCGAGGTCGCCTCGATGCTGCTGGGCTGCGCGATCGGCGCGTTCTTCGCCGGTCGCCTGGCCGACCGCTGGGGCCGCCGCGCGGTGCTGATCATCGCCGCGGTGCTGTTCCTGCTGTCGGCCATTGGTGCCGGCCTGGCGCACAGCTCGGCGGTGTTCGTGTTCGCCCGGGTGATGGGCGGCTTCGCGGTAGGCGCGGCGAGCGTGATGTCGCCGGCCTATATCGCCGAAGTGGCCTCGGCCCGCTATCGCGGGCGCCTGGCCACGGTGCAGCAGATCGCGATCATCAGCGGCCTGTTCTGTGCGTTCCTCAGCAACTTCCTGCTGGCGCGCGCGGCCGGTGCTTCCACCGAGGCGCTGTGGCTGGGGCAGGAAGCGTGGCGCTGGATGTTCTGGATGCAGGCCATTCCGTCGGCGGTGTTCCTGGTGCTGCTGCTGACCATTCCGGAAAGCCCGCGCTATCTGGTGGTCAAGGGCCGTCGCGACGAAGCCCTGGCCGTGCTCACCCGCCTGTATGGCGCGGCCGAGGCCCGCACCAAGCTGGTCGAAATCGGTGATTCGCTGGCCGAGGACCACCACCGCCCGAGCCTGAAGGACCTGGTCAACAAGCACACCGGCAAGATTCGCCCCATCGTGTGGATTGGCGTGGGCCTGGCGGTGTTCCAGCAGCTGGTCGGCATCAACGTGGTGTTCTATTACGGCGCGGTGCTGTGGCAGGCGGTGGGCTTCTCGGAGAACGACGCCCTGCTGATCAACGTGCTGTCCGGCGCGCTGAGCATCGGCGCCTGCCTGGTGACGGTGGTGCTGATCGACCGCATTGGCCGCAAGCCACTGCTGTGGATCGGCTCGGCCGGCATGGCGGTATCGCTGGCCCTGGTCACCTATGCGTTTGCCAGTGCGTCCATCGACGCCAGCGGCAAGCTGGCGATGGCCGGCGGCATGGGCACGCTGGCGCTGGTGGCGGCCAACGTCTACGTGGTGTTCTTCAACATGTCCTGGGGCCCGGTGATGTGGGTGATGCTGGGCGAGATGTTCCCCAACCAGATCCGCGGCTCCGGCCTGGCGGTGGCGGGTGCGGCGCAGTGGACCTCCAACTTCGCCATCACCGTGTCCTTCCCGATCCTGCTCGGCACCATCGGTCTGGCCGGCGCCTACGGCATCTACACCGTGGCCGCGTTCCTGTCCGTGTTCTTCGTGCTCAAGTATGTGTATGAGACGAAGGGGCGCGAGCTGGAGCAGATGGTTGGGTGAGGTGTCGGGAATGGGGAATTGGGAATGGGGAATCGGTAAGAGCGGTGTTCTGCCGCTTCACCGCTGAAGGCTCCAACACCTGCAAAGCAAAAGGCTGCCCTCGAGGCAGCCTTTTGCTTTTCCGCTCTTGCCATTCCCGATTCCCGATTCCCGGCTTCTCCCCATTCCCTATTCCCCTTTCCCCATTCCCATCGACGGCCCCGTCGACCCCCGCTTGACCAACGTATGCGCCAGCACCTTGTCCACCGGCGCGCTGTCCTGGCGGCGGATGCGGCGCATCAGGATGTCCACGGCGGTGTCGGCCATGGCGGCAATGGGCTGGCGTACCGTGGTCAGCTCGGGCCACACGGTGGTGGCGGCGGAGGTGTCATCGAAGCCGACCACGGAAAGATCGCGCGGCACGTCCAGGCCATGCCGGTGCGCGACCGAGACCACGGCCGCGGCCATGTCGTCGTTGCTGGCAACGATGGCGGTGGGGCGCTGGCGCCGCGCCAGCAGTTTCTCGGCGGCCTTCAGGCCGGAGCGGTAAGTGAACTCGCCGGGCTGCACCCAGGCCGGGTCCAGGGCGATGCCGGCCTCATCCAGTGCCGCGCGGAAACCTTCGTAGCGCCGCGCGCTGGCGGTCTGGTTCGGATGGCCGTGGATGAAGCCGAAACGGCGATGGCCCAGCCCGACCAGATAGCGGGTGATCTCGCGGCTGGCCTGAAAATCGTCCACGCCCACACGCGAGATATCACCTTCCTCGCGGCCCGAGGCAATGGCGACCACCGGGACCCCGGCCTCGACCAGTTCGGCGATCACCAGCGGCGATTCGCACAACGGCGGCGGCAGGATCACCCCGGCGACGCTGCGCGCCAACGCGCGTGCGGCTTCGCGTTCGGCTGCCGGATCAACCTCGTCCCAGGCATCGACCACCAACTGCGCGGCGGCGCGGGCGCTGCCGCGCAAGGCGCCGACCAGCAGCTGGCGCAGATAGCCTTCGCTGGGGTTGGTGTAGATCAGGGCAATGCGCGTGGTCTGCGCCGCGGCCAGTGAACTGGCCGCCAGATTCGGCGTGTAGCCGAGTTGCTTGACCGCGCGCATCACCCGCTCGCGCGTGCTTTCGCGCACATGCACCTTGCCGTTCACCACGCGCGAAACCGTCATGGGCGAAACGCCTGCCAGGCGCGCCACCTCATCGATCGTGGTGGCTTCGCCCTTGCGGCGTGCGGACTTCCTGGCCGTTGCCAATGTCTTCCCCTTTGCTGGCGCGCGTGCGGCCCGGCGGGCGGCCAGGGGGCAGGCGATGCAAGGGATGTTAGCGGCAACCCGTGGCGCCGGTCACGCTGCGCGGCGGCGCAAGGCGTCGCTCACTCCGGCAGGACGAGCGTGACCACCAGGCGCGCGGTCCAGCGATTGGCGTATTCCGGCCGCTCGATGTTGTAGAAACCGCCCACGCCGAAGCTCACCGGCAGCCGTCCGATTCGTTCCACCTTCGACACCATCATTCCAGCCGGCACCAGCCAGCGGTTGCCCGAGCTCGCCTTCCAGTTGTAGGAGGCTTCCGAGGTGAAGTTCAACGACCACCCGTGCGGCAAGGTGCGGGTGAAGAAGGGTTGCAGGCTCGTGCTGCTGACATCCTCGCGGTCATCGTCGCCGGCCACCGACCAGACATGGTTGGCCAATGCCCCCATCGTCCACTTCGGGGTCTTGTGCACGAGCACGAAGGCCGGGCCCAGCGAGTACTTGCCCGAACCCAGGCTGTCGCTGCTGGCAGTGTCGAGCAGGGCTGCGGCACCGAAGCCGAACTCGGTGGCCGAGGGCGTGCCGGGCGTGGGGATGTAATAGCCCTGCACGAACAGGTCGCCGATGCCGTTGCGGTCCTGCGGGTACTGGTTCCAGGCCACCGGCAGGATCGGGCGCAGCAGGAACTTGCCGCGCTCGCCGACGAAGGGAATGACCGGCTGTACCTTCAATTGCTGGTTGTGGAAATCGCCGCCGGGGCCGACCGAACCCAGATAGTTGTACTGAAACGGCACCGACACCACCGGTGCGCCCGGGTCGGCCAGCTTGCGCGAGATGTCCTCGGCGGACTGGCCGCCCGCCGATTGGGCGAAAGCCAGCGCCGGCAAACACAGCGCAACGAACGGCAACAGCCGCGCGCGGAGAGGGACACAGGGCATGACGTGGCTTGGCAGTGAAGGCGTGCCCATCGTGTGGCGCATCGCTGCATCGGACAACCGCAGGTATGCCTAGGTAGAGCCAGTATTTCTACTGACTCTCCCGCCACACAGATTCGCGCGACCCCGATGGGTTGGGGAAACGCACTTCCACCGAAGTGCCGCCACCGGACCGGGCCTGCGCCGTGAGCCGTCCGCCCAGCAGTCGCGCGCGCTCGCTCATGCTGATCAGTCCCAGCCCGGCGCGGATGCGCGCGCAGGCAGGCCGATGCCATCGTCTAACACCGACAGCACGCATTGGTCGTGCACGCAGTTCAGTTCGACCCAGGCCTCGCGCGCATGCGCGTGCTTTTCCACGTTGTTCAACGCCTCCTGCACGATGCGGAACAGGCTCAGTTCGTCGGCCTCGCTGAGCCCGTCCGGCGGCTGGACGTTGCAATGGATGTGCAGCGTCGAGCGTTGCGCGTGGCCTTGGCAGAACCCCGACAGCGCGCTGGCCAGGCCAGTGAAGCGCAGCATCGCCGGGTGCAGACCGTGGGAAATGTTGCGGATGTCGTTGGAAACTTTCAGCAGGTCCTGCTGGAGTTCGGCCACCGCCTCGCGCTGCGCCGCACCCACCTGGCGCTTCAGATAGCTCAGGCGGATGGACAACGCGGCCAGGGACTGGTTGATATCGTCGTGCAGGTCGCGCGCGATCCGCGTGCGCTCCTGTTCCTGTACGACCAGGATGCGCCCGGTGAGGCTGCTGAGCTGGCCGTACGCATCGCGCAGCTGCTGGGCGGCGCGCCGCTGTTGCTCCAGCATGAGCGCGATCAGCCAGGACGCGCAGGCGATCGCGCAGAGCCAGGCCTGCATTGCCAGCAGCGCCGCAGCGTCGGGCAATGCCGCGAACGGACCGGCACCACGCAAGGTGTAGGCAACGCCCGCCACGCCACAGCCCAGCAAGGCCACGCAGGCTCCGGCAATGCCGAAGCGCAGCAGCGTCCACAGCAGCAGCGGCGTTGCAAACAGCGTCAACAGTGCCGAAGGCCAGTGACCCACGTCGGCAACAGGCGACCACGCCCACAGCGGCAGCAGGCCAAGTGCCAATGCCACGCCGAAGTCGCGCGCGACATGGCCGCGATGCACGCGCGGCTCGGGTTGCAACCAGGCCAGGGCAATCGGCAGCAGCAGCAGATAGCCTGCCGTCTGGGTCAGCAAGGGCTCCAGGAATGCACCCCGCTGGGCGAGATCGAAGCGGGGGTCCCATAGCGCCGCCCACAGCAGCTGCAGCAGGGGCACGACCACGCCAATGGCGAGAAGCAGGACCGCTGCCGCGCCGAAGCGGGTCGGTGGCCACCCGCGGACGCCGCGCCACCGCGCCAACCAGGTCAGGGCCAGTGGTGGCAGCGGCGCGCCGAGGGCCAGCAGCAACGCGGTGCCGGCTGAAAACGCGCCAGCGCCAAGCAGCGCCAGCCACAAGCCGGTGATGGCGCCGAGCAGGACGGCCAGCCAGGCGCGCGCGGGCCGTGTCAGCCACCAGGCGAGCAGCAGCGGTGAGGCCACGCAGAACGCAGGAGGTTCCAGCGTGCGTGCCCACAGCCATGTGGCCACGCTTTCCAGCGCGAAGCAGACCAGTGCGACGAAGGCGGCCTGCGCCAAATTGTCGCGCCACGAGCCCGGCATGCGCCTGCCCAGCGGCCCGGGCGCACGGATGACCGGTTCAAACTCGCTCATTGCTGCAGCGCCTCCCGCATCCCTGGGGTAGATCTGGCATGGCCGGCGAAGTATGCACCTGGAAAGTGCGCTCGATGTCACAGCGAAAAAATCGGCGTGAAGAATTCACGCACAAATCACGAGGAATTCACGGCGCGCCGATAGTCTGCGGGCGAAACCACCCGGGCTTCCGGGGAGATCAGGCAGGAACCATCACCGGTGCTTGCGGGACTGCCAAGCTGAAGGAGATGCGTATGGCACCTGGAATGACTAACGCAGCATCGCGTGCTGCCCGGCCTCGCCTGGTGCTGGCCGATGACCATCTGTTGGTGGCGCAGGGCGTTGAACGTCTGCTGCTGGAATTCTTCGACGTGGTCGCGCTGGTCTTCGACGGCGATTCGCTGCTGGCCGCCATCCACCGCGAAGCACCGGACCTGGTGATTGCCGACATCAGCATGCCGGGCATGACCGGCATCGACGTGATGCGCCGCGCGCAGGAAGCGGGCGTCGAGACGCCCTTCATCTTCCTCACCATGCACGCCGACTCGGAGATGGCTTCGCGCGCAATCTGTGCCGGCGGCTGCGGCTATGTGCTGAAGAACTCCGCGGGCGAGGAGCTGCTCTACGCCGCGCAGCAGGTGCTGGAAGGCAAGACCTACGTCACCCCGACGCTGGCGGCCAACGCCATCGCCACCTCGCACCGGCGCCGCCGCAGCCTGACCGACAAGCAGCAGCGCGTGCTCGAATACGTCGCCAAGGGCCTGCGCTCCAAGCAGATTGCGTTCGAGCTGGGCGTGTCGGTGCGCACGGTGGAGTCGCACAAGTACGCGATCATGCAAGAGCTGGGCGTGCATGGCACGCTGGAGCTGGTACGGCGCGCGGAGCAGGAAGGCTTGCTCGCGCCGCACGCCTGAACGTGCGGCGCGGCGCGTGCGGGCAACAGTAGTTTTACTTGGGCCATACCGGTTCTTTTTCCGTGGCCCAGGCCGGCGCCGGCGCGCAGCATGAGAGGCCCCTTACCTGGCTGGGCCGATGAAACGCGTGCGCGTGCTGTTGGCAGAGGATGTCTGGGCGATGTGCCAGCAACTCGGCGCGATCCTGGAGCAGGATTGCGAGCTGCTCGGCACCGTCAGTGATGGGCTGGCGCTGGTGCGGATGGCGCGTGCATTGCGCCCGGACGTGCTGGTCACGGACATCTCGATGCCGGGTATCACCGGCCTGCAGGCCGTCGAGCAACTGCTGGCACAGGACTACGTTCCCGGCGTGGTGTTCATCACCGTGCATGCCGAGCCGCAGGTGGTCCGCCATGCGCAGGGCCTGATTCCCTGCGGCTACGTGCTCAAGGCCGATGCCGCGGAAGACCTGGTGCCGGCGGTGCGTGCCGCCGCGGCGGGCAAGCGCTACCTTTCGGCATCCCTGCGCGCGGTCTGAGCGCGCTCACGCCAGCAGCTGGAACAGGCGCTGCGCCAGCTCGTCCACGGAGAAGGCCAGCAGCGGCAGCGGCGCCAACGGCACGGCCGCATACAGCACCACGTGCAAGACGGTCCAGCGGCTGAGCGGCAGCGGCGGAATCGCCTTGACCGTGGCATAGACGGCGGTGAAGTCGGCCAGCGCCGATGAATCCGGTGCGTCGAGCAGGGCCCCCTGGTGGGCCGCGGCAGGCGCGTGCAGCCAGCGGTGATCGAAGTCCGCGGCGCTCTGGTGGCCCAGTTCGCCATACCTGAGCAAGGCATGACGCTTGACCCGCGACAGCGTCGGCGCCAGCAGCAACAGCGGCGCCAGCAACAACAGGCTGGTACCGAGCAGGTAACCGGCAAGCAGGTGGCGCAGGGACGCCAGGGTGGTGCCGAGGTAGATCATGTCGTTGGCAAAGGCACCGCTCAGCACCAGCCCATTGGCCAGCGCCAGCACCGCGAATCGTTCTTGCGCCAGGCCGACAAAGCCCAGGCCGGCCACGCCATCAGGATGCGCCGGATGCAGGTCCAGCCGCAGCCGTGCCAGCTTCCACAGCAGCAGCGTCCACAGCAGCAGGCGCCAAAGCCAGGCCAGCAGCACGAAGCGGAACAGCGGCATCGAGACGTAATGCAGCCACGCACCGGCCTGGCTGAGCTGGCCATCGCCACGCAGGGTCCATTGCGCCATGCCGGGCAGGCGGTCGCCAAGGCCTGGCCCGTAGAGCATCACCGAAGCTGCGGCCAGGGCCAGGCACAGCAGTTCCGGCAGAGCTGCATCGCGCAGGCGCCTGATGCGCCGCAATTCGGCGCTCAACAGGCGTTGGCGTGAGGGCGCCACCAGTGCGGCGTGTACGAACTGGCGCATGGCCTGGCGCAGGAAGTCATCGCTGCGCGGCGCCAGCAACACCAGCACCGGCAACGCCAGCAGGAAGCGCGCCAGTGTGGCGTAGTCGCCGAGCAGGGCCACGCTGCCGGCGCGCCGCCACAGCGTGCCGTCAAGCGCGCAGTACATCGCCAGCGGTGCAAAGGTCAGCACGACCAGCAGCACGCACAGCCATGGCGCCGCGCGTGTGCCTGGGCCAATCAGGCGCCAGTGGTAGAGCAGACGATGCGTGGGGCCGCCGCGCATCAGCGAGTAGGGATGGCCTGCCATTGCGCGCCATTATCCCCGGCCGTGGCGCTCGAAAGTGCCAGCGTGGCGGCACGCCTGCGTCAGTAAAAATACTGGTGCTGGACTGGTAGGAACCCGATTGCGCGGCTTTGCGCGGTTCAACGATCCTGCAAGCCTCGATGTGGAGGTAAACGTGGATTCCCTGCTGGCTTTTGTTCACGGGTTCTGGAGCGACATGGTCGGCCGGACCGACGGTCCCATGACCTTCCGCTTCGTCCTGCAGCCGGTCATGGCGATCATCGCTGCCGCCATTGACGGCTATCGCGACGCCAAGCTCGGGCGCTCGCCCTATGTCATGCAGCTCGTGCATGGGCGTAACGCACGCGAACGCGTCCAGACCTTTCGTGAAGGGTTCACCGCCGTCACCCGCATCCTGTTGCTGGGCGTGGCGATGGACGTGATCTACCAGTTCAAGGTGTTCGGCGCGTTCCGTCACCCGCTGGAAACCCTGGTCATCGCCGTCCTGCTGGCCTTCGTGCCCTATCTGCTGCTGCGGGGGCCGGCGGCCCGCCTGGCGCGACGTTGGCGGCAGCGCCGCGGCCAGGCGTGAGGTCGGACCGCAGATGACTCAGCCCCCGCGCCCTGCCACCTCCGACGCTGCCGCCATGTCGGCCGGCTCGCCGGTGCGCCCGCAAAAGCTTGTCGAGACCCCGCCGCCGCCACTGCCGCAGGTGGACCACAGCGACGCGGATCTGGCCTCGACCACGTACTCGCACTACCGCACCGAGTTGTCGAACCATCGCACCTCGCTGTCAGAACACCGCACCTCGCTCTCCGAATACCGCACCGACCTGTCCGGCGAGCGTACCGAAATGTCGATGCGTCGCACCGGGCTTTCGTTCCAGCGCACGCGCATGAGCGCCGAACGCACGCTGATGTCGATCATCCGCACAGCGCTGTCGCTGATCGGCTTCGGCTTCACCATCTACCAGGTGTTCGGGCGCATGGTGTCGCAGGCGCTGCATGTCGGCTTCGGCGGCAACGCGCCGCGCAACTTCGGCCTGGCCCTGGTGTTCCTCGGCGTCTTGATGCTCACCCTGGGCATCGTCTACCACGTCCGCTACATGCGCGCGCTGCGCGCCGAGCGCCAGGCGCTGGTGCGCGACGGGCTGATCCATGGTGACAGTCCCTACCCGGTCTCGCTGACCCTGCTGACCGCCGCTGCGTTGTGGGTAATTGGCCTGCTGGCCATCACCAGCATGGTGTTCGACCAGGCGCCCTTCTCCTGACATCCCTGCCCCCAGACCCCGCGCCAGGCGCGGCCACCCAGCACCGGAGTAGATGCAATGACCAAGACCACTGAAAAGAAGACGCCCGCCAAGGCAGGGGGATCAAGCTCCGCGGGTGCCGCGCGCACTGCGGGAAAGAAACCCAATATCCTGGTGATCTGGGGCGACGACATTGGCATCAGCAATCTCAGTTGCTACAGCCACGGCCTGATGGGGTACCAGACGCCGAACATCGACCGGCTGGCCAAAGAAGGGATGATGTTCACCGACTCCTATGGCGAGCAGTCGTGCACCGCGGGCCGCTCCTCGTTCATTACCGGCCAGAGCGTCTACCGTACCGGTCTGTCCAAGGTTGGCCGGCCCGGAGGCAAGGAGGGCCTGCAGCCTGAGAGCGTGACCATTGCCGAACTGCTCAAGGAGCAGGGCTATGCGACCGGCCAGTTTGGCAAGAACCACTTGGGCGATCTCAACAAGTACCTGCCTACCGTGCATGGCTTCGACGAATTCTTCGGCAACCTCTACCACCTCAATGCCGAGGAAGAGCCAGAGATGGCTGACTACTTCCCCGAGAAGGATTTCCCCAACTTCCGCAAGGAGACCGGGCCGCGCGGCGTCCTGCATTGCTGGGCCACCGACGAGGACGACCCGACCGAGCAGCCGCGCTGGGGCAAGGTTGGCAAGCAGAAGATCAAGGACACCGGCCCGCTGACCAAGGCGCGCATGGAAACCTGTGACGACGAATTCGTCGAGGCGGCCAAGGACTTCATCAAGCGCCAGCACGCCGACGACAAGCCATTCTTCGTGTGGTTGAACACCACCCATATGCACCTGTTCACCCACACCAAGAAGTCCAGCCTGGGTCAGGCAGGGCGGTGGCAGTCGCCGTACCACGACACCATGATCGACCACGACAAGAACGTGGGCGACATGCTCGATTACCTGGATGAGCTCGGGATCACCGAGGACACACTGGTGGTCTATTCCACGGACAACGGACCGCACCGCAATTCCTGGCCGGATGCCGGGACCACGCCGTTCCGCAGCGAAAAGGACACGAACTGGGAAGGCGCCTTCCGAATTCCATTGCTGGCGCGCTGGCCGGGCAAGATCGAGGCCGGCCGAATCGCCAATGGGATCGTGCAGCATCATGACTGGCTGCCGACCTTCCTGGATATGGTGGGCGCAAGCGACGTGGTCGAGAAGTTGAAGACCGGGTACGCCGCGAACGGCAAGACCTTCAAGAACCACATCGACGGCGTCAGCCTGTTGCCGTACCTCACGGGCGAGGAGAAGGAGAGTCCGCGCAACGTCTTCATCTACTTCAGTGACGACGGCGACGTGCTGGCCATGCGCTACGACAACTGGAAAATCGTGTTCATGGAACAGCGCTGCCGCGGCACCATGCAGATCTGGGCCGAGCCGTTCACCACGTCGCGCATGCCAAAGCTGTTCAACCTGCGAACGGACCCGTACGAGTACGCCGACATCACCTCCAACAGCTACTACGAGTGGTTCCTGTACCACGACTACCTGCTGTTCGGTGCCTACGCCATTGCTGACAAGTTCGCGCAGACACTTGTCGAATTCCCGCGGGTGCAGAAGCCGGGCAGTTTCACCATCGACGACGCGCTGGAGAAAATGAGCGCCATGTCGAACAAGGATTGACGACCTTGGCAGTAGTGGGTGGCCGCCTGCGAGGGTGGGCGGCCGCTCGACCGCAAGAGGACTCTGGTGCTGGCAACGGCTGCCCATCCGCGGAGAGTGATCAGATGACCGGGGCGCTTCCCTCCTGGAACGATGGCGATCGCCGCAAGGAGATCCTCGAGTTTGTTGCCAGCGTCACCCGCGACGGCGGCGCCGGCTACGTGCCGCCCGCCGAGCGCATTGCCGTGTTCGACAACGACGGGACGCTGTGGGCGGAGTACCCGTTATACGTGCAGATCTACTTCACGCTGAGCGAGGTCGAGCGGCTGGCCGCGCTCGAGCCGGCCTTGCGTGACAAGCCCGCGTTCAAGGCACTGCTGGAGCACGACCTCAAGGCGCTGCAGGCGCTGTCCAAGCGCGAAGTGTTCGAGCCCGCGTTCGCCGTGCATGCAGGCATGAACATCGAACAGTTCCGCGCCGCCGCCAGCGCCTGGCTGGCTGAGGCACGTCATCCCAAGTTCGGGCGGTTGTTCACTGCCTGCATCTACCAGCCGCAGCTGGAGCTGATGGACTACCTGCGCGAGCACGGCTTCAAGGTGTTCATCGTCACCGGCGGCGGCATTGAGTTCGTGCGCACGGTGGCCGAACGTCTGTATGGCGTGCCGCCGGAGCAGGTGATCGGCTCGAGCACGCGCGGCCGGCTGGAGCTGACGCCGGACACCGCGGTGATCCGCAAGCTGGCCGAAGTCGGCAGCTTCGATGACCGCGACGAGAAGGCCGTCAACATCGCCCTGCACATCGGGCGCCGGCCGATCTTCGCTTTCGGCAATTCCGACGGCGACCTGGCCATGCTGCGCTACACCCTGGCCGGCGAGGGCGAGCGGCTGGCACTGCTGCTGCACCACGACGACGGTGAGCGCGAAAGTGCCTACGACCGGCAGTTCCTGGTCAGCCCGCTCAACGAGGGCCTGGACCGCGCCGCCGAATACGGCATCAGTCAGGTCAGCATGAAACGCGATTGGGGGAGGGTATTTGCGTGAGTCCGGCAGATGGCAACTTTGCCCTGCATGACGAAATGGTCCACCTGCCCGGTGGCGTCTTCATGATGGGCTCCAACGACCACTATCCCGAAGAGCGCCCGGCCCAAGGTACGCGTGGCCGCGTTCGCCATTGACCGCCATGCGGTGACCAACCGCCAGTTCGCGCGCTTCGTCGAGGCGACCGGCCACGTCACGCTGGCCGAACGCGCGGTGGATCCGGCCGACTATCCCGGCGTTGATCCAGCGCTGCTGGTGCCGTCCTCGGTGGTATTCGTGCCGCCGCAGGGCCGGGTCGACCTGCGCAATCCGCACAACTGGTGGCATTACGTACCGGGCGCGGACTGGCGCCACCCGCGCGGGCCCGAAAGCAGTCTGGAAGGCCTGCTCGATCACCCGGTGGTACAGGTGGGCTATGACGATGCGCTGGCCTATGCGCACTGGGCCGGCAAGGACCTGCCCACCGAAGCCGAGTGGGAATTCGCTGCCCGCGGCGGCCGTGAGCCCAGCGAGTTTGCCTGGGGCGACGAACTGGTGCCCGGCGGCCGCTACATGGCCAACACCTGGCAGGGCGAGTTTCCCTGGGACAACCAGGCGCTGGACGGCTACGCCTGGACCGCGCCGGTGGGCAGCTTCCCCCCCAACGACTACGGCCTGTACGACATGATCGGCAACGTCTGGGAGTGGACCAGCGACTGGTACCAGCACCACGAACAGTTACAGGGGCGGCCCTGCTGCACGCTGGAGAATCCGCGTGGCGCCAGCCGCGAGGACAGCGTGGACGCACGTGCCAGCGGCCCGCGCATTCCGCGCCGGGTGATGAAGGGTGGCTCGCACGTCTGCGCGCCCAACTACTGCCGCCGTTACCGCCCGGCCGCGCGCATGGCGCAACCCATCGACACCGCGACCTGCCACCTTGGCTTTCGCTGCGTCGTGCGCGCGGTGGAGGGCTGAGCATGCTCCAGTCCTGGCTGGTAGCCGCCAGCGAACCGGTCGCGGTGATCATCGACCTGATGGCGCTGGTGATCGTTGCCATCGGCTCGCTGCACGCCTTCATCGCCGCGCTGCACCTGTTCGTCGGCCAGCTGCGCGGACAGGTGATTGCCGGGCGCGCGCGCCGCGCCTTGTGGCTGACCTATGGACGCTGGCTGGTGGCGGCACTGACCTTCCAGCTGGCGGCCGACATCGTGCAGTCGTCGGTGGCACCAAGCTGGCAGGAGATCGGCATGCTCGCCGCGGTGGCGCTGATCCGCACCTTCCTCAACTACTTCCTGGAACGCGACATCGACCAGGTACGCGAGCGCGATCGCCACCGCAGCGCCGCGGCCGTCTTGTCAGAACCTTCCGCAGAGAAATCGTCATGAAACACCTTTCCCGTTCCCGCCACGCCGCCCCGTTACTGGCCGCGCTGACGGTTGCCGCCACCGCATTGCCCGCCAGCGCCACCGAGGGCGCGATGGGACGCGCGATCACCGGCGCGCAAATCCAGGCCTATGCCGGCGTGGTGCCGCCCGAGCCAGGCATGCAGTGGTCGCTGGGCTATCTGAACTACGACGGCAAGATCGGCGCCAGCCGGCCCGCGCCAATTGCCGGCCAGGTCTCGCTGGGCCTGCGTGCCGATGTCGACCTGTGGACGGCGACCGGCGTCTACATCTGGCCTACCGGCGAAGGCCGCTGGAACTTCGCCTCGATGCTGACCGCGCCCTACATCCTGCCCAGCGCCACCGCGACGCTGGAGGCCGGCGGGCAGCAGCGGCGCGTGTCCGACAGCACCTCGAACTGGTTCGACCTGTACTTCGCCCCGGTCATCGCCAGCTATCACATCAGCCAGGTCGAGCACGTGTCCTACGGCCTGTATGTGTATGCGCCCACCGCCAAATACGATCCGAACCGGCTGGCCAATGCCGGCATGAACGTGTGGACGTTCTCACCCAGCGTCGGCTACACGCGTTTGTTCGACAAGGGCAGCGTGGAACTGAGCCTGCTCGGCGCGGTGGATTTCTACACGCGCAACGACGACACCAACTACAAGAACGCGCCGGTGTGGCGGCTGGACTCCATGCTGGTCAAGCGCACGCCCGGTGGCTGGGGCTTTGGCGTGGCCGGCGGCTGGGTGCAGCAGCTTGGCGATGACAGCGGCCCGACCGCGGACCGACTCAACGGTTTCAAGGGTCGCTCGTTCGGGCTGGGGCCGCTGCTCAGCTACGGCAAGAAGTGGTCCGGCGGCCAGCACCTGGACCTCAGCGCGCGCTACGTGTCCGAGTTCAACGTCAAGAATCGCTTCAAGGGCAGCCCGGTGCTGCTGACCGCCAGTTTCAGTTTCTGATCCAGCCCTGCGCGGCACGCGGCGGGGCCGGCTTTGCCAGGGTGGCGAGGGCCAGGGTGCCTCTCGCCGCCGTCGCGGCGGCGCGTATTGCGCGTCGCTGCCGCACCCGTGACCCGGTCCATTGCATCAACAGGAGACTGCCATGAAAGCCCGCTTCCTTCCCGCCGCCTTCGCCGCGCTGTTGTTGGCGGCGTGCGCTTCCTCGCCCACGGTCAAGACCGACCATGATCCGGCCGTGGACTTCTCGCAATACCGCACCTACACCTGGGGCATGAAGCCGCAAGCCGGCTCGCCCCTGGTGCAGCAGCGCATCGTCGACGGCATCGACGCGCGCCTGCAGGCGCGCGGCTGGCGGCAGGCGCCCGACGGCCAGGTGACTCTGGCTGCGCACATCATCACCTCGCAGCGGCAGACCCTGGACACGTTCTACACCGGCACCGGCATGGGTGGCTGGGGCTGGCGCGGTGGCTGGGGTGGCGGCATGGGCATGGGTACGGCGCAGACCACGGTGCGCACCTATGACGTCGGCACGCTGGTGGTGGACATGTTCGACACCCGCACCCAGCAGGCGATCTGGCGCGGCACCGCCAGCGGCACCGTGCCGAGCACGCCCGAGCGCGTCAACGCCGCGGTGGAAGCCGGTCTGGACAAGATGTTCACCGGCTTTCCGCCGGGATCGTCGGCGGCCAAGTGAGCCCATCGGCCACGCCGCGGCCTGAGCCAGCGGTTCGGCAATCGCGAAGCGGTGCCGGCGGGCTGCTGCGCTTGCATCAGCGCCTGCTGTGCGGCGCGTGCCTGATGCTGGCGGCCATGCCCGCGGGGTTGGCTGCCAGCCAGGATAAGGAGGAGGGCCAGCAGGCAACCAAGCCCGGCCTGCGGCAGTTGCTGCGCGACCCGCAGGACGGGCAGCTGGACATGTCCGAATGGCTGCTCAACCACCGCGGCGCGCTGGTGGTGCCGATCGTCATCACCGAGCCGGCCTTGGGTTACGGAGGCGGCCTGGCCCTGGCGTTCTTCCAGCGCCCGGCCGGCGCCGCCGCCACGCGCACCACCGCCGACGGCCAGACCCGCTTCATCGCGCCGAACATCTACGGCGCGATGGCGATGAAGACGGCCAACGGCAGCCATGCCTATGGCGCCGGCGCGCTCCTGCATTTCGATGAGGACCGCTGGCGCTACAAGGGCGCTGTGGGCAAGGCCTCGTTCAACCTGGACTTCTACACCCCGGGCCGCGTCGGCCCGGTGCAGGAGATCGGCTACAACGTCGATGGGCTGGCCTCGTACCAGCAGGTAGTGCGCAGGCTTGGCGACGGCGATGTCTTCGTCGGTCTGGCCTGGATCTACATGGACATGGATATCGGCTTCGATACCGCATCGGATCGGGATTTCTTCAGCCCGGTGGAGTTGTCGCAGAAGACCTCCGGCCTCGGCCTGAGCCTCGAGTACGACAGCCGCGACAACCCGTTCACCCCGTCCAGCGGCTGGACCGGCGTGGTCGATGCCAACTTCTACCGCGAAGGCCTTGGCGGCGACGTGGACTTCGACAGCTACCGCACGCATGTCTTCGGTTACGTGCCGGTGCTGGATCGGCGCCTGGTGATTGGCGGGCGGCTGGACCTGCGCGCGGTCGGCGGCGGCGTGCCGTTCTACCGTCTGCCTTACGTGGACATGCGTGGCATCGCCGCGGGTCGTTACCAGGACCGTCGCGCCGCCATGCTGGAGACCGAACTGCGCTGGAACCTCAACCAGCGCTGGGCGCTGATCGGCTTTCTCGGCGCCGGCCGCGCATGGGGGCGGCGCAGCGACTTCAGCGATGCGGCCACGGCGGTAGCCAAGGGCGCTGGCTTTCGCTATCTATTGGCGCGCAAGCTCGGCCTGTATGGCGGCCTGGACTATGCTTGGGGTCCGCAAGACCATACCTTCTACATCCAGGTGGGCAGTGCCTGGCGCTAGGCGCCCGAGGACGGACACATGCGCGCGATGCCTGCCGATGCCCAACGCCGACCCGCCGACGGAGCACCGCGCCGCGCGCAGCGGCGCACCGCCCTGATGGCGCTGCGTGGTGCCGCTGCGCTGCTGCTTGGCGTACTGCAGATTTCCGCCGCCATGGCACAGGCGCCCACGGCGGCCGCGCCGCCCCTGCCGGACCCGCTCGCCGGACTGGACGGCCGGCAATGCGGCGAACGCGCGCCCGGCGACACCCGGCCGCGCATCGGCCTGGCCCTGGGCGGCGGTGGTGCGCGCGGCATCGCCCATGTCAGCGTGCTGAAGAAGCTGGAAGAACTGCACATCCCAGTGGACTGCATTGCCGGCACCAGTGCCGGCGCCCTGGTCGGCGCGCTGTACGCGGCCGGACGCAGCCCGCAGGACATCGAGCAGATCGTGCTGGACACCGATTGGCGCGGCACCTTCAGCGACACCTTGCCGCGGCGCGAGCGCAGCCTGCGCCGCAAGAGCGACGACTACACGCGCCTGGCGCCGATCGGCGTCGGCATCGGTGGCGCCAGTACGGACGAGGGAGAACGCGAGGGCAGCGGCGTACGCGTGGCCGCTGGCCTGAGCCAGGGCATGCGCCTTATCGCGGTGTTCGAGAACGCGACCGGCGGCGGCCGCGTTGCCGGCGACTTCAATGACCTGCCGATTCCGTTCCGCGCCGTCGCCACCGACATCAACACCGGTCAGGCGGTGGCCATAGGCCAGGGCAGCCTGGCGATGGCGATGCGCGCCAGCATGTCGCTGCCGGGCATCATGCACCCGGTGCTGCTCGACGGCCGCGTGTTGCTCGATGGCGGCATCGCCAACCAGATTCCCATCGATGTTGTGCGCGCCATGGGCGCCGAGCGGATCATCGCCGTCGATGTCGGCACGCCGCTGCGCGTGCTCGGCAGCGATGCCAGCGTGCTCGACGTGGTCGACCAGATGAGCGGCTTCCTCACCGTGGGCAGTGCGCAACGGCAACTGGCCACGCTCGACGCCGACGACCTGGTGATCCGCCCCGACCTCAGCGGGCGCGTGGCGACCGGCGAATTCGACAAGGCCGCGCTCGCCCTGCAGATCGGCCGGGTGGCCGCCGATGCCGCTGCCCCGGCGCTGCGCCACTACAGCGTGGACGCGGACACTTTCGCTGCCTTTCGCCAGCACCAGCGCAGCAAGCTGCCCGCCGCGCCGACCGTGCAATTCGTGCGCCTGGACAACCACACCGGCTACGCCGATGAGGTGCTGATGGCCTATCTGCCCTTGCAGGTCGGCGAACCCCTCGACGCCAAGGCCCTGCAACAAGGGCTGCTGCGCGCTCACGGGATGGGCACCCTGTCGAGCATCAACTACGAGGTAGTGGAGGAGCAGGGCCGCACCGGCGTGGTCGTCACCGCGCGGCCCAAGCCCAACGGCCCGGCGTACTTCGAGGCCGGGCTGACCTTGAGCAACGACCTCAGCGGCAACCACGACACCAATCTGCGTGCCGGCCTGCTGTTCGCGCCGGTCTCGCCCAATGGCGCCGAGGCGCGCGTCACCGCGCAGGTCGGCAGCGAGCCCGGACTGACCGGCGAATACTACGCGCCGCTGGACCCGCGCCACCGCTACGCCTTCGATGTGCTCGGCGGCTACCAGACGCAGAGCTTCAACATCTTCGACGGCCAGGGCGATCGCGTCGCGCGCTACCGCGTGCAGCGCTATGGTGCGGCTGCCATGCTCTCGCGCAACTTCTCCAACGTGGCCAGCGTGTCGCTGGGCCTGGAGCGCTATGCCGGCCGCGCGCGGACGATCATCGGCGACCCGGCGTGGCCGGGCCTGGACTTCCAGCAGGGCGCCTTGCTCGCCCAGTTCGACGTGGACGATATCGACAGCGTGTTCTTCCCGCGCGATGGTGTGCTGGGGCGGATCGGCGTGCGCAGTTCGCGCACCGGGCTGGGCGCCGACACCGCCTTCGACCAGGTCGACTTCGATCTGGTCGGCGCGCGCAGTTTCGGCCCGCATGCCGTGCAACTGGGCCTGCGCTACCACGCCACCGTGTCCGGACAGGCGCCGCTGCCCAGTCTGTATCGCCTGGGCGGACGCTGGCGGCTGGCCGGTTTCCAGCGCAACGAACTCACCGGTCAGGACTACGCACTGGGTTTTGCCGGCTACACCTACGAACTGGGCCGCGTGCTCGGCCGCTCGGCCCAGGTCGGCGGCACCCTGGAATACGGCAATGCCTGGCAGCGGCGCAGCGACATGAGCCTGGCCGACGGCATCGTCAACGGCAGCTTGTTCATCGGCTTCGATTCCTGGGTCGGCCCGCTGATCTTCGGCATGGGCCTGCGCGAGGGCGGCGACCGTGTAGTGTTCATCGAACTGGGGCAAGCGCTGTAGCGATCTCCACGCGGCCCGAGCGCCGGACCGGCTAAGGTGGTGCCAGCCTTCAGCGGACGCCCCATGGAATCGCAGCAGATCGTCTTCCTCGTCATCCTCGCCGTCACCCTGGTGTTGTTCATCAGCGGCAAGCTGCGGGTTGACCTGGTCGCACTGCTGTCCACGCTGGCGCTCACCCTGGCCGGCATCCTCAAGCCAGCGCAGGCGCTGTCGGGGTTTTCCAGCGAACCGGCGATCATCGTCGCGGCGGTGTTCGTGCTCTCGGCCGGGCTCTCGGCCACCGGTATCACCGAACGCATCGGCGCGGCGATCGGCCGCGCCGCCGGCGGCCGCGAATGGCGCGCGATTGCGGTGACGATGCCGGCCACCGCGGCGATGGCTGCGTTCTCCCACCACCTGATGATCACCGCGATGATGCTGCCGGTGATGATGCGCCTGGCCCGCGAACAGCAACTGGCCGCCTCGCGCCTGCTGATGCCGATGTCGCTGGCCGCCTCGCTCGGCACCACGCTCACCCTGATCAGCGCCCCGGCCTTCCTGCTGGCCAACGACCTGCTGGCGCGCGCCGGCCAGCCTCGCCTGGACCTGTTCGCGATCACGCCCATCGGCGTGGTCCTGGTGCTGGTAGGCATGTTGTACATGCTGGCCGGGCGCTGGCTGCTGCCCAAGCGCCAAGGCGAGGAAGACAGCGCCGACTACCTGCGCCTGGAGCGCTACTACACCGAACTGCTGGTGGAAGACGACTCGCCCTGGGCCGGACGCAGCCTGGCCGAATTCGAGGCGGCCTTTGCCGAGCGCCTGCAGGTCGCCGACTGGTTGCGCCAAGGCATGCGCCGACGCCGCAGCGATCCCAGTGGCACCTTGCTGGCCGGCGATGTGTTGCTGGTGCGCGCCTCGCCCGACGAGATCGCCTCGGTGCGCGACGAACCCGGCCTGAGCCTGCACGCGGTCGCCAAGTACGGCGAGAAACCCAGCGAGGCCGCGCCGCCCGGCACCCTGGGCGAGGAACAGCTGGTCCAGGCCGTGGTCGCGCCGCACTCGGAATTCGTGGGCCGCAGCGTGGCCGGCATCGACTTCCTGCGCAACCTCGGCGTCGTCGTGGTCGGCCTGTGGCGCAAGCAGGGCTGGCTGCACGGCGAATTGTCGGAAATGCGCCTGGAAGAGGGCGACCTGCTCGTGCTGTGGGGCAACCAGCACAAGTTCCAGCAGTTGTCCGCGCACCGCGGCTTCCTGATGCTGATGCCGTTCGACGCACAGCGCAGCCGGCGCCGGCGCTGGCCGGTGGCGCTGGGCATCATGCTTGCCTCCATCATCGCTGCGGCCACCGAATGGCTGCAGCCGCAGATCGCCTTCCTCGCCGGTGCCGTGGCCATGGTACTCAGCCGCTGCGTAAGCGTGGAGCGCGCGTACGAGGAAATCGACGTGCGCATCTACGTGATGATCGCCGGCGTGATTCCGCTGGGCATCGCCATGGACCAGACCGGAACCGCGCAACGCCTGGCCGAACTGCTGCTGGCACATATGCAGGGGCTGTCACCGCTGGCGCTGTTGCTGGTGATGTTCACCGCTGCCGCGTTGCTCACCCAGATCCTGTCCGACGCCGCCACCACCGTGCTGCTCACCCCCATCGCCCTGGCCGTGGCCGAAGGCCTGCACCTGCCGCCGGTGCCGTTCGTGATCTGCACCGCGATGGGCGCGGTCGCGTCCTTCCTCACCCCGATCGGCCATCACGGCAACCTGCTGATCCTCAACCCGGGGCAATATCGTTTTGCCGATTTCCTGCGCGTGGGCGTGCCGTTGACCGCGCTGATCGGCCTGGCCGCGGCCTGGACCGCGCGCTGGCTGTGGCTGGGCGGTCCGGCATGGCCGTGGGCCTGATCCGGCCCCTATTCAGCGTTGGGCATCGGTTGGGCCAGACCGGCGTAGTCTGCGCCGCGACGGTGGCCGGGAGGGGTCACCTGAACCGGCGGGCCAGGTCCGCCCGCAGCGATGACCTAACATGGGCGGCGACACCGTCGCGGCCGAGGAGTGCTTGTGTTCGTAGTGGTTGGGAAAGCGATGCCGCGCGGCCTGCGCGCGCGCGGTGCCGGCATCGCCAGCGCTGCCCGGTTGCCGATGGTGGCCGTGAATGGTTGACGTGAGCACCGCCGTGGCCCCGCCGGACCTGCGCGACGCCGGCGTTTCCGTGCTGCCGGCCGAAGCGCCGCTGCCCATGCCCGAGCAGTCCCTGCGCCAGGGCCGGCTGCAGGTGCCGCTGCAGCGCACCGCGCCGCGCGGCATCGGCCTGCGCCGCCTGTACCTGATCGGCGGCACCGCGGCCATGACCCTGGCCGCGACCTGGATGATGCTGATGGTGATGTGGGATGGCGGCATCAGCGTGCTCGAAGGCTGCCTGCTGGTGCTGTTCGTGCTGCTGTTCGCCTGGATCGCGATGTCCTTCGCCAGCGCGGTTGCCGGCTTCATCAGCGTGGTATTCGGCCGCGGCCGCAAGCTGGGCATCGACCCGGACGCGCCGCTGCCCACCCTGCACAGCCGTACCGCGCTGCTGATGCCCACCTACAACGAGGACCCGCGCCGCCTGCTCGCCGGCCTGCAGGCGATCTACGAGTCGGTGGCCGCCACTGGCCAGCTGGATCGCTTCGACTTCTTCATCCTCAGCGACACCACGCGGCCGGCCATCGGCCAGGCCGAGGAGCGCGAATACGCCGCGCTGTGCGCGCGCACCGGCGGCCGCGGCCGCATCTACTACCGGCGCCGCGCCGACAACACCGGGCGCAAGGCCGGCAACATCGCCGACTGGGTGCAGCGCTTCGGCGGCGACTACCCGCAGATGCTGATCCTCGACGCCGACAGCCTGATGGGCGGCGACACCATCGTGCGCCTGGTCGCGGGCATGGAGGCCAATCCCGACGTCGGCCTGATCCAGAGCCTGCCGGCGGTGGTCAACGGCCACACCCTGTTCGCGCGCATGCAGCAGTTCGGCGGCCGCGTGTACGGGCCGATCATCGCCTACGGCGTGGCGTGGTGGCATGGCGCCGAAAGCAATTACTGGGGCCACAATGCGGTGATCCGCACCCGCGCCTTCGCCGCTCACGCCGGTCTGCCGGCGCTGCCCGGGCGCAAGCCGTTCGGCGGGCATGTGCTGAGCCACGACTTCGTCGAGGCCGCGCTGATGCGCCGCGCCGGCTGGGCCACGCACATGGTGCCGTACCTGCAGGGCAGCTACGAGGAAGGCCCGCCGACCCTGACCGACCTGCTCATCCGCGACCGCCGCTGGTGCCAGGGCAACCTGCAGCACGCCAAGGTGGTCGGCGCGCGCGGCCTGCACTGGATCAGCCGCATGCACATGATGATCGGCATCGGCCATTACTTCACCGCGCCGATGTGGGCGATGCTGATGCTGATCGGCATCGCCATCCCGTTGTTTGAAGGCGGCATCAACCTGGCCGCGGAGATTCCGTTCTCGCCGGCCCGCTACTGGCATGCACGCAGCGACAGCGGCGCGCTGTGGGTATTTGCCGGCACCATGGGCGTGCTGCTGGCGCCGAAGTTCCTCGGGTATCTGGCGCTGCTGCTCAACCGCAACGAACGCCGTGGCTGCGGCGGCGCATTGCGCGCGCTGCTCAGCATCCTGCTGGAAACCGTGCTGGCCGCGCTGATGGCGCCGGTGGTGATGTACCTGCAGTCGCGCGGCGTGGCCGAAGTGCTGGCCGGCAAGGATTCGGGCTGGGACGCGCAGCAGCGCGACGACGGCAAGATTTCCTGGGGCGCGCTGATCAAGGGCTACGGCGGGCTGAGCCTGTTCGGCCTGCTCGCCGGCACCATGGCCTACCTGGTCTCGCCGGCACTGGCCGCATGGATGGCGCCGGTGGTGATCGGCATGGCCCTGGCGATCCCGGTGGTGGCGCTGACCTCGTTGCGCAGCGCCGGCGAATGGCTGCAGCGCTGGGGGATCTTCTCCATTCCCGAAGAACGCGGCCCACCGCCGGTGATGGTGCGCGCGGCCGAACTGCGCCGCGCCGCGGCCCGCGCCGCGGAGCACGACTGAGCCACGCGTCGGGCGACCCGGCCCCTGGCGCGCAGGCATAATGCGGCCTTGCCATCGGGAGTCGCACGCATGTCGCCAGCGCTGGACGGACTGGAGATCGAAACCGCCGAGTCGCCGCGCTGGAGCGTGCTCTGGCTGCACGGCCTGGGCGCCGACGGCCACGACTTCGCGCCGATCGTGCCGGAACTGGTGCAGCCGCACTGGCCGGCGTTGCGCTTCATCTTCCCGCATGCGCCGGTGCGCCCGATCACCATCAACAACGGCGTGCGCATGCGCGGCTGGTACGACATCGCCAGCTTCGACTTCGCCCAGCGCGCCGACCGCGACGGCGTGCTGGAATCGGTCGCCCAGGTCGAAACCCTGATCGAACGCGAAGCCACGCGCGGCGTGCCGCCCGAGCGCCTGCTGCTGGCTGGCTTCTCGCAGGGCGGGGCAGTGGCGTTGGCCGCCGGCCTGCGCCGGCAGGTGCCGTTGGCCGGCTTGATCGGCCTGTCCACCTATCTGCCCGACCTGGCACATGCGGCCGAGCACCTTGTCGCCGGCGCGCAGCGCCAACCGGTGTTCATGGCTCACGGCGGCGGTGACCCGGTGATTCCGCTGGTGCATGCGCAGCAGAGCGCGGCCGGCCTGCAGCAACTGGGTTTTGCCGTGGACTGGCACCAGTACCCGATGGCGCACCAGGTCTGCGCGGAGGAAATCGCCGACCTGGCCGCGTGGATGGACCAGCGTTTCGCCAGCGCCTGAGCGGTCGTGGGCGATCCGCCCATCGCCTGGCCTGCCGCGCCGGACCGGGCGCCCGGATGACGGCCGGGCAGAGCGGCAGCTACTATGCGTGCGAGATTGTCCTGCCGCTGAAGTGATCTGCTTCGACGGCCGGCATGCGCCGCGGCCCGCCCGCGGCCGGGGAACATCCAGGGGAAGCACCGAGGGGAAGCATGCAGATGCGCGCGCCGTCGGCGGCCGTGGGGCCGTCGCCGTGAAAGTCCTGATTGCCGACGACGAACCGCTGGCGCGCGAACGCCTGCGGGCGCTGTTGTCCGCCGATGCGCGGGTCGAGTTGGTCGGCGAGGCCGAGAACGGCGAGCAGGCCCTGCAACTGGCCGCCACGCGTCACCCCGACGTGGTCCTGCTGGATATCGCCATGCCTGGCGTCGATGGCCTGGAAGCGGCTCGCCACCTGCGCGATTTCGCCCCGCGCCCGGCGGTGGTGTTCTGCACCGCTTATGACGAGCACGCGCTGTCGGCCTTTGATGCCGCGGCGATCGACTACCTGATGAAGCCGGTGCGCCCCGAACGCCTGGCCGCCGCGCTGGAGCGCGCCGCCACCTTCATTGCCGGCCGCGCGCCCGCGCCGAGCGCCGAACCGGCGCGCCGCCGTACCCATCTGTGCGCACGGCTGCGCGGCAGCCTGCGGCTGATTCCGGTTGGCGAGATCCATTATCTGCAGGCCGAGGAGAAGTACGTCATCGTCCATCATGCGCGCGGCGAAGATCTCATCGAGGAATCGCTGAAGTCGCTGGAAGAGGAGTTCGCCGACCGCCTGGTGCGCATCCACCGCAACTGCCTGGTCGCGCGCGCGCAGTTGGCCGAACTGCGCCGTGCCGGCGACGGGCAGATGCACGCGGTGTTGCGCGATGTCGCCCAGCCGCTGGAAGTGAGCCGGCGCTGCGTGGCCAACCTGCGCGGCGAGCTGCGCGGCGACGTCCGCGGCTGAAGCGCGCCGCGACAGGACTGATCCGGCGCAAAGCCGCCAACGCCACGGACGGGCGATAATCGGCGCATGAAGACCCTGCGCATCGCCACCCGCAAGAGCCCGCTCGCCCTGTGGCAGAGCGAACACGTCGCCGCCCGCCTGCATGCCCTGCATCCGCAGCTGGAGGTGCTGCTGGTGCCGCTGAGCACGCGCGGCGACGAAGTCCTCGACCGTTCGCTGGCGGCGATCGGTGGCAAGGGCCTGTTCCTGAAGGAACTGGAGCTGGCCATGCTGCGCGGTGAAGCCGATTGCGCCGTGCACTCGCTCAAGGACGTGCCGATGGACCTGGACGCACCGTTCGAGCTGCCCGCCATTCTCGAACGTGCCGACCCTGCCGACGCGCTGGTCTCCACTCACGCCTCGCTGCAGGCGCTGCCCGAAGGCGCGCGTGTCGGCACTTCCTCGCTGCGCCGCCAGGCACAGCTGCGCGCACTGCGCCCGGACCTGCGGCTGCTGGACCTGCGCGGCAACGTCAACACCCGCCTGGCCAGGCTCGACCAGGGCGAATACGACGCCATTGTCCTGGCCTGCGCTGGTTTGCAGCGCCTCGGCCTGGGCGCGCGCATCACCCAGCGGCTGGAGGCACCACAGTGGTTGCCGGCGCCCGCGCAGGGCGCCATCGCGGTCGAATGCCGCGGCGACGACCCGCAGGTGATGGCGGTGCTGGCGGGCCTGGACCATACCCCCACGCGCGAATGCGTGGAGGCCGAGCGCGCGATGAACCGCGCCCTGCATGGCAGCTGCCATGTGCCCGTGGCCGCATTCGCGCGCCACCATGAGGGGCAGCTGCAGCTGCAGGCCCTGGTCGGCGATGCCGGCGATGGGCGCCTGGTGCGCGCGCAGGGCGCGGGTGCAGCTGCAGCGCGCGAGGCCCTGGGCCGGGACGTCGCGCGCGAGCTGCTGGAGGCGGGTGGGGATGTGCTGCTGGGGCCGTACGCGCGGGAGCAATAGTCCCGCGCCGGCGCGGCCGCGTGCGCCGCGGCCTACTTGAAGGTGTAGACCAGGTTCACCGTGGTCAGCGTGTCGGTTTTCTTGTTGCCGTCGCTGACATCGCTGTTGTGGCGTAGCTGCCAGGCGGCCTTCAGCGCGAAGCGCTGGTTCATCGCCACCTGCACGCCGAAGTCGTTCTGGGCGAAGGTGTTGTAGCCGCCCGATTCGACCAGCAGCGTGTTCACCATGTCGGTGTTGTCGGTGATCGTGTACTTGAGGTCGAACAGGCCGCGCCCGATCAACCCGGTTTCGGTGCGGTCCTCGACCGAGTCGTGGGCGCGGCGCACGCCGGGGCCGATCTGCGCGTCCAGGTAGAAACGCTCCCAGTCCAGCAGCCGCGTGCCGTAGCCGATGCCGAAGGTGGCCAGGCGGTCGTAGGTGGCGAACTCGTCCGACTCGTAGCGGCCCGTGGCGGTCAGCTGGCGGTGTTCGCCCAGCTGCAGCGCGCTGCCGGCCGCGGCGGTGTAGCGCTCGGCGGTGGTCTGGCGCTCGCGCGTGGTGGTGCCGTCGTCATTGTTGGTGATGGTGTACTCGGCGCTGGAGCGCATGCCGAACAGGTCCAGCGAGTGGATCCAGTCGCCGTCGGTGTAGCGCCCGCGCAGGCGGCCGTTGAAGCTTTCCGTCGAACTGTTGCCGTGCGCCGAGGCGAAGCCCAGTTCACCGCTGGAACCGCTCCAGGGCGAGGGGATGACCGCGGCGGCCGGATCGGTGGGACCGTTGGAAACGGCTTGCGCGGCGGCCGCGCTGGAGCAGGAAAGCAGGACGGCGGCGGTCAGCAGGGCACAGCGGGGCATGGTCGACTCTCGAATCCGGCGGCCAGGAGGCACAAGGTATGGGAACGCTTTCATGATAGCGGACCCTCCATACGCCGGGTCGCATTCAGCGCATGCGCTTCATGCCCCGTTCTGCACGCGGTCGTCACTCCGGCGATGCAGCGGCCCGTGGCACAGCACTCGCGGCGCTTCCCCGCATCGGCGGCGGCGGCCTGCCAGGCCGGTCGATGCGATGCGGCATTGCCTGACGCCGCCGCGGCGTGTGGACCTGCATCACGATCAGCGACCGGCCCGTCCGCTGCGGCCCGCGAGTCGGACATAATCGGCGCATGGACCGCTACGAACGCATCAATGCCCTGCACCGCCTGCTCAAGGCGGCCCGCTATCCAGTGACGGTGGCGCGGCTGCAGGATGAGCTGGGCTGTTCCCGCGCCACCGTCTACCGCGACCTGGCCTTTCTGCGCGATGCGCTGATGGCGCCGGTGGAGGGCGATGGCGAGGCGGGCTTCCGCTACCTGGCCGGCGAGAGCGACCGCTTTGAACTGCCCGGGCTGTGGCTCAGTTCCGAGGAACTGCACGCCTTGCTGGCCTCGCAGCAGCTGCTGTCGCGCACCGGCGGCGGCGTGCTGGCCTCGGTGCTGGCGCCGCTGCAGCAGCGCATCGAAAGCCTGCTGGCGGCGCAGGCGGGGGTGTCGCAGTGGCCGGTGGACCGCGTCCGCGTCATCCCGCATCGCGGCCGCAAGCTGGACGAGGCAAGCTTCCGCGCGGTGGCGTCGGCCGTGCTCGAGCGCAAGCAGCTCAGCTTCGAGTACCGCGCGCGCTCCACCGACGAATCAACCAAGCGCACGGTGTCGCCGCAACGCATCACCCATTACCGCGACAATTGGTACCTGGACGCCTGGGACCACGGCCGCGAAGGCGTGCGCAGCTTCGCGGTGGACCGCATCAACCACGCGCGTCCGCTGGACCAGCCCGCGCGTGACGTGCCCGACAGCGAGCTCGATGACCAGCTCGCTGCCTCCTATGGGATCTTCTCTGGCGCGCCGAAGGGCTGGGCGACCATCCTGTTCAGCGCCAAGGCCGCGCGCTGGGTGGCCGACGAACATTGGCATTCCAAGCAGCAGGGGCGGTTCCTGCCTGACGGCCGCTACGAGTTGAAGCTGCCTTACAGCGTGTCGCGCGAGCTGCTGATGGACGTGCTGCATTACGGCTCGGATGCGGAAATCATCGAGCCCAAGTCGCTGCGCGAGCAGGCCAAGGCGTTGCTGTCGCTGGCGTTGAGCAACTATGACGATTAGCGGCCGCAGCGTGCAGGAGCGGCCGTAGGAACGGCTTGTAGGAGCGGCTTCAGCCGCGAACCACCGCCCAGGCTCACAGCCTCAACGCTGATTCGGCACCTCAAACCCCAGCTTGTCCACCTGCTCCGGCCGCTGCGGCACGCGCTTGAGCTTGTCGGTGTACACGCCGTAGTCGTCGCGCAGCTTGGTCACCAGCGAGCGGTACAGCTCGTTGTCCATGTCCGGCGAGCGCGCGAAGATCCAGGCCAGGTCGCGGCCCGGCCAGGAGATCAGCACCCAGGAATAATCCGGGGCCACTTCCAGGATGCGCTGCCGGGTCGGGATGATCTTGTAGAACCACACCCGCCAGTCGTAGTTACCGCTGTCCTCGTCCACCGACGCGCGCGCGGTCTTCTCCTGTTCCGGCGCGGAGAAGCCTTCGCGGTAGACGTAGCGAATGGCGACCGAGTCGTCATCCTTGAGCGTGTACTCGTCGCGGCTGGCGACGTGGCCGCGCTCGACCGGGTTCGGGATGCGCGCGATCACGTACCAGGTGCCCATCAGGCGCTTGAGGTCCAGGGCCGGGCGGTCCGGGACCTCCGCTTCGCGCGCCGACGCCGCGGGCACGGCCAGACCGATCAGGAACGCTAGGGCAAGGGTGGCGGTCAGGCGCATCGCGGCTCGTCTTGGAGTGTGGTTCGCCCGCACACTAGACCGGGCGGAGCGAAAGTGCCGTCAATGGTAGGTCGCAATCGGTGAGATAGCGATGGGGGACGCTGCGCCTCCCGACCGACCAGGAGCATTCTCATGCAGCGTTCCGTCCCGCAGTCCGTGCAGACCCCCGACCCGCGCGTGTTGCGCCCGGTGCGGCAGATCGCCCTGGCCGGCCTGGCCCTGGTGCTGGTATGGCCGGCGGCGCGCGGCTACAGCCAGTGGCTGGGCTGGATGCCGCTGTGGTTGGTGGGCATGCCGCTGACCGCGTGGTGGGCGCTGTACCGCTTCCGCCTGCCGCAGCGCCCGGCCGGCGCGGCCTCGCCGCGTCGCCGTCGCCTGCCGCAGGCGCGTCGGCGCGCGCTGGCGGCGCGGCCGGCGCCGCGGACTTCAGCGCGCGCGGCCTAGCCCTCAACCCGGGCACTTTTGGCACGGGGGGTGGGCGCGGGCCTTGTGCTAGCGTGGCGCGGTTGTGTCCACTCCGGAGGATAGATGTCCAAGCTCGCCGCCGCCTGCCTCATGGCCGGTCTGATTACTGCTACGTCCGTTACCGCGTCCGCCAAGGAGGCCGCCATGACCCCCGACCCCTACGCCTGGCTGGAGGACGTCGAAGGCAGCCGCGCGCTGGAGTGGGTCAAGGTGCAGAACGCACGCAGCGAAGGCCGCCTGGCCGGCACGCCGCAGTTCAAGCAGATGGAATCGAGCATCCGCGAGGTGCTGGATTCGGACGCCAAGATCCCCGGCGTGCAGAAGATCGGCGACTACTACTACAACTTCTGGAAGGACCGCCAGCACGAGCGCGGCCTGTGGCGGCGCACCACGCTGGACGAGTACCGCAAGCCCAACCCGAAGTGGGAAACGGTGCTCGACCTGGACGCGCTGAACAAGGCCGAGAACGCGCAATGGGTCTGGCATGGCGCCGACTGCCTGCGCCCGGACTACCAGCGCTGCCTGATCGCGCTGTCGCGCGGTGGCTCCGATGCCGATGTCACCCGCGAGTTCGACCTGGGCACGCGCCAGTTCGTCAAGGACGGCTTCTTCCGTCCTGAGGCCAAGGGCGCGCTGGGCTGGATCGACGCCGACACCGTCTATGTCTTTACCGATTTCGGCCCCGGCTCGCAGACCAGCTCGGGCTACCCGCGCATCGTCAAGCGCTGGCGTCGCGGCCAGCCGCTGGCGCAGGCCGAGGTGGTCTACGAAGGCAAGGCCGATGACATGTACATCGCTGCCGTGCACGACGACACGCCCGGTTTTGAGCGTGACTTCGTCAGCCGCACCCTGGCCTTCTACAACGACGAGCTGTACCTGCGCGGCGCCGATGGCAAGCTGACCAAGGTGGATGCGCCGAATTCGGCGAACAAGAGCGTCAAGCGCGAATGGCTGACGCTGGAACTGCGCGAGCCGTGGACGGTGGGTGGCAAGACCTACGCCGCCGGTTCGCTGCTGGCGACCAAGTTCGATGACTTCATGGCCGGCAAGCGCGAGTTCGAGGTGCTGTTCACGCCGACCGACACGACCTCGCTGGCCGGCTTCGCCTGGACGCGCAACCATCTGGTGTTGAACGTGCTGGACGACGTCAAGAATCGCCTGAGCGTGCTCACGCCCGGTGCCGGTGGCTGGAAGAAGAGCGAGTTTGTCGGTGCGCCGGCCTTCGGCACACTGGCCGTGGATGCGGTCGACGACGATGAAAGCGATGCCGTGTGGCTGACCGCGACGGACTACCTGACCCCGTCCACGCTGTCGCTGGTGGAGCTGGGGCAGAAGCCGGAAACGCTGAAGACGATGCCGGCGTTCTTCGACGCCAGCCGCGACACCATCGAGCAGCACTTCGCCACCAGCCTGGATGGCACGCGCGTGCCGTACTTCCTGGTGCGGCCGAAGAACCTGGCTTTCGATGGCAAGGCGCCGACCTTGCTGTACGGCTATGGCGGTTTCGAGATCTCGATGACGCCGGGCTATTCGGGCGCACTGGGTCGGGCCTGGCTGGACAAGGGCGGCGTGTACGCAGTCGCCAACATCCGCGGTGGCGGCGAGTACGGTCCGCGGTGGCACCAGGCAGCATTGAAGCAGAACCGGCACAAGGCCTATGAGGACATGGCGGCGGTGGCGCAGGACCTGGTCACGCGCAAGATCACCTCGGCGCCGCACCTGGGCGTGCAGGGCGGCAGCAATGGCGGCCTGATGACCGGCAACATGTTGACCCAGTATCCGCAGCTGTTCGGTGCGGTGGTGGTGCAGGTGCCGCTGCTGGACATGAAGCGTTACAGCCATTTGCTGGCGGGCGCTTCGTGGATGGCCGAGTACGGCAACCCCGATACCGATGACTGGAAGTTCATCCAGACGTTCTCGCCTTACCACCTGTTCGATGCAAAGAAGGATTACCCGCCGGTGATCTTCCTGACCTCCACCCGCGATGACCGTGTGCATCCTGGCCATGCGCGGAAGATGGCGGCGAAGATGATCGATGCGGGCAAGGATGTGACGTACTACGAGAACATCGAAGGCGGCCATGGCGGCGCGGCGAACAATGCGCAGCAGGCGCACATGTCGGCGCTGGCTTACAGCTTCCTGTGGGAGCGGCTGGGCGGAAAGTAGGCCCTGTAGGAGGGGCTCTTGTGGCCTTCTCGGCCATCAGCCCCGAGAGCGAAGTCGCGATCCGCCAGATGGCGGTCGCGGCTGATGGCCGAGAAGGCCACAAGAGCCGCTCCTACAACGACTCCCTCAAAGGCGCGCAACCACCGAAGTGGGAACCCCAAGGCGCCCAGCCCCGTCCCGGCGGGGAGGGGCGTCAGCGGGCCATGGATGGCCCGCGGCGGCGACTCGGACATGGATGTCTGCGGAGCCGCGACGCCTCTCCCCGCCGGGTCGGGGCCCGCACCGCAAGCCAGTCCACCACCCGCCGCACAAAACCGCGCCTCTACAACCGCGCCAACCCCCGCTCAATCCGCGCCACCGCCTCCTGCAAACGCGGCAGGCTCTGCGTGTACGCAATGCGCACGTGGCGATCTGCGCGATGGCTGCCGAAGTCGATGCCCGGGGTGAACGCTACATGCTCGGTTTCCAGAAAATGCCGGCAGAACGCCTGCGCCTCCATGCCGAAGTGGCCGATGTCGGCGTACAGATAGAACGCCCCCTGCGGCTCGATCTCGATGTGGAAACCCAGCGCCCGCAGCGCCGGCAGCAGATAGTCGCGGCGCGCCTGGAACTCGGCGCGGCGCTGCTCGAAGATCGCCATCGCCTCGGGCGTGAAGCAGGCCAGCGCCGCGTGCTGCGACATGCTCGGCGCGCTGATGTACAGGTTCTGCGCCAGTTTCTCCAGCGCCGGTACCGCGCGCGGCGGCGCCACCAGCCAGCCCAGGCGCCAGCCGGTCATGCCGAAGTACTTCGAGAAACTGTTCAAAACGAACGCCTCGTCGTCCACTTCCAGCACGCTGGGCGCGTCCAGGCCGTAGGTCAGGCCGTGGTAGATCTCGTCCACCACCAGGTGCCCGTCGCGCTGGCGCAAGGCGCTGGACAGCGCCGCCAGCTCCGCGCGCGACAACACGCTGCCGGTCGGGTTGGCGGGAGAGGCCAGCAGCGCGCCAACGCTGTCGGCATTCCAGCGCTCGGCGATATGCGCCGGGGTGAGCTGGTAATGGCTGTCCGGCCCGGTAGGCACCAGCTGCGCGGCCGCTTCCACCAGGCGCAGGAAATGCCGGTTGCACGGATAGCCGGGGTCGGCCAGCAGCCAGTGCCGGCCCGGGTCCACCAACAGGCTGCTGGCCAGCAGCAGCGCGCCAGAGCCGCCCGGCGTGACCATGACCCGCTCCGGGTCGATCTCCAGTCCGTGCCGCTGGCGATAGAAACCGGCAATGGCCTGGCGCAGCGCCGGCAGGCCACGGGCGGCGGTATAGCGGGTGTGGCCGGCGCCCAGCGCCGCCTGCCCGGCCGCGACGATCGGCGCGGCGGTGGTGAAGTCCGGCTCGCCGATCTCCAGGTGGATCACGTCGTGGCCGTCGCGCTCCAGCGCCTGGGCCCGCGCCAGCAGCGACATCACGTGAAAGGGCGCGATCTCGCGGCTGCGCCGGCTGTAGCCGGCTTCGGGGTCGGTGCGTGCATCCATCCGCCGATGATAGGCCATCGCTTCCGCGCGCCTGCTCTCGATTCCGCTGGCGCTTGCGGTTGCGCCGCCCGCATCACAGACTCGCATTCATAACCTTGCGTTCAGAGGATGGACCCCCACCCATGAAGCCTGCCCTGTCCCTGTTGGTCGCCTGCCTGATGACTCTGCCTACTACTTCCGCCCATGCCGCCGACCTCACCCCGCCGCAGGCCCAGCGCCAGCCGCACCAGGTCAAGGCGCCGTTTGGCGCCGTGCGCGATGACGGCTACTACTGGCTGCGCGACGACGACCGCAAGGACAAGGCGATGCTCGCCTACCTGCAGGCCGAGAACGCCTACACCGACCAGGTGATGGCGCCGCTCAAGCCGCTGCAGGACAAGCTCTACGAGGAAATCGTCGGGCGCATCAAGCAGGACGACGCCAGCGTGCCGTACCGTGAACGGGGCTGGTGGTATTACAGCCGCTTTGAGGCAGGCAAGGACTACCCGGTGCAGGCACGGCGCAAGGACACGGCCGGCGTGGACGCGGCCAGCATCCTGCAGGCCAACAACGCCGGCGACTTCAGTGCCGAGCAGGTGCTGTTGGACGTCAACGCGATGGCCGCGGGCAAGGACTACTTCAGCGTGGGCGATGCCGAGGTCAGCCAGGACAACCGCCTGCTGGCCTGGGCCGAGGACGACGTCGGGCGCCGCCAGTACACCATCCGCTTCAAGAATCTGGAAACCGGCGAGGTTTACGCCGACAGGATCAGCGGCGTGTCGGCCAACCTGGTCTGGGCTGACGACAACCGCACCCTGTTCTACGTCGAGAACGACCCGGAAACCCTGCTCACCGTGCGGGTGAAAAAGCACGTGCTCGGCACCCCGGCCAGCGCCGACGCGCTGGTGTACGAAGAAAAGGACGACAGCTTTTACATGGGCATCGGCCGCACCCGCGACGATCGCTACATCACCATCGGCGTGGACAGCACCGTGTCCTCCGAGCTGCGCTATGCGCCGGCCGCGGACCCGCGCACGTTCACCGTGCTCGCCACGCGCGAACGCGATGTCGAGTATTCCGCCGACCACTTCGACGGGCGCTGGGTGATCCGCACCAATGCCGACGGCGCCAGGAACTTCAAGCTGGTCACTGCACCCAGCGATGCCCGCTCGCGCCAGCAGTGGCAGGACTGGGTGGCGCACGATGAGGGCGTGTACATCGAAGGTTTCGAGTTGTTCGATGGCTATACCGCCATCGACGAGCGTTCCGGCGGCCTGGAGCGCATTCGCCTGCTGCGCGGCGATGGCAAGCACGAATACGTCAAGGCTGACGAGCCGGCCTACTCCATGGGCCTGTCGGTCAATGCCGAGCCGGACACCGAGTGGCTGCGTTACAGCTACACCTCGCTGACCACGCCGGCCACGACCTACGAGCTCAACGTGCGCAGCGGCGAGCGCCGCCTGCTCAAGCAGCAGCCGGTGATCGGCTACGATCCGTCCCGTTATGTCACCGAGCGCGTCTGGGTCGAGGCGCGCGATGGCGTGAAGGTGCCGGTCTCGCTGGTCTACCGCAAGGGCTTCAAGAAGGACGGCAGCGCCGCGCTGTACCAGTACGGCTATGGCAGCTACGGCGCGTCGATGGACCCGGGCTTCAACCTGTCGGTGGTGAGCCTGCTCGACCGCGGCGTGGTCTACGCCATCGCGCATATCCGCGGCGGCCAGGAAATGGGCCGGCAGTGGTATGACGACGGCAAGCTGCTGAAGAAGAAAAACACCTTCAACGACTTCATCGATGTCACCCGCGCCCTGGTCGCGCAGGGCTATGCGGCCAAGGACCGCGTCGCCGCGTCCGGTGGCAGCGCCGGCGGCCTGCTGATGGGCGCGGTGGCGAACATGGCGCCGCAGGACTACCGGGTGATGGTGGCGCAGGTGCCGTTCGTGGACGTGGTCACCACCATGCTCGACCCGACCATCCCGCTGACCACCAACGAGTACGACGAGTGGGGCAACCCCGAGCAGCAGCAGTATTACGACTACATGCTGTCGTATTCGCCCTACGACAACGTGCGGCGCCAGGCCTACCCGGCGCTGTTCGTCGGCACCGGCCTGTGGGACTCGCAGGTGCAGTACTGGGAACCGGCCAAGTGGGTCGCGCGACTGCGCCAGGACAATACCGGCCAGCACCCGATCGTGTTCCGCACCAACATGGATGCCGGGCACGGCGGCAAGTCCGGGCGCTTCCGCCGTTACCGCGAGCAGGCCGAGTCGTTCGCCTTCGTGCTTGACCAGCTCGGCGTGGACTCTGGCGTGGAGATGGCCACGCGCTGAGTGCGCCACCGGCCACCGCCCCGATGAACGCGCCCCTCCGCGACCCGCCGGACGCCGCGCCCACGCCGGCGCCGGCACCGCGGCCGGTGCGGATGCGCTGGGCGTGGTGGCTGCTGGCCTATGCCAGCCTGGGCGTGGGCATCGTCGGCATCTTCGTGCCCGGCTTGCCGACCACGGTCTTTGTGTTGATCTCGGCCTGGGCCGCCGCGCGCGGCTCGGACCGCCTGCACCGCTGGCTGCTCGGCCACCCGCGCTTCGGCCCGGCGATCGTGCAATGGCAGACCCATCGCGCGGTCAGCCGCAAGGCGAAATGGATGGCCAGCCTGACCATGACCGTGTGCGCGGCAATCATGCTCTGGTGCGTGCCCTCGCGCTGGGCGCAGATGCTCTCGATCGGCTGCATGGCGGTGGTCGCGCTGTGGTTGTGGCTGCGTCCCGAACCACCGGCTGACCTCACGCCATGATCCGCGTGGCGGCCACGCCGTAACCCACACCGGGCGCGGCCGTTGCGGGCTTATGGCTATACTCGGCGCATGAGCATGAAGTCTTCCCGTTGTCTCCGTATTGCCGTGGCCGCTGCCGGCCTGTTGCTGCTGGCCGCCTGCGGCAACAAGGGCCCGCTGGTGATGCCGCAGAAGCCGGTGCCGGTCGAGGCGCAGCCGGTGCCGCAGCCGCCGTCCGAGCAGACCCCGCCGCCGACCCAGACCCCCACCGAGGCGACCCAGCCGGTGGACGGCACCCGGCAGCCCGTCGACGATGACGACCACGGCCAATGAACGGGCCGTCTGCCTCCGCGCCCCTGCGTTTCAGCAAGATGCAGGGCGCCGGCAATGATTTCGTCGTCCTCGACCTGCGCGATGGCGCTCCGCCCCCGGACGCCACGCTGGCCGCCCGCCTGGCCGATCGCCATTTCGGCATTGGCTGCGACCAGATCCTGACCATCGAGGCGCCGCGCAGCGATGCAGCGGTCGCCGCGTACCGCATCTGGAATTCCGATGGCTCGCCTTCGCAGCAATGCGGCAACGGCGCGCGTTGCGTCGCCGCCTGGCTGGTGCGCGATGGCGCCGCCGGCAGCGGCGACTTTGTCATCGACAGCCCGGTGACCGCGCACCATATCGAACGCCTGGGCGAGGACGAGTACGCCGTCGCCATGGGCGTGCCCGAATTCACCCCGGCGCGCATTCCGCTGCTGGGCTTCATGCATGCGCGCGACGAATATCTGTTGCCGGTGCAGGGCGAAAGCCTGCGGTTTGGCGCGGTGTCGATGGGCAATCCGCACGCGGTGCTGGAAGTGGGCCTGGTCGATGCGGCGCCGGTCGAGCGGCTCGGCCCGCTGCTGCAGCAGCATGCGGCCTTTCCCGAATCGGTGAACGTGGGTTTTGCCCAGGTGATCGATCGCGGCCATGTGCGCCTGCGCGTGTACGAGCGCGGCGTGGGCGAGACCCTGGCCTGCGGCAGTGGCGCCTGTGCCGCCGCGGTGGTGCTGATGCAGCGCGGGCGGATCGACCGCGATGCAATCGTTTCCCTGCCCGGTGGCGACCTGCGTATTCGCTGGGCCTCGCCGCAGGCGCAGGTGGTGATGTCCGGGCCAGCCCGGTTTGTCTTCGAGGGGGAGTGGAACGCATGAACGAGACCATGGAAAAAATCGGCGCGCATGAAATCGCCGCCTGGTTGCGCCGGCACCCGGCGTTCCTCAAGCAGTTCCCCGACCTGGCCCTGACCTTGGTGGTGCCGCGCGACGATGGTCCCACCGCTTCGCTGGCCAGTTACCAGCTGGAAGTGCTGCGCGACAAGAACCGCGAGCTGTCGCGGCGTCTGGGCGAGCTGGCCGGCAATGCGCAGGTCAATGAACGCCTCGCCGTGCGCACGCACCAGCTGACCCTGGCACTGATGCGCCAGGACAGCGCCGCCGACACGCTGAAGGCGATGGCGGCCTCGCTGGCCGAGGACTTCAACGGTGACCGCGTGCGCATCCTGTTGCTGCACCCGGTGGATGGCATGCAGGCCGAGTGGCTACAGGTGTTGCCGGAAGACGACGCGCGCCTGACTCCGTTCCGCGACTGCCTGCGCGATGGCGAGCCGATCTGTGGCCGCCTGCAGGCGGAAAAGCAGGCCGTACTCTACGGCGAGGATGCCGCCGAGGTGCAGTCCACCGCGTTGTTGCCGCTGCCCGGCGTCGGCCTGCTGGCGGTGGGCAGCCGCGATCCCAACCGCTTCTACCCGGGCATGGGCACGCTGTTCCTGCGCATGATGGGCGAGGCGCTGGTGGTGGCCTTGCAGCGCTTCTCGCGCTGAGCGCTGCGGAGCCGCGGACGCGGCCATGATCGACGCCTTTCTCGCCTACCTGGAAATCGAGCGCCGCATGTCGGCGCACACCGTCGATGCGTATCGCCGTGATCTCTCGGCACTGTCCGCCTGGGCAGTCGAGCAGGGCAGCGAAGTCGTCACGCTCGACGCCGAGCGCTTGCGCGCCTTCATCAGCGCCGAACACCGCCGCGGCTTGTCCCCCAAGAGCCTGCAACGGCGGCTGTCGGCCTGCCGCAGCTTCTACGCCTGGCTGCTGCGGCACGGCCACATCGCCGCCTCGCCAGCGGCCAAGCTGCGTGCGCCCAAGGCGCCGCGCAAGCTGCCGCAGGTACTCGACGCCGACGAAGCCGTGCGTCTGGTCGAAGTGCCCACCGACGCGCCGTTGGGCCTGCGTGACCGCGCGCTGCTGGAACTGTTCTATTCCTCCGGCCTGCGCCTGAGCGAGCTGTGCGCGCTGCGCTGGCGCGACCTGGATGGGGACGCCGGTCTGGTCACCGTGCTCGGCAAGGGTGGCAAGCAGCGCCGCGTGCCGGTGGGTTCGCATGCACGCCGCGCGCTGGCCGAATGGCGTGGCGAAAGCCGCCCGGCCGACGGCACGGCGATGGTCTTTCCCGGGCGCAATGGCGCGCAGATTTCCGCGCGCGCGGTGCAGATCCGGATCAAGCAGCTGGCCCTGCGCCAGGGCCTGTTCAAGCACGTGCATCCGCACATGCTGCGTCACAGTTTCGCCAGCCACATCCTCGAATCCTCCGGCGACCTGCGCGGCGTGCAGGAACTGCTCGGGCATTCGGATATCGCCACCACGCAGATCTACACCCACCTGGATTTCCAGCACCTGGCCAAGGTCTACGATGCCGCGCATCCGCGCGCGCGCCGGCGCAAGAACGCCAGCCCGGAAACGGACAACAGCTGATTCAGCGCTTGCCGGGCAGCGGCAGCGGCAACGGCACCAGGCCGGCGCCATCGCGGCCTTCGTACTGGTAGCGCTGCCAGAAGCGGTTGGCGATCTGCGCAGCACGCGCATCGGCCAGTTGCTGCATCGCCGGGTTGCCCAACGCCGCGGTGGTCTGCGCGAACAACGTCAGCCAGCGTCGGAACAGCGTCTCGCTCAGGCCGGGCAGGGCCATGTGCGTGCCCATCGGCGCGCCGCTGTAGCGTTGCGTGCCGCGCAGCAACGAGGACCAGAAGTCGACCAGCCGCTGCATGTGCAGCGGCCAGTCCTGCACGTGCTGCTCGAACACCGGCCCAAGCAAGGGGTCGCGGCGCACCGCGCCGTAGAAGTCATGCACCAGGCGTTCGACTTCGGCTTCGGTGCAGCACGGCGGTGGACGCTGGGGGAGGGGAGAGGGCTGGGTCATGGGGGTACCTGCGGCGCCATTGTCCTCCACTTCGCGCATGGCGTAAGTGCTGCGTTCGCTGCTGCGGCAATCGGTCGCGCCACCCGCGCAGCGCTGTCCGAATCCGGCGAGCGCGGCGCACGCTCGCGGCTGATCCTGCACGCCTCTCCACACAGGTGACCCCCATGGCCTCCTTCCAGCTTTCCGGAATCGACCCACGCCCGCTGCAACCGCTGTTTGACCTCGATGCCGCCGCGCTGGCCGCGCACGGCGCGGTGCGCTGCATTGCCAGCAGCGACCATGGCTTTCCGTGCCGGGTCAGCCTGCGCGATGCCGCGGTCGGCGAGGAATTGCTGCTGCTGCCCTACTGGCACCAGCCGGCTGCCTCGCCGTACCGCGCCAGCGGCCCGGTGTTCGTGCGCCGCGATGCCGTAGCGGCACGCCTGGCGGTGGATGAAGTGCCCGACTATGTGCGCCGCCGCCTGATCTCGCTGCGCGCCTACAACCATGGCGACCGCATTGCCACGGCCGAAGTCCTGCCCGGCACCGAGGTGGCAGGTTGGCTGCAGGCGCAACTGGGCGACCGCCACATCGCCTATGTGCATCTGCACAACGCCCGTTACGGCTGCTATTCCTGCCGCGCCGACCGCGTCGCCTGAATGCTGCCCCGCGCGGGCGGCTTGAACCGCCCGCTGCCGTCCCCACCTCCGGAAAGTCCCCCGGAGGCCGCAATGGACCCCAGCCAGAATCCCAACACCTTCCACGCCACCACCATCATCTCCGTGCGTCGCAATGGCCATGTCGCCGTGGCCGGCGATGGTCAGGTCACTCTTGGCCACACCGTGATGAAGGGCAATGCCCGCAAGGTCCGGCGCCTGGGCCGCGAAGGCCAGGTGCTCGCCGGTTTTGCCGGCGCTGCCGCCGATGCATTCACCCTGTTTGAATTGTTCGAGGCCAAGCTGGAAAAGCATGGTCAGCTGACCCGCGCCGCGGTCGAACTGGCCAAGGACTGGCGCACCGAACGCCGCCTCGGCAAGCTCGAAGCGCTGCTGGCCGTCGCCGATCGCGAGACCTCGCTGGTCATCAGCGGCACGGGCGATGTCATCGAACCGGAAGACGGCATCATCGCCATCGGCTCCGGCGGCTCGTATGCCCTGTCCGCGGCCCGCGCCCTGCTCGCGCACACCGAACTGGACGCCCGCACGATCGCCACCGAGGCGATCAACATTGCTGGCGACATCTGTATCTATACCAATCGCAATGTGGTGGTCGAAGAGCTGTGAATCGGGAATCGGGAATGGGGAATCGCGTGAGCACCCCGCCCCTTCCGGTTTCCTGCACAGCCGATAGCCCGCCGTTCCCATTCCCCATTCTCCATTCCCGATTCCCATGAGCGAAGCGAACCCCACCATGACCCCGCGCGAAATCGTGCAGGAGCTGGACCGCCACATCGTCGGCCAGCATGACGCCAAGCGCGCGGTGGCCATCGCGCTGCGCAACCGCTGGCGGCGCATGCAGCTGCCCGAGGCGCTGCGCAATGAGGTGATGCCCAAGAACATCCTGATGATCGGGCCGACCGGCGTCGGCAAGACCGAGATCGCGCGGCGCCTGGCGACGCTGGCCAATGCGCCGTTCGTCAAGGTCGAGGCCACGCGCTTCACCGAGGTCGGCTACGTCGGCAAGGACGTGGAGCAGATCGTGCGCGACCTGGCCGACACCGCGGTCAAGCTGTATCGCGAGCAGGCCAAGGTGCGCGTGCGCACCCAGGCCGAGGAACGCGCCGAGGACCGCATCATCGATGCCTTGCTGCCGCGCCGTGCCGGCGGGATCGGTTTCGATCCGGACGCGGCGCGGCACGAGCCCTCCGCGCAGGATGGCGAAACCCGGATCAAGTTCCGGCGCATGCTGCGCGCCGGTGAGCTCGACGACCGCGAGATCGAACTGGAAGTGGCGGTCAACGCCAGCCTGGACATCATGACCCCGCCGGGCATGGAGGAAATGGGCCAGCAACTGCGACAGATGTTCTCCAACCTGGGCGGCGGCAAGTCGCAGACGCGCAAGCTCACGATCAAGGCGGCACGGCCGCTGCTGATCGAGGAAGAGGCGGGCAGGCTGGTCAACGAGGAAGAAATCCGCGCCGCGGCGATCGAAGCCTGCGAACAGCACGGCATCGTGTTCATTGACGAGATCGACAAGGTCGCCAAGCGCAGCGAGGCCGGATCTTCCGGCGGCGATGTATCGCGCGAAGGCGTGCAGCGCGACCTGCTGCCGCTGGTGGAAGGCTCCAATGTCTCGACCAAGTACGGCACGGTCAAGACCGACCACATCCTGTTCATTGCCTCCGGCGCCTTCCACCTGGCCAAGCCCAGCGACCTGATCCCGGAGCTGCAGGGCCGCTTCCCGATCCGCGTGGAGCTGGGTGCGCTGACCAAGGAAGACTTCGTCCGCATCCTCACCGAGCCCAAGGCGGCGCTGACCAAGCAGTACGTGGCGCTGCTGGAAACCGAGGGCGTCAAGCTTGCCTTTGCCGATGATGCGGTGGACCGCCTGGCCGAGATCGCCTTCCTGGTCAATGAGCGGCAGGAGAACATCGGTGCGCGGCGTCTGCACACCGTGCTTGAGCGCCTGCTCGATACCTTGAGCTACGAAGCGCCGGATCGCGACGGCCAGAGCGTGAACATCGACCGCGCCTACGTCGACGCGCATCTGGGCGAGCTGGTGCAGGACCCGGACCTGAGCCGCTACATTCTGTGAGGGCTCGCCCAACCTGATGGATCGGCACGAGGCCCGCGCAAGCGGGCCTCTGTCTTGCTGGCCCGCGACCGGCAGCGCCCACGCAGGCGGACGCCTGCGTTAGCATCGCCGCTGCCTCGCCAAAGCCCAGCGCCGCCACCGGATGACCGCGCACTACCGCCTGCTTGACCTGGACATCGACCTGCTCCGCCAGCGCGTCAGCCGTGCCGGCCAGACATTGGATGTAGCCGGCCTGAGCTTCCAGCTGCTGGCCTATCTGCTCGCCCAGGGCCAGCGCGTTGTCAGCGTGGATGAACTGATCAACGCGGTATGGGCGCCGGCCGTCGTTGGCGAGGAAGCAGTGACCCAGCGCATCAAGCTGTTGCGTCAGGCGCTGGGCGATGACGCGCGGCGGCCGCGCTACCTGCGTTCAGTGCGCGGGCAGGGCTATCAGCTCATAGAACCGCCGCAAGCGCTGGAATCGCCGGCGCCGATCACCGCGCACAAGCCATCGCGCAGGTGGCTCGCCGCAGCGGCCGCAGTGGCGGTGATCGTCGTGATCGCCGGCAGTGTCGCCCTGCTCTGGCACCGTACGCGCAGCCCCAGGATCTCACCCTTGCTGGAACGCGCGGCCTATTACGCCGGCATCGGCCAGGCCGACAACAACGAACGTGCCATCGTGCTGTACCGCCAGGCCCTGGCCGAAGCGCCGGATTCGCCCGTGGCGCTGGTCGGCCTGGCACGCGCACTCAGTGCTCGTACCTGCCTGTACAACGGCGATGCCAGTCATGCCGAAGCCGGCGCCGCACTGGCCCGGCGCGTGCTGCAACACGACGAGGACAACGCGCGCGCCTGGGCCGCGCAAGCCTATGCTTACGACTGCCTGGGCGACATGCGCCAGGCCGTGGCCGGCTACGAAGCCGCGTTGCGCCTGGATGCAGACGACGACAAGAGCCGTGGCTCGCTTGCCTACCTGTACCAGGAGCAAGGGCGGCTGGCCGAAGCGCTGCATGGCAACTTCAGCCTGCGCCAGCCCGAGCGCGTGCGCTTCCGCGACGTGCAGGTGGCGCGCGAGCTGGAGCTGCTCGGCTTCAGCGCCGCCGCCGAGCGCCGCCATCGCGCCAACTTCGAGCTGTTCCCGGACAACGTGTTTGCCAATATCGCCTGGCCGCAGTTCCTGTTCGCCCAGGGCCGCACTGATGAGGCCGCGGCTGCGTTGAAGCAGGCCATGGCGCGCGGCACGCCGCATCCGGCGCTGTGGCGGCTGCAGGGCGAACTGGCCCTGCTGGCCGGGGACCGCGCCGCCGCCGCGCAGGCGTTTGCCGAAGGCCAGCGCTTGCGCCCGCATCAGTCGATGCCGGCGACGCTGGCCGGCCTGTATGCCGAAGCGCCACCGGGTCCGGCCTGGCTGCAGGCGCGCCTGCAACGACTGCAAGGCGACACCCTGGGCTGGCCGGACGCGGCCTTGGAAATGGCTCTGCTTGAACAACAGCGCGGCGACCACGCGGCGGCATTGCAGGCGTTGCAGGCGGCGGTGTCCGCCGGCTTTCGCGACCGCGGCTGGCTGGTGGCCACGCCGCTGTTTGCCGGCGTACGCCAGGCGCCGGGTTTTGCGGCGCTGCTGGCGCGCATCGATCGCGACATTGCCGCGCAACGCGCCCAGGTCATGCAGGCCGACTGGCGCCCGCATGACCTGGATTGACGCCAGCACTGCGCGTGGCGCCCAGCCTCAGCGCAACGCAGCCAGGATGTAATCGCGAAACACCTGCCGCGACTGCGGATGGGCGAAGCTGCGGTTGTAGGCATTGGTGGTGACCACCGCCACCAGCTGCCGCTCCGGCCAGGCGAACACGTAGTTGCCGCCGTTGCCGGACATCGCCCACACCGCCACCTCGCGGCCGTCGACCTGGAAGCGCAGGCGCCACCATTGATAGCCGTAGTCGGCGTCATCGGCGGCCTGCGCCTGCACCGTGGTCATCGCGCGCACATAGTCCGCCGATACCACCTGGCGCCCGCGCCAGCGCCCGTGATCGACCACCAGCTGGCCGAACTTGGCCAGGTCGCGGGTGCGGTAGCGCGTGCCGCCGCCGCCCATGCCGATGCCATCGGGCGAGACGTTCCAATGGCTGCGTGCGATGTCCAGCGGTCGCTCCAGGGCCTGCTCGGCAAACCGGGGCAGGGGCTGGCCGGTGGCGCGCTCGACCATCGCCCCGGCGACGAAGCTGGCGGCGGTGCAATAGGCGAAGGCGCGGCCGTGCGGGCTGTCCTGCGGCCGCGTCATCCACGGCGCGAAACCCTTGACCGGCAGCGCCAGAGCGAAATCCAGCCAGTGCTCGGTCACGTACATGCGCTCTTCGTTGCCAGTGGAGAACGGGTTTTCGTCATCGCATTCCCACAGCGTGCTCATGGTCAGCAGGTCGGCCAGGGTCATGGCGCGCAGACGCGGGTCCACCACATGCGTGGCGGTGAACTCGGGGAAGCGATCGTAGACGCGGTCCTCGACCCCGCCGAGCCGGCCGCGGTCAATGGCAATCCCGGCCAGCAGCGCGGTGACGCTCTTGGTCGCCGAGCGCACGTCGCGCAAGGTCTCGGCATCACCGTCGAAGTAGTGCTCGTACACCGGCCGGCCCGCGTGCACGACCATGACACTGGTGATCTGCTTCAGGCTGCCGTCGGCGACCTTGGCTTCGATCGTCCGCAGGCGTTGCAGGTCCAGCGCGGGATCGGCGGCCGCGGCCGGCCAGCCGTCGGCGGCGACGGCTGCGGCGTGGCCGGGAAGGCAGGGCAGGCACAAAGCGAAGGCGATGAGGCAGGCAGGGATTCGGGACATGATGGCTCCGGATGGATGGGAGCCGTGATTGCGCCGCGGCCGGCGCTGAAGTGCCTGACAGGCCGGTGAAGAATTCTGAAGGCCCCGCCACGCCTGGGTTTCAGCGTATCCGGCGGCCGCGCAGTTCCAGCGTGTAGCGGTGGATCAGCTCCAGATGCATCGCCATGTAGGCCTCGTCGGTAAAGGCCTGGGCCATCGGCGAGCGCGCGGCGGCGCGCGCCGCTTCGGCCTGGCCGTGTTCCCAGTCGGCGTCGCGCACGGCCAGGTCGGCCATCACCGTCACCTGCTCCGGCTGCACTTCGACATGGCCGCCGGAGACATACACCTCCAGCGGCTCGCCTTGCGCGGGCACGATGCGCAGCATGCCGTCGCGCAGCGTGGTCAGCAGCGGCGTATGCCCGGCCAGCACGCCGAAGCGGCCGGCACTGCCGGGCAGGTCGACTTCGCGGATTTCACCTGCCCAGATCGAACCGGACAGGCTCACCACTTCCAGCTGCAAGGTGTGCGCGGCCATCATCGACGCGCACCCGCCGCGCGGCCGCCGCAGAGCGGCCAGAAGGGGTTGGGCGATGCTCGGCTGTACGGCATGGCGGCCTCGTCCGCGTAACAACGCGGACAGTATCGGGGCCCCCGGGGTGGGGCCGGTGTCAACGCTGCGCCGACGCCACGCCGCGCCCCGGCTCAGTCCTCGCCGATGTCCTCGTTCCACACCTGCGGATGCGCGGCGATATAGCCGCCGAGCAGGTCGATGCACTCCTGGCTGTGCAGGTCCACGACCTCCACGCCATGTTCGCGCAGCCAGTCGATGCCGCCGCGGAAGGTCACCGATTCGCCGACGACCACGGTCCCGATGTTGAACTGGCGCACCAACCCGCTGCAGTACCAGCACGGCGCCAGCGTGGTCACCATGATGGTGTCGCGATAGCGGCGCTGGCGCCCGGCCTTGCGGAACGCGTCGGTCTCGCCATGCACGGAGGGATCGTTTTCCTGCACGCGGCGGTTGTGGCCGCAGCCGAGCAGGCGCCCGTCGCGGTGGTACAGGGCCGCGCCGATCGGGATGCCGCCTTCGGCCAGGCCTTGCCGCGCCTCGGCAATGGCGGTGTCGAGCAGGGCGCGGTAGTCGGGCGTGGCAATCATGGCGGGTCTCGGCAGGCGGTCGGCGGCCAGCCAGTCTCGGCCACGCGCTGGCGGGCTGGCAACCGCTCAGCGCTGTGCCGGCGGTGCGCTACCCGGCGATGCGGTGTCCAGCGCCACCACCACCGACATGCCCGGGCGCAGTTGCGCGGCCAGCGGCTGATCCGGGTCGATACCGATCTTCACCGGGATGCGCTGGGCGATCTTGACGAAATTGCCGGTGGCATTGTCCGCTGGAAGGATCGCGAACTCCGAGCCCGCGGCGGGCGAGATCTCCAGCACGCGCCCGCGCAGGCGCGCGTTGTTCAGCGCGTCCACGGTGAAGGTGGCCTGCTGGCCGATACGCACGTTCGCCATCTGCGTTTCCTTGAAGTTGGCGATGATCCACAGCGTGTCCGGCACCAGCGCCATCAGCTGCGTGCCATTGGTCACATAGGCGCCCACGCGCACGCCGATCTGCCCGAGCTGGCCGGCGCGCGGGGCGACGATGCGGGTGTTGTCGAGATTGATCCTGGCCAGCTGCAATGCCGCTTCGGCATTGGCGACCGACGCCGCCAGCGCGGCGCGGTTGACCTCCACGCTGCGCACGTTCTGTTCGGCCGCTTCCAGTGCCGCCTGCGCCTGTTCCACCGCCGCGCGTGCCTGCGCGTTGCTGGCGAAGGCGGTGTCGCGGTCCTGCGTGGACAGCAGCTGCTCGTCGGCCAGGCGCTCGGCGCGCTGCAAGGCGGCGCGGGCGCGGTCACGTTGGGCCGCGGCGCTGGACAGGCCGGCGCGGTTCTCCGCCACCACCGCGGCCGCGCCGCGCCGGCTCTGCTCCCAGTTGGCGAGGTTGGCCTGCGCGCTCTGCAACTGCGCCTGCGCCTGCTGCAACTGCTGCTGGTAGATGCGGTCGTCGATCTTCACCAGCAGCTGCCCGGCCTGGACCTGCTGGAAGTCCTGCACCGGCACGGCGGTGACATAGCCGCTGACCTGCGGCGCGATGATGGTCAGCTGCCCGCGCACATTGGCGTTCTCGGTGTTCTGAATCGCACTGGTGAACGGCCACAGGCGCCAGGCGTACAGCACCAGCGCCGCGCCGGCCAGGGCGACCAGCGCAAAGCCGGCCAGGCTCCAGTAGCGGCGGCGCCGGCGCCTGGCCAGGGTGGCGGCGTCGGCGGGTGAGGCGGCGGTGGGAGGAGCGGGTGTGCTCATGCGCGGGCCGGGGCGGGCAGGGAAGTGGGGACGGTGTCGCGCCGTCGCTGGCGGTCGCGCTTGACCATGTAGACCAGAAACCAGACCAGCGTGGCGATGGCAATCAGGCCGATGCTGAGGAAGACATCGTTGTACGCCAGCACGTTGGCTTCGCGGGTGACGATGCCCGAGAGCGTGCGCATCGCCTGGTTCTGCCGCGCCGCCGCATCGGGAATGGCCCGCGCGTAGGCTGCGGTGTACGCCTGCAGGCGCGCGGCGACTTGCGGGTCGGTCAGCACCAGGTGGTCCATCAACTGGTTGGCATGGAACTTCTCGCGCACGATCTGCAAGGTTCCCAGCACCGCGGCGCCGAGCAGGCCGCCCATGTTCTGCGCCATGCCGAACATCACCGTGAAGCTGATCAGGTTGCCCGGCTGGGTGGCGACGCGGCCGATGCCGGCGACCATGGCCGGGGCCACGAAGAAAGTGCTGCCGAAGGCGAGCAGGAACTGGCTGGCATACATCTGCGCCGGGCGGGTCAGGCTGGTCGCGCGCGCGTCAAGGAAGCAGCCAATGGCAATGGCCGCCACCGCGGTGATCAGGTGCTCGGTGATGTGCTGCGGGTTGATCAGCAGCGCGCTGGCGACCACTCCGCAGGTCGCGCCCAGCAGCATCAGCCAGAACAGCGTGTGCATCTGGTCGTTGTTCAGGCCGATGCCCTGAAAGAAACCAATCGCGCCGGTGGCCTGCTCGGACAGCACCAGGCGGATCAACAGCACCGCCAGCGCCAGGCGCAGGATGTCGCCGCTGGCCAGCCAGCGCGTGTTGAGCATGGGTCGCTTGCGGTTGTGCTCGATCGCCACGGCCGCGCACAGCAGCACAATGGAAGCGGCCAGCACCCAGCCCAGCCACGGCGTGCTGGTCCACCACAGCACCCGGCCCAGCGACAGCACCGCGGCCAGCCCCGCGCTGCCGGCGGCAAACAGGACGAAGCTGGCCGCGTCGAGCTTCTCGAACACGCGGTAGCGATCGCCCGGCGGCAGCTTCAATGCCAGCACGCAGGCCAGCGAGAACAGCGCCAGCCCCAGCTCGAACAGATACAGGCCGCGCCATTCGCCGAACTCCAGCAGCTCGGTGGAAAAGACCCGCGCCAGCGGCAGCGCCAGCTGGGTCAGGCCCAGTCCGGTCACCACCGCCTTGAGCCGGTGCCGCGCCGGGAACGCCTGGATCATGTAGTACAGGCCCAGCGAACTGAGCGCCGCGCCGACCAGACCATGCGCGGCACGCACACTGATGGCCGAGCCCAGGCTGTGCACGAACAGGTGGGCCAGCGCGATCAGCGCATACAGCGCGAGAAAGATTTCGGTGAACAGCCGCAGGCCGAACTGCTGGCGGAATTTCACCAGCACCAGGTTGGCCGACATGTTGGTCATCACGTAGGCGGCCGGTAGCCAGGCCAGCTCGGCCGCATAGGCCCCCAGCGTGCCTTGCAGATACACCAGGTTGGCGGTGACCAGGGCGTTGCTGAGGCCACCGGTGAGGGCCACGACCACGCCGACCACGCCGTAGGCCACCCGCCGCCAGGTGGGATGCAACGGCGTGGAAGCCGAACCGGGCAGGGTCGGGCGCTCATGCGGCTGCCATTGGCGCGGGACGTACTTGTCGCTCACGGATTCGTGGCTGGCCCGGGGTGGACTGCGGCCGATTGTGCGCAGCTGCCCGTCACGGCGGCGTCGGTGCGATAATCGCCGGCATGAGCGAATCCCCCTACAAGTCCGGCACCACCCACTTCGGCTTCCGCGACGTGGCCGCCAAGGACAAGCAGAAACTGGTCGGCGAAGTCTTCACCTCGGTCGCGCGCAACTACGACCTGATGAACGACTTGATGAGCCTGGGCGTGCACCGGGCGTGGAAGCGCTACTTCGTCGCCACTGCGCAGGTGAAGCCGGGTGACCGCGTGCTCGATCTGGCCGGCGGCACCGGCGACATCGCCGCGCTGCTGCGCGAGCGCGTGGGCCCCGAAGGCCAGGTGCTGCTGGGCGACATCAATGCCGGCATGTTGTCGGTGGGCCGCGACCGCCTGACCGACCGCGGCCTGGTTGCCGGCCTGGACTATGTGCAATGCAACGCCGAGGCGCTGCCGTTCCCGGACCAGAGCTTCGAGCTGGTCACCATTGCCTTTGGCCTGCGCAACGTGACCGACAAGGATGCCGCACTGCGCGAGATGTACCGCGTGCTCAAGGTCGGCGGCCAGGCGCGGGTGCTGGAGTTTTCCGAAGTCACCGCCGACTGGTTCAAGCCGATCTACGACTTCCACTCGTTCAAGGTGCTGCCGAAGCTGGGCCAGCTGTTTGCGCGCGATTCGGCCAGCTACCAGTACCTGGCCGAGAGCATCCGCAAGCATCCGCCGCAGGAGGCCTTGAAGGCGATGATGGGCGAGGCCGGTTTCGCCCGCTGCCATTACAAGAATCTGACTGGCGGCATCGTCGCCATCCATTCCGGCTACAAGATCTGATCTCACGCGCCGGGGCGCGCGCCCCGACCGCTTTCTGCGACGCCCGTCCGGGCAGCCCGAGGCAGCGTGGGCGACACTCCGTGCAACTGCCCACGCCGTATGCCATGCGCCTGCAAGCCGTCCTCTCCCGTCTGTTCCCGCGTTCGTTCAGCGCCAAGCTGCTGGCGGTGGCGTTCGTGGGCATCCACGTGCCGCTGCTGCTGCTGATCGTCTGGCTGGTCGGCCTAGCCGAGCTCGACGCGCACACGCGCTGGACCGTATTTGCGGTGGTGCTGTGCGCCACCTTGCTGGGCACGGCGGGCACGCTGGCGGTGATGTACCGCCTGCTCGCGCCGCTGCGCGATGCCGCCGACGCGCTGGATGTCTACTACGCCGAACAGCGCCTGCCCTTGTTGCCCGAGCAGGGCGAGGACGAACTCGGCCGCCTGCTGCGCGGCATCAACCGCAGCCTGCGCGGCATTGACGCCGGCCTGCGCGATGCGCGCCGCCACGCCCTGCTCGACCCATTGACCGAATCGCTCAACCGCCGCGGCTGCGAGCAGGCGCTGGGCAATTCGGTCATTGCCGCCGGCCGCGAAGGCTGGCCGTTCACCTTGTTCGTGATCGACATGGACAACCTCAAGCCGATCAACGACCGCTACGGTCATGCCGCCGGCGATGCGGTGCTGGTGCGGCTGGTGGAAACGGCCTACGGCTGGCTCGGCCCGCAGGACTGGATCGGGCGCTGGGGCGGCGATGAATTCCTGATCGGCGTGCACGCCAGCGAAGACGAAGCCACGCTCAAGCTGAACCAATGGCTGTCGATGCTCGAACGCCAGGAAGACACGCACGCCCCGGTCCACGCCAGCGCCGGCAGCGCCGCGCACCGCCCGGGCGAGGATGCGGCCAGCCTGTACCGGCGCGCGGATGCGGCGATGTACCGGGCCAAGTTCTCCGGCGGCCGGCGCCTGGTGCGCGACGGCCACGAGGACCCCGACGCCGCGCCGCTCCCGGCCTGAACGGTGTCCGCTGCCCGGCGGCGCGGGCGGCGCTAGAATCGGCGGTTTCTCCGACCCGGTTCCGTCCATGCGTTTCTCGCTTCTGACCCTGTCCCTGGCCGCGGTGCTGGCCGCCGGCTGTTCGCAGCAATCCGCCCCCGCGCCGCAGGCGCCCGCCGACAAGCACGCCGATACCGCAGTGAAACCCGCCGCCCGCAGCCACGACGAAAGCTCCTACGCCGAACCGGACAAGGTCGTCATCAAGGACCTGGCGCTGGACCTGAAGGTCGATTTCGACAGCAAGCAGATCGGCGGCAATGCCGTGTACACGCTGGACTGGAAGGACAAGGCCGCCAGGCAACTGGTGCTGGACACGCGCGAGCTGAGCATCGAGAAGGTGCAGGCCGTGGCTGCCGATGGCGCGTTGTCGCCGCTGCAGTTCGCACTGGCGCCGGCCGACAAGACCTTCGGCAGCAAGCTCACCATCGAGACCCCGCAGCAGCCGGGCAAGATCCGCATCGACTACCACACCGCGCCGACCGCTTCGGGCCTGCAATGGCTGGAGCCGTCGATGACCGAGGGCAAGCAGCTGCCCTTCATGTTCAGCCAGTCGCAGGCGATCCATGCGCGCAGCTGGGTGCCGCTGCAGGACACGCCGAGCGTGCGCTTCACCTACAGCGCGCACGTGACCTCGCGTCCCGACGTGATGGTGCTGATGAGCGCCGACAACGATCCGAAGGCCGCGCGCGATGGCGACTACAGCTTCAAGATGCCCGAGCCGATCCCCTCGTACCTGCTCGCCATTGCCGCCGGCGATCTGGTGTTCAAGCCGATCTCCGAGCGTTCGGGCGTGTGGGCCGAGCCGACGATGGTCGACAAGGCCACCAAGGAGTTCGAGGACACCGAGAAGATGATCGGCGCCGCCGAGCAGCTGTACGGCCCGTACCGCTGGGGCCGCTACGACATGCTGGTGCTGCCGCCGTCGTTCCCGTTCGGCGGCATGGAGAATCCGCGCCTGACCTTCGCCACGCCGACGGTGATCGTGGGCGACAAGTCGCTGGTCTCCCTGGTGGCCCATGAGCTGGCGCACAGCTGGTCCGGCAACCTGGTGACCAATGCTTCGTGGAAGGACATCTGGCTCAATGAAGGTTTCACTACCTACGTGCAGGGCCGCATCACCGAGGCGCTGTACGGCGCCGAGCTGGCCGAGGAAGAGCGCGAGATCGACCAGACCGACCTGCTGGCCGAAATCAAGGACATGAGCCCGGCCGACCAGGCCCTGGCGCTGCCGCCGCTGACCGAGCGCGACCCGGACGATGCATTGAGCCAGGTGGCCTACGTCAAGGGCTCGTGGTTCCTGCAGTTCCTGGAGCAGCGCTTTGGCCGCGAGGTGTTCGACCCGTTCCTGCGCGGCTGGTTCGACGACCATGCCTTCCAGAGCGCGACCACCGACCAGTTCGTCGCCTATCTGAAGAAGAACCTGCTGCCGAAGAACCCCAATGCCGTCACCGCTGCAGAGCTCGACGCGTGGCTCAACCAGCCCGGCATTCCGGCGTTCGCGCAGAAGGCGCGCTCGCGTGGCTTCAGCATCGTCGACACCGCGCGCATTGCCTGGCTTGGCAGCAACACGCTGCCATCCAACCAGGTGACTTCCGAGTGGAACACCCAGGGCTGGACCCACTTCCTGTCCGGCATGGGTGCAACGCTCACCCCCGAGCAGCTCAAGCAGCTGGATGAGGCCTACCACTTCACCGGCACGGCCAACGGCGAGATCGCCATGCGCTGGTATCCGCTGGCGATTCGCAGCGGTTACAAGGAGGCGTGGCCGGCGGCGGGCGAGTTCATCCAGCGCGTCGGCCGGCGCAAGCTGATCCTGCCGATCTACGCCGAACTGGTGAAGACGCCGGAAGGGCTGGCCTTCGCCCGCGAAGTCTTCGCCAAGGCCAAGCCGGGCTACCACCCGATCACCACGGTGTCGGTGGAGGACATGCTGGCCAAGGCCGAAGCGGCGCAGAAGCAGGCGCCCGCGCAGCAGTAACGCGACTACACGCGTGTAGTGGCAAACGACGGCGGGCCTTCGGGTCCGCCGTCGTGTTTTCCGCTGTTATCGTGGGCACCTTCCCGCCAACGGAGCCGCACGATGAAACACCTGCCCTGGATCGCCCTGTGCGCGTTCGCGCTCACCGCCTGCACCGACCGCGAGGCCGAACGCCAGGCGCAGGCTGCGGCGCTGGCCCAGGCCAACGAGCAGAAGGCCGCCGAGCTGGAGAAGCGCTATGACCAGGCGGTGCAGTCCAGCAACTGGGACATGGCCCGCGCCTATGGCGCCGACCTGCTGCAGACCTATCCGCAGAGCAGTGCCGCACAGCGCGTCGAGCCCGGCTATGCGCAGGTCAAGGCCAAGGGCGAGGAGGCGCGCAACCAGCGCCGCTTGCAGGCGCTGTGGCAGTACAACCAGGTCGCGGTGAAGGGGGGCACGCAGCGCTCGGCGATGATCGATGCCAAGGACCGCGTGGACGTGGATGGCAGCGGCGCCAAGCCGGTGCAGCTGGTGTTTCGCGACCATCCGCAGTGGAAGCGCCATGCCTACCTCGTTCTGCGCGCCGGCGACTTCAAATGCTACGGCGGCTGCAAGGTGCAGGTGACCGTGGACGGCGGCAAGCCAAAGGCGATGGCCGCGCACCGGCCGGATACCGATGAGGCCATCGCCATGTTCATCGACGACCAGAACGCGCTGTGGAAGCTGGCGCGCCAGTCCAAGGCCACGCTGGCCATCGAGTTCCCGGTGAAGGCCGGCGGTACACGCACGGCGGTGTTCGAGACCGGCGGCCTGGATGGCACGCAGATGCCGGGCTGGAACTGAGCGCGTGCCGGCATCCGCGCTGGCCGCCCGCCGCCATTGGGTCTTTGATCTCGACGGCACCCTGACCCTGGCGGTGCATGACTTCGCCCTGATCCGGCGCGAGCTGTGCATTCCGGCGGGGCAGGACATTCTTGGCCATCTGGCCGCGTTGCCGGCGGCCGAGGCCGCGGCCAAGCGCGCCTGGCTGCTGGCGCACGAGCGCGAGCTGGCCGTAGCTGCGTTACCGGCGCCGGGTGCGGTGGCCTTGCTGCGCGCGCTGCACGGCGGCGGCTGCGCGCTGGGCATCCTGACCCGCAACGACCATGCGCTGGCGCGGCTGAGCCTGGCCGAGATCGGCGTGCTGGACCTGTTTGCGGATGAAGCGATCGTCGGTCGCGACGAGGCCACGCCCAAGCCGGACCCGGCCGGCCTGCTGCTGCATGCCGCGCGCTGGGCGCGGCCGCCCGCGGACCTGGTGATGGTCGGCGACCATGGCTATGACCTGGAGGCTGGCCGCGCGGCGGGGGCGATGACTGTGTTTGTCGGCGCCGACAATGCGTGGCCGGGCCTCAGCGATCACGCCTATGCCGATTGCGCCGCGCTGTTGGCGGCGCTGCAAGGCACTGATGTGCGCTGCCCACCTCCGTAGGAGCGGCTTTAGCCGCGACCGCCATCTGCCAGTCCGCGACTCCGCCAGTCGGGGCTGAAGCCCCTCCTACAAGGGCCGCAGCGGCGTTTTGTAGGCCTCGTCGCCTTACAGCGAATACCCGAACTGCTGCTTGAACTGGTCGTTGAACTCGGCGAAGTCGAAGCGCTGGTTCTGGGTGCCCGGGTGCTCCACCTTCAGTGCGCCCATCAGGTTGCCCATGCGGCCAATGGTCAGCCAGTCGTAGCCGCCCTCGATGCCGAAGATCAGGCCGGCGCGGAAGGCATCGCCGCAGCCGGTCGGGTCGACCACGCGGCGCTCGTGCGCCGGCGGGATGTCGAAGGTCTGGTCCGGGGTGTGGATCACCGCGCCCTTGGGGCCGCGGGTGGTGATGTAGGCCTTGACCCGCGAGACAATCTGCTGCTCGTCCCAGCCGGTGCGCTCCTGCAGCAGGTTGGACTCGTAGTCGTTGACCACCACGTAGTCGGCTTGCTCGATGAACGTCCGCAGCTCCGGACCATTGAACAGCGGCATCGCCTGGCCCGGGTCGAAGATGAATGGCACGCCCATGGCCTGGAACTCGGCGGCGTTCTGGATCATGCCTTCGCGGCCGTCCGGGCCGACCAGGCCCAGGGTTACGCCCGGCACGTCGCGGACGTGGTTCTCGTAGCTGCGCATCATCGCGCCGGGGTGGAAGGCGGTGATCTGGTTGTTGTCGTGGTCGGTGGTGATGAACGCCTGCGGGGTGAACAGCTCGTCGATCACCTTGACCCGCGACAGGTCGATGCCCAGGCCCTCGAAATACTCGCGGTATGGGCCAAAGTCCTGGCCCACCGTACCCATCGGGATCGGCTTGCCACCGAGCAGATGCAAGTTGTAAGCGATGTTGCCGGCGCAGCCACCGAATTCGCGGCGCATGCGCGGCACCAGGAAGGAGACATTCAGGATGTGCACCTTGTCCGGCAGGATGTGGTTCTTGAACTGGTCCGGGAACACCATGATGGTGTCGTAGGCAAGGGAACCACAGATCAGGGCGGACATCGGGATAGAGGCCTTTGCATGGGGAAAACCCACCGGCCAGCGTGCGGGCCTGGGGGGCGGCAGGCGCGCCGCGGCGCAAAGGTTAACGGCTGCGGCCGTTCAGGGCCAGAACCCCATGCCTCACCGGCCCTGGATGGCAGCGAACAAAGGGCCGCCGGCCGGGGATTTCTCCTTGCCCGCACCCGGGGGGATTGCTAGGCTAGCCGACTTCGTTTTTGCCCATTTTTTCGCCACTCGGCGCCCGGGCGCACCCTCCAGGAACGGCTCCCTCGATGTTCAAGAAACTCCGCGGCATGTTTTCCAACGACCTGTCCATCGACCTGGGCACGGCCAACACCCTGATCTACGTCCGCGGCCAGGGCATCGTGCTCAACGAGCCGTCGGTCGTGGCCGTGCGCCAGGATCGCGCGATCGGCGGCACCCGCTCGGTCGCCGCCGTCGGCGCCGAGGCCAAGCAGATGCTTGGCCGTACGCCGGGTCACATCACCACCATCCGCCCGATGAAGGACGGCGTCATCGCCGACTTCACCTACACCGAGGCCATGCTCAAGCACTTCATCAAGAAGGTGCACAAGTCGCGCTTCCTGCGCCCGAGCCCGCGCGTGCTGGTCTGCGTGCCGGCCGGTTCGACCCAGGTCGAGCGCCGCGCGATCAAGGAATCGGCCGAGGAGGCTGGCGCCCGCGACGTCTACCTGATCGAGGAACCGATGGCCGCGGCGATCGGCGCCGGCATGCCGGTGACCGAGGCGCGCGGCTCGATGGTCATCGACATCGGCGGCGGCACCACCGAGGTGGCGGTGATCTCGCTCAATGGCATCGTCTACTCGCAGTCCGTGCGCGTGGGCGGCGACCGCTTCGACGAGTCGATCACCAACTACGTGCGCCGCAACCACGGCATGCTGATCGGCGAGGCCACCGCCGAGCGGATCAAGCTGGAGATCGGCTGCGCCTACCCGCAGGCGGAAGTGCAGGAGATGGAAATCTCCGGGCGCAACCTGGCCGAGGGTGTGCCGAAGATGATCAAGATCAACTCCAACGAGGTGCTCGAAGCGCTGCACGAGCCGCTGTCGGGCATTGTCTCGGCGGTCAAGCTGGCGCTGGAGCAGACCCCGCCGGAACTGTGCGCCGACGTCGCCGAGCGCGGCATCGTGCTGACTGGCGGCGGCGCGCTGCTGCGCGACCTGGACCGGCTGATCTCCGAGGAAACCGGCCTGCACGTGCAGGTCGCCGACGATCCGCTGACCTGCGTGGCCCGCGGCGGCGGCCGCGCCCTGGAGCTGGTGGACATGCACGGCAACGAGTTCTTTGCTCCCGAGTGACGGGAAACGGGAATGGGGAGTCGGGAAACGGTTGAAGCGCATGCTTCTGCATTCCCTGCGCCCCGTCCCCGATGATGCCGCCGGCGCGGCGCCGCGCTTTTCCGATTCCCGATTCCCAACTCCCGATTCCCGGCTGAAACCGTGCCTCCCTACGCCGGACCTCCTCTAGCCTCCCGCCCCGGTGATGCCGCCAGCACGGTACGCCTGCTGGCCTATCTCGCGCTGGCGGTGGTGTTGATCGTGCTCGACAGCCGCGGTGGCTGGCTGTCGCATCTGCGCGCTCACGCCAACGTGCTGGTGCAGCCGGTGTGGTCGCTGGCCGGATTGCCGGGGCGCATCGGCCTGCAGGTCAAGGACAACGCGGCCACGCACGCGCAGCTGGTCGCCGAGAACCGGCAGCTGCGCAATGACTTGCTGGTCGCCAACGCGCGCATGACCCGCCTGCAGACCGCAGCGCTGGACAACGCGCAGCTGCGCGAGCTGCTCAACGCGGCCGAGCGCAATGGCCTGGACGTGCAGCTGGCGCCGATCCTGGACATCGACCTGGACCCGACACGGCAGCGCCTGGTGCTGGACGCCGGCAGCGACGACGACGTGCACGTGGGCCAGGCGGTGATCGATGCCGGCGGGCTGATGGGGCAGGTGATCTCGACCACGCCAGCGCATTCGACCGTGCTGCTGCTGACCGACCCCGACCACGCCGTGCCGGTGAACGTGGCCCGCAATGGCGTGCGCCTGATTGCCTATGGCCGCGGCGATCGCCTCGAACTGCGCGATGTGCCGCTCAGCGCCGGCCTGGTGGTGGGCGACGAGATCGTCACCTCCGGCCTGGGCGGGCGCTTTCCCGCCGGCTTCCCGGTCGGCACGGTGGCCGAGCTGCACCCGGATGACAGCCATGCCTTCCTCGTGGGCCAGCTCAAGCCCGCCGCCCAGCTCGACCGTGGCCGCGACGTGCTGCTGCTGAAAAGCCGCAGCTGGCGCGTGCCGCCGCCGCCCTCGGGCGAGGCGCCGGACAACGACGGCGCGCCGGATACGCGCGCGGCGGCGCGCCCGCCGCTGACGACGGCCACTGCGGCCCCGGGGCCGGCTGCGGGATCGGCCGGTTCCGTACAGCCGCCGCCGGTCCAGGCCACGCCCGAGCCTGCCGCCGCCGCCGCGCGTCCGCCCGCCGGCGAGCGCGCACCCACGTCCGCGGAGCCACGCCGATGACCCGCCGCAATCAATGGGTGCTGCCGGTCAGCGTGGTCGTCGCCCTGCTGCTGGGCCTGTTGCCGCTGCCGCCGCTGATCCAGCCGCTGCGTCCGTACTGGCTGGCGCTGGTGCTGGCGTACTGGGTGATCGAAGAGCCCGACCGCGTCGGCCTGGGCTTTGTCTTCGTCGCCGGCCTGCTGGCCGACCTGCTGTACGGCGGGCTGCTCGGCGAACAGCCGCTGCGCCTGGTGGTGATGACCTTCATCCTGCAGCGCTTTCGCGCGCGGCTGCGCTTTTTCCCGATATCGCAGCAGGCGCTGGCCATTGGTGGCCTGCTGTTGAACGACCGCATCGTCACCGCCGCGCTGCACCTGGCGCTGGGCGAGGCCACGCTGCCGTGGAGCTACTGGTGGGCGCCGCTGCTGGGCATGCTGCTGTGGCCGCTGTTGTTCGTGCTGCTCGATGCGGTGCGCCTGGGCAAGCGGCGCTGATCGATGTACCAGCGTCGGCCGTCCAAGAACCCGCATGCCGAAGCCGAGCAGTTCCGGCGCCGCGCCGTGCTCGGTTTTGCCGTGGTGGTGCTGTGCCTGGGTGGCCTGGGTGCGTGGTACTTCAAGCTGCAGGTGGTGGATCACGAGATCTACGCCACCCGCTCGGAGGCCAACCGCATCAAGCCACGGCCGGTGGTGCCCGGGCGCGGCATGATCTACGACCGCAACGGCCGCCTGCTGGCGGAGAACGTGCCGGCGTTCCGCCTGGACGTGACCCCGGACAAGGTCGCCGACATGGACGCCATGCTCGACGCGCTCGGCAAGGTCATCACGATTTCGCCCGAGGACCGCGAGCGCTTCAACCGCGAGCGCAAGTCGCGGCGCAGCTTCCTGCCGGTGACCCTGCGCCTGCGCATGAGCGAGGAGGAGATGGCGCGCTTCGCGGTCGAGCGCTGGCGCTTTCCCGGCGTCGAGCTCGAACCCTACCTGACGCGGCGCTATCCCTATGGCGAGTTGTTCGCGCATGTCATCGGCTACGTTGGCCGCGTCGATGAGAAGGACCTGGAAACGCTGGGCGAGGGCAATGCCGCGCTGACCCATATCGGCAAGTCCGGTCTGGAGCGCTATTACGAGCAGGAACTGCGTGGCAAGGTCGGCTACGAGCAGGTCGAGACCAACGTGCAGGGTCGCGCGATCCGTACCGTCGGCCGCGTGCCGGCGCAGTCCGGCGCGGACCTGCGCCTGTCGATCGACGCCGACCTGCAGCGCGCGATGGTGGCCGCTTTCGGCCAATACGAAGGTTCGGCGATTGCGATGGATCCGCGCACCGGCGAGATCCTGGGCATGGTCAGCCTGCCCAGCTATGACCCCAACCTGTTCGTCAACGGCATTTCCCACACCGACTTCAAGGCGCTCAACGACAACCCTTCGCGCCCGCAATTCAACCGCCTGGTGCTCGGCGGCGTGGCCCCGGGTTCGACGATCAAGCCACTGATCGCCCTGGCCGGCCTGGACAGCGGCGTGCGCCGGCCGGAAGACAAGGTGCTTTCCACCGGCATGTTCTATCTGCCCGGCACCAGCCGCGGCTGGGGTGACTCGCACCGCGGAGGGCATGGCTGGACCGACCTGCGCAAGTCGATCGCGCAATCGGTCAACACCTACTACTACCGGCTGGCGCTGGACCTGGGCATCGAGCGCTTCGACCACTACATGGCCGAATACGGGCTGGGCGCACCGACGGGCATCGATCTGTCCGGCGAAATTGGCGGCATCCTGCCATCGCCGGCCTACAAGATGAAAAGCCGCAAGGAGCGCTGGTATCCGGGCGACACGGTGAACATCTCCATCGGCCAGGGCGACTGGAAGGTGACCCCGCTGCAGCTGGTGCGCGGCATTTCCGGCCTGGCCAGCGGCCAGTTGCGCCGCCCGCATCTGGTGGTGGCCGAGCGCAGCGGCTTTGACGGCGACTGGCAGCCGACCGAACAGCCCGCGCCCAAGCCGATCAGCCCGAGCCCGCAGAACGTGGAAGTCGTGCGCCAGGGCATGCGCGACACCATGCGCCCGGGCGGCACCGGCCATTCGCTGTTTGCCAGCGCGCCCTACGAAATCGGGGGCAAGACCGGCACCGCGCAGGTCGCCAGCCGCAAGGGCGTGGCCGCCGTGGATCCGCGCTCGCTGCCGATGCACCTGCGCCACCGCTCGCTGTTCGTCGGCTTTGCTCCGGCCGACAACCCCACCTTCGTCGTCGCCATCGCGGTCGAAGGCGGTGGCTATGGCGCCAGCACCGCAGGCCCCATCGCGCGCAAGATCTTCGACGCCTGGATGCTCGGCAAGATGCCCGAGGGCCTGCTGCCGCTGGATGTGGAGCGCGGCAGCACCGCGATCGGCGTGACCCAGTTCGACACCGAATCCCCCGACGCGCGCCGCGATGGCGACCAGGCCGGCCTCGCCCTGGCGCAGGCGGTGCCGGTGGTCAGCGTGGCCGGCACCGCGCTGGCGATCGACCCGGCGCACCTGCCACCTCCGCCGCCCGCCGCGCCGAGTCTGCCCGATGAAGTGCCGGAGGAAGACCAGTGAGGGATTTCCTGCGCTGGCTGCTCGACCTGACCGGGCGCTTCACCCGCACCCTGGACTGGGTGCTGTGCCTGGCCCTGGGCGCGCTGATGGTCATCGGCCTGGCCGTGCTCAAGAGCGCCGGCGGCGCGGTCAACGGCGACCATCTGGTGATGGCGCAGGGCGTGCGCTTCGCCGTCGGCGTCGGCGCGATGTGGGCGATCTCGCGCGTCTCGGTACTGCGCCTGCGTGCGTGGACGCCGCTGGTCTATGCCTTGTCGATGCTGCCGCTGCTGGCCGTGTTCGTGCTCGGCACCGGCAAGTACGGCCGGCAGTGGCTGGACCTCAAGCTGTTCTACCTGCAGCCGGCCGAACTGCTGAAGATCAGCCTGCCGATGATGGTCGCCTGGTACCTGCACCGCATGCCGCTGCCGCCGCGCATTCCGACGGTGCTGGTGAGCGCGGTGATCATCGGCGTGCCGACCGCGCTGATCATGCTGCAGCCGGATTTCGGCACCGGCGTGCTGATCGCCGCCAGCGGCGTGTTCGTGCTGCTGCTGGCCGGCCTGCCCTGGTGGTGGGTGGCGGTGGGCGTGGGCGGCGTGGCCGCGGCTGCGCCGGTGGCCTGGTTCTGGCTGCTGCGGCCGTACCAGAAGGACCGCATCATGATGTTCCTCAACCCCGAGAGCGATGCGCTGGGCGCGGGCTGGAACATCATCCAGTCGAAGATCGCGATCGGTTCCGGCGGCCTCGGCGGCAAGGGCTGGGGTCTGGGCTCGCAGTCGCACCTGAACTTCATCCCCGAACAGACCACCGACTTCGCCTTCTCGGTATTGAGCGAGGAGTTCGGCTGGATTGGCGTGGCTACCGTGCTCGCCCTGTATCTGGTCGTCATCGGCCGCTGCCTGTGGATCGCCTCGCAGTCGCGCGACACCTATTCGCGCCTGCTGGCCGGCGCCACCGGCCTGGCCTTCTTCGTCTACGTGATCGTCAACGGCGGCATGATTTCGGGCCTGCTGCCCGTGGTCGGCGTGCCGATGCCGTTGATGAGCTATGGCGGCACCTCGGCCGTCTCCCTGCTGGCCGGCCTGGGCGTGGTGATGGCGGTCAAGGCGCACCGCCCCGTGCACGGCGGCGCCTGAGCACGCGCTGCCCCGCTCGCCGCGCGCCCCGAAATCGGCAGCCGCAGCTTCCAACCATGAGTGCGCCGCGCAGTCGTAATACTTGACGACTGGCAAATTTCTTTTGTTTCATGGTCTTATTGGGAGTAATTCATCCCCAACCTTGCGACGCCGATGATCCGTAAAGCGCTGGTGTGTCTGACGCTTGCCTGCCTGGGCGCCTGTGCCACCCAGGCCCAGCCGCCGCGACCCTCCGTCGCGCCTGCGCCAGCGCCGGCCGTTCCCAGCGAAGCGGCACCGGAAAAGGTCGCCCAGCCGCCGGTTGACCTCACCCCGGTCCCGTTTGAAACCGCCCGCGCCAACTTCATCCGCGACACCGCCGCCAAGTACGGCATCGACCCCGCGAAGATCGAAGCCACCCTGGCCCAGGCCCAGTTCCGCGATCCCATCATCGCCGCCATGTCGCGCCCCGCCGAGCGCGTCAAGCCGTGGAACGAATACCGGCCGATGTTCATCACCCAGGCCCGCATCGACGGCGGCCGCGCCTTCCTCGAACAGCACCGCGCCGAACTGGCCCGCGTCGAGGCCGCCACCGGCGTGCCCGCGCAGCTCATCGTCGCCATCATTGGCGTGGAAACCAGCTACGGCGCCAACACCGGCAAGTACCGCGTGCTCGATGCGCTCTACACCCTGGCCTTCCGCTACCCGCGCAGCGGCGACCCGGCCAGGCTCGAACGCGAAGTGCGCCGCGAACTGTTCTTCCGCGACGAACTGGCCCAGCTCTTCGCCCTGGGCAAGGAAGAAAACCTCGACATCACCACCCTGATCGGCAGCTACGCCGGCGCCATGGGCATGGGCCAGTTCATGCCCTCCAGCTACCGCCAGTTCGCCGTGGACGGCAATGGCGATGGCCGCCGCGACCTGTTCAACAGCTACGACGACGTCTTCGCCTCCATTGCCAACTACTTCGTCGGCAAGGGCGGCTGGGTGCGCGGCGGCCAGGTTGCCGTGCCGGCGACGCTGGCGCCCGGCCACGCCGAATTCAATCCCGAAGACTGGGCGCCCATCTACACCCTGGCCGACCTCTCGCAGCGCGGCTACCACCCGGCCGCGCCGGTGGTGGCCGGCACCCTGGCCACGCCGATCACCCTCAACACCGAGGCCGGCCCGCAGTACTGGCTGGGCTTCCAGAACTACTACGCGATCACCCGCTACAACCTCTCGAAAATGTACGCGATGGCCGTGTTCCAGCTGTCCGAGGCCATCGCCGGCAAGGAGTTACCCCCGGCATGAACACGCAACGTACTCGCACGCATCACACCTGGTGGTTGCCGGTATTGCTGGTGGCCGGCCTGGCCGCCTGCAGCAGCGCGCCAAAGAAGGGTCCGTCAACGGCCGGCGCGGTCAAGGGCGTCAAGGTCGAAGGCAAGGGGCCGGCGCATGTCGCCACCGGCTGTCCATCGACCTCGCCCTATGCACCGGCCAAGGAAGACCCGTCCACGCGCGGCGACTACACCGCTGGTGGCCTGTACCGGCCCGGGGTCAAGGACACCACGCCGGACTACGTGCCCAACGTCGCCTGCATTCCCGAGCCGCTGGTCAGCAACGAGCCGCACTCGGCGATCGGCAACCGCTCGCCGTACCAGGTGCTGGGCAAGACCTACAAGGTGATGGACGATGCCGGCGGCTATGTCGAAACCGGCACCGCCTCGTACTACGGCAACAAGTTCCATGGCCGCCTGACCTCGAACAAGGAGGTCTACGATATGTACGCCTTCACCGCCGCGCACAAGACCTTGCCGCTGCCGAGCTTCGCCCTGGTGACCAACCTGGATACCGGCGATTCGGTGGTGGTGCGCGTCAATGACCGCGGCCCGTTCCACGATGGACGCGTCATCGATCTCAGTTACGCGGCGGCGGTCAAGCTCGGCATCACCCAGCGCGGCACTGGTCGGGTCGAAGTGCGCGGCCTGACCGGGGCCGACAACGCCGGCCTGCTGGCACGGCGCAATGCCGGCGGCAAGACGATGGCAAGGCCGGCTACCAGCGTGGCCGCCGCCGCGCCCGCGAAGGCGGCCGAGTCCAGCCGCATCGACGAACTGGTCAAGCGCCTGCCCGAAGGCACGGGTGGCGCCGGCAAGACCACCTCGCAGGCATCTCCGGCCGCCGCGGTCGCGACCGTCGCGCGTGCCACCACCGCCACGAGCGATGGCGAGCGCTGGCGCTACCGCGTGGCCGATGCACCGCAGCCCGGCAACGCCGACAACTTCGATGCGTGGATGAAGGCCAAGGGGGTTCGCGTGGCCACCGGCAAGCCGACCGCCGTCGCCGCCGAAGACCGTGGGCGCGACGGCTCGCGTGCCGCCACGCCGACCATTGGCGCGGCCACCGTGGTGCCCGCCGCCGTCGGCAGCGCGGTGGTGCGCAAGGTGGCCGAATCGGCGCCCCTGGCGCGCGCGTCTTCGCCATCCGCGCTGGGTCCGGTGCAACTGCAGGTTGCCAGCTTTGCCAGCCGCGAGAACGCCAGCCGCGCGCTGTCGCAGCTGTCCACTGCGGGCATCCCCGGGGCCAGCATCAGTGATGGCATCAGTGGCGGGCGCACGCTGTGGCGCCTGCGCGTGAATGCGCCTGACCACGCCAGTGCCTCGGAACTTGCTGCGCGCATCGCGGGTCTGGGTTTCGCTCGGCCGCAGATCGTCGCCAACTAAGTCAGCGTGGTCGCCAGGCCGCCCATGGCGGCGGCCTGTGCCGATCGGCCTACAATGCCTTTCCGGCCCCGTGAGGGGCCCCACCGGCCCGTCGGGCCACCATTGGCCCCGCATGGGCCGCAGGAGTCGTTGTTCGATGAAATTCCGCTTCGCCGTAGCCGTGGCGGCCACGCTGGCCGTTGGTCTGGTATCCGCGCAGACCCCCACGCCCCAGCCCGCTGCGGCTGTTGCCGCACCGGCCGCGGTGCCGACGCCGCCGGCCCCGGCGCCCGCCGTCTCCAAGGCCTGGATCCTGATGGACTACGCCACCGGCCAGGTGCTGGCGGGCGAGAACATCCACACCCAGCTGGCCCCGGCGAGTATCACCAAGGTGATGACCTCCTACGTGGTGGCCGCCGAACTGAAGAACGGCAAGATCAGCCGCGACGATCAGGTGATGATGAGCGAGCGCGCCTGGCGCGAGGGCGGCGCCGGCACGGACGGCAGCTACAGCGGTTTCCCGGTCAACCAGACCGCGCGCCTGGAAGACATGGAAAAGGGCATGGCGGTGCAGTCGGGCAACGACGCGGCGATCGCGCTGGCCGAGCATGTGGCCGGCAGCGAGGAAGCCTTTGCGTCGCTGATGAACAGCTACGCGGCCAAGATCGGGATGAAGAATTCGCACTTCGTCAACGCGCACGGGCTGAGCGCGCCGGGCCATGTCACTACTGCCTATGACCTGGCACTGCTGGGCCGCGCGATGGCGCGGGACTATCCGGAAACCTACGCCTACAACAAGATCAAGGAATTCACGGTCGGCAACATCACCCAGCCGAACCGCAACCTGCTGTTGTGGCGCGACCCGAGCGTGGACGGCATCAAGACCGGCCACACTTCCGAAGCGGGCTACTGCCTGATGAGTTCGGCCAAGCGCGGCGACCAGCGTCTGATCGCGGTGGTGATGGGCGACACCTCGGAGAAGCAGCGCGCCGATGACAGCCTGGCGCTGTTGAACTGGGGCTTCCGCTTCTTTGAAACGCACCGGCTGTACGAGCCGGGCAAGGTGGTCGCGCAGCAGAAGGTGTGGAAGGGCGCGCAGGACCAGGTGCAGTTGGGCGTGGCCCAGCCGCTGCTGGTGATGGCGGCGCGTGGCCGCTACAACGACCTGAAGCCGAGCATCGAAGTGCCGAAGAACCTGGTGGCGCCGATCAAGCAGGGCCAGCAGGTGGGCAAGGTCAAGGTGCAGCTGGACGGCAAGGTTGTCGCCGAGGCACCGCTGGTCGCGATCACTGCGGTGGAGGAGGGCAACTTCTTCAAGCGCCTGTGGGATGCGTTCTGGATGTGGTGGGAGTCCGAGTGATCTGACTGACGCGTTGTAGGAGCGGCTTCAGCCGCGACCGGGGTCTAACAGGCCCCGGTCGCGGCTGATGGCCGAAGGCCACAAGAGCCGCTCCTACAGCAGCCACCAGCGGGAATAACCAGAGTTACAGCATCCGGCTGATGGTGAAGCTGCCGTAGATCGGCGTTTCCTTCTGCGTGTCGAACTCGCGGGTGCGGTGATATCGGGCCAGGGCGAACTTCCAGCGTCCGCGCATGATCGCCAGGCCATAGCCGATGTCGGCCACGACCGGGCGCTTGTCCACGCTGTGGCTGTCGCGGAAGCTGTTGCCGTCCAGGGTGATGTCGCGCACGACCAGGCGCGCGTCGGTGGTCAGGAATACGTGGCCGGACCAGCCCGTCGGGCGGCCATGCAGGCTCGGCGCGGTGTTCTCGCCGGCCGGGCGGATCGGGGTGCTGCCGAAGTCGTCGGGCAGCTTCCAGCCGAAGCGCACTTCAGCGCCGGCGTTGGCGTAGGTCGCGCGGTTGCCGAGGGTGCCGCCCCAGTGAGTGATCGCGTCCCAACCCCAGCCGCCCGCGTTGACGGTGGCGTCGGCCGGCCAGCGGCGCATGCGCTCATGCACGATGCCGATCAGCGGTTCGTTGTGCAGCTGGTTGCTCCAGCCCTGGAACTTCTCGTCGCCCAGCACTTCATGCACGGCGTTCTGCACCTGCTTGCCCAGCGCCCAGGGGCCGACGATGCCCAGTTGCAGCTGCGTGGTGCGCAGGTGGTCGTCGTTGCGGGCGTTGTAGCCGAAGCTGGCCATCAGGATGCCGGCGTAGGGGCGGTCATCGGGGATCACGTCCTTCCGGGTGAAGTCGGTCGGAGTGAAGATCGCCTGGCCCAGCGAAAAGACCATGTTCTGCTGCTGGAATTCGCCTGGATACAGGCGTTCCAGGTGGCTGTTCACCCAGCGCGCCAGGCGCGGCAGGCAGGGGTCATCGGTGTAGTCGACCAGGTTGGGCGAGACCAGGGTGATGGCTGCGCCGTTGGTATAGCCCTGGTCCTGGTCGGCGCCGCCGAACAGGTCGTTGTCGACGCGGAAGTTGACCGCAGGCGGGGTCTGTTCGAGCGTGCTCTGCTCGCATTGGTCCGCGGCACGGGCGGGGGCGGAGGTCAGGGTGGTGGCGATGGCCGCAGCCAGTACCAGGGACAGCGGACGCAGTGGGGGCATGGGGAGACCCGGTGGGGAGTTCAGGGGACGCTACGAATGGCAGCCGCTAAGGAATGTGAATTGGGTAGCACGGCAATGTGAAATTAAACGCTGCATGCGCCTTGGCAGCCAGTACCGCGGCTGCATCGCTGCGTTGCCCCTGCCGCCACTTGTGCCGCCAGCGACCGCAGCGGCACCGGGGGTATGATCTGCGCGGGACGCAGCGCGTCCCGGGGAAAGGATGGCCCCAACGCTTGGGGCGTCCAACGACTGGACCGCGCCCCTGCCGGGGCGCATGCAGAGGGAAAGGAAGAATGAGGATTTTGTCTGTCCCGGCCGCCATGGCCGCGGGGGTGCTGGGTGTGTGCCTGGTCGCCACCAGCCAGCCTGCTCACGCCGGGCTGAAGGATGCCTTCAAGGGCAATGCGCAGGAGCAACGCAAGCAGGGCGAGGCCGACATCCCGGTTTGCCCCAAGCCGCTGGGCACCGTGTCGGTGCTGGAGCCGGAGAACGCCACCAACTGGTGGAGCGGCCAGCAGCTGCCGGCGCCGTCGAAGCTGATCAAGGTTTTCGTCAATCGCTCGCGCTGCTTCACCCTGGTTGATCGCGGTGCCGGCCTGGCCGCGGCGCAGGCCGAGCGCGAACTGGCCTCTTCCGGCGAGTTGCGCAACCGTTCCAACGTCGGCAAGGGCCAGATGAAGGCAGCCGACTATGTGCTGGTGCCCGATCTGGTCTCGCAGAACAGCAATGCCGGCGGCAACGCCATCAGCGGCCTGCTTGGCGGGCTGGTCGGCGGCAATGCCGGGCAGGTGATCGGCGGCCTCAACATGAAGAAGAAGACCGCCGACGTGGTCCTGACACTGACCGATACCCGCTCCACCGAGCAGGTCGCGATGTCCGAAGGCAATGCCAGCAAGACCGACCTGGGCTGGGGCGGCAGCGGCCGGCTGTTCAGCGGCTACGACTACGGCGCGGTCGGCGCCAGCGGCTATGCCAATACCGAGATCGGCCAGGTCATCACCCTGGCCTATCTGCAGGCCTATACCGACATGGTCAGCCAGCTCGGCGGCCTGTCCGGCAACGCCGCAGCCAGCAATGCGCAGCAGGCGGTGACCGTGACCAAGCCGGCGCGGCTGCTGGCCAATGCCAAGGGCACCGGCGCGCCGGTGCGCGCGCTGGATGTCGGCATGATGCTGTACCCCACCGGCAACAAGGAGGGGGTGATGTGGGAAGTGGAAGACGAGATGGGCAACAAGGGCTGGGTGTCCTCGACCCTGGTCGAGTTGTCCAAGTAAGCCAGCCGGCCAAGGCGCTCCGCCCCGGGTGGGTGGAGCGCCTTGCAGGCAACTGCGTTCCATGCCCGGGGTTGGGTTTGCCGCCTGCCGGCTCGATAATGGCGACATGGAAATCAAATCCGACAACCCCGAGCACGGCTTCCAGTTCCCCGGCACCTTCGAGCTCAGCGCCATGGGCACGGCCGACAAGGGCCTGGAAACCGAGTTGCCGCGCCTGCTGACCGACAGCGGCCTGGAAGTGCTGGAAGAGCGCATCAGCTGGAAGCATTCCAGCAACGGCAAGTATGTGTCGGTGCGCATCGCCTTCCGTGCCGACAACCGCGAGCAATACGACGCCGCCCACCAGGCGCTGCGCGAGCACCCGGAAGTGAAGTGGACGCTGTAAGCGCCTGCGCGCCGGCCACCCTCACCCCGGTCGCCACGCAGGGCGCCACGGTGCGCCAGCTCGGGCGCCAGCCCTATGCGCCGGTATGGCGCGCGATGCAGCGCTTCACCGATGCCCGCGACGACACCACCACCGACGAACTGTGGGTGGTCGAGCATGATCCGGTGTTCACCCTCGGCCAGGCCGGCAAGGACGAACACGTGCTGGCGCCCGGCGACATCCCCGTGCTGCACGTCGATCGAGGCGGCCAGGTGACCTATCACGGGCCCGGCCAGATCGTGGTCTATCCGCTGCTGGACCTGCGCCGCCTCGGCATCGGCGTGCGCGAGTACGTCTGCCGGATCGAGCAGGCCATCATCGACACCCTGCTGGAGTGGAACATCATCGGCCTGCGCCGCGAGGGCGCGCCTGGCGTCTACGTGGGCGATGCCAAGATCGCCGCGCTCGGCATCCGCGTGCGCCGCGGCTGCACCTTCCACGGCTTGGCGTTCAACGTGGACATGAACCTCGAACCGTTCCAGCGCATCAACCCCTGCGGCTACCAGGGCCTGCAGGTGACCTCGGTGCTAGACTTGGGCGGCCCTTCCGGCATGGAGCCGGTGCAGCGCGTGCTGCTCGACGAACTGGCCCGCCAATTCGGCCTGGCACTGCGCACCGACCCGGCCCTGCCCGACCTTTCGCCTGCGGCCTGACCGCGCACTCGTGTTGCCATGACCCAGCCTATCGCCCGCACCATTCCTCTGGAGGTCGTTTCGACCGACAGCACCCCGGCCGCACCCTTGCAGGCCGGCGCCAAGCAGTTGGGTGGCGACAAGATCGGCCGTTCGCCGGTGCAGTTCGCCGATGTCCCGGTGCTGCGCAAGCCGTCATGGATTCGCGTGCGCATTCCGTCCGGCAACGCCGTGCAGACGCTCAAGGCCAAGCTGCGCGAGAACCGCCTGGTCACCGTGTGCGAGGAAGCCAGCTGCCCGAACATCCATGAGTGCTTCGGCCACGGCACGGCGACCTTCATGATCCTCGGCGAGGTCTGCACCCGCCGTTGTTCGTTCTGCGATGTCGCCCACGGCCGGCCCAAGCCGCCGGACCCGAACGAACCGCTGAGCCTGGCCACCACCGTGGCCGACATGGGCCTGAAGTACGTGGTGGTGACCAGCGTCGATCGCGACGACCTGCGCGATGGTGGTGCCCAGCACTTCGTCGACTGCATCGCCGCCATCCGCGAGCATGCGCCGAAGACGCGCATCGAGATTCTCACCCCGGATTTCCGCGGCAAGGGCCGCATGGACCGCGCGCTGGAAATCCTGGCGACCAATCCGCCGGACGTGTTCAACCACAACATCGAAACCGTGCCCGACCTGTACCCGAACGTGCGCCCGGGCGCGGATTACCAGTGGTCGCTGACCTTGCTGCAGAAGTTCAAGGCACAGCACCCGGCGCTCAATACCAAGTCCGGCATCATGCTCGGCCTGGGCGAGACCATGGAGCAGGTACAGGCCACCTTGCGCGACCTGCGCGCGCACGATGTGGACATGGTGACCATCGGCCAGTACTTGCAGCCGACGCCGCACCATCACCCGGTCATGCGCTACTGGACGCCCGAGGAATACAAGGCGCTGGAAGACTACGGCTACAGCCTGGGCTTTGCCCATGTCGCCTCCGGCCCGATGGTGCGCTCGTCGTACCACGCCGATCGCCAGGCCGCCGGGGCCGGCGTCGCCGCCTGAGCGGCCGCTGCCTGAACCTGGCATCGCCAGTGCCACTGGCGTAACGGGGCGTTTACAGACCGTAGTCACCCCGGCGCGCTAGGCTGGGGCCGCACTGATGACAAGCGCTGCAACTTTGGGCACTGTCGTGTTGTCCGAAGCTTCCGCAGCCCCCCGAAACGGCCACGCGCCGAGAGTATGCCGATGAATTACAAAGCTCCCGCCAGGATCACCGCCGGCCTCCTGGCCCTGGCACTGAGCGCGCCGCTGGCGCTGCTGGCCCGCGCCGACACGGCGCTGCCGGCGGCCGCCACCACTGACCAGGCCACCGCGACCAAGCTGGTCTATGGCCTGCTTTCGGACAGCCGCTATGCCTACCGGCCGCGCGCGCTGGACGAGGCGATGGCCAAGGACGTGTTCAAGCGTTACCTGGAATCGCTGGACGGCAGCAAGCTGTACTTCACCCAGGCCGACGTCGATGGCTTCGCGCCGCTGGAAGCCGGCGTCGGCGATGCCATCCGCAACGGCCAGATCGACCCGGCCTTTGAAGTCTTCGCCGTGTACAAGCAGCGCGTGGGCCAGCGCGTCGGCTATGCGCGCAAGCTGCTCAACCAGAACTTCGACTTCACCGGCAACGAGAAATTCGAGTACGACCGCGAGAAGGCGCCGTGGGCCGCCAATGACGCCGAGCTGGACAAGCTGTGGCGCCAGCAGGTGATGAACGACTGGCTGCGCCTGAAGCTGGCCGGCAAGCAGCCGGCCGACATCCGCAAGACGCTGGACAAGCGCTACGCCAATCTCGCCAAGTCGGTGAACGAGCTCAAGGGCGAGGACATCTTCCAGGTCTTCCTGAGCGCGTACACCAACGCGGTGGACCCGCATACCGACTACTTCACCCCGCGCACCGCCGAGAACTTCAACCAGCAGATGTCGCTGTCGCTGGAAGGCATCGGCGCGCAGCTGCAGAAGCAGGACGACATGGTCGTGGTCCGCGAGGTCCTCGCCGGTGGTCCGGCCGCGATCGATGGCACGCTCAAGCCGGGCGATCGCATCGTCGGTGTCGGCCAGGACAAGTCCGGGGCGATGGAAGACGTGATCGGCTGGCGCATCGATGACGTGGTCGCCAAGATCCGCGGCAAGAAGGACACCCAGGTCCGCATCGAATACATTCCCGCCGAATCGGGCATCGATGGCAACCACCGCACCGTTACCCTGACCCGGCAGAAAGTCCGCTTGGCCGAGCAGGCCGCCAAGGGCGAGACGATCACCTTGCCGGCGCAGGATGGCGAGCCGCAGCGCCGCATCGGCATCATCAAGCTGCCCGGCTTCTATCAGGATTTTGAAGGCCGCCGCCGCAACGCCAGCGACTATGCCTCGGCCACGCGTGACGTAGCCAAGCTGCTGGCCGGTTTCAAGAACGACAAGGTCGACGGCGTCGTGCTCGACCTGCGCAACAACGGTGGCGGTTCGCTGGACGAGGCGGTCGAACTGACCGGTCTGTTCATCGAACAGGGCCCGGTGGTGCAGGTGCGCGAATCCGGTGGCCGTGTCACCGTCAATGGCGACCGCAGCGAGAAGGTGGCCTGGGACGGTCCGCTGGCGGTGCTGATCAACCGTGGCTCGGCCTCGGCCTCGGAGATCTTCGCTGGCGCCATCCAGGACTACGGCCGCGGCCTGGTCATCGGCGAGACCACCTTCGGCAAGGGCACGGTGCAGAACATCGTCGACCTGGATCGCTGGCCGGCCAGCGAGGAGCAGCGCTTCGGCCAGGTCAAGCTGACCATTGCGCAGTTCTTCCGCGTCAGCGGTTCCAGCACCCAGCACAAGGGCGTGGTGCCGGACATCGCCTTCCCGGCCAGCGTGGACGCGACCGAGTTCGGTGAAAGCACCTACGACAACGCGCTGCCGTGGACCCGCATCGCCTCGGTGCCGCACACCCAGTACGGCAACTTCGGGCCGCTGCTGCCGAAGCTGGAAAGCCTGCATGCCGCGCGCGTGGCGCAGGACAAGGAATTCCAGTGGTGGGAGCAGGACGTGGCGCAGTTCCGTGAGGAGAAGGCCAAGAAGTACGTCTCCCTCAACGAAGCCGAGCGCCGCGCCGAACGCGAGAAGCAGGAGAGCCAGCGCAAGGAGCGCCAGGCCGTGCGCAAGCAGCTGGGCATGCCGCTGGACCCGCTGGCCGAAGACAGTGACGACGGCCTGACCGGCAACGAGCGTGACATCGCCAAGGACACCGCGCGCGAGAAGGCGGCCGAGAAGCGTCCTGATCCGCTGCTGCACGAGTCGGCTGCGATCCTGGCCGATGCGTTGAACCTGCTGGAACAGGACCGCCCGCTGTCGGCGCAGGTGTTGCCGCAGTCCAGCGCGCCAGGCCGCTGGGCCGACTGAGCCCGCTGCACGGTCCAGACGAAAGCCCCGCGTTCGCGGGGCTTTTCGTTTCAGGCCTCGGGGCACGGCGTCGTGGTCTAGTCCCAGACCTTCGCGTCGCTGCGGTCGGCGCCTTCGCGCATGCGCACGATGCAGAAGCGGTGGCCGGTCGGCGCTTCCATCACCCACCAGCGCTTGACGAAGCCGATGCGGCGCGCGCCGAGCTTTTCCAGACGTTCGGCCTCGGCATCGATGTCGTCGCTTTCGATGTCCAGGTGCACTCGCGAGGCATGGGCCACGCGCCGCACTTCCACCTGCAGGCCGCCCGGGGCGCCGCGCAGTTCGGCGTACTCGGCCGTGTCTTCGCGGTAGGCGGGCTGTGGTTCCAGTCCAAGTGCCGCGCTCCAGAAGCGCGCGGCGGCGTCGGCGTCGTGGTCCTGGCAATCGATGATGAAACCGGCAAGTCGGCTGCGATGGCCCATGGCATGGCTCCGTCGGGAAAACCGCAGCCTAGCGCCCGGCTGGCGTGGTGCCCGTGAGCGTTTCGGCAAAGCCCAAGTCCGCCAGTACCGGGTAGTGGTCCGAAGGCCACAGCCCGTGCGGGCGCGCATCAATCGTGGCAAAACGCAGCGGCTGCAAGCCGCGCAGCAGGATCCAGTCCAGCTGCCGCCGTTCCGGGCCGCCGAAATCCTGGAAGGTCAGGCGCGGACCTTCGACCTTGGCCGCGCCGCCGCGGGCGTCCCGCAGCGCCGCGGTCAGTGTGGCCCACGTGTCGCTGCCCGGCTCGGCGTTGAAGTCGCCCGTCAGCACCACGGGCACCGTAGCCGGCAACGCCGCGATCCGCTGCAACAGCAGGCGTGCGCCGCGCACGCGCGCCGGTTCGTCCTGCGGCTGGTAGGGCAGGTGGGTATTGAACAGATAGAAGCTCCGGCCATCGCTGCGGCGCTCAAACAGGCCCCAGGTAACCATGCGCGGATATGGATGACCCCAGGTGATGCTGCCCGGCACGTCGGGCGTGTCCGAGAGCCAGAAATCACCGTGCTCGACCAGGGCCAGCGCCTTGCTGTCGTAGAACACGCCCATGTGCTCATCGTCGTCGCCCCCGCGCCGGCCGCGACCGAACCACTGGTAGCCCGGCAGGTGCGCGGCCAGGTAGGCCGCCTGCACCGGGGTCAGCTCCTGCGTACCCATCACCGCCGGCCGTGCCTGCATGATCACCTCGACCATCGCATCGCGGCGGTCCTCCCAGCGCCGACCGGGCTCGGTATCGGCGGGCGTGCGCACGTTGAACGACATCACCCGCAGCGGCGCGGGCGTGGCCGAGGCGCACAGGGAGACCAGCAACAGCAGCGGCAACAGGCAGCAGGACAGGCGTTTGAATGACATGCAGGGCATCCAGCGGAAAACCCCGACAGTTTCCCACCGATGCGCCTGGCGAACCCGAGCACCCGTCGCATTCCGCATGAACCCCACCTCGACGCGGGCAGCGCGTCGCTGCGCCGCTCACGGCGGCGGCGATATGCTTCTGCCGGATTTCACCAGGCCCTCCTCATGACTCCTTCACGACTTGTTCCGACCCTGGCCTGCGCCGGGATCATTGCGGCCCTGGCCGGTTGTGGCCGTGGCAAGGCCGATCACGTGCTGGTGCGCGAGTCGTTCAATTCCGACAACACCTATTCGCGCAGCGTCGATGTGACCCCGGCCGCCGCCTGCGAGGCCGCGCGGCGGGCGCTCCTCAGCCAGGGCTACGTGGTCGCGCGCGCCGACAACGCATCGGTGGAAGGCAGCAAGAACTTCCAGCCCAGCGAGGAATCGCACGAACAGCTGGACCTGCGCATCTCCTGCGTGGCGCAGGGCGAAGACCGCGCCTGGGTCTTCGTCAGCGCGGTGCAGGACCGCTATGCGCTGAAGAAGAGTCCGACCTCGGCCAGTGTCGGCGTCGGCGTGCTCGGTTCGGTGTCGCTGCCGGTCGGCAGCAGCAATGATTCGATGGTGCGCGTGGCCAGCGTGACCGTGCAGGACGGCGACTTCTACAAGCGCTTCTTCGAGCGCCTGGCGTTGTACCTGCCCAAGGCCACGCCCAGGTCCGATGCGGCACCCGCACACGCAGCGCCGCCACCGCCGCCGCCTGCCCCTGAGCCGGCACCGCCCGCAGCCGCCGACAACCCGCCGGTGCCCGCAACGCCCGCGCCCGCGACCCCGGCAGCCCCGCAGGACACGCCCGCCGCATCCGCGCCCGCCGCGCCTGCGAGTGTGGACACGACACCCGCGCCAGCCACGCCCTTGCCATGATCCTCATCGGCGTAGCTGTGGGCTGAACGCATGCGGCGTTTTTCACGGGATGTTGTTTGCGACGCGGACACAGTGACCGCAAAGCGAGGGCATCGTGCTGCTCGCGATCGACAGGAGAACCCCATGAACGCACGAGGCTTCCTGGCCGGCATGGCGCTGCTGAGCCTGACCTTCGCCGTCCAGGCGCAGACCTACGGACCGCAGGACGAGGGCCGCCGCTTCAACGACGGCACCGTGGTGCGCTGCCACAAGGAAACGGTGCAGAAGAACACCTCCGACCCGAACCGCGTGACCGGTACCGTCGCCGGCGCCGTGGTCGGCGGCCTGCTCGGCAACCAGATCGGTGGCGGCAATGGCAAGAAGCTCGCCACCGTGGGCGGTGCGGTTGCCGGCGGTGCGACCGGGCGCTATGTGCAGGGCCGGCACCAGGAGAACAACGGCAACCGCGTCGTGCAGACGGTGTGCACCCGCAGCCGCTGATGCGCGAGCGGTCATTGCGCCAACAACAAAGCCCCGGCCGGTCCGGGGCTTTGTCATGTACGCCTGCGCTCCCGCCGCGCATTCCTTTATTGCGGCGCGCAAGTGCAGCCGTGGCCGCCGTGCTGCTGCTGGGCGGCAACGCGTTCGCGGGCCCGGCAACGGCGGACACCTGCGCCACGCAGCTGCTGCGCGAACTGGGTTGGCGCATCGACTATGCCGCCGTGCCCACAGCGCGCGTGCACGGCGGTGCGCCCTGCACCCGTGACTCGTTGCAACAGGCGCAGGCGCAGGGCGACCTGCGCGCCACGCTGCCCGCCGATCCCGTTCGTGCCGCTGACGCGCAGCAGGCCCTGTTCGACGAACCGGCCACGCTGTGCGCCTACGCCTTCCGTCTGGGCGATGCGGCACGACGCGCGGCAGCGCAACTGGCGAGCAACCCCGGGTACCGTTTCAGCGGCCTGCAGACCGGCTGGATCGGCTTCGGCCTCGATGGCGCACGGGCGCAGGGTTGGCGCCGGGTTCGCAGCTTCGGCCGCGGCTATGTGCCGGTCGCACCGAACAGCCAGGCGCTGGATGCCTTCTACCGCGGCCACGTGCGCAGCGAGTGCGGGGTCGGCCGCCAGGTAGCGCAGCTGGCCACGCAGCGTGAACTGTATGGCGACGCCGGCTTCGATGCGGCGTTCAGCGCGCCGGAGCTCTCCATCGGCACCTTCGTGGGGTTGCACGACACCGACAGCATCCTGCTCGGCCATCATGCCGGGCAGTTCTTCGCCGACGGCAAGGGCGTGCGCACGGCCGCGCTGGGCCGCCAGGCCTTCATGGGCGTGCCGGGCTTCATCGAGCACGCCTTCTCCAAGCGCTTCCTCGACGACCTCAGCAACCAGGCAGAAAACTTCATCGTCGTGGACGTCAGCGCGGACGCCGCGCAAGCGCTGGCCAACGCGCCGGGTGGGCTGGCCCATTACGACCAGATCAATCGCCGCCTGTGGACACTGGCGCAACAGGTGGGCGCACCGGGCCGGCGCGGCTTCGAGCGCCTGCTCTTCGAGCGCGATCCGGCCGCGATGGCGCATCTCAACGCGCGCGAACAAGCCACCGTCGCGCAGATGCAGGCGTTGCTGGATGACCCGTTCTACCGTGGCTTCATCGTCTACGTACACCCGCGTGGCGTTCGCCCCATCGGCTACCACATCGCCCGCCTGCTCGACCGCAACCCGCGCACGCCCTTCACCATCGACCTGGCCCTGCACAACCTGCACACCACCCTGTACCGGCGCTGGATCGACTACCGCCTGCAACACTGCGCGGCGCAACGCACTATTGAGCCCCCGGTGGATGCGGGCGGCCCGCTATCGTGACACCCTGAACTCCCCTTCGATACGAGGAAAGCGCTATGCAACTGGGAATGGTCGGCTTGGGACGCATGGGCGCCAACATGGCCGAGCGCATCACCCGCGCAGGGCACCAGGTCATCGGTTTCGACCCGGGCCCTGCCGCGCGCGAGGCCGCACAGGCCAAGGGCATCACCCCCGTCACCTCGCTGGCCGAACTGGTCGCCGCGCTGCCCGCGCCGCGCGCGCTGTGGCTGATGGTGCCGGCCGGCCATGTCGTTGACGACACCCTCGCGCAGCTGCTGCCGCTGCTCGCACCCGGCGACCTGGTCGTGGACGGCGGCAATTCGTACTACAAGGATTCGCAGCGCCGTGCCAGCGAGCTTGCGCCGCATGGCATCGCCTACATCGACTGCGGCACCAGCGGTGGCGTGTGGGGGCTGCAGGAGGGCTATAGCCTGATGATCGGCGGTGACGAGGCGGCCGTGGCGCGCCTGGCCCCGGTGTTCACCGCGCTGGCGCCGGCGCCTGATCGCGGCTGGGGCCGGGTCGGGCCGAGCGGCTCGGGCCACTTCACCAAGATGGTCCACAACGGCATCGAGTACGGAATGATGCAGGCCTATGCCGAGGGCTTCGCGCTGATGGCGCGCAAGGAGGCGTTCGGCCTGGACCTGCACCAGGTCGCCGAAATCTGGCGCGACGGCAGTGTCGTGCGTTCGTGGCTGCTTGACCTGACCGCCGACGCGCTCGGCCGTGATGCGCAGCTGTCGGGCGTGGCCCCGTACGTGGAAGATTCCGGCGAAGGGCGTTGGACGGTGGCCGAGGCCATCGATCTGAATGTCTCCGCGCCTGTGATCACGCTGTCCCTGCTCGAACGCCTGCGCTCGCGTGACAAGGATTCGTTCACTGACAAGCTGCTGGCGACGATGCGCAACGAATTCGGCGGCCACGCGCTGCGGGCGGCGACCCCGGTCCCGGGCAAGCCGGACTGAGCAGCCGCCTCAGTCCAGCGACAGTACGCGGCCCTCGGCCGCGGCCTGCTGCGCCAGTTCCAGCAGCGCCATGACTTCCAGTGCCTGCGCGGTGGTGACCGGCGCCGCGCCCTGGCCGCGGATGGCGTCGGCAAAGGCCGCATAGCAACGCCGGTAGTCGCCGCGCTCGGTGCGCATGGCATGGCGGCGCACTTCGCCCTCGTCGCTGGCCAGGGTCAGCCAGCCGTCCTGCGGATCGTGACCCCAACCCGCGCTGCCCGGGCGCACGCCGTCGCGCAGCATGGCTTCCTGCGTGTCCAGGCCGTGCTTGACGAAGCTGCCATGGCGTCCGTGCACCGCGAAACGCAAGCCTGCGTCGGCCACCAGCGTGCCGGCATGCAGGTGCGCGCGCAGGCGCGGGTAGTGCAGGGTGACGTGGAAATAGTCATCGCTGCGCGCGCCCTCGCGCTGCTGCAGCAGATCGGCGGCCAGCGCCTGTGGGCGGCCGAACAGCTGCAAGGCCTGGTCGAGCAGGTGCGGGCCCAGGTCGAACCACAGGCCGGCACCGGGCGCGGCGCTCTCGCGCCAGCGGTCGCGCACCAGCGGGCGGTGACGGTCGAAGTGCGAATGGAACTCGGCGATCTCCCCCAGCGTGCCTTCCTCCACCAGCGCCTGCACGGTCAGGAAGTCGCCATCCCAGCGCCGGTTCTGGAACACGCTGCAGAGGCGCCCGGCATCCACCGCCACCGACATCACCTCGCGTGCCTGCGCCAGGTCCACGGTAAAGGGTTTGTCCACCAGCACGTGCTTGCCCGCGGCCAGCGCTTCCATCGCGATGGCCGCATGCGTGTCGTTGGGCGTGGCGATGACCACCGCGTCGATCGCCGGATCGCGCCACAGCGCGGCGCGCTCGGTGTGCACCACCGCGAGCGGATGCGCCGCGGCCGCCTCGGCCTGGCGCGACACGATGCTGTGCAGGCGCAGGCCGGGCGTGGCCTCGATCAACGGGGCATGGAAGACGCGGCCAACGTAGCCGTAGCCGATCAGGGCGAGGTTGAGGTCCGTCATAGGAGGCCTCCGCGGGAACTGTCCCCATGGTAGTGCAGCCGTCTGAACGATTCACGGCGTTTGCATGCGCAGGTCACGTGCGCTCCACGGGTGCAAACGCAGACTTCGCCACACACACGACGGAGGAACCACCATGAACAAGCAGCTGATCCGCAATGCCCTGGCCGCTTCGCTGGTCGCCGCCTCGATGCTGGGGGCCGGCGCCGCGTTTGCCGCCGACAACAAGAAGAACCCGCCGACCGAGTCCAACCAGCCGGCCAGCGATACCTGGATCACCACCAAGGTGAAGAGCGATCTGCTCGCCACGGACAACGTGCCCGGCAGCGACATCAAGGTCGAAACCAAGAATGGCGTGGTCTGGCTGAGCGGCCTGGTCAAGACCCAGGCTGAGCACGACAAGGCGGTGGCCACCGCCAAGGGCATCGAGGGCGTGAAGAAGGTCGAGGCCGCCAACCTCAAGGTCTCGAACATGGCCGACAAGTAAGCAGTTCCGTGAACCGTGGGCGGGCCGTGGCGAGGCGGCCCGTCCCACGTTTCTGGCGCGCCTTCACCGGCGCGCCTTTTTCTTTGCGGGGGTCAGGGGCCGGGGGGAGCGTTTTCATTCGCGCGGCCGTATGATGGCCCCATTCATTTTCAACCGGGGCGCAGATGCTGACAGCGGCCAACGAAGATGCCTGGGAACGCTGGCGCCTGCCGGTACTGACGGCGGCCATCTTCCTGATCGTGGTCGTGCCCGCGCTGTTGTTGCAGCAGATGGCGCGCAATACCGAGAACGCCGCCAACTGGGTACTGCATAGCCAGCAGGTGCGGCAGCTGTCGCAGGTGCTGGAATCGTCGGTGCGTGATGTCGAGTCTTCCGCGTTGATGCGCTCGCACGGCGTGGAATTGCCTGTGCTCAACGAGCGCATGAGCCAGGGTCGGGCGGCGGCGAAGAAGGCGCTGAGCGACCTGGTCTACCAGACCCGCGACAACCCCCAACAGCTGGTGCGCCTGGGCCAGCTGGAAAGCACCATCGAACGGCGCATGCAGCTGGCTGAAACGATTGCCCGCGCGCGCGATCCCGAGAAGACCCAGGCCTTGATCCAGGAGATGGTCGTCTCCAACCCGATGCGCGACCTGGTCGAGGAACTGCAGGCCTCCGAAAACGCGCTGCTGGTGCAGCGCGGCCAGGAATCCGAATTGCGCCGCGTGCAGTACGCGGCGCTGAGCTGGGGCGCGCTGGTCGTGCAGTTGCTGCTGCTGGGTACGGTGATCTGGCTGCTGCAACGCCAGACCCGCCATCGCCTTGCCGCCGAGCGGGCGTCGCTGAGCGCGGCGGCACGCGCCTCGCTGGTGTTGCAGACCGTGCGCGAACCCATCGTGCTGCTCGACGCGCAGCAGCGCCTGCTGCTCTACAACACCGCCTTCGCCGAGCTGTACGGCCTGGGCGATGAAGACATGCGCGGCAGCCCGCTGGACAGCATTGGCAGCGGCGCCTGGTCCGACCCGACCATCCGCCAGCGCCTGGCTGACATCCTGCTGCGCGGCCGCGAGTTGTGGGACTTCGAGCACGAACAGCATGGCGCCGACGACGTGGTGCGCACGATGCTGCTCAATGCGCGGCGTATGCCGCTGCCCGATCAGGACGATCAGGTCGTGCTGATGACCGTCAGCGACATCAGCCTGCAGAAGGCCGCCAACCAGCGCATCCAGGATCTGAACCGGCAGCTGGAAGGCAAGGTCGAGCAGGTGTCGGAGGTCAACCGCGAGCTGGAAGCCTTCAGCTATTCGGTCTCGCACGACCTGCGCGCGCCGTTGCGCCACGTGGCCGGTTTCGCCGACAAGCTCGCCCGCCACCTCGGCGAAGGCGCTGACGAGAAGGCGCAGCACTACATGCAGGTCATCAGCAGTTCGGCGCAGCGCATGGCCACGCTGATCGACGACCTGCTGGTGTATTCGCGCCTGGGCCGCAGCGCCATGCGCATGCAGGCGGTGGACATGCAGTCGCTGGTCGCCGAGACCCGCGCCATCGTGGAAGCCAACAGCCAGGCCGAGCAGCCCGAGCACCGCATCGACTGGCAGATCGCGCCGATGCCGATCCTGGTCGCCGACGAGAACATGATGCGGCAGCTGTGGACCAACCTGATCGGCAACGCGATCAAGTACAGCAACAAGCGCCCGGTCGCGCGCATCAACATCGGCTACGAGGCGCTCCCCGACGGCAGCCATCATTTCAGCGTGGCCGACAACGGCGCCGGCTTCGACATGGAATATGCGAGCAAGCTGTTTGGCGTGTTCCAGCGCCTGCACAAGGCCAGCGAGTACCCGGGCACCGGCATCGGCCTGGCCACGGTGCGCCGCGTGCTGTCGCGTCACGGCGGGCGCATCTGGGCCGAGAGCAAGGTCGACCAGGGCGCCACCTTCCACTTCATCCTCCCACCGGCGCTAGACGCGCTTCCCCACGAGTCCAAGACATGAGCCCGATCCGTACCATCCTGCTTGCAGAAGACAGCCTCGCCGACGCGGAGATGGCGATCGACGCGCTGCGCGAAGCGCGCCTGGCCAACCCCATCGTCCATGTCGAGGACGGCGTGGAAACCCTGGACTACCTGTACCGCCGCGGCGCCTACGCCAACCGCGAGGAGGGGCTGCCGGCGGTGCTGCTGCTGGACATCAAGATGCCGCGCGTGGACGGGCTGGAAGTGCTCAAGCAGATCCGCAACGACGAGAATCTCAAGCGCCTGCCGGTGGTGATCCTGTCGTCCTCGCGCGAGGAGAACGACCTGGCCCGCAGCTGGGACCTGGGCGTCAACGCCTACGTGGTCAAGCCGGTGGACGTGGACCAGTTCTTCAATGCGGTGCAGACGCTGGGTACCTTCTGGGCAGTCATCAACCAGGCGGCGGGTTCGCACTGACATGCAGCCTGAAGCGGCCAGGCTCGGCGAACTGCGCGTCCTGCTGATCGAGGACTCGCCGGAGGACGCCGAACTGCTGTCCGACCAGCTCCTCGAAGCCGGCCTGCATGCCGTGTTCGAGCGCGTGGACGGCGAGGCGGCGTTGCGCCACAGCCTGGAGAGCTTCCGTCCGGACATCGTGCTCTCGGACCTGAGCATGCCGGGCTTCTCCGGCCATGAAGCCCTGCGCATCGTCCGCGCCGCCGACCCGCGCACGCCTTTCATCTTCGTCTCCGGAACGATGGGCGAGGAGACCGCGGTGCAGGCGCTGCAGGAAGGTGCCAACGACTACATCATCAAGCACAACCCGACGCGGCTGCCCGCGGCGGTGGTGCGCGCGGTGCGCGAAGCGCGCGTGGAGCGCGATCGCGAGCGCGTGGAAAGCGAGCTGATGCGCGCGCAGCGGCTGGAGAGCCTGGCGCTGCTGGCCGCCGGGCTCAGCCACGATCTGCGCAACATCCTGCAGCCGCTGCTGATCGTGCCGGACCTGCTGGCCGGGCGCAGCGACGACCCGCAGCTGCGGCAGCTGGCCGATGTGATCGCCGAGTGCGGCCGGCGTGGCCACGAGATGGCCGAGTCGATGCTCTCGTTCGTGCGCGGCTCCACGCAGCCGCGTGAATGGGTGTCGGTGGCGCGGCTGTTCCAGGCCGTGCAACTGCTGCTCAAGAGCAGCGTGCCGCGCGGCGTGACCTTGCACGTGGACGCCGGCGATGGCGACCTGAGCGTGGAAGCCAATTACACCGAGTTGCAGCAGTGCATGCTCAACCTCGGTCTGAACGCCTTGCAGGCGATGCCCGACGGTGGCTCGCTGACCCTCTCGGCGCGGCACGAAGGCGAGGCGCAGCTGCGCCTGAGCGTGGCCGACACCGGCGTGGGCATGGACGAGGACACGCTGGCGCAGCTGTTCAACCCGTTCTTCACCACCAAGCCCGATGGCACCGGCCTGGGCCTGATCTCGTGCAAGCGCATTGTCGAAAGCTACGGCGGCAGCATCGAGGTTACGAGCAAGCCGGGTGTCGGCACCCGCTTCGACATCGTGCTGCCGCTGCAATCGTCGTCCTCGCTGGGCGGCGAGCCCGATGCCGAGGTGCCATTGGGGCGTGGGCAGCGCATCCTGGTGGTCGATGGCGAAGCCACGCGCCTGTCGCTGCTGGGCAATGCGCTGTCCAGCCAGGGCTACCAGCCGCAACTGGCCACCGATGGCGCCGCGGCGCTGCAGCACGCGCAGCAGCATGCGCTGCCGGATCTGGTGGTCGTGGACAGCGACATCATCCTGCTGTCGGCGGTGAGCCTGCTGCTGACCATGCAGGAGCTGGGCTACCAAGGCCCGGCGATCGTGCTTGAAGATGTGGGCCAGCCGCTGCAACGCGAGCACTTCCCGCCGGATATCCCGGTGCACGTGCTGCGCAAGCCGCTGGAAATGCGCCGCGTGTTCCGCGCCGTGGCCCACGCGCTGGAGAACGGCTGAGGCCGCGGCGGCTCAGGCGCGCGGCAGTTCCCAGGGGAAACGCGGTAGCGTGTGCACCGCTTCGGTCAACTTGCGCGACCAGTTGGCGTGGATATCCGCGTACAGCGGCGTGTCCGCCTCCAGGCGCATGCGCTCGGTCACGCGCAGGTCGTCGCGGCGGATCAGCGCCAGGTCGATCGGCATGCCCACCGACAGGTTGGAGCGGATGGTCGAGTCCAGCGACACCAGCGCGGTGCGCGCCGCGTCTTCCAGGCGCGTCTCGGGGCGGATGATGCGGTCCAGGATCGGCTTGCCGTACTTGGACTCGCCGACCTGCAGATAGGGCGTCTCCGGCGAGGAGGCGATGGCGTTGCCGAGGGGATAGATCATGTACATGCCCGGCCGCTCGCCCGCCACCTGGCCGCCCAGGATCAGCGTGGCCTGAGTGCTGATGCCTTCAAACTCGGGCCGCCCGGAAGTATCGACCTGGCTGCCGACCAGCACCTGGCCGATGTACTCGGCCACCTCGAACAGGTGGCGGAAGCGGCGCAGGTTCTGTGGCGCGTCGTCTTCCACGTCGCGCTTGATCCGCGACAGCGCCAGCTGCGTGGTCGCCAGGTTGCCCGCCGACATCACGGCAAACACCGCCTGGCCGGGATATTCAAACACGTGCAGCTTGCGGTACACGCGCACGTCGTCGAGCGAGGCGTTGGTGCGGGTATCCGCGGCGAAGACCAGGCCTTCGTCCACTTCGATGCCGACGCAATAGGTCATGGCGCTGTCATCGGTAAGAGAGTTCCCATTCTATGGCGGCGTGGCCCCCGGCTCGTGAAGGCAATGGTTGACGCTGGCGCCGTGCGCATGCGCGAATATCACCATGACGCCCGTCCTTCTCAGCCTCGGCAGCAACCTGCGGCCGCAACACCACCTGCACGCCGCTGTTGAGGCGCTGCGTGCGCATTTCGGCGAGTTGCGCGTGTCGCCGGCCTACCGCACCGCGGCGGTGGGCTTCGACGGCCCGGATTTCCTCAACAATGCCGTGCTGCTCCACACCGAGATGGAGCTGGAGCCGCTCGATGCCTGGCTGCATGCGCTGGAAGACGCGCACGGCCGTGACCGCAGCGGGCCGCGCTTCAGCGACCGTACGCTGGATATCGACGTGATCTTCTACGGCGACCGCATCGTCGAGGGGCCGGGCCACCTGCGCGTGCCGCGGCCCGAACTCAAGCACGCCTTCGTGCTCAAGCCACTGGCCGACATCGCGCCTGGTTTCATCGACCCGGTCAGCGGCCACAGCCTGGACGAACTGTGGCGGGCGCACCGGCAGTACGGCGATAGCTTCGAGAGCGTGCCCTTGCCGGGGTGAGTGGTATCGAGGGCGGGCCGGGCCGGCGTAACTCAGGCCAAAGTGCGACCGCCATCAAGCATCAGCGTGTGCCCAGTGAGATAAGTCGCATCGTCCAGCAGCCAGCGCACCGCGTCGGCCACTTCCTCGGCGCTGCCGGTGCGGCCCAGCGGCGTGCGTGCCAGCACCGCGGCCTGCGCGGCGGCATCCTTGCCGGCGTCAGGCCACAGGATCGCACCCGGGGCGATGGCGTTGACCCGCACCAGCGGCGCCAGTTCCACCGCCAACGCGGCGGTCAGCGCGGCCAGCGCGCCCTTGGCTGCGGTGTAGGCGGTGTGCCCGGCCAGCGGATGGGCCAGCGCCGCGTCGGTCAGGTTGACGATGCTGCCGCCGCTGGCGCGCAGTGCGGGCGCGGCCGCCTGCACGAGGAAGAACGGTGCCCGCGCGTTCACCGCCAGCAGTGCGTCCCATTGAGCGGGCGTGGCCGTGGCCAGTGGCGTGGGGAAGAAGTTCGAGGCGTTGTTGACCAGCGCATCGAGCCGGCCGAAACGCGCCACGCTTTGTTCGATCAGGCCGGGCAGGGCGCTGGTGTCGGCAAGATCGGCATGCACGGCCAGGGTGCTGCCTGGCGTCTGCCGTTCGAGCTCGGCGCATAGCGCGGCCAGTTCATCGCGCGAACCATGCGCGTGCAAGGCCACGCGATAGCCGGCCGCGTGCAGGCGCCTGGCAATCGCCGCGCCGATGCGGCGCGCGGCGCCGGTGACCAGTGCGACCTTGGCGGCTTCGCTCATCTGCGGATATCCCTTGCTCGGCTATGCTGTGCATTGTCCACGCAATCGACCTGCCCATGCACCCGGACCTGCCCCTTCCCGACGCTGACGCACTGGCGCACAGCGAACAGCTGGCCGCGTTGCTGCGCAATGAAATCCGGGCCGGTGGCGGTGCGATGGCCTTCTCCCGCTTCATGGAGCTGGCGCTGTACGCGCCGGGCTGGGGCTATTACAGCGCCGGTGCGAGCAAGTTCGGCGAGAGCGGCGATTTCGTCACCGCGCCGGAACTGGGTCCGTTGTTCGCCGCCACCGTATCCGGTGCCCTGGCACCGGTGTTGCAGCAGCTGGGGCCGCAGGCGCGGGTGCTGGAAATCGGCGGCGGCAGTGGCGCCTTCGCCGAGGTCACGCTCAAGCGCCTGCTGGAACTGGACGCGCTGCCCGAGCGCTACGCGATCCTTGAACCCAGCGCGGACCTGCGCGAGCGCCAGCGCGAGCGGCTGGGGCGTTCGTTGATCCCGCCGGTGTTCGACCTGGTGGAGTGGGTGGATGGTCCGTTTGCCGACGACTGGGATGGCGTGCTGTTCGCCAACGAGGTGATCGACGCGCTGCCGACGCCGCGCTTCACCGTGCGCGATGGCGAGGTGTACGAGGAAACCGTGGTGCTCGACGGCAACGCGGCGTTCGCGCGCGCCGAGCAGCCGGCGGACGCCTTGCTGGCGGCGTCGGTGCGGCATATCGAGCGCTATCTGGAAACACCGTTTGTCGATGGCTACCGTTCCGAAGTGCTGCCGCAGCTGCCGTACTGGATCCAGGCGGTGGCTGGCGGGCTCAAGCGCGGCGCGATGCTGTTCGTCGACTACGGCTACACGCGCCGTGAGTATTACCAGCCGCAGCGCAGTGACGGCACGCTGCGCGCGTTCTACCGGCATCGCATGCATGCCGATCTCTACCGCTGGCCGGGCTTGCAGGATCTGACCGCGTCGGTGGATTTCACCGCGCTGGCCGAGGCGGGCACCGGCGCGGGTTTCGATCTGGCGGGCTACTGCAGCCAGGCGAGCTTTCTGCTTGGCAACGGGCTGGATCAGTTGCTGGCGCAGGCGGATGCGCGCGCCGATGAGGTGGGCCGCACGCGCTTGCGCGAGCAGGTCAAGCGGCTGACCTTGCCGAGCGAGATGGGCGAGCGCTTCCAGGTGATGGGGTTCTCGCGCGACGTGGACTTCGAGCCGGCGTTCCTGCTGGGCGACCTGAGCTGGCGGCTGTAGCAATGGCCTTGCGCGCGTTTCGCCAGCCGTGGCAGTGGGTGGGGCTGTGGGCGGCGTTGATCGTGGCGGTGATCGTGGTGTGCCTGGGGCCGCCGCCGCGGATACCGGACCTGCCGGACAACAGTGACAAGGCCGAGCATTTTCTGACTTATGTGATGCTGGCGTTTGGCGCGGTGCAATTGTTTGCAACGCGGCGCGCGCTGGTTTGGGCGGGGTTGGGGCTGGTGTTGCTGGGGGTGGGGATCGAGGTGGCGCAGGGGGCGTTGACGGTGGATCGGAGTGCAGATCCGTTGGATGCGTTGGCTAATACGTTGGGGGTTGGGGTTGGGTTGTTGTTGGGGCGGGGTCGGGCGCGGGAGTGGGTTTTGCGGGTGGATGGGTGGTTGTTTGGGTAGTTGGTTTTGTTGCGGCCTGCGGACGCTGGTTTTTTGGGGTTGTGCGGGCTGAGTTTTTTGCGCCTTGCGATGTGGATCGGCTGTCTTTGGTCTGTGCGTGGCAGCCGGGGGCAGGCCCTGCCAGGACACGCCGTGAACCCATCCATGGGGGCTCGTAGGCAACATCCATGTTGCCTACGGTCCTGGCAGGGCCTGCCCCCGACTGCCCGACAGATCGCTGATGTCGGATGGGAAAAGCGGCGTCGCGTGCGCTGATACCGCTGGGGCCGGCTGCGGCCGCCGGGCCCGTTGGGGCCGGCTGCGGCCGGCTAGGGCTGCTAGGGCTGCCAGGACTGCTAGGGCTGCCAGGGTTGCTAGGACCGTTGTAGGAGCGGCTTCAGCCGCGACAAGCGAAGACAGAATCTTTCAGGTCACATCACCCCAGCTGGGCCCACTGTGGGAGGGGCTTCAGCCCCGACAAACGAAGCCGCGATCTGCCAGCTGGCAGTCGCGGCTGAAGCCGCTCCTACAACGGGTGGGGGCTACGGCGGGGGCGACGGCGCGCTCAGCGGCCGTCGTCGAGGGTTACGCGGTCCAGCACCCACATCGTCGGCCGCGTGTCGCCGGTGAAGTACAGGCACAGGTTCGCTTGCGCTGGCGTGGTCTTGGGCAGACGCGCGGTCAGCTCGTAGAAGCCGTCGGCATCAGGCTGGGCGGGGAGCTTGATGTTGGCCAGGGTCGGGCCCTCGCAGCCGTTACGCACGACCAGCTCACCGTAGGCCGAGTGCGCGGGCTGGAAGGTGCGCAAGGGCTCGTCATGGGCCAGCTGAAAGTAGTACGGCAAGCGGCCGGCACGAATCTTCAGCGAGGCCACACCGCGCAGGTCGGCCTGCTTCCACTCCCAGCAGGGATTGAAGATGTCGGCGTTGAAGATCGCACGCTCGCCCTCGCGCGGGCCGTCGTCTTCCAGGCGCAGCATCAGCTTGCCGGTGCACATCGCCAGTTCCTCGTCGCTGCGGCTGCGCAGGCTCTGCGCGCTGAGCGTGCGTACCACCGGCGCGGCCAGGGCCTGGCCGTTCCAGAACGAAACCGCCTGCAACTGCGCGGGCAGGGCCAGTTCAAAGGGTGCGGTGTACCGCGGCGACGTCGCCGAGGGCGCGCTGCCATCGGTGGTGTAGCGGACTTCGTCATAGCCGAGGCGGTCACTCAGGGTGATGCGGACATGGCCATCGCGGCTGCCCGGCGCCACTTCCACCTTCGGCTGGAACGGCGTCTGCGCGTAAGCCACGTCCCAGGCGCGGTACAAGGCAAGCAGGTGCGGCAGGCGCGCGCGGAAGTCGGCGTAATCGCGGTTGGCCTGCGGCGACCAGCCGGTCTCGGCCACGGCGGCGGCGCGCGGGAACATCGCGTGCTCCACCCGCGCGAAGCTGCGCATGTGCTCGGTCCAGGTGTTGGCCTGCAGGCCGAGGATGTGGCCGCGCTGGCTTTCTTCCAGTGCCGCCGGCACCGGTTCGAAGGCGTAGACGCGCTGCAACTCGATCAGCGAAGGGCGGCCCGGCGGTTCGTCCGGCGAGTCGGTCTGCTGGTAGTCCAGGTACAGCTCCGAGGACGGCGCCATCACCACGTCATGACCCAGCCGCGCGGCCTCCAAGCCGCCGTCGATGCCACGCCACGACATCACCGCCGCTTCCGGCGGCAGCCCGCCGGCGATGATCTCGTCCCAGCCGATCATCAGGCGGTCGTGCGCGACCAGGTAGCGTTCCAGCCGCTTCAGCATCCAGCCCTGCAGGGCTTCCTCGTTCTCCAGGCCGAGCTCGCGGATGCGCGCCTGCATGCGCGGCGACGCCTTCCACTGGTCCTTGACCGCCTCGTCGCCGCCCAGGTGCACGTAGCGGGCGGGGAAGATCTGCAGCACTTCGGCCAGCACATTCTCGAAGAACTGCAGGGTGGCTTCGTCGGCATTGAACAGGTTGGTGTTCACACCCCACTCGTTGGACACCGCCACCGGCTGGCCGCTGACGCCCAGCTCCGGGTAGGCGGCAATGGCCGCAGTGGCGTGGCCGGGGATGTCGATTTCCGGCACCACGGTGATGTGCCGCTCGGCGGCGTAGCGCACCACCTCGCGCATCTGCGCCTGGGTGTAGAAGCCGCAATACGGCGCGGGCCTGCCGTCGGCGCCGATGCCGCCATCACCGGCGGGGATGCGGCAGCCGCCCACTTCGGTCAGCTTCGGGTAGCGCTTGATCTCCATGCGCCAGCCCTGGTCGTCGGTGAGGTGCCAATGGAAGGTGTTGAACTTGTGCAGGGCCATCGCATCGAGCAACGACTTGATCTGCTCGATGCTCTGGAAGTGCCGCGCCGAATCCAGCATCAGGCCGCGCCAGCCAAAGCGCGGCGCATCGGCGATATGGGTGGCGGGCAGGGTGGCGGGGCCGCTCTGACCGCGTGCGGGCGCCAGCTGCCACAGCGTCACCGCGGCGTAGAACAGGCCGCGCGGGTCGGCGGCGCGGGCACGCACGCCGTCGCGGCCGATGTCCAGCACATAGCCCTCGGGCGAAGGGGAAGCCTTCGGGTCGATGGCGAACACGATCTCGCCCTTGCCCGGGCGGCTGCCGGCCGGCGCCAGTGCCAGGCGCAGGCCACTGCCGCGTTCGAGGCCGGCGATGAACTGTTGCGCGGTAGTGGCGGCGGCGCTGTCGGCCGCGCGCACGGTGACCTGCGGCGTCAGCGCAAAGGCGCCCTGGCCGTTGTCACGAACCTGCGCAGGGGCGGGAATGACGGGAAGCGGATTGGCCGCAAAGGCGGCCGGGGTCAGCGCGGCCAGCAGCAGGGCCCAGCGCGGCAGTCGGATATTGCGAGCAGTCATCGGATCAATCCTCCGGTGGCGGCCTTCGGGAAAGCCGGAAATGAAACGGGCCCGGACGTATCCGGGCCCGTCATGGAGCATTACACGGTGAGGCGGTTTTGCATCAGAACTTGAAACGCAGGTTGAGGTAGTACTGCCGGCCGTTGGCGTACATCGCGTACGGCAGGAAGCCCACGTCGCTGTTGGTGTAGTACTTGTACACCGGGTTGTTGAGGTTCAGGGCGTCCAGCGAGATGCTCATCCAGTCGGTGACGCGGTACGACAGCGAAGCCGACAGCGCGCCCACGTCCTTCTGATAGAACTCGTCGGTACGGCTGACACCGGCGAAGAAGTCATCACGCCAGTTCCAGCTCAGGCGGGCGCTGAAGCGGTCGTTCTCGAAGAACCCGGCCAGGTTGTAGGTGTTCTTCGAGGTGCCGTTGAGCGGGCCACCGGCGCTGGTCTCGCCATCGGCGTAGGTGTAGTTCGCCGAAATGCCAAAGAACTCGCCGATCGGCTGCTGGTAGGAGACTTCAAAGCCCTTGACGCTGCCATTGGTGTTGATCGGCACCGACACCTCGTAGGGCGCGTACACGTCCGTGCCGCTGGCGTAGCTGGCGGCCTGGTCCTTGTACTGGATCGTCGTGGTGCCGAAGTTGATGTAGTTGTTCAACTGCATCGCGAACACGCCGAACGACAGCAACGCACGCGGGGCGAAGTACCACTCCAGGTTGGCGTCGTAGTTGGTCGAGATGATCGGCTTGAGCTGCGGGTTGCCGCCGCTGCCGGTGTGGGTCAGGTCATCGAGCGAAAGCGAGCCGGCCAGCGCGGAGTAGTCCGGGCGGGTCATGGTCTGCGATACGGCAAAGCGCGCCACCAGGTCCGGGCTCAGGTCGAACTTGATGTTGGCGCTCGGCAGCAGGCGGCTGTAGTCGTTCTGCTCGGTCGTCGGCAGGTAGTCGCCGAATGCCGAGCCGGTGATTGCGCCGGGGATGCCTGAGGCCACCGGCAGCGCCTGGTTGTAGCGCACGTCGGTGTCGGTCTTGACGTAGCGCAGGCCGAAGTTGCCGCTCCACGCCTCACCGGCGAAGTTGGCCTGCACGTAGGCCGCCGAGATCTTTTCCTTCACCCCATACACGTCGGAGAAGTAGAAGCGGCTGACCGGATCGCGGTTGGCGAACTCGGCGTTGATCTGCGCCAGCTGCGCCGGCGTGTAGTACCAGATGCCGCCCGGGAAGTTGCCGTCCAGCGCGCTGCCGAAGTTGCCCGGGTAGCTGCCGCCGGTGGTCGGGTAGGCACCGATGTCAGTCCAGTTGCTGGCGAAGTTCGGGCCCTGCGCGATCTCGAAATCGTTCTTGCGCTCGTGCTCGGAGTAGCGCACGCCGAAGTCGAACGAGGTCAGCACGCTGTCGGCGCTGGCGAACAGTTCACCGTCGGCGGCAAACCAGTCCTCGCTGTCCTTCACGTCGATGGCCTGGCCGCCGAAAATCCAGCCGTTCTGCGGCAGGTGCGTCCCGGGGGTGTTCACGCCACCCAGCGACCAGTCGATCGCATCACCCAGACCGCCCATGCTCCAGCTGGCGCCGCCGTTGGGCGCAGTGCCGGTTTCCAGCACGTCCTGGGTCGGGCTCTTGCCGCTACCGTCGGTGGTGCCGACCTGGAACTTGAAGTTGAGGTTGTCGGAAGCCTGCCAGTCGGCGTCCAGGGTCAGGTACTTGGACTCGGACGAGGCATTCGGGCGCGAGATCATGTCGTACACGCCGTACGGCGTGACCGTGCCGCTGGTCACCGGCGCATAGGTGGCCTGGGTCAGCACGCCATTGCGCACCACGTAGCCCGGCTGCGGCGCCTGCGTGTTGACGAACTGGCTGGCCCACATCATGTAGTTGCGGTTGTAGTTGTCCGCTTCCAGCTTGGAGTAGAAGCCATTGAGGTTCAGGGTCAGGCTGTCGGTGGCCTTGACCTCGATATCCAGCACGCCACCCTTGCGCTCGCGCGTCTGGTCGAAATACACCGAGCCGAGCAGGTTCGGGTAGAGCACGCCGGCCAGATCCGGATTGGTCGCCACGACCGCGGCATCATCCGGGATCACGCCGTAGCCGCCGACCACTTCCTGGCCGTCGCGACGCAGCGCGCGCTTCTCGTAGAAGCCCTGCACCATCACGCCGACGTTGTTGGCGTCGTTCTTCCAGTTCAGCAGCGCGCTGATCTGCGGCTCGGTCTTGTCCGGCAGGTCGGCGTAGGAAGCGCCAACCGAGACCTCGGTGGTCAAGTTGTCGGCGAACTGCAGCGGGCGGCGGGTGATGATGTTCACCGAACCGGCGCTGCCGCCTTCGACGAGCTTGGCCTGCGAGCTCTTGTTGACGATGACCTGGTCGACGATTTCCGAGGGCAGCAGCGAATAGCTGACGCTGCGGCCGACATTGGCGACCTGGCTGAGCACGAACCAGTCACCGGTGCCGATGGTGTGGCCGTTGACCAGGGTCTGGGTCAGGCTCGGGTTGGTGCCGCGCAGGCTGACGCGGTCGGCTTCGTCGAAGGCGCCTTCGCTGGCGCTGGACGAGCTGATGTTGACGCCCGGAAGTTCGCGCAGCGTGTCGGCCACATTCTTGGCCGGCAGCTTGCCGATGTCCTCGGCGGTGACGACTTCGACGCGCGCCTGTGCTTCACGCTTGGTATCAAGCGACTTTTCCATGGAGCCGCGAATGCCGACGACCTGCACGGTGTCCAGGTCGGTGGCGGTGGTCTGCTGGCTGGCATCCTGCGCCTGCGCGCCGAAAACGATACAGCTGACGATGGCGGTAGAAAGAACGGACTTGCGGTATTTCATGATGTCTCTCCTCATCAATCAATGAATGTGCCGGCATGGCTGGCGCCGATGTTGCTATGCGTTCGCGGTCTCCCCGACCTCGACGCGGACCTTGACCACGATGTTGCGACTACGCTTTCGCTTTCTGGCCCAGATACCAACTGGCGGCGCCCACGACGCCCAGCTGCCCGTGCTCGACCAACTTCACGGGGACTCGTTCCAGCGCCTCGCGCATGGTTCCCTTGTCCAGGAACCGCTGCACGAAGCTGCTGCCGATCAGGAACTGGCGGATCTTGGGAAGGATCCCGCCAGCGAGATAGATGCCGCCCTGCGCGCCATAGAGCAGGGCCATGTCGCCGACCACGCTGCCGAGCAGGCCGCAGAACACGTCCAGCGCCTGGTGCGCGAGCGGGTCGCTGCCTTCCAGCGCGGCGGCGGTGATGGCGTCGGGCGTGGCATGGACCGCGGGCACGCCGCGTACCGCGCACAGCGCGTTGTAGAGGTTGAGCAGGCCCGGGCCTGACAATGCGTGTTCAACCGGCACGTGGCTGCGCTGGCGCAGCATCTGCCGCACCAGCTGCATTTCCAGTTCGGTATTGGTGGCCAGCGCGGCCTGGCCGGCTTCGGTCGCCAACACGACGGGGCGGCCGTCGTTGGGCAGCCACACCGCCGCGCCCAGGCCGGTGCCCGGGCCCAGCACCAGGGTGGGGCCGCGCGGCGCCTGCGCCGGGCCGGTGAGCTGCAGCACTTCGCTGGCGTCCACATAGGCCGCGGCATGAGCAACGGCTTCAAAGTCGTTGACCAGGTGTACCGAAGCCAGGCCGAGCTCTTCGCGGATCGCGCGCGGCGACAGCACCCACGGCAGGTTGTTGGTGATCACCGTGCCGTCGGCCAGCGGGTAGCCGGCGCTGGCAATCACGCAGTCGCGCACGCCCGGGTTGTCGCGCAGGAAGTCGCCGACGATCGCAGCCAGGCTCGGGTAGTCGGCACAGCGGTACTTGCGGTAGTCCAGCACTTCGACCGGGTGGCGCGGATCGGCACTGGCGCGCACGCGGCCGATGCGCACATGCGTGCCACCCACATCCGCGGCCAGGAACGGCGCGGCCTGCGGCAGATTGGGGGTCGAAGCAGGGGACATTGCAGCCACACGGACTCCTGGTCGCCGGGAGGGCACGCCGCCGCCCGGAAGGGCGATCGACGGGGCCGAGTGTGGGAGCGGGCTGACAACGATGTCAACGGGGTGCAACGAAATTTTCGCAAAAGGGTAACCGCGGGTCGGGAGGGGAAACCGGTTTCAACCTGTCCGGTGCAGGCTCGACACGGCGCGCGCCTTGCCTCGCTTGGCGCTCGGACGTGCCCATGTGGCGCCGCACCATTGCTGCGGCGCGTCACGCATGCAGCGCAAGGAATTCTCACAACAAGTTGACAAGCCGGCGCCGGCATCGAATAAATGTGACAACGTTGTTCCCAGCCAGACCGCCGCAATGGCCGTCGTCGACGCAGGAGCTTTCACCGCATGTCCGCACTTGCCGCCACCCCCGAACGCTCCCGCGTGATGACCTCGATCGCGATCGTCGGCGTGCTGTTCTTCATCATCGGCTTTTTCACCTGGATCAACGGTCCGCTGATCACCTTCGTGCGCCTGGCCTTCGACCTCAACGAGGTCAACGCCTTCCTGGTGCTGATGGTGTTCTATCTGTCGTACTTCTTCCTGGCTCTGCCTTCGTCGTGGATTCTCAAGCGCACCGGCATGAAGAAGGGTCTGGCCCTGAGCCTGTTCGTGATGGCGGCCGGCGCGGCGGCCTTCGGACAGTTCGCCACGCAGCGCTGGTATCCCGGCGCGCTGGCCGGGCTGTTCGTGATCGGCAGCGGACTGGCGTTGCTGCAGACGGCGATCAACCCCTACATCTCCATCCTCGGCCCGATCGAAACCGCCGCGCGGCGCATCGCCTTGATGGGCATCTGCAACAAGATCGCCGGCATTCTCGCGCCGATCATCATCGGCACCGTGGTGCTGCATGGCATCGGCGATCTGTCGGCGCAGGTCGCCAGTGCCGATGCCGCGACCAAGGCCACGCTGCTCAATGATTTCGCCGCCAAGATCCACGCGCCTTACCTGACCATGGCCGCGGTGCTGGTGGTGCTGGCGATCGGCGTGCTGTTCTCGCCGCTGCCCGAGCTCAAGCCGTCCGAGGCCAACGCCACGCCGGCCAGCGGCGGCGCCGGCAAGACCAGCATCTTCCAGTTCCCGCACCTGTGGCTGGGCGTGCTGTGCCTGTTTGTCTATGTCGGCGTGGAAGTGATGGCCGGCGATGCGATCGGCACCTACGGCCACGGCTTCGACCTGCCGCTGGATCGCACCAAGGTCTTTACCTCCTTCACCCTGGGCGCGATGCTTGCCGGCTACATCGCCGGCCTGGTGCTGATTCCGCGCGTGGTGTCGCAGGCGCGCTACCTGAGCATTTCCGCGGTGCTGGGCGTGGTGTTCTCGCTGGGCGCCTACCTGACCCACGGCTACGTGTCGGTCGGCTTCGTCGCCGCGCTCGGCTTTGCCAACGCGATGATGTGGCCGGCGATCTTCCCGCTTGCCATCCAGGGCCTGGGCCGCTTCACCGAGATCGGTTCGGCGCTGCTGATCATGGGCATTGCCGGCGGCGCGATCATCCCGCAGGCCTTCGCCATCCTGAAGCAGCACTACGACTTCCAGCTGGTGTTTGCCGCGCTGATGGTGCCCTGCTATCTGTACATCCTGTACTACTCGCTGCGCGGCCACCGTGCCGGGCTGCCGGCGGGCGCTACGGCGGGAAGGGCCGATGCCTGAGCAGGGCCGCCCGGAACCGCGCATCATGGACGCCCTCGCCACCGCCCCGGAGCCGCCCATGCGCAGGCCGACGATCAAGGACGTCGCCGAACGCGCGAAGGTCTCGCTGAAGACCGTTTCGCGCGTGATCAACAACGAGCCGTCGGTGATGCAGGCCACCCGTGCGCGGGTGCTGCGCGCCATCGCCGACCTGGACTACGAACCGGACCCCTCCGCGCGCAACCTGCGCAGCGGCACGCCGTTCGTCATCGGCCTGGTCTACGACAATCCCAATCCGTACCACATCATCGGCGTGCAGAACGGCGTGCTTGCGGCCTGCCGCGAGACCGGCTTCGGCCTGCAGATCAATCCGGTCGATTCCACCTCGCCGCTGCTGGCCGAGGAGCTCGCCGAATGGGTGCAGCGCTCGCGCCTGGCCGGCGTGGTGTTGACCGCGCCGATGTCCGAGCGCCCGGAGCTGCTGGCCGGCCTCGCCGCGCGCGGCATCAAGACCGTGCGCATCATCGCCGCCACCGAAGACCCGGGCGATGGCGCCTGCGTCTACATCGACGACCGTGATGCGGCCTACGAGATCACCGAACACCTGATCCAGCTCGGCCACCAGCGCATCGGCTTCCTCTGGGGTGGGCCGCAGCATCGCTCCAGCGGCGAGCGTTATGCCGGCTACGAGGCCGCGCTGCGCGACTACGGCATCGGCGTGGACAAGCACTTGATCGTGCAGGGCGACTACACCTTCGATGATGGTTTCCGTGGTGCGCGCCGTCTGCTGGCGCTGCGCGAGCCGCCCACCGCGATCTTCGGCAGCAACGACGAGATCGCCGCCGGCGTGCTCGCCGCGGCCAAGTCCACCGGCATGAACGTGCCGTACCAGCTGTCCATTGCCGGCTTCGAGGACAGCCCGTTCTCGCGCCAGTCCTGGCCGCCGCTGACCACCGCCAAGCAGGCCACCGAAGACATCGCGCGCCACGCCGCGCGCCTGTTGATCAGCCAGCTGCGCAGCGATGCCTATGACGAGCAGGCCACGGTTCTGCAGAACCGCGGCTTTGTCCCGCAGCTGGTGGTGCGCGGCTCGACCGCGCCCGCGCCGGCTGCCGGTGCCCGCATCGCGCCGCCCGAACCGACCTGACGCCTTCCTCCCGACGACCTCATCGCCCCCATGTCCCTGCCTGAAGAAAGCCAGACCCTGATGTTCCGCGAGGCCGCGGAAACCGCCGATGTCGTCGCCGCCCAATTCGCGCGCAACCGCGCCACGGTCCAGGCCCTGGCGGCGTCGCTGCGCGCCGAGCCGCCGCCGTTCGTGGTGACCTGCGCGCGCGGCAGTTCCGACCATGCCGCCACTTACGCCAAGTACCTTTTCGAGACCCAGCTTGGCGTGGTCACCGCATCGGCTTCGCCCTCGGTGGGTTCGGTGTACGAAGCGCCACTGGCACTCAACGGTGCGCTGTACCTGGTGATCTCGCAGTCGGGCAAGAGCCCGGACCTGCTGCGCAACGCCGAAGCGGCGAAGAAGGCCGGCGCGCGCGTGGTCGCCCTGGTCAACGTCGAAGATTCGCCGCTGGCGCAGCTGGCCGACACCGTGCTGGCGCTGGGCGCCGGACCCGAACGCAGCGTGGCCGCGACCAAGAGCTACCTCGCCTCGCTGGCCGCGATCCTGCAGCTGGGCGCGTTCTGGAAGCAGGACCCGGCGCTGCTCGCCGCGCTCGATGCCTTGCCCGACGCGCTACGCCGCGCATGGCAGTGCGACTGGACCGCGCTGACCGAAGGCCTGGTGCCGGCGCACAACCTGTTCGTGCTGGGGCGCGGTCTGGGCCTGGCCGCCGCGCAGGAAGCGGCGCTCAAGTTCAAGGAAACCTGCGGCCTGCACGCCGAAGCTTACAGCTCGGCGGAAGTGAAGCACGGGCCGATGGCGCTGGTCGGGCCGGGCTTCCCGGTGCTTGCCTTTGCGCAGCCCGACGAGACCGGTGCCGGTACCCGTGCCGTGGCCGAGGAATTCCGCGCGCGCGGCGCGCAGGTGTGGCTGGCCGCCGCCGATGGCGACCTGGCGCTGGCCGCGCCGCCGCACCCGGCCTGCACGCCGCTGTTGACGATCCAGAGCTTCTATCGCGCGATCAACGCGCTGGCGCTGCGCCGCGGGCACAACCCGGATCTGCCGCCGCACTTGAACAAGGTTACCGAGACGGTCTGACGCCATGGCAATCGCGCTGCGCAACGGAAACATCCTGACCGACCACGGCTTCGACACGCAGCTGGCGGTGCTGGTCGAAGAAGGCCGCATCAGCGCGCTGCTGCCGCTGGACGATCCGCGCGTGGCCGCGGCCACGACGGTGGACCTGCAAGGCCATACGCTGCTGCCGGGCTTCATCGACGCGCAGGTCAACGGTGGCGGCGGCTATCTGTTCAACAACACCCCCGACGTGCAGGCGCTGGCGCACATCGCGCGCGCGCACCGCCGCTTCGGCACCACCGGCCTGTTGCCGACGCTGATCAGCGACGATGCCGCGGTGATGGAAAAGGCCATTGCCGCCACCGCGCAGGCCATCGATGCCGGTGTGCCCGGCGTGCTCGGCATCCATCTGGAGGGGCCGTACATCGCACCGGCGCGCAAGGGCACGCACGATGCCAGCAAGTTCCGCGTGCCCGATGCCGCCGAGGTGGCGATGGCCGCCTCGCTGCGCAACGGCGTGACCCTGCTGACGCTGGCGCCGGAGCAGGTGCCGGCCGACACCATCCGCGCGCTGGTCGCGGCCGGGGTGATTGTCGCCGCCGGCCACACCGCCGGCAGCTATGAGCAGATTCGCGCGGGACTGGACGCTGGCATCACCGGCTTTACCCATCTGTACAATGCGATGTCGCCGCTGCAGGGGCGCGAGCCTGGCGCGGTCGGTGCCGCGCTGGAAGACGAGGGCAGCTGGTGCGGCCTCATCGTCGACGGCGTGCATGTGCATCCGGCCAGCCTGCGCGTGGCGCTGGCGGCCAAGCCGCGCGGCAAGCTGTTCCTGGTCACCGATGCGATGCCGCCGGTGGGCGCGGACGATCCGAGCTATTCGCTGTATGGCGAAATCATCACCGCCGTCGATGGCGTGGTGCGCAACGCCGCGGGCGCGCTGGCCGGCTCGGCGCTGGACATGGCCACGGCGGTGCGCAACAGCGTGGAACTGCTCGGCCTGTCGCTGGAAGAGGCCTCGCGCATGGCCTCGACCTATCCGGCGCAGTTCCTGGGCCTGGGCGATCGCTACGGACGCATCGCGCCGGGTTATCAGGCCGACCTGGTATTGCTCGACGACAAGCTGCAGGTGCTCGCGACCTGGATTGCCGGCAGCGCCGACTGACATGGCACAGGCAGGCGCGATGCGCCGTTATCCCTCGGTCGATGCGCTGCGCGGCCTCACCGTGGCCGCCATGCTCCTGGTCAACAACCCGGGCGAATGGGCGCATGTGTGGTGGCCGCTGGAACACGCGGCCTGGCATGGCTGCACGCCGACCGACCTGATCTTCCCGATGTTCCTGTTCATCGCCGGCGTTTCCCTCGCCCTGGGCGTAGTACCGCGCGCGGTGCACGGCGGCGACCGCGCCGCGCTCACGCGCACGCTGTGGGTGCGCGCGCTGCGCATCGTCGGCCTCGGCCTGTTGCTGCACCTGCTGGCCTGGTGGTGGCTGGACAAGCCGCACTTCCGCCCATGGGGCGTGCTGCAGCGCATTGGTCTGTGTGTCGCCCTGGCTGGCAGCGTCGCCATCTGGTGCCGGCCGCGCCTGCAATGGGCCCTGCTCGCGCTGCTGCTGGGTGGCTGGGCGGCGCTGTTGTGGATGGGTGGCACGCTGGCGCCTTGGCACAACCTCGCCAGCCGCGTGGATACCGCGTTGCTGGGTCCGCTGTTGTACGAATACGACGCGGCGAGCGGCCTGGGTCATGATCCGGAAGGCCTGCTTTCGACGCTGGGAGCGCTGGCGACCACGTTGCTCGGCCTGCGCGCTGGCGACTGGCTGCGCGGCGGGCAGGGCGCGCGGCTGTTGTCGGCCGGCATCGTGTTGGCGGCGCTGGGTTGGCTGTGGTCGGCGTGGCTGCCCTTGAACAAGAACCTGTGGACGTCGTCCTACGTGCTGTGGTGCGGCGGGCTGTCGATGCTGCTGTTGTGGCTAGCGCACCGGCTCATCGACTTGCGTGGCTGGCCGGCGCTGGGCCGCGCTTTTGGCGCCAACGCGATTGCCGCCTATGCTGGCTCGGCGCTGATGGTGTACGTGCTGCTGGCGCTGGACCTGTGGACGCCGCTGTACGAACGCGGCTTTGCCAGCTGGATCGCACCGCTGGCCGGGCGCGAAGTGGCCTCGGCTGCGTTTGCCGTGGTGTTCGTGGCGATCTGGTGGGCCGTCGTGCGCTGGATGGATCGGCGCGGCTGGTATATGAAAATATAAGCCGCAAAATATAAGCCGCAAGAGATCCGCAGCAGCTTAGGAAGGATCGACGCGCAGCGGCTGGAACCCGCAACGTTCGCGCGAACGCGTGCATTCAAGGAACGCGGCGCCGACCGCGCCAGCTTCCGGGCGCCAGTCCGGCACGCCGGCGATCGATACGACGAAATTGGATTCCACACCTGGCCGGCTGCGCGGCTGGTAGCTCATGTCCAGCTGCATGCCGTCCTTCAGCAGATAGGTGCAGTTGACCAGGATGCCGCGCCCGGCCACGTTGGTGTCCGGTGCCAGCAGCGCGGTGTCGAAGCGGGTGATGGCGCGTGCCGGCGCGGCGAGCGAGGTCCACTGGCCCTCCCAGCCAGCCGTCTTCTCTTCGGCCACGTAGCGGCCCTGCACATAGCTGATGCGTTCGGGAGCGGGGCAGTGCATGCGCTGGGCCTGGGCCGGCGCGACGAGTTGGCAGGCCACCATGACGGCGGCCACGGCCAGTGCAGCCACAAATTGCAGGCGGCGCATGAGCGGTCTCCCTTTCGTCGAGGCAATCACCATGCGCAGGATCGCTCGCGCGGACAACCGCATCGGCGCAGTTTCCGCCATTTACTGCGAACATTCGTAGGGCTTTCGCCCATGGCGCCGATACCTGTCGCGGAGCACCGCTTCCTGTACGCGAGCCTGACAACGGCGCCGTCATGGCCGGCTTGCCCTGCGCGCCCACGCTAGACTCGGTCCATCCCCAAGCGAGGCACCGCCATGCAATGTCCCCGCTGTAACGAGGTGGTCCTGATGATGGCAGAGCGTCAGGGCATCGAAATCGACTACTGCCCGCAATGCCGCGGCATCTGGCTGGATCGTGGCGAACTGGACAAGATCCTGGAACGCAACGCCGCCGATCCCGCCGCCGCGCCAGCGCCACGCGCGCCGTATCCGGAGCCGCCGCGCCAGGAGGTCTACCAGGACCGTGGCTACCAGGACCGCGGCAGCCACGGCCGTGGTCACCACGGTGGCGACAAGCACTATCGCAAGAAGCGCAACTTCCTGTCGGACCTGCTCGACTTCTAGTCCGCGCCGCTCACGTCGCCGGGTCGCGCCGCAAGGTGCGCGCGGCGGCAATGGCGGCAATGCGCGCCTTCGCCAGCGCCTGCCCGATCTGCGGGCCTTGCAGGCCTTCGCTGGCCACGTCGCGGGCATTGATCGCCAGCGCCGCGGCATGCAGCCGGCACAGCTCCGCGCCTTGCGGGTAATTCTCTTCGGCGCTGCCGAGCCGGCCGCGCTTGTCGGCTTCGCAGACGATGGCGAGCTGGGCGATGCGCTCGGGTCGGCGAAATCCATCGCAACGGGTCAGCAGTTCGTGCACGGTGGCGTCGCGCAGTTCGGCGATGCGATGCACGTTGAGATGTTCGCGGCACGCGGTTTCGGCCAGCTGGCGGTAGTCCTGCGGCACCTTCAGGCGCTCGCTCAGCGCGCGCGCCGGAGCCACGCCGCGTTGCTCGTGCATGATGTGGCGCGGCCATTCCTCCGGCGGCGTGCGCGCCTTGCCCAGGTCATGGCAGAGCGCGGCATAGCCAATCAACGCATCACCCGGGCGCAGCCGCGCGGCCATGTCGCTGACCATTTCCTGGTGCACGCCGGTATCGACTTCGGGATGGAACTCCGCGCGCTGCGGCACGCCATACAGGGCATCGACCTCGGGCAGTACCGCGGCCAGCGCATCGGCCTGGCGCAAGGTGCTCAGGAAGGCCGAGGGCCGCGGCGAGGCCAGCGCCTTGCGCAGCTCCTGCCACACCCGTTCCGGGACCAGGGTGTCGAGTTCGCCGCTGGCGGCGATCTGCCGCATCAAGGCCAGCGTTTCCGGGGCAACCTGAAAGCCGAGCGCGGCAAAGCGCGCCATGAAGCGCGCCGCGCGAAGCACGCGCAGCGGATCTTCGACAAACGCCGGGCCGACATGGCGCAGCACGCGGTCGTGGATATCGCGGGCGCCGCCATACGGGTCCACCAGCGTGCCGTCGCTGGCGCGGGCAATGGCATTGATCGTGAAGTCGCGGCGCTGCAGGTCCTGCTCCAGCGTCACCGAGGGGTCGGCATCGACCACGAAGCCGCGGTAGCCGCGCCCGGATTTGCGCTCGGTGCGGGCCAGGGCGTATTCCTCGCCCGTGTCGGGATGCAGGAACACCGGGAAGTCTCGGCCCACGGCCTTGTAGCCGAGCGCTTCCATCCGCGCCTGGTCGGCGCCGACCACCACCCAGTCGCGGTCGCCGGGGGGCAGGCCCAGCAGGGCATCGCGGACCGCGCCGCCTACGAGATAGATTTCCATCGCGCCATCATGCCCCATGCGGCGGACGTTGCCTCAGCGGCTGCCCGCCGTGTCCGCCGTGCTCGCCGCATTGGCCGTGTTTGGCGTGTTGCAGACGAAGGCCTTGCGCTTGTCCTGCAACGTGCCTACGAGACGGTCGCTCAGCGGTAGCGCATCACCATTGAGACGCCAGTCGTAGATCACGCTGAAGGCGAGTACGCGCGCGACATAGTCGCGGGTTTCCTTGTAGCTGATGGTCTCGATCCAGAAGTCCGGGTCGTGCGTGGGCCGCTGGTCGAGCCAGCGCGCGGCCGGTGTCGGCCCGGCGTTGTAGGCGGCAATGGTGACGTAAGGCTGGCCGTACTTGTCGAGCAGCTGGCGCAGGTAGGCGCTGCCGATGGCGATGTTGGTGTCCGGGTCGTACAGGCTGGCCGCGCCGCCATAACTGGAAAGGCCAATGCGCTTGGCCACGCCGCTGCCGGTACCTGGCAGCACCTGCATCAGGCCCATGGCATTGGCCGGCGAGCGCGCGTTGGGGTTGAACACGCTCTCGGCACGGATTTCCGCGGCAATCCACGCCGGGTCCAGCGCGTTGCGCGCAGCCTCGCGACGGATCGCGTCGCCGTGGTGCAGCGGGAAGCGCAGCGTGTACAGGCGCTGTTCCTCCGGCTTCTTGCCCAGGCCGAACACCGCGCGGTCGAACCATCCGATTTCGCTGGCAGCCTCCACCGCCAGGCGGCGCTGGGTGTCGTCGAAGCGGCTCAGCGCGTCGTTCCACTCCAGCGTTGCCCAGCCGCTGCGATCAAGCCGGAACAGCTCCAGCGCGCGCACCAGCGCCGGGTCGCGCGCCACCGCCGCACGCGCCTGCGCGCTGTCGTTGGGCTGCCACGGACACAGCACATAGGGCAGCTTCACCCGGTCGGCGGCGAGAAAGCCGTGGAAGGTCGGGCTCTGCGCGGCGTTGCGATACCACGCCTGCGCTTCGCTGGCGCGGCCGCTCTTCTCGGCCAGCCGCGCGCGGAAATACTGCCAGCGCGAATCGTCGCGCTGCGCCGGCGGCATCTTTTCGATCCCCGCCAGTGCCGCCGGCCAGTCGCCGCGCGCCATTGCCTCGCGCACGCGCCACTCGCGCAGGCGTTCGTCATAGGCGGCCTCGGGCACGGCCTGCAGGCGGCGCGCCGAGTCGGGCAGGTAGGACGCCACCGTCCACAGCGCGATCTGGTACAGGACCTTGCCGCGCTGCGTGGCGTCCAGGCTTAGCGCATCGGCCACGCCGGGCAGCAGCCGTTCGGCTGCATCCGGGTCGGCCTTGGCCAGTGCCGACAGGCCAGCCACCGCCATGCGCTGGCTGCGCTCGGTGCGCGGCCAGGCCAGGGCGCGGCTATCGGCGCGGGCGACGAAGGCAGCGTAGTCATTGGCTTGCGCCTGTTCGGCCGCGGGCAGGCCGGCGGCGGCGGCGCGCATCACCGCCGGCTGCTGTTCGTCGGCGGCAGCTTCGATGCGCTGCCAGCGCAGGCCGGCGTCGAGGCCGCCGCGCGCCTGCAGTGCGGTGAACACCGCATCGCAGGCATCGGGCAGGGACTTGCCGCTGCTGCGCCACAGTGCCTGGGCATCGCTGGTCCACGCCGCATCGGCGCGACCCAGCGCCTGCCGCGCATTGAGCTCGGCGCAGCGCAGGCCGGTGTTGTCGGTGGGCTTCCAGTTCGCAAGCAGGGTGTGCCAGTCCTCGCGCCGCGCAACGGCCGGCAGCCACACCGAACGGAATGCCTCGGCCACCGCCTGGCCCTGGTAGCGGCGCAGGAAATCCTGCGCGGTGGCGGTGTCCACGGTGTCGATGTTGCGCTTGAGCGTCGCGTACTCCAGCCAGCCGTAGACCGGGCTGGCGCGCAGCCCGGGGGCACTGGCGGCATCGGCGCGGCCGGCTTCGGCCGCTTCCAGCGCGGCGCGCATGGCCAGGGTGGTCTGCGCGCTGGCGGCAAACGAGGCGGCGGCCAGGGCCAGCGCGATACACAGGGGTGGCAGCGGATTGTTCATGGTTTCAAGAGGATAACGGCCGGCGGTGAACAGCCGTGACGACAGCTTCTCGGTAATGGGTAGCCGGTGATTGTGCGTTGCCACGGCGCTCGATGCGCCGCGCAAGGCCGCTGTTGTGCGTTTGCGCGGGCCTCGCATTCATCCGCCGGCAAGCGCGGCGCCGCATCGGCGTGGCCCGCGCCGCGGGCCACAGCATCCCGAAGCCCGCGCTTGTCACCGCTTCACGATTTGTTTACAAAGCATCCAAGCCGCTGCGGCGCAGGGTGACGTTGCGGCCGTCCCATCCCCTTTGGAGAGAGAGCCGGATGAGTACCCCGCGCCGCGATTCCCGCCGTCTCGCCCTCGCCCTGGCGGTGGCCGTGCTGCCTGCCGCAGCCTGGGCACAGGACGCAGCCGACAGCAGCGCCCCGACCCGCACGCTGGACAAGGTGGAAGTCACCGGCACGCGCATCAAGACCGCCGAGATGCAGGGCCAGGTGCCGGTGCAGACGCTGAGCCGCGCCGATATCGAGCGCACCGGCCTGCAGTCAATCGGCGAGGTGCTGCAGCAATTGACCGCTTCGGGCTCGGCGCTCAATACCAAATTCAATTCCTCCGGCAACTTCGGCTTCCCGGCCGATGGTGCCGGCGTGGGCGCGGGCTCCTCGCAGGTGGACCTGCGCCATCTCGGCAGCAAGCGTGTGCTGGTGCTGGTCGATGGCGTGCGCTGGGTCAACGAGTCCTCGGCCTCCGGCGTCGGCGCGGCGGTGGATCTCAACACGTTGCCGCTGGCACTGGTCGAGCGCATCGAGGTGCTGGAAGACGGTGCCTCGGCGCTGTACGGCTCGGACGCGGTATCCGGCGTGGTCAACATCATCACCCGGCGCGAGTTCGACGGCGCCCAGGTCACGCTCAACTACGGCCAATACGGCAAGGGCGATGGCGATACGCGCGGCGTGGACCTGGCCTGGGGCACGCAGGCCGACCGCTACAGCCTCTTCATCGGGGCCAGCTACTTCAAGCAGGACCCGGTGTGGGCACGCGACCGCGCGCAATCGCGCCTGCCGGTACCGGGGACCGGCGTGGCACTCGGCAGTTCGGCCACGCCGGATGGCCGCTTCGACTTCATCGATCCCAACACCGGCGCGCAGCAGTCGCTCACGCCCAACGCCGGCGGCAGTGGCGCGCCGACCTATGACGGCAGTGCCGGCTGCGCGCGCAGCGACAGCTACCACTGCTTCACCTCGGATGACCGTTACAACTTCGCCAGCGAGAACCTGCTGCTGACGCCGTCCGAGCGCAAGAGCGTGTTCGGCCAGTTCCGCTTCTTCTTCAACGACGACATGCAGTGGTACTTGAAGGCGCTGGGCAACCGTCGCGAATCACGCAACCAGTCCGCGCCCGAGCCGATCTTCCTCGGTCCGGAAGGCGCCACCGGCAATCCGCTGGCCGACAACATCGTCATTTCCGCCGCCAATCCGTACAACCCGTTCGGCTTTGCGCTGGATTCGTCGGACAACCTGATCATGATCGGCCGCCGCCCGGTGGAAGGCGGCCCGCGCGTGTTCGAGCAGCGCGTGGATACCAGCTACTTCGCCACCGGCTTCATCGGCACCTTCGAGACCTCGTGGCGGACCTGGTACTGGGACGCCAACGCGATGTACAGCCGCAGCAAGGCCGAGCAGACCAACACCGGCAGCTACAACATCTACAACATCGCCCTGGCCCTGGGCGACCCGGCCGCCTGCGCGGCGGTGGCAGGCTGCGTGCCGCTCAACATCTTCGGCGGCGCCGGCAGCATCACCCGCGACATGCTCGGCTGGATCCAGCCAGTGGTGCACGACCGCAGCCAGAACGAACTGAGCCTGTTCTCGGCCAACCTCAGCAGCGAACTGCTGCAACTGCCGGCCGGCGCGGTGTCCTTCGCCACCGGCGTGGAGCACCGCCGCTACGAGGGCTGGTACCAGCCCGATCCGTTGACCGTCGCCGGCCATTACAACGGCGTGCCGTCGCAGCCCACCTCGGGCAGCTACGACGTCAACGAGGCCTACGTCGAGTTGAGCGTGCCGGTGTTTGCCGGCTCCAGGTTCGGTGACCGCCTCGACCTCAGCCTGGCCGGGCGCTATTCGGACTATTCGACCTTCGGCAGCGAGTTCACCCCCAAGTACGGGCTGCGCTGGCAGGTCACCGACGAACTGGTGCTGCGCACCAGCTGGGCCGAAGGTTTCCGCGCGCCGACCATCGGCGAGTTGTACGGCTCGGCGGCGCGTGCCGACCTGGTGCTGGTCGATCCCTGCTCGAACGGCAACAACGCCGCCAACTGCAGCGCGCTAGGCGTGCCGGCCGGCTTCCAGCAGGCCAACCCGCAGATTTCGGTGACCACCGGCGGCAACCGCGAGCTGCAACCGGAGCGCGCGCGCAGCTTCAACGCCGGCTTCGTGTGGAGCCCGTGGTTCGGCAACAACGCGCCGTGGTCGGACCGGTTCGATATCGAGGTGTCGTTCTACCGCCACCACGTGGATGACGCCATCCAGGCCATCGACGCGCAAACCCAGCTCGACCTGTGCGTGCAGACGCTGGATGCGCAGTACTGCGACGGCATCAGCCGCGCGGCCACCGGTGGCATCAATGGCTTCAACAACCGCCTCACCAACTTGGGTTCGATCAAGACCGACGGCTGGGACGTGGATCTGTTCTGGACGCTGCCGATCAGCACCTGGGGTCGCTTCAAGGTGTCGTGGCAGAACACCCTCGTCGGCCGCTACGAAGCGGTGGGCGCGGCGGGTCAGCGGCAGCCGCAGCGGCCGGGCGTGGAGGTCAACGACAGTTCCATTCCCGAATGGAGCAGCAACCTCGCACTGGACTGGAACCTGGGTGCCTGGAACGCGACCTGGCGCATGCGCCACATTTCCGGCCTGCGCGAATCCTGCGGCAACGCGGTGGATTTCCCGGTGTGCCCGGACCCGGCTGGCAACCGCCACGACATGGGCTCGGTGACCTATAGCGACGTGCAGCTGGGTTATCGCTTCGAGTGGCTGTCCGGCCTGCAGTTGAGTGCCGGCATCAACAACCTGTTCGACAAGGACCCGCCGATCTGCCTGTCGTGTTCGCTCAATGGCTACGACGCTTCGACGTATGACATTCCGGGTGGGCGGTATTGGTATGTGCGGGCGGATGTGCGGTTCTGAGGCGGGGCGGCTGTAGGAGCGGCAGCCATCCCTATGTCTTCAACAGCGACGCCGGCACCTGCAACTCCATTCCAATCGCCAGGTGATCGGAGAATGCGGCGGGGATCGCCTCGGTATGGCCCACGCCCAGGCCGTTGCTGACCAGGATGTGGTCGATCGCCCGCTCCGGGCGCCAGCTGGGGAAGGTCGGCACCGCCGACGCCGGCGGTTGCAGCCGCGTCTTCTTGTACAGCAACTGCATTTCCGGGCGATCAGCGACACAGTTGAAGTCGCCCATCAGCACCACGTTGGGGTGGTCGCTCAGCAATTCGGCAATGAACGACAACTGCGACATGCGCGAGTTCGCGCCCAGCGACAGGTGCGCCACCGCCACCGCCAGCCCTTCGGCGCCTTCGCCGAACTTCGCCAGCAGGATGCCGCGGCCGCCGATGCGGCCCGGCAAGGCGTGGTCCTGCACCTCCACCGGTTCCAGCTTGCTGAGCAGGCCGTTGGCACTGGAGGCCACGCCGCCCATGCGCCGGTTGGGCTGGTGCGTCCAGTAGTGGAAGCCGGCGCGCTCGGCCAGGTAGTGGGTCTGGTTGGTGAAGCCAGAGCGCAGGCTGCCGGGGTCGGACTCGTTGAGCCCGACGATGTCGCGGTCGCCGGCCAGCTGCGCGATGGTGTCCAGGCTGCTGCGCTTGCGGCCCATCGGCAACGCATGCGACCAGCTGCGGGTGACGTAGTCGCTGTAGCGCCGCGTGCTGCTGCCGGCCTGGATATTGGCCGTCAGCAGCCGCAGGGTACGCGTCGAGGTGGGGGACGAGGACACGTTCGCGATGGGGCCGGTCAGGTCACTGCTGCCTGGCGCTGCGCTCGCGCGCGATCAGGTGGTCGGCAATGCGCAGCATGTCCTGGTAGCTGGTGCCCTTGACCAGGTACTTGCCGTTGACCACCAGCGACGGCGTGCCACTGATCTTGCTGCGCAGCGCGAACTGCTTGGCGCGGTTGGTCTTGGCGGCGACGCCGAAGCTGGCCATGGTGTTGGCGAACACCTTGGGGTCCACGCCATGCTTGCCGTAGAAGGCGGCGATGTCTTCCACCGAATCACGGCCGCGCTCGCCCTTCAGGCTCTGCTCGACGTGGATGGCGTTGTACAGCGCGTCGTGGGTCTTCTCCTGCACGCCCAGGGTCTCGGCGGCGTAGAAGGCGCGCGCGTAGTCATCCCAGGTGCCGCCGAACATCGCCGGCACGTACACGAACTGCACGTCCGAAGGCAGGCCCGCCTTCCACGAGCTCACCAGCGGCTGGAAGCGGAAACAGGCCGGGCACACATAGCCGAACACCTCGGCCACTTCGATCTTGCCGGCGGCCTGCAGGTAGGGCTGCCCGCCTTCGATCAGCAGATAGTCGGTGCCTTCCACCGGTGCCGGGCCGCTGGGCGGCTGCGCATTGACCGGCGGCTGGTGGCCGGCTTCGGCCGGGGTGCCGGCGGTGGCCTGTTCGGTGGACGCCGGGGTGCTGGCGCTGCCATCGGCGGCGGCCGCCGCGGTGCTGGCCGGGGCCGGCTCTGCCGGGGTGGCGGGGGCGGCGGCCGGGGCGCTGGCGCTGGTCTGCGCGGTGTCGGCGCTGCCGTCCTGCGGCTTGCAGGCCACCAGCAGGAGGGGCAACACGGCCATCAGGGTCAGGGCAAAGCGGGTCTTCATCGGTGAATCTCCAGCGGGAAAGCGGAAAGGCAGAGGCCGCGCACGGATGATGCATGGCCCCCGGTCAAGGGCGGCTGAAGCTCAGCGCGCGCCGGCGCCGGCCTGGCTGCGGGCAATCAGCGCGTCGGCGTTGCGCAGCAGCTGGGTGAAGTCTCGCCCGCGCACCAGGTACACGCCATTGATGATCAGCGCCGGTGTGCCCGGCACCTGCTCGCGCTGCACGAAGCTGCGCGCGGCCTGCAGCTTCGCGTTCACCGCATCGCTCTTGAGCGTGTCGATGAAGCGCGCCGGCTCGATGCCGTAACCGGCGTAGAACGTCGCCAGTTCCTGCGGGCTGACGTTCTGCGCCGGCAGCGTCTGCTTGTCGTGGATGGCCTGGAACATCGCCAGGTGGCTGCGCTTGGCCACGCCGAGCTGGTCGGCGGCGTAGTAGGCACGGGCGTAGGCATCCCAGTTGCCGCCAAAGGTCGCCGGCACCGGGGTGAAGCGCACGTTCTTCGGCAGCCTGGCCACCCATTGCGCCAGCTGCGGTTCAAAGTGCGCGCAATGCGGGCAGGTGTAGCCAAATACCTCCACCACCTCGATCTTGCCGGCCAGCGGCGCGAAGGGTTGGCCGCCTTCGATCTCGGTGTAGTCCACGCCGGGCACCAGCTCGGCAGCGGGCGCGGCGCTGGCCGCCAGCGGCAGCACGGCAAGGGCGGCGAACAGGATGCGGGACATCAGGCTCATAGCGGCTCCATGGGCAAAAACAAACGCCGGTCTGGGGACCGGCGTGGTGGGACAACGCCTGCTTGGACCGTGCGACCGGCCGCAGGTTCAGGACTTGGGCGGTGTGGCCTGGGCCAGCGCAGCGGCGGCCTCGTCGTCGGCGCGGTCGTGCAGGCCCTGGATGTAGCTGGCCAGTGCCTGGATTTCCTGCGCGGTCAGCGGCTTGGTCACCTGGGTCATGATATGGGACAGGGGCGTCTGGGTCTGCAGCGCAGTGCCGGCCTGATATTCCTGCAGGCGTCGCGCGACGTAGGCGGCATGCTGGCCGCTCACGTGCGGGTAGGCCGGGCCGGGATTGCCCGCGCCGGTCGGCCCATGGCAGGCCATGCACGCCGGGATGCCGCGCGCCACGTCGCCGCCGCGGTACAGCTGCTCGCCGATCTCGTAGAACTTCTTGTCCTTGTATGGGCCTTCGGTGACCACGCTGTCGTCGGCCAGGCCGGCGCCGGACTTCTGCGTGGCGAAGTAGGCCCCCAGGTCGCGCATGTCCTGCGCGGTGAGGTCCTGCACGAACGGCAGCATCACCTGGACCGCGCCGCTGGTGCGCTGGCCGTTGCGGATCAGCGCGATCTGCTCGGCCACGTAGCGCTCGCTCTGCCCGGCGATGCGCGGATAGATGTCGGCGGAAGGATTGCCGTCCGGCCCATGGCAGGCCGCGCAGGCCGCGGCCTTGGCCTGGCCGGCCTTGGCGTCGCCCCAGTGGGTCTTGGACAGATCGATTTCCAATGGCGCCACGCGCACCGGAGCGTTGTCCGGCACCGGCACGACCGAAGTCTGGGCCAAGGCAACCGCGGCAATCACCGGTACAGCTAGGGCAGCAAAGGCAAGCACGCGAGCGTGGCGCATCAGCTAGAGCTCCGTAAGAACCTGGACGTCTGCGTTGGGGCGTGGGGGCCGCAGTTGTGTCCGATTATCACGTTGCCTTTGCGCGGCGGTCAACGAAGCGCCTGCCCCGGGCCGGGACATGCGATCCTACGCACATGTCGCAACTCATCGAACGTGCCCAATATCTCCTTTCCGCCCACAATGCCAGGCAGCTGCCGGCCGATGGCGGGTACGAGGTCGCCTTTGCCGGCCGCTCCAATGCCGGCAAGTCCAGCGCGCTCAACGCGCTGACCCGGCAGAACAGCCTGGCGCGCGTGTCCAAGACCCCGGGGCGGACCCAGCAGCTGGTGTTCTTCCAGATCCAGCCCGAGCGCTACCTGGTGGACCTGCCCGGCTATGGTTATGCCAAGGTGCCGCAGGACCTGCAGGCGCACTGGCAGGCCTTCATCGACCAGTATTTCCGTACCCGCGAGGCCTTGCGCGGCCTGGTGGTGGTGATGGACATCCGCCATCCGCTCAAGGACTACGACAAGCAGATGCTGGGCTATGCGGTCGAACGCGGGCTGCCCGCGCATGCGCTGCTGACCAAGGCTGACAAGCTCGGCCGCGGCCAGCAGGCGCAGGCATTGCAGAAGGTACGCAAGGAACTGGGCTCGCTGTGGGCCGACAGCGTCAGCGTGCAGCTGTTCTCCGGCGAGTCGCGGCAAGGCGTGGACGAGCTGCGTGGCATTGTCGGCAACTGGCTCGGCCTGGGCGAAGAGCCCCCGGCAACCTGAGGATTGGCGCGCCGCGTCCGGCGCCGCTCAGACCACGATGTCGAACAGGCCGCCGATCAGGCGCGCCGCGGCCATCGCCGCCGCCCCCCAGAAGGTCACGCGCAAGGCGCCGCGCCATGGCGAAGCACCGCCCATGTGCGCCGCCCAGGCGCCGGTGATCAACAGCCCGGCCAGCGTCGCCACCGTGGTGGCGACCGCCGCATGCGTGGCCGGTGCCAGCGCGGCGGTGAGCAAGGGCAGCGCCGCGCCGCAACAGAACGCCGCGGCCGAGGTCAACGCGGCCTGCAATGGGCGGGCGCGCATGATCTCGGTGATGCCCAGTTCGTCGCGTGCGTGCGCGCCCAGTGCATCGTGCGCGGTGAGCGCCACGGCCACCTGGCGCGCCAGCGCTGCATCCAGTCCGCGCTGGCGGTAGATCGCCGCCAGTTCTTCCAGCTCGCTATGCGGCTCTTCTTCCAGCTCGCGGCGCTCGGTGGCTAGGTCGGCGGCCTCGGTATCGGCCTGCGAACGGACCGAAACATACTCGCCGGCCGCCATCGACATCGCCCCGGCCACGGTGGCCGCCACGCCAGCGGCCAGTACCGCCTGCGCCGGCACACCGCTGGCGGCCACGCCCACGACCACGCCGGCCACCGACACGATGCCGTCGTTGGCACCGAGCACCGCCGCGCGCAGCCAGCCGACGCGGCCGGCGCGGTGGACTTCGGCATGGCGGCTGGGCAGGGGCGAGCGACGCGGCATCGGAACTCCGGGGCAAGGATGATGGGGTGCGGGTGGCGCGCTACGGGCGTGGGCGGAAATGTGTAACGCCAGTTCCGCAACGTCCCTGGCACGGGCCTCAGGCTATAGTGCCAGCCCTTGTGGGGCCAGCGTCTGGCCGCACGCCGCTGTTCCTTCCTCCCGTCCCACATTAGCGAGCCCGCCCCTTTGTCGAGCCCCAGCCACGTCGCCGACACGCCGATCACCGACCACCGCCAGCTCGTCGAGGTGCTCGCTTCCGGCGAGAAGCCCGCGGCGCAGTGGCGCATCGGCACCGAGCACGAGAAGTTCGGTTTTCGCCTCGACGACCTGCGCCCGCCCACCTTCGACGGTGAGCGCGGCATCGAAGCCCTGCTTACCGGCCTGACCCGCTTTGGCTGGGAGCCGGTGCAGGAAGGCGGTCGCACCATCGCGCTGACCCGCGATGGCGCCTCGGTCACGCTGGAGCCGGCCGGCCAGCTGGAACTGTCCGGCGCGGCGGTGGAGAGCATCCACCACACCTGCGTGGAAACCGGCACGCACCTGGGCGAAGTGGCCGAAGTGGCGGGCGAGCTGCAGCTGGGCTTCCTCGGCATGGGCTTCCAGCCGAAGTGGCGCCGCGACGAGATGCCGTGGATGCCCAAGGGCCGCTACCAGATCATGCGCGCCTACATGCCCAAGGTCGGTCAGCTCGGCCTGGACATGATGACCCGCACCTGCACGGTGCAGGTCAATCTGGACTACGCCAGCGAAGCGGACATGGTGAAGAAGTTCCGCGTGTCGCTGGCGTTGCAGCCGGTGGCGACCGCGTTGTTTGCCGATTCGCCGTTCACCGAGGGCCAGCCCAACGGCTACCTGAGCTACCGCTCGCATATCTGGACCGATACCGACGCCGACCGCACCGGCATGCTCGACTTCGTGTTCGAGGATGGCTTCGGCTACGAGCGTTATGTCGACTACCTGCTCGACGTGCCGATGTACTTCTCCTACCGCGACGGTATCTACCACGATGCCAGCGGGGAGAGCTTCCGCGATTTCCTGCAGGGCAAGTTGCCGGTGCTGCCGGGTGCGCTGCCGACCTTGCGCGACTGGTCCGATCACATGACCACCGCCTTCCCCGAGGTGCGGCTGAAGAAGTACCTGGAGATGCGCGGCGCCGATGCCGGTCCGTGGGCGCGGCTGTGCGCGCTGCCGGCGTTCTGGGTCGGCCTGCTGTATGACGATGCCGCGCTCGATGCGGCCTGGGACCTGGTCAAGGATTTCAGCCTGGCCGAGCGCCACGCGTTGCGCGATGGCGTGCCGCGGCATGCGCTGAGGCTGCCGTTCCGCGGTGGCACGGTGCGCGACCTCGCCGCGCGCGCGCTGGAGATCGCGGTGGCGGGCCTGCGCCGGCGCGCGCGCCGCAACGCCGATGGCCAGGACGAAAGCCCGTTCCTCGACGTGTTGCGCGAAATCGTCGACAGCGGCCTGACCCCGGCCGAACGCAAGCTGGCGCTGTTCCATGGGCGCTGGCAGGGCAGCGTGGATCCGCTGTTCGCCGAGTTTGCTTACTGAGCCAGCCCGCCAGCGGGCTTACTGAGCCTCGCCCGGCAGGCACGGCAGGCGCACGCTGGCGCGCAGCCCGCCGCCGGGCCGGTTGTCCAGCGCCAGCTCGCCACCATGCGCGGTGGCAATGCCGTTGGCGACCGCCAGGCCCAGGCCGATGCCGCCGGTATCGCGGTTGCGCGAAGCTTCTCCGCGCACGAACGGCAGCAGCAGTTGTTCGCGTTGCGCCGGGTCGATGCCCGGGCCGTCGTCGTCCACCCACAACACGCAGTGGCCGTCTTCGCGGTGCAGCGCCAGGCGCGCGTTGCCGCCGTACTTGAGCGCGTTCTCGCACAGGTTGGCGACCATCCGCCGCAGTGCCATCGGATCGCCTTCCAGCAGCACCGAGGCCCCCGGCAGGATCTTCGCGTCGGCGCCGGTGTCGGCCAGGTCATCGACCACGCCTTCGGCGAGCAGGCGGAAGTCCAGCCGCGCGCGCGGGCCTGATCGCTGCGCATTGCGGATGAAGTCCAGCGCCGCGCTGATCATGGTCTTCATTTCTTCCACGTCGGCCATCACCCGCTCGCGCAGCGGCGCCGGCGCCGATTCCATGCGGAACGCCAGCCGCGCCAGCGGCGTGCGCAGGTCGTGGGCAATGGCCGCCACCATCTGCGTGCGCTCGTGGACCATGCGGTTCAGGCGCGCCTGCATGGTGTTGAACGAATCCACCGCCTGCGCCAGTTCGGCCGGCCCTTGCGGCGGCAGCGGCGGGGCGTCGGGATGGCGGCCGAGACGGTCCGCCGCCGCGGAGAAGCCCCGGATCGGCGCCGCGAGCGCACGCGAGAACCACCACGCCAGCGGCAGCATCAGCAGCAGGCCGGCGGCAAACAGCAGCACCACCTGCAACTTGAACGCGCCGCTAAGCCGGCGCCCGGGCGAGGTGACCACGCGCCAGCGCCCGTCGGCCTGGCGCACTGCCGCGGTAAAGCCGTCGAACGCATTCTTGCCGGCGATGAAGTCGCCGCCGGGCCCGCGCCGCGGGCCGCCGCCTGGCGCGTCGAAGTGGTCATCGAAGTGACCGTCGAAATGCCCGTCGAAGTCCGGCGGGGGGTCGGCCAGGGGCAGCGACCCGGGCGCCGGCACGAAGCGGCCGCCGCGGTCGAAAGCATCGCCGCCGCGGCTATAGAAGCGCACGTCGGCTGGCGCCACGCCGAGCCAGTGCGCCATCAGTGCCTCGATGCGCGGTTCCCGATGCTGCTGCGCGCCGGGTCGCGGCAGCGCGGACTGGGTGCGCACCTGCAATCGCGCATCGCTGGCCGGCATCTGCGTGCCCAGCAGCGCGACCACTTCCGGTGGATGGGTCGGCACATCGAAGATCGGCGTGCGCAACAGCAGCAACGCCACACCCAGCCCTTGCGCCACGCCGAGCGCGGCGGCCAGCAGCAGGAAGGTACGAACGAAGATCGACAGCCGCCGCCGCGGCCGCACGCTGCTCACAGGCGGATCACGTTCGGCAGCAGCATGTAGCCCTCGTTGCGCACCGTGCGGATCATTTCGGTGTGCACGCGTTCGTTGATCTTGCGCCGCAGGCGGCTGATCTGGCTGTCGATGGCGCGGTCGTACACGTCGGTGTCGCGGCCGCGTGCCAGGTCCAGCAACTGGTCGCGGCTGAGTACGCGCTGCGGGTGTTCGACGAAAGTGCGCAACAGGCTGAACTCGCCATCGGAAAGATGGATGAAGACGCCGGTCGGGTCGCGCAGGTCGCGGCGCATCACGTCCAGGCGCCAGCCAGCAAATTCGTAGACATTGCCACGGTGGTCGGACAGCTCGGCCTGCAGCTGGCTGCGCCGCAGCAGCGCGCGCACCCGCGCCAGCAATTCGCGTGGGTTGCAGGGCTTGGCCAGGTAGTCGTCGGCGCCCACTTCCAGGCCGATGATGCGGTCGGTGTCCTCGCCCAGCGCGCTGAGCATGATCACCGCCGGTGCGCTGCGTTCGCTGGCCAGCTGGCGTGCGGCGCTGAGCCCGTCCTCGCCCGGCATCATCACGTCCAGGATCACCAGGTCGGCGCGGCGCTCGGTCATCGCCTGACGCATGCCGCTGACGTTCTCGGCGGTGCGCACGTGGTAGCCGTGCTCGCCCAGGAAGTGGCCGATCAGCCGGCGCAGGTCGGGGTCGTCGTCAACCACCAGGATCGAAGCGGACATTGCGGTCTCGGGGTGCCATGCGGCCGGGCGGGGAAGGCCATGATACGGAGCGCTCCGCGCGCGTTCTTGTCAATGCATGTCAAGCCATGCCGGGCGCCGCCACCACCGCAACCAGGCGCCGCCGCCGCGGAGGGTTTGCCAACCGCCTGCCGGCCCGGCGCAATCCGGTCAAACACCGGCAAACCAGCGCCATCTGTGCGGCTCAGGCTGTGCGCGGCAAACACGCTCCATACGAGGAATCCTGATGAAGATGGCATCGGCATCGCGCCTCGGCGCGCCGTTGTTCGTGGCTCTGTTACTGGCCGGTTGCGCGGGCATGTGTTCGCGCCCGGAGGACGCGCCGCCGCCGGCGCATGGCGGACCGAGCCCGCATCACTGGCATGGCGGCTCCGGCCACGACCCCGCGCTCGCCGCGGCCATGGACGCCTGCAAGGCCACGCTCGACGCGGACGCTGACGCGATCACGGGCAGCAACGCTGGCGCGGTCAAGCCATCGCGCGAAGCGATGGCCGCCTGCCTCAAGGACCAAGGCATCGATCCGCCACCCCCGCACGCAGGACTTCCGCCGCCCTGGCATTGAGGGCACGGCCGCGCTTGCGGCCACCGTGGTACCTGGCCCGGCGCCGCCTCTGCCGGGCCGTTTCTTGGCCATCGGAATCCAGTGCTGGCTGAGCCGATCAGAGAGATCGGGTGAGCTCCGCCAGTTTGTTGGAACCGCACTGACCGGGGCCATCAATCGAAGGCCGACTTGGTAGGACTCCCTCCGCCGACGGAGGTTGGACAGCCTCGCTTCGGCAGAATTAGGATGTCGCTGGGTAGCTGTGACGGAAGGGACGCATGGGGACTCTCGGACCAGGCGCGATGACGCGCGGCCTCTCCCTGCTGACCTTGACGGTACTGGCCGCCTGCGCGTCCTCGGCGCCCATCCGATGGGCGTCGCCTGCCGAGTTCGACTTGGCCGTGGCCGACAACCCCGCCCAGCAGCGCTTCGACCTCACGCTGATCTCCAAGGCCGCTGCACCGTTGTGCTTGTCGCGCGAGGCTTGGCCAGCGGAAAAGGCAGTACCGGCAGGGTTTGACGGCGCCACACTCACCACCGCCAGTGGCAAGAAGGAGCTGTTGCCCACGGGCAGCGCGTATTGCCCCGGAGGGTGTGTTGAGGTGCGCGTGGAACCTGGCCAAGCTGTGCGGGGAGCTTTGCCTTATTCGGCTTTCGGCGACGCGGCGACCATCGCTGCTGACGCTACCCGGACCTTGATCTTTGAGGTTCATCCATTCGTCTGTTCAGACCGATAAGACGGCGGGCCGGGGACTATATCTGGCGGCGGACAGGCAGGTCGAACAGGGCAAGTCCGGCCGCTGCGGACGCCATCCGAGGCTTGGTGCGCGATTTTTTCCCGTTTCGTGAGCCGACGACGCGCAGGACCTGCTTCTTGCCGATCGCCGCCATGCGCTGGACTCGAAGTTGGTTGACGCGGACCCGTCTTCCCCATCCCGGAGACCCTTTTTTTGAAGTCCGTCGCGGGTTTCACGTGGCAGCTACTGCAAAACCTGTCAGCTTGCGACATGCTGGGCGCAGCCAGTCAAAGCCGGGAGTCGTGATGACCGAGGTGAAGATGAGCCGCCGCAGCGTGTTGATCGGCGGCGCAGTATCGGCCGCCGGCGTGGCCGCCAGCAGCGGGATTCCAGCGCTGGCCGCCGACGCCGTCGCCCCTCCGGCCCCCGAGCCACCGCCACGCAGCACGGTCCGCCTGGAAGTCAACGGCAAGCCGGTCACACTCACGCTGGACAACCGCACCACGCTGCTTGATGCGCTGCGCGAACATCTGCACCTGACCGGCACCAAGAAGGGCTGCGACCACGGCCAATGCGGCGCCTGCACGGTGATTGCCGATGGCCGGCGCATCAATGCCTGCCTGTCGCTGGCGGTGATGAACGAAGGCGCGAAGATCACCACCATCGAAGGCCTGGGCACGCCGCAGCAGCTGCATCCGATGCAGGCCGCCTTCGTCCACCGTGACGGCTACCAGTGCGGCTATTGCACGGCCGGGCAGATCTGCTCGGCCGTGGCGATGCTGGACGAGCTGCGCGCGGGCATGCCCAGCCATGTGAGCGCCTCGCTCACCGCCACGCCCGAACTCGACGCGGAAGAATTGCGCGAACGCATGAGCGGCAACCTGTGCCGCTGCGGCGCCTATTCCAACATTGCCGAAGCGATCACCGATGTCGCCCACGGCAAGCAGGGCAGGGGGCGTCGCGCATGAAAGCCTTCACCTACGAACGCGCGGCCAGCCCGGCCGCCGCCGCCGCGCAGGCCGCACGCAATCCCGGGGCGCGTTTCATCGCAGGCGGCACCAACCTGCTCGATCTGATGAAGCTGCAGATCGAAACCCCGGTGCAGCTCATCGACGTCAATGGCCTGGCCCTGGACCAGGTCGCCGAGACTGCCGACGGTGGCCTGCGCATTGGTGCGCTGGTGCGCAACGCCGACCTGGCCGCGCACCCGCGCGTGCGCCGCGACTACGCGCTGCTCTCGCGCGCATTGCTGGCCGGCGCCTCGGCGCAATTGCGCAACCGCGCCACCACCGCCGGCAACCTGCTGCAGCGCACGCGCTGCCCGTACTTCTATGACCCGCAGCAGGCCTGCAACAAGCGCCTGCCCGGCAGCGGCTGCGCAGCGCAAGGTGGCTACAACCGCAACCTGGCGATCATCGGCGCCAGCGAGCATTGCATTGCCACCCACCCCAGCGACATGGCGGTGGCGATGCGCGCGCTCGATGCACGCATCGAAACCGTGCGCGGCGATGGCAGCACGCGGCAGATCGACATGGCCCAGCTGTACCGCGCGCCAGGCACCACGCCGCATCTGGAGACCGTGCTCGAACGCGGCGAGCTGATCACCGCCGTGGTCCTGCCGCCGCCGGCCGGTGGCGGCCATGTCTACCGCAAGGTGCGCGACCGTGCGTCCTACGCCTTCGCGATCATCTCGGTCGGCGTGGTCGTGCAGGACGACGGCAAGGTGCGCGTAGCCCTGGGTGGCGTGGCGCCGCAGCCGTGGCGCGTGGAAGCGGCCGAGCAGGCCGGCGACGCGCGGCGCATTGCCGCACGCCTGCTGGAAGGCGCGCAGCCGACCACGCAGAACGCCTTCAAGCTGCCGCTGGTCGAGCGCACGCTCGCCGCCGCGCTGCAAGAAGCCGCGCATGACAAGGGCAGGGCCTGAGATGAAATTCGACACTCCCGCCGGCACCAATCCCATCGACCGCCTCAAGGTGGTCGGTCAGCCCGTGGACCGCATCGACGGCCCGCGCAAGACCACCGGCACCGCGCCTTACGCCCACGAACAGCACGAGGCGGTGCCCGATGCGGTGTACGGGTATGTCGTCGGCGCCGGCATCGCCAGGGGCAGCATCCGTTCGATGGACCTGGCCGCGGCGCGGCAGTCGCCTGGCGTGCTCGGCATCGTCACTGCGCAGAGCGCCGGCAAGCTCGGCAAGGGTCGCTTCAATACCGCGCACCTGCTGGGCGGCCCGCGCATCGAGCACTACCACCAGGCGATTGCCCTGGTGGTGGCAGAAACCTTCGAGCAGGCGCGTGACGCCGCCCAGCGCATCAAGGTCGAATACCAGCGCGAGCCCGGCCGCTACGATCTGGCCGCCGCGCGCGCCAGCGCGGTCAAGCCGGCCGAGGGCGAGCCAGATAGCGCCTTCGGTGACTTCGCCGGTGCCTTTGCCGCCGCGCCGGTCAAGCTCGAGCAGACCTACACCACGCCCGACCAGGGCCACGCGATGATGGAGCCGCATGCCTCCATCGCGCGCTGGGAGGGCGATGCGCTGACGCTGTGGACCTCCAACCAGATGATCGACTGGAGCACCGGCGATGTCGCCAGGACCCTGGGCATGCCCAAGGACAAGGTGCGCCTGATCTCGCCCTATGTCGGCGGCGGCTTCGGCGGCAAGCTGTTCGTGCGCGCCGATGCCATCCTCGCCGCGCTTGGCGCGCGCCAGGTCGGGCGGCCGGTGAAGGTCGCCCTGCAGCGGCCGTTGATGTTCAACAACACCACGCACCGTCCGGCCACGATCCAGCGCATCCGCATCGGCACCGACCACGACGGCCGCATCACCGCGATCGGCCACGAGACCTGGTCCGGTGATCTGCCCGGCGGCGGGCCGGAGACGGCGGCCAACCAGACCCGGCTGCTGTACGCCGGCGCCAACCGCATGACCGCCACGCGCCTGGCCGAGCTCGACCTGCCCGAGGGCAACGCGATGCGCGCCCCCGGCGAGGCGCCCGGGATGATGGCGCTGGAAATCGCCATCGACGAGATGGCCGCGCAGTTGCGCATGGACCCGGTCGAGTTCCGCATCCGCAACGACACCCAGGTCGACCCAGAGCATCCCGAACGTCCGTTCTCGCAGCGCCAGTTCGTGCAGTGCCTGCGCGACGGCGCGCAGCGCTTTGGCTGGCAGCGGCGCAACCCGCGCCCTGCGGCCACGCGCGAAGGGCGCTGGTGGATCGGCCAGGGCGTGGCCTCGGCGTTCCGCAACAACCTGGTGATGCCCTCGGCCGCGCGCGTGGCGCTGGAGACCGATGGCCGCATCAGCGTCGAGACCGACATGACCGACATCGGCACCGGCTCGTACACCATCATTGCGCAGACCGCCGCCGAGATGCTTGGTGTGCCGCTGGCGCAGGTGGATGTGCGCCTGGGCGATTCGCGCTTCCCGGTGTCGGCCGGCTCGGGCGGGCAGTGGGGCGGCAACAGTTCCACCGCTGGCGTCTACGCCGCCTGCATGGCGCTGCGCCGCGTGCTGGCCGAGCGCGCCGGCATCGCCCCCGACGCAGTGGACGCGGCCGATTTCAGCGATGGCCGCGTACGCGGCGGCGGCCGCGATCGCCCGCTGGCCGAGCTGGCGCGCGAGGGCCGGGTGGTGGCCGAGGAACGCATCGAGTACGGCGATCTCGCCAAGCGCTATCAGCAGTCCACCTTTGGCGCGCACTTTGTCGAAGTGGCGGTGGATGCGGCGACCGCGGAGATCCGCGTGCGGCGCATGCTCGCGGTGTGCGCGGCCGGGCGCATCCTCAATCCGAAGTCCGCGCGCAGCCAGGTCATCGGCGCGATGACCATGGGCGTGGGCGCGGCCTTGATGGAGGAACTGGTTGTTGACCGGCGCCTGGGCTTCTTCGTCAACCACGACCTGGCCGGCTACGAAGTGCCGGTGCATGCGGATATCCCGCACCAGGAAGTCGTATTCCTCGATGAAACCGATCCGATGTCCTCGCCAATGAAGGCCAAGGGCGTGGGCGAACTGGGCATCTGCGGCGTGGGCGCGGCGGTGGCCAATGCCATCCACCACGCGACCGGCGTGCGTGTGCGCGACTACCCGATCACCCTGGACAAGCTGCTGGCGCGGATGCCGGCGTAGCTCGCAAGGGCGAAAGGTCCGCGGCTGGCTTCCTGCCGGCCGCTTCCCCCCGTCAGGGCACGATGCCCTGCGGCCCCCTTCCTGGCACCTCCTTGTGCGGGCGGTACTGCATCACCCGCTTCCGTGCGGGTGCGGCCCTGACCGATGCCATCCACGGCGTCGGCCTTCCTGATTCATGCGGCCGCGGCAATCTCCAGCGGCGCCACGCGCCGCGCCTGGCGCGGACCGCCGAGCTTGAACACGCTGACCGCCTGCGCCAGCGCGCCAGCCTGCTGCTCCATCGCCCGCGCGGCGGCGGTGGCTTCTTCCACCAGCGCCGCGTTCTGCTGCGTGGTTTCGTCCATCTGCGTCACCGTCTGGTTGACCTGTTCGATGCCGGCCGATTGCTCCTGCGATGCGGCCGAAATCTCGCCCATGATGTCGGTCACGCGCTGCACCGAGGCGACGATCTCGCCCATCGTCGCGCCGGCCTTGTGCACCAGCACCGATCCGTCGGCGACGCGGCCGACCGAGTCATCGATCAGGCCCTTGATCTCTCTGGCCGCATTGGCCGAGCGTTGCGCCAGGGTGCGCACTTCGCTCGCCACCACCGCAAAGCCTCGGCCCTGCTCGCCGGCGCGCGCCGCTTCCACCGCGGCGTTGAGGGCGAGGATGTTGGTCTGAAAGGCGATGCCATCGATGACCGAGATGATTTCGGCAATCTTCTTCGACGACTTTTCGATGTCTTCCATCGTGGCGACCACCTCGCTCACCACTGCGCCGCCCTGCGAGGCCACCGTCGCCGCGCCGATGGCGAGCTGGTTGGCCTGGCGCGCGTGCTCGGCATTCTGCCTGACGGTGGAGGTCAGCTCTTCCATCGACGCGGCGGTCTCTTCGAGGTTGGCCGCCTGCTGTTCGGTACGACGCGACAGGTCGCTATTGCCCGCCGCGATCTCGCCGGCGGCCAGGTTGATGCTGTCGCTGGCCGCATGGATGCGGCTGACTATCCCGGTGAGCTGCGCCACGGTGGTGTTGGCGTCATCGCGCATCTGCGCGAAAACGCCATGGAAGTCGCCGTCCATGCGCTGGCTCAGGTCGCCGTCGGCCAGGGCGCGCAGCAACGCGGACAGCGCTTGCAGGCTGGTACCGGTCGTGGCCATCAGGCCGTTGAGTCCGGCGACCATTTCGCGGAAATCATGCTGGTAGCGGCCTTCGTCGCCGCGGCGGCTGAAGTCGCCACGTGCGGCCGCCTCGGCCAGAGAGCGAATCTCGCCATTGATGTCGGACAGGCTGGCCTTCACCGCGTCCATGGCGCGGGTAATGGCGGCCTTCTCGCCGGGCAGCCGGTCCATGTCCAGCGACAGGTCGCCGATGGCGTAGCGCTGGATCACCTCGACCACACGCATCTTCACCCCGATGTGCTGGGCCACGCAGGCGTTCACCTCGCGCACCATCAGCGCGTACTCGCCGGCAAATGCGGCTTCATCCATGCGGAAACCGATCTCGCCGATGTCGTGGCGGCGGCCCAGTTCGCGCTGTTCGGCGCTGAGACGCTGCAGCGTGGTGCTGATGCGTCGCAGCGCAGCGCCCAGCTCGCCGACTTCGTCGCTCGTGCTTGCCCGCAACGGTCGCGACAGGTCGCCCTCGGCAATCGCACGCGCAGCGGCGGCGGCTTCGCGCAACGGATGGATCAGCGCGCGGCGCAGCCACAGCGTCAATGCGCCAAGCAGCAGCAATGAAGTGCCGACCATGAGCGTGCCCGATACCACCACGACGCTGCGCGCGTGGGCTGCCATGGCATCGCTGGCGGCGCCTGCCAGTTGTCCGGTGTGACCGAGGTCCGACCAGGCCGACGCCAGCCCGGTCACGCCACAGGCCAATACCAGGGCCAGGCCGAGGCCGAGGATGGCAAGCAGCCGGGTTTGAATTCCTGCTGGGGACGACCGGTGAGTGGGACGCATGGGGCTGGCTCTCTGGCTCGCTGGGAGCCCAAGCTATCGGCACCCGCACCCTGTCATTTAGGCGTCATCTGCGCTGATTGCGGCTGGTTTTGAGAGGAACTGAGATTGGCCACACAAAAGCGGCCAGGTTTCGATATGCGTTTTCGGCAAACGCGAAAACATCCGGGCCCAGGTCAGCCGTTGCACGCCGCGCCCGGCGTGCAACGGCAACGGGTTCAGTTGCTGCTGTCGCGACCGATACCCGAGGACACGCGCCAGATATCGACATGCCCATCGCCCGCGTACTGCTCGATCCGCGCCAGTTCCTCGGCACTGAAATCGAGCCTGGCCACGGCGTCCAGCGAATCATCCAGCTGCGCCACCGTGCGCGCCCCGATCAGCGCCGAAGTCACCCGCGCATCGCGCAGCACCCAGGCAATGGCCATCTGCGCCAGGCTTTGCCCGCGCGAAGCGGCGATCTCGTGCAGGCCACGGATGCGCGCCAAGTTGTCCTCGCTGAGCATGCGCTGCTTCAGCGAGCCCTCGCGGCGCACGCGTGCGTCGGCCGGCACGCCATGCAGGTACTTGTCCGTCAGCATGCCTTGCGCCAGCGGTGAGAACGCGATGCAGCCCACGCCGAGTTCGCCCAGTGCCGGCAGCAGTTCCGGCTCGATGTCGCGGTTGAGCATCGAATAATTCGGCTGGTGGATCAGCAGCGGCACGCCCTCGCTGCGCAGGATTTCCGCCGCCTGCCGGGTCAGCGCCGGCGAATACGACGAGATGCCCACATACAGCGCCTTGCCCTGCCGATGCAGTTGCGCCAGCGCCCCCATGGTTTCCTCCAGCGGCGTATCCGCATCGACCCGATGCGAATAGAAGATGTCCACGTAGTCCAGCCCCATGCGGCGCAGACTCTGCTCGCAACTGGCCAGCACGTGCTTGCGCGAACCGCTCGGCCCGCCGTAAGGCCCCGGCCACATGTCCCAGCCGGCCTTGGTCGAAATGACCAGCTCATCCCGATGCGGCGCGAAGTCCTGCGCGAACCAGCGCCCGAAATTCTCCTCCGCCGACCCATACGGCGGCCCGTAATTGTTCGCCAGATCGAAATGCGTCACCCCCCGATCGAACGCCCGCCGCAGCATCGCCCGTCCGGTCTCGAACACATCGACCCCACCGAAGTTCTGCCACAACCCCAGCGACACCGCCGGCAGCACCAGCCCGCTGCGCCCCACCCGTCGATAAGGCATCCGCCCCGCATAACGCCCCGCATCGGCGACATAGCTCATGCACCAACTCCACTAGAAGACCCCAATACTCTAGCGCCTCCACCACCCCAACCATCCGCAGCCACCATCCGCCAGCCCACCAACCACCAGCCCACCAATTACCAGCCTTCGCAAACCGCTCTCCCATCCGAGTCAGAGAATGGTCGGGTGGCCGGGGGGCATGCCCTGCCGGGACCGTAGGCAACATGGATGTTGCCTACGAGTCCTCAGGGATGGGTTAACGACGTGTCCCGGCAGGGCATGCCCCCCGGCCACCGCTCAAGATCTCCGAGCGTAATACCGCAGCAGCCGCTCAAGATCTCCGAGCGTAATACCGCACCAGCCGCTCAAGATTTCCGAGCGTAGTGCCGCAGCCGCCACGATGCCCAAGGCTGGCGCCGCCCCATCCTCACCCCCGCACAAACGCCAGCAAATCCCGATTGACCACCTCCGCATGCGTAGTACACATCCCATGCGGCAACCCCTTGTAAACCTGCAGCCGCGCATCCCGCAGCAACCGCGAAGACAGCAACGCCGAATCCCCGATCGGCACGATCTGATCATCATCCCCGTGCATCACCAGCACGGGCACCTCGATCGCCTGCAGATCCTCGGTGAAATCCGTCTCCGAGAACGCAGCAATACACTCATGGTGCGCATTCGCCGCCCCCATCATTCCCTGTCGCCACCAGTTCATCCGCAACGGCTCCGACACCGCCACCCCGGCCCGATTGAACCCATAGAACGGCACCGGCACCTCCCAATAGAACTGCGCCCGATTGGCCGCCAACTGCTCGCGGAACCCATCGAATACCGACCGCGGCAGCCCACCCGGATTGCTGTCCGTGCGCACCATCAACGGCGGCACCGCCCCGATCAGCACCAGCTTGGCCACCCGCCCCGCGCCATGCCGCGCCACGTAGCGCGTCGCCTCGCCACCGCCGGTCGAATGCCCGACATGGATCGCCTCGCGCAGGTCCAGCGCCGATGTCAGCGCCGCCACGTCAGCCGCATATGTGTCCATGTCGTGGCCGCCCGCCGTCTGGCTCGACCGCCCGTGTCCGCGCCGATCGTGCGCGATTACCCGATAGCCCTGCGCCACGAAGAACAGCATCTGCGCATCCCAGTCGTCGCTGGACAGCGGCCAGCCGTGATGGAAGACGATGGGCTGGCCACTGCCCCAGTCCTTGTAGAAGATTTCGCAACCGTCGGCGGTCTTGATCGTGGACATCGCAATGCTCCTGTTGTTGGCTGCGCCAAGCGCGCAGCGCAAGTTGGGACCGGCGCGAGAGCGACGGCTAGGCATGCGCATGGCGCCATCGCGTTGCTTGCCGCGCACCAATGCAGGCGGGGACTGCATGCCCGCCGCATTGGTGCAAGGCACGCAACATCGCGTGGCCCGCCGCGCCGATACCGCGGCGCCGCGCCCGCGCGCAGGCTGCAGCCTCCCCAAACCGGAGCCCTGCCATGTATCCATTGCCACACACACTGGCCGAAGCCGCCGTTGCCGATGCCACCTCCGCTGCCGTGCCGGCGGCCGCGCCCTTCGCCACCCACGTTGCCACCCAGCGCCTGGCCGGGGTCGACGTGGCCGACACCCCGATCGTCGAGCGCGCCTTTTGCTTTGCCCAGGCCCAGTACGAGCCCTGGTTGTTCAATCACGTCATGCGTTCCTGGCTGTTCGCCACGCTGCTGGGGCAGCGCGAAGGACTGGCCCATGACGCCGAAGTGCTGGCAGTGATCACCCTGCTGCACGACCTGGGCCTGGCCGAAGCCTTCGAGGGGCCGCTGCGCTTCGAAGTCGAGGGCGCCAATGCCGCGCGTGACTTCGCCCAGGGCGCCGGCCTCGATGCGCGCCGCTGCCAGCTGGTGTGGGATGGCGTGGCGCTCAACTCGACCCCGTCCATCGCGCGCTACAAGGAAGTGGAGGTGGCGCTGTCGCAGCGCGGCGTCGGCATCGACTGGGGCGGCTGGGAGCACGAAGCCATCGAGCCTGCGCGGATGCAGGCCATCCTCGCCGCCTACCCGCGCCTGGCGATGAAGCAGTGCTTCAGTCACGCGGTGTGCGGCATCGCGCAGTCGCGTCCGCAGACCACCTACGACAACTTTGCGCGCGATTTCGGCGAGCGCTTCGTCACCGGCTATGCGGCGCCGTCCTCGGTGGACGCCCTGTTTGGCGCGCCCTTCGACGAGTGAGCCGGCCCATCAGCCGACCTTGCGCACGGCGCCGGTCAATTCAGCGCCGGCGCCATTCGCGCGGCGATGCGCTGCAGCTTGTGCGGGTTGCGCTGTACCAGCACCTGCACGATGCGCTCGCCATCGGTATCGAAGGCCATCGCCGATTCCAGCAGGCCGTTGAAATAGCGCAGCAGGCCGAGCCGGCCATTGAACAACACCGGCTCCAGGCGCAGCTCGTCGCGGCGCCGCAGCAGCGGTGCGTACAGCAGCTGGGCGATGCGCGCGCCACCCACCATCGGCTTGGGGAAGCTGGTGACCAGGCCGCCGCCATCGCCGACCAGCACCGCCGACTCGGCCATCAGCGCCTGCATCGTCTTCAGGTCGCCGTTGGCGATCGCCTCGACAAAGCGCCGCAGCAGCCGCTGGTGCACGTCCTGCGAGACGTTGTAGCGTGGCCGTTCCTCGCGCAGCTGCAGCCGCGCGCGGTGCACGATCTGCCGGCAGGCCGCCTCCGACTTGCCCAGGGTGCGCGCGATGTCCGCATAGTCCTGGTCGAACACGTCGTGCAACAGGAAGGCGGCGCGCGCGTCTGGCGCGAGCCGTTCAAGCACGCTGAGGAAGGCGACCGACAGGTCGCTGGCCGTCTCCTGCGCGTATTCGGGGGTCAGCGACTCGTCGGTGAGCACCGGCTCGGGCAGCCACATGCCCACATATTGCTCGCGGCGGTGGCGTGCCAGGCGCAGGCCATCGATGGCGCGGCGCGTGGTGGTCGCGATCAGCCAGGCCTCGGCATTGTCGATCTGCGCCTGGTCGGCGCCATGCCAGCGCAGCCAGACGTCCTGCACCACGTCCTCGGCCTCGGGCAGCGAGCCGAGCATGCGGTAGGCCACGCCGAGCAGGCGCGGGCGCAGGCGGGTGAACAGCGCGGTTGCGTCTTCCATGCCATACAAGACGGAGAAGTCGCGCGCATTGTGACACCGCCTGGCCGCTCCCGGCGGCGCGGCCACCTCGGGCCCTGGCGGCGGCCGTCAGTGCGCCGGCAGCAGGGCGGGCTTGCCGCTGTCCTTGAGCAGGAACACCACGAACTTCGCCGGTTCGGTCTGGCTGGCGTTGCGGCCCACCGTATGCACGTCGGCCGGGCCTTCGTGGAAGGCCTCGCCCGGGCCGAGCGTGACCTCGCGGCCACCGGCCACGGCCATCACCACATGGCCTTCGAGCACATAGACGAAGCCGTGCGCGTCGTGGCGGTGCACCGGATCGGCGCCGCCGGGCGGGTAGGTCACGGTCAGGACCAGCCCTTCCTTGCCCGGGTACTCGGGCAGGGCCTGGCTCATCACCTGGGTGACGACGGGCTCGGGTGCCTTGGCCGGCGGCGACGCGGCAAAGGCAGGAGCGGCCCAGGACAGGGCCAGCAAGGGAACAAGCAGAGAGGGGCGCATGGCGATGCTCCAGAACAGGATGGAATGCGGGAAGGGCGCAGCGCCGCGGCGGCGACGCGGGGGAGGAGCGCCGCCGCCGCTTGCGCTCAGCTCAGCTGTGCCTTGTCCAGGCCAAAGGCCTTGTCGAACAGGCCCGGCTCGGTGCGGAAGGCGACGTTGATGCGGTTCCAGGCGTTGATCGCCATCACCGCGTAGCTCAGCTCGACGATCTCCTGTTCGGACAGCTGCGTGCGCACGCGCTCGTAGACATCGTCCGGCACGCCTTGCGGCGGCAGCTGGGTGAGCACTTCGGTCCAGGCCAGCGCGGCGCGCTCGCGCGTACTGAACAAGGTCGATTCGCGCCACACCGCCACGTGGTGCAGGCGCAGCGGACGCTCGCCGTGGAGCGTGGCTTCCTTGACATGCATGTCCAGGCAGAAGCCGCAGCCATTGATCTGCGAGGCGCGGATGTTGACCAGATCGTGGAGGGTCTGCTCGATGCTGGTGCCGGAGGTGGCCTGGCTGAAGGCCACCATCTTCTTGAACAGGTCGGGGGCTTGCTTCTGGTAGTCGAGGCGGGTGCTCATGGTCGGTTCCTTTGCGGATGAAACTCAGGGGAAGGGGAGAGCCTTGGCTCGACGCGCAGGCTAGATACCGACCCTCGCCGCCGCTAGGGCATGGCGCGGACGCACGGTGTTGCGTGGCAGGCACCAATCAATCGCCGGTGCGCTGTCACAGCGCGATGCGCTGCCCCGTCTGCATGGCATGGATACCGATTCCGCTGCCGCGTCCGGCCACGGGCCGCCCCTGCCTGCCGAGCGTGTATGGAGCCGGTTCCTGGCCGCACTCGACGAGCTGCCCGCCGACGCACGCGCCGTGCTGCTGTTGCACGACGTGTTTGGCGCCAGCCTGGAAGAAGCCGCCTTGCTGGTCGGATTGCCCGTTGCCGCGTGCCGGCAGCGATTGGAACGCGCGCGGCGCTGCCTGCTGGCGCACGCGCAACATCTGGAGCCCCGCACCCCATGACGCCCATGAACCTCAGCCCGGCGCACTCCGCCGATGACGCGCACGACGCGCTTACGGCCAGCTTCACGGCCAGCTATGCCGGCGTGCTGGCCTTCATCGCCGTTGCCAATGAAGGCAGCTTCGCCCGCGCCGCCGACCGCCTCGGTATTGGCCGCTCGGCGGTGAGCCGCAGCGTGCAGAAACTGGAAGGCCAGCTCGGCGTGCGCCTGTTCCTGCGCACCACGCGCTCGACTTCGCTGACCCGCGAAGGCGAACTGTTTCATGATGGGTGCAGGCCCGGCGTCGAGCGCATCCTCCACGCCCTGGACGAGATGCGCGAACTACGCGATGGCCCGCCGCGCGGCCAGCTGCGAATCAGCGCCACCCAGGGTTTCGGCCGCAAGATCATCGCGCCGCTGCTGGGCCGATTCCGCAGCGCCTTTCCGGAAGTATCGGTGGAGTTGCAACTGGACGACCGTGCCCCCGACCTGGCCGCCGACCGCATCGATGTCGCCTTCCGCGATGGCGTGCTCGAAGACAGCCAGGTCATCGCCAAGCAGCTGGTGCCGATGCAGCTGCTGGTCTGTGCCTCGCCCGACTATGCACGCCGCCACGGCCTGCCGCAGACCCTGGACGAGCTGCGCCACCATGCCTGCATCGGCCAGCGCGCCCCGGGCGGGCGCCTGCAGCGCTGGGACTTCCGCGTCGATGGCAAGCCGAGCAGCCTGCAACCGGCCGCCGCGCTGGTCTTCAACGATGCCGACCTCGCCATGCAGGCCGTGCTGCGCGGTGAAGGCCTGGCGCAGCTGCCGAACTACCAGGCGCGCGAGGCGCTGCGCGCGGGCCTGGCCGTCACCTGCCTGGACCGCTACGCGCCGGACGATCGCGGCCACTACCTGTGCTACCTGAGCCGGCGCCAGCTGCCCAAGCGCATCCGCGCCTTCATCGACTTCATCACCACCGAGGTGCGCGCACTGGACCTGGATGTGGTGACGCACTGGGAGTCGGCACAGCAGGGCGCGGGCAAGCCGGGCGAGCAAGGCCACGCCGCCTGGGTCTGAAGCCGGCATTGGTGCGGGCAGGGCAACAACGCGCGTCCATGCGCGGGCCTACCGTGCCTGCAAGCCGCTTCCTACGATGCCCGCAAGCGCCAGCATTCCCCGAACCCCTGGAGATTTCCCATGAAGATCGTCGTCATTGGCGGCACTGGCCGCATCGGCAGCAAGGTGGTCGAGCGCCTGCGCGCAGCGGCACATGAAGTGGTGGTGGCTGCACCGTCCACCGGCATTGACGTGCTCAGCGGCGCCGGGCTGGCCGAGGCCATGGCCGGCACCCAGGTTGTGGTGGACCTGGCCAATTCGCCCTCGTTCGAGGATGCCGCGGTGCTGGAATTCTTCCAGACCGCCGGGCGCAACCTGCTTGCCGCCGAGACCGCCGCCGGTGTCGGCCACCACGTGGCGCTGTCGGTGGTTGGCACGGACAAGCTCGCCGCCAGCGGCTATTTCCGCGGCAAGATCGCGCAGGAGCGGCTGATCCGCGAGTCGGACATCGCCTACACCATCATCCACTCCACCCAGTTCTTCGAGTTCCTGCCGGGCATCATCCAGTCCGGCAGCGATGGCGACACCGTGCGCCTGCCTGCCGCCCTGGTGCAGCCGATCGCCGCCGAGGACGTGGCCGAGGCGGTGGCGCGCATCGCCCTGCAACCGCCGGCCAACGGCGTGCTCGACATCGCCGGCCCCGAGCGTGTGCCGATGCCCGAACTGGCGCGGCGTTTCATGGATCAGACCGGCGATGCACGCGCGGTGGTGGGCGATGCCAGCACGCTCTACTTCGGCGCGCAGTTGCAGGAAGATACCTTGGTGCCGGCCGGCGCGGCCTGGCTTGGCCGCGTGGACTTCGCGCATTGGCTGCAGGCGTCCGGGCTCGCGCGCTCGGCAGCGACCGCTTGAGTCCGGGTCTGTTCGCACCACGCCGATGACCAAGCTCAGGCCACCGCCGCCCAGCGTGCTCGACAAATACCGCGGCCAGGACGTGCGGCCGCTGTATACCGGACGCGTACGCGTGACCGGCGGCGAAACCGGACACGGCCGCGCCTCGGGCATCGCATGCTCCGACGACGGCGCACTCGCGGTGTCGCTGCGCATGCCGCCCGAGCTGGGTGGGCCGGGTGGCGGCACCAATCCCGAGCAGTTGATTGCCGCCGGCTACGCTGCCTGCTTCCACGGCGCGATGGTGCTGCTGGCCACGCGCGCCGGGCTGACGCTGGTCGATGCCAGCGTCGAGGTGGCGGTGACCTTCGCGCGCGATCCGGTCGATGGCTTCTACCTGCTCTCGGCCGAAGTACATGCCGATCTGCCTGGCGTCGAACCCATCGTCGCCGCCGAACTGGTGCGCAACATCGAACGGATCTGCCCCTACGCCAAGATGTTTCGCGACGGCATCAGCCACGTGGTCTCCACCTCCACATCCACCGACACTCAGCCATGAAGCTCTATTACTTCCCCGGTGCCTGCTCGCTGGCCGACCACATCGTGCTGCGCTGGACCGGCCTGCAACATCAGGCCGTGCGCGTCAGCGCCGAGGCGATCAAGTCGCCCGAATACCTGCGCATGAACCCGAACGGCAACGTGCCGCTGCTGGTGCATGAGGATTTCGTGCTCAGCGAGAACGCAGCGATCCTCGCCTACCTGGCCGAACTGCGCCTACAGGCAGGCTTGCTCGGCGACGGCAGCCTGCGCGGACGCGCCGAGGTGCTGCGCTGGCTGGCCTATCTCAACTCCGACGTGCATGGCGCGTTCAAGCCGCTGTTCTCGCCGGGCCGCTACCTGCCGGACGAATCCCTGGCCGAGGCGCTGGGCGCGCAGGCGCGCGTGCAGGTGGCGACGCATCTGCAGCGCCTTGACCAGCAGCTGGCGGGCCGGCAGTGGCTGACGGGTACGCGCTCGATCGCCGATCCCTACCTGTTCGTGATGCTGCGCTGGGCGCTGCGCAAGGACATCGCGCTGGAGCCGTTCCCGCACCTGCTGCGCTTCCTGGCCCGGCTGCACGAGGACGGCGACGTGCGCGCCGCCATTGCCGAAGAAGAAGACCGCCCGGAACTGGCCGCCGCCTGAGGCGCCAGCGCACCACACCCGCCCTCGTCATCCAGACCCCGCAGGAGACCCGCCATGCATGCCGGCCGCTCATACAAGTTCACCGAATTCGTGTTCTGGACGCGGCGCTCGCTGTACGTGCTGATCGCCCTCAATCTGCTGGTGGTGGCGCTGTACCAGCTCGCCGGCTGGAAGTGGCTGGCGCTGCCGTGGAGCGTGATCTTCATGCTCGGCACCACCGTGGCGCTCACCGCCGGCTTCAAGAACACCCAGACCTACAACCGCCTGTGGGAAGCGCAGCAGGTATGGGCCTCGATCACCGGCATGAGCCGGCTGTGGGGCGTGATGAGCCGTGACTACGTGGGCAACGACAGCGATGCACGGCGCCTGGTCTACCGCCACCTGGCCTGGCTGACCACGCTGCGCTACCAGATGCGCGACAGCAAGGCCTGGGAAACCCAGCAACGCGCGCCGAATGTCGAGTACCGCAAGCACTACGGCGTGCCCGAGCGGGAGCGCGCGCTGGAACTGGAGCTGATCAAGTACGTCTCGCCCGAGGAGAAATCCCTGATCCTGATGGCGCCTGGCAAGGCCACCGAAGTGCTGGGTCTGCAGAGCGCCGCGCTGAAGGCGCTGCTCGATGCCGGGCGCCTGCCGGCCAGCAGCTTCGCCGAACTGCAACGCGTCCTGCGCGAGTTCCAGGACCAGCAAGCGCGCAGCGAACGGCTGAAGAATTACCCGTATCCGCGTCAGTACGCGATCATCAACGTGATCTTCGTGCGCATCCTGTGCCTGCTGCTGCCGATGGGCATGATCGATCTGCTCGCGCCAGTGAACGCCGTGGTGGGTGGCACGCTGGCCGGGCAGATGGCGTGGCTGGCGATTCCGCTGAGCGTGCTGGTGTCGTGGATGTATGCCGCGCTCGACCAGGTTGGCGAGAGCAGCGCCAACCCGTTCGAGGGGGGCGCCAACGATATTCCGATCTCGCAGATCTGCACCGATATCGAGACCGACCTGCGCCAGTTGCTGGGCGAGCGCGACGTGCCGCAAGCCGTCGCAGCGGCCAGTCCGATCGTGTTGTGACGAGGGCGCACAGATGAAGATCGTGGTGATGGGCGGCAGCGGCCTGGTCGGCGGCAAGCTGGTGGACCGGCTCGCGTTGCAGGGCCATGAAGTGGTCGCGGCCTCGCGCCGCACCGGCGTGGACGCGGTCACTGGTGCGGGGCTGGACGCCGCGCTGCGTGGCGCCGATGTACTGGTGGATGCGAGCAACGCGCCGGAGTTCGAGGACCCGGAAGTCAGCCGTTTCTTCCGCCAGGCCAGCGAGCGCCTGCTGGCCGCTGCCGGGCGCGCCGGCATCGCGCATTACCTGGCGGTGTCGGTGGTGGGCAGCGAACGCCTGCAAAGCAGCGCGTACTTCCGCGCCAAGGCGGTGCAGGAGCAGCTGTTGCAGCAGTCGACGGTGCCGCACACGCTGCTGCGGGCCACACAGTTCTTCGAGTTCATGGCCAACATCATTCCGCCGGGCAGCGGCCACGGCGCGGTGCGGCTGTCGCCGGCGCTGGTGCAGCCGGTGGCGGCCAATGACGTGGCCGACCTGCTGCTGGAACTGGTCACGCAGGCGCCGGCGCAAGGTGTGGTCGAGATTGCAGGGCCGGAGCGTTTCCGTCTGTGCGAACTGGTCGAGTGGGTGATGTACAGCTACCAGGATGACCGCGCGGTGATCAGCGACCCGGCAGCGCGCTACTACGGTGCCGTCCTCGACGACCACAGCCTGACCCCGGCCGGCCCGGCCCGCAGCGGTCACACCGTGTTTGCGCAATGGCTGGACGGCTACCTCTCCGGCGCGGTGCGGGTGCCGCCGGTACACCTGCCCGACCCGCTGGCGAAGGCGGAAAGAGCGGCAGCGAACTGACGGCGCGGGTCGGCCTCAGCTGCCGGCGCGCTGCATCTGCAGTTCGATCGCCGCGCGCAGTTCCTCGATGCCGTAGGGCTTGCGCAGGATCGGGATGTCCAGGGTTTCGGCCTCGCCGCGTTTGGCTTCGGCAAAGCCGCTGGTCAGCAGGATCGGCAGGTCGGGCCGACGGCCGCGGATTTCCTTGGCCAGCGCCACGCCATTGGTGCCGCCGGGCATCATGATGTCGGAAAACACCAGGTCGATGCGCCGGCCATTGGCCAATGCCCCCAGCGCCGCGCGTGCCGAGGTGGCATGGATCACCGCATAGCCCAGGCCGCGCAGCATCTGCTCGACCAGGGCGGCCACTTCGGCATCGTCTTCGACCAGCAACACGCACTGCTCCGGGGTGTTTCCCGCGCCGGGCACGGGTGCCGCCGTGGCGCGGTGGGGTGTGGGCAGCAACTGCGAGCGCGGCAGCAGCAGCGTGATCGTCGTGCCCTGGCCGAGCACCGAATCGACGCTGACCGAGCCGCCTGATTGGCTGGCAAAGCCGTACACCTGCGCCAGGCCCAGGCCCGAGCCCTTGCCGACGTCCTTGGTGGTGAAGAACGGCTCGAACACCCGCGCCTTGACCTCCTCGCTCATGCCCGAGCCCGTGTCGCGCACCGCCAGGCGCACGAATCCGGCCGATGCGGAGGTGTCGCCGTTCTCGATGACGTTCTCGCCGGTGATGGTGATCTCGCCGCCGCCGTCCATTGCGTCGCGTGCGTTGACCGCCAGGTTGAGGATGACCAGCTCCAGTTCGCCCGGGTCCACTTCCACCGGCCACAAGTCGGGCGCGAAGTTCACGCTGACCTTGATGTCGCCGCGCAGGCTGCGGTCCAGCAGCGACTTCATGTCGCCGACCAGCCTGGACAGGTCCACCGTCTCCGGGCGCAAGGCATGGCTGCGCGAGAACGCCAGCAGCTGCCGGGTCAGGCCGGCCCCGCGCTGTGCAGCCTGCTGCATGCTGCGCATCAGCTTTTCGCGGCGCTCGGCGCTGATTGGCCATTCGAGCATGTCCAGGCCGGCGGTGAGCACCATCAGCAGGTTGTTGAAGTCGTGCGCGACGCCGCCGGTCAGCTGGCCCAGCGCTTCGAGCTTCTGCGCATGGCGCAGGCTGTCCTCGACGCGGGCGCGCTCGCTCATTTCCGCGCGCAGCTGGGCGTTGACCTCCTGCAGTTCGGCGGTGCGCCGCGCCACCAGGGTTTCCAGTTCGGCGGCGGCCGCTTCGCGCGCCTGCAGCAGGGCGCGAATCTCGAACTGCCGGCGCCGCGCACGCAGCGCAGCGCGCATCACGCTTATCAAGGTGATCGGCTGCACCGGGCGCTCGATCAGCGACACATTGCCCAGGCGCTGAATCTGCTGGTGGCGCCAGGTTTCCACGCGCGGATGGTCGTGGCGGCTGGTGAGCATGACAAAGGGCAGGTCCGACCACGGCGGCTGCCGCGCAATCCAGCCTTCCAGCCGTGCCAGATCCTGGCCGAACAGGCCTTCCTCGGCCACGAACGCGACACCACTGGGGCTTTCCAGCGCGGTCAGCAGGGCATCGTAGTCCTTGCAGACGTGCGTGCCGATGCCGACGCGGTTCAGCAGGGCCGATACCGTACCCGCATCGCGGCCGATGGGCGCAAAGACCAGGACCTGCTCTTCTGACGCGTCAATCATTGGAACGGTTCGCGCCCCTCAGCAGCGGCTCGTCACCGCCGGTATAAACCGGCGTACCGGAGAATACGCCACTGAAGTCGCGCAGGGGCGGGCCAAGCACCAGGCCGTTCTGGCTTAGCTGGAACTCGCGAATGGTGTGTTCGTGGTCGCCGCTGCGCTTCTTCACCACCGACAGCGCGCGCCGCACGGTGCCGGCGTATTCAAAGTAGCGCAGCATCACCACCGCATCGCTGAGGTAGCTGATGTCCAGCGGCGTCTCGATCGGACCAACCAGGCCGTGCTGGGCCAGGATCAGGATCGTCAGCACGCCTTGCTGGGCCAGGAAGGTCAGCAGCTCGTGCATCTGCAGGATCAGGAAGCGTCCATCCGGCATCGCGTTGAGATAGCCGTTGAGGCTGTCGATCACCACCACGCGCGCACCGTTCTCTTCCACCTTCCTGCGCACGATGGAAGCGAACTCGCCCGGTGACATCTCCGCCGGGTCGATCTGCTGGAACATGATCAGGCCCGTGTCCAGCGCGGGCTGCAACTGCAGCCCCAGGGTCTGGGCCCGTGCTTCCAGCGTGCCGCGGCCTTCGTCGAAGGCGAAGAAGGCGCAACACTCGCCACGCTGCGCCGCAGCGATGGCGTAGGTCAGTGCCAGCGAGGACTTGCCGACACCGGCGGCGCCAATCAGCAGGGCGTTGGTGCCGCGTTCCAGGCCGCCGCCGAGCAACTTGTCCAGCTCCGGATTGCCGCTGGGGGTGAAGTCGCCGGCGAACTCGGTGTGGTGCTCGGCGGCGATCAGGCGCGGGTAGATTTCCAGCCCGCCGCGCTTGATCCGCATGTCGTGGAAGCCGCCGCGGAAGTCGATGCCGCGCATCTTGATCACGCGCAGGCGCCGGCGCTCGGCGCCGTATTCGATGGCCAGCTGCTCCAGCAGGATCACGCCATGCGAGATCGAATGCAGCTGCAGGTCGTTCTGCTGCGAGGTCATGTCATCCAGCAGCACCACCGTGCAGCGGCGGCTGGCAAAGAAGTGCTTCAGCGCCAGCACCTGCCGGCGGTAGCGCAGCGAACTCTGCGCCAGCAGGCGCAACTCCGACAGGCTGTCCACCACCACGCGGCTCGGGTTCAAATCCGACACCCGATCCAGGATCAGCTTGGTGGTCTCGCCCAGCTCCACCTCCACCGGGTGCAGCACGGTGAGCTCATGGGTCGGATCGAGTGTGGTCTCCGGCGGCACCAGCTCGAAGATGTCGATGTTCGACATATCCCAGCCGTGGCGGCGCGCGACCAGCTGCAGCTCGCGCTCGGTTTCCGACAGCGAGATATACAGCACCTTCTCACCGTTGCGCGCGCCGTCCAGCAGGAATTCCATCGCCAGAGTCGTCTTGCCGGTACCCGGCTTGCCCTCGTACAGATACATGCGGTTGGGGTCGAGCCCACCGCCGAGAATGTTGTCCAGTCCCTTGTTGCCTGTCGAAATCCGCGAGTCGCCATTGATCGGGGAACCCAAACTGCCTTGCATGTCGACTGAACTCCTGTCCGCTTGTGCCAGTGGCATGCCAGCGGCGCTCCCGCCGCGGACGCCGTTGATGGGGTCGCGCATCCTCCCCGGCGAGGGAAAGGACGTGCCTGTTAAGCCACGGCCACTATGGCGGCGGAGATGTGAAGACGACATCTGCCCGGGGCGGTCCCCGGGGGGCTCACCACTGCCAGCGCATGCCGAGCTTGCCGTTCCAGGCGGTCTCGTTGCCGTCCAGCGACCAGGTGTAGTCGATGTCGGCATACAGATAGCCGGTCTCCGACACCTGCCAGGTGCCGCCCAGGCCGGCCTCGGCCCAGGTGTCGTCCAGGTGTGACTGGAACGGCACATAGCCGGTCTGGCTGGAGAACTCGGTCGTGGGCGAGCCGCTGAACTGGTGCCACAGGTTCAGGCGCAGCCAGGCATCGCCGCGCCTGGGCTCGTTGCTGCGGCTGCTGCGCTCGCTGAGGCGATTGACCCGCACGCCCAGCCGGCCGACGAGCGAGTCGCCATCGCGGAAACGCACCGTGGCCACAGGCTCGACGATGTCGTCGATGCGGACGCGCTGCCAGATCACCTGCGCCTGCGGCTCCAGGCGCCAGCCTTGCAGTTCGCGGGCGTCCTGGCCGCGGCCCGGTGCAAACGGCAAGCCGGTCTCCAGTGAGAGCAGCACGCCGTCGCCGTTGGTGAAGCTGTCGGGCAGCCGCGTGGATCGCGCGCGCAGGTCGTACCAGGTGTATTGCGCGACCGCGTCCAGGTAGCTGCCGCGTGCGCTGAAGCCAGTCCAGTAGCCGCCGATCGTGCGTGCGTCGAACTCATCCGCGCCGGCGTGGAAGTCGTAGTTCGGCAGATGGTGTTGCACCCGGCCCTTGCCCTGGCCGTAGGCGAGGTAGAAACCGGCATGGCGATGGGCGCGGTCCTCGTCAATGGCGCGGTACAGGTCCAGGCCGATCTGCAAGGCGTCGAAGCGAAAGTCGAACGAGGGGCCCTTGTTGCCATAGATGCCCTGGCGCCCGCCATCATGTTCGCCATCGTGCGCCAGCGCCCGGATCCAGGCGCCGTTGACGCCGCGTGCGCCCGGTTCCAGGTCCGCGCGCCCGCGCAGCAACGACTCGTCGCCGACCCGCTCATGCAGTGTATCCACCAGCGAGCGGCCGTAGGCCGAGGCCATCAGCGGCAAAGCCACGGCCAGCGATACTTCCTGCCGGTACGCCGGCGTCGGCGGCACCGGCACCGGCGGCGGTGGCGGCGGTGGTGGTGGCGGAGGTGGACCCGGCGGTGGCGGTGGCGGTGGCGGCGGGGGAGCTGGAGGTGGAGGTGGAGGGGGCGGCGGCGCAGGGCAGGGCGGCGAGGGCGCGTTGCCCGCGCTGCAATCGATGGTCGAGCGCAGGTACCAGCTTTCCGGCGCGGGCGTCACCGCCGCGCCGCGATACAGGAAATATTCGTAAGGGCCGGCCACCACGGGCGCTGCCAGGGCAAAGGCCGCGGGGGCAGTGGTGGCGCCGTTGATTGCATCCACCACCAGGATGCCGTCGCCCACGGTCACCGCACCGGCGCCACCGGCCTGCTTGATCAGCAGGTGGCTGCTGCCGGTCGCGCTGCCGCCGTCGATCACGAGCAGATCGGAAGGTGAGCCGTCGCCGCCGAGGAAGGTGTTCAGTGCGATCGTGCCGTCGCCATCGTAGGTCTGCACCGTCAGCGTCTTGTAGAGGCCGCCACTGGGCGCGGCGAAATCGATGAGGCTGGGATCGTTGATCAGGTGGGTGAGGTTGGAGCTGCCGGTCAGCTGCCACACGCTGTCGCGCAGGGTCAGCGTGGATTCGCTGCCGGGTTCGGTGCGGGCATCGCCAGTGACCTGCGACGACTCCACCCATACCTGTGCCTGGCCGGGCGCGGCGATGGCCGTCGGCGCTGCCTGCGTCGCGGCCGCCAGCACCTGCGTGGTGGGCGGCGGTGAAGGAGGGATGGACGGATCGTCGGGCGGATCGGGGGGGTCGGGTGTGATCGGCTGCGGCAGCGCCGGTTGCAGCAGCGGCGGCAGCGGGAAGTCGTTGGTCGTGCCGACATGCAACCAGCGATGCAGTGCGTTCGCGTCGCTGCCCTGCACCGTGCTGCCAACCAGCCGCACCGCGCCGGGGCCGGCGATGCCGATGGTCGTACCCGATGCATTGCGCAAGCTGCTGTTGCTGAACTGCGCTGACGAAGCCGTCAGCTGTCCGCTGTCCGGGTCAATCTCGCCCACGACCATCAGCGCCGCCGCCTGATCGCCGCTGGCCAGCAGCGGACTGTTGTCGCCGACCAGTGCGCCGCCGGCATAAGCCACCGCGGCGTGCGCGCCGGCGCCAGTGGTGGTCACGGGCGTGGCGCTGAGCTGGACCTGGCTGTCGGACTGATAAGCCAGCGCGCCGATGGCCGAGGCACCCGCGGTGACGACCTGGCCCGCGGCACTGCGGATCAGCCCGCCGCTGAGCGCATACAGTCCGTGCGCGAGCGTTCCGGCCGTATCCACGTCCAGCGCGGTGGCGTCGATGGTCGCTGTCGACAGCTGGTGCTCGCGCTGTGCCACCGCACCATGGGCCGCATCGGCGAAGGTGTGCACCGCCACGTCGTCGGCGCTGATCAGCGCCGGGCCGCGTGGCGAGCTCAGCGGTTCGGAAATGGACCACAGGCCGTAGCTGCCCTGGCCGAAGATTGAGATGTCGGCCTGGCTCAACACCACGGTGCTGTTGTCGGCCGACGCGCCGGACGAGCCGCCCGTGCCGTGCGTTTCCACCGTCGCGTCGGTAACGGTCAGCGTGGCGCCCAGCCGCGCGGCCAGAGCGTGGGCCTCGCCGTTGCCGCGGGTGATGATCGTGCTGCCGCTGATGGTGGTCGAACCGGCGGGCTTGTCCGCGGTGATGCCGCGTGCGCGCACGCCAAGCGTATTGACCGTCAGATGGGTCGCGGTGACGTTCGAGCCATCGGACCATAGTCCCACCGCTTCGCCACTGCCGGTGGTTGTCAGGGTCACATTGTCGAGGGTGGCGACCACGCCAAGGCGCGCAACCAGCGCGGCGCCGGTCGCATTGCCCTCTGCGGCGATGCTGCTGTCTTCTATCAACAAGGTGGTCGGCGTACTCGCAGCCGCGGAATTGTCCGCGTACACGCCATAAGCCGTGGCCAGCGGCGAGCGATTGACGATGGACGAGCCGTTGGCGATCTCCACCCGTGCGCCGCTCACCGCCCAGATGCCGCCGCGCGACATGGCACCGCTGACGTCGATGCTGGCATCATCCAGGCGCGCCAGCGAACCCACGTCGGCGGCGTACAGGCCGTAGTTGTAGCTGCCGGTGCTGAGGATCGCGGTGCCGGTATCGATCAGTAGCGTGCCGCCACTGTCCACGCGCGCGCCGATCGACGCCGAGTTGGGCGTTGTGGTGGCCGCTACGGCATTGGCGAAGACCTGGGTATTGCCCAGGTGGATCGAGCCGCCATCGCTGGCCCAGGCACCGGTGGCGCGTACTGTGCGCGCGGTGGTGGTGATCGAGCCGCCAAGGAACGCGATGCTGCTGCCGGGCCCGTTCGCACGCAGGCCATTGCCGCTGTTGCCGAAGGCGTAATCCAGGGTGAGGTTGCTGTCGCTCAGGTTGACGGTGCCGCCCGTGCGTGCAAGTACACCTCGCGCGCTGACGCTCGCCACGGTGGCGCTGTCACTGGTCACGTTGATGCCAAGGCGGGTGCCGGTGAGGGTGGCGCCGGTTTCGGCGGCCAGGCCCCAGGTGCCGGTGCCCTGACCGCCGACATTGAGGGCGATGCTGGAATCGGCCAGGCGGATCAGCGCGCCATCGCTGGCCACTGCGCCGTGCAGGTTGTCGCGGCGCGCGGTCGCGGCAAAGCGCAGGTCGCCGCCGCTCACGTCGATGAGGCTGTTGGCGCCAATGGCAAAATAGCCCTGCTGCAGATTGCCCTCGGCGCCATTGCGGATCGTGCCGCCTTGCAGCCACACCTGGCCACCAGTGCTGGCCCTGGCCGCGGTGGTCGCGGCGGCGTTGAGCGAAATCGTGTTGGCGTTGGAGCGGATCACGCCGCTTTGTGAGGCATGCAGCGCGTTGCCGGTGTTCGCGGTCACGGTGATCGCTGTGCCACTGGTCTGGCACTCGCCGCTGTTCAAGTTCACCGTCCCGGCCGGGCACGCGGTCTGCGCCTGGGCACTGCCCCACAGCGCCGCCGCGATGCAGCCGACCAGCGGCGCAACTCGCAGCGGACCTGTCTTGTTGCCATGCGAACGGACCATATCCCTGCTCCGAATCCACGACGATGCACGCGCCCGAGGGCACAGTCATGTTGCGGCAATCCGGCGTGACGCCATAGCAGCAAGTTCTAAGTAAAGCTACTTAAAAACTACGCTGTATAGGCGAAGACTCACGCAGCCTTAATGTCCGCGAAGCGCAGTATTCCGCGTCGCATTGCATTGGTCTGATGCTGCGGAGGCTATGTATGGCCAGGTATCTGCGTGCTGGAAGGAATCATGCGCGTCACTGCCCACCACGAAGCCTCGGGTTGCCGGCCACGATTGCTGCGGTACTCGGCTGCATGGCCGCGCCGACGTACGCGCAGAACCTGTGGCAGGGCGACGTCAGCACGGACGTGACCAACCCGGCGAACTGGAGCGCCGGCATTTCGCAATATCCTTTCGGCGACACCACCATCAATGCAGGCTCGCCGAACGCGGCGGTGTGGGCGGTGGGTGGGCCTTTCTTTCCCGGCAGCCTGTGGAGCTCCACCACCAAGTGGGACTTGAAGGCGCTTGCCATCGGCAGTGGCGCGGGCCAGACCGGGCTACTGACCGTCAATGCGGTTTCCGGCTTCCAGAACGGCAGCCTGTTTGTGGACAGCGGTCCGGTGCTGGCCGTGGGCGTGGCGGGCGGCACCGGCGTGGCCACGCTCAATCTGGGCATCGCCGGTCAGCCCGGGATCCGGCTGGACGCGGGCAGCTCGTCCGGGCTGGGCCTGGCAATAGGCGTCGATGCAGGAAGCAATGGCACGCTGAACGTGCTGGGTTCCGGCAAGACGACGCAATCGCAAGCGTACGGTTACGCCACGGGCGGCACGTTGGACATGGCTTACGCCACGCACCGCGTGGGCGCCGGCGGCGGGACAGGCGTGGTCAACATCCAGGACGGTGCGCTGGCGCTCAGCAACCCGGGCAGCCCCGGCCCGGTGCCCGTGCTGAGTGTCGGCCTGGGCGGCGGCAGTAGCGGCACGATCAATGTCCTGGCCGGCGGCAAGCTCACCATCAACCCGTACACCTCGCAATCGTCGCCGGTCCCGCAGATTGGCGCCAACGGCGGCGTCGGCGCGGTGAACGTGCAAGGCAGCAACGCAGGCGGTTACGCCAGCAACGCGGTCTTCGGCAGTGGCCTGGACGTAGGCATCGGTGCGGGCAGCACTGGTTCGCTCAATCTGCTGGCCGGGGGCAAGGCACTCAACTACAGCATCGCCGATCTCACGGACCCCGGCACTGGCCTGCCGGTCGCGCCGCCGCTGGTGCGTCTGGGTGTGGACGGGGGCCAAGGCAACGCGCTGGTGTCCGGCGCGGACGCCATCTGGTATGTGGGGGCGGCCGTGCGGCCGGGCTTTGGCCCTACCGACCCGATTACCGATGGCACCCAGCTGGGCATGCTGCATGTCGGCGTGGACGGCACCGGTAGCCTGACCATCGCCGACGGCGCGGTGGTCACGCTGGGCACGGCCTACATTGAAGCCCGGAACAACAGCTCAGCGACCTGGTACGAGCTGACCGCCTTCGAGGACGGCACCGGCAACCTGTACCTGGGCGAGACCGCCAGCGGCAACGGCACCTTGAACATCGGCGCGGCCGCGGGCAGCACGCCCGTGGCGCCAGGCGAACTGCGCGCCGCGCAGATCCTGCTCGGACCTGGCAGTGCGACGGTGTCGTTCAATCACACCAGCAGCAATTACCAGTTCGATACACCGCTGGTGGGCAGCGGCATCTTGGTCAATCTTGCGGGCATCACCTATCTCGTACCTGCGACCAGCCCGCCAGCCGGCGCGCCCACCGACAACAGCGCATTTGCCGGCGTCACCCAGCTGCGCGGTGGCGGTCTCGGCCTCACCTACAACGCCGCGCTCGGCAGCAGCAATGTGCAGGTCCTGGGCAATGGCGCGCTGATCTACGGCAGCGGCGTGAGCATCGGCAATGCCATCGCCATTGACCCGGCCGCGGTGCTGGAAGTGCAATCGGCCGCCAACGCCACCCAGGCCGGGGCCATCAGCGGGGGCGGCGCCTTGAGCAAGACCGGCGCCGGCACGCTGGCCTTGAGCGCGATCAACCCGATGACCGGCGAAGTGCGCGTCAACGAAGGCGTGCTGGCTCTGGCAGGAGCGGGGGCGCTGAGCGACGCCAGCCGCGTGGTCGCCGATGCGACGTTTGATGTTTCCGCCACCGCTGCGCCCACCTCCATCCGCACGCTCTCGGGAACCGGCGTGGTCAATCTTGGCAGCAGTGGGCTCACCCTCAGCGCGGCGGCCGACACCTTCGCCGGCGTGTTCACCGGCTCGGGCATGTTCGCGGTAGCGGCCGGCAGCGAAATCCTTACCGGTGCCAGCACCGGTTTCATTGGCAGTGCGGCAGTGCAGGGCGGCCAGCTGTGGGTCAACGGCATTCTCGGCAACGACGCCAGCACGATGCAGGTCAGCAACGGCGCGCGGCTGGGTGGCAATGGCACGCTGGGCGGCGATGTCAGCATCGATGCCGGCGGCCTCCTCTCGCCCGGAGCGCAGGCCGGCACGCCCGGCACGCTCAGCGTGGGCGGCGACCTCAGCCTGGCCAGCGGGGCGATCCTGGATTACGACTTCGGCGAAGCTGGCATGGTCGGCGGCGCCTTCAACGATCTGCTCGATGTGGCCGGCAATCTCAACCTCGATGGCGTCATCAACGTCACCGAAACGCCCGGCGGTGCGTTTCACGCCGGCCTGTACCGGGTGATCAACTACGCCGGGACCTTGAACGATCAAGGGCTGGAACTGGGCACCGTCCCGGTGTCCGGGCTGGTGGTGGAAACCGCGATTCCCGGCCAGGTCAACCTCGTACTTGCCCCGCCCACGCCCGCCGGCTTCCTGGAGATATGGGACGGCGATGCCGGGCCGAAGAACGATGGCGTCATCAACGGCGGCAACGGCGTGTGGCAGTCCTCGGCCGGCAACGACAACTGGACCAATGTCGATGGCACGGTCAATGCACCATTTGCCGATGGCGGCTTTGCGATCTTCGCCGCCACGCCGGGCCAGGTGCAGGTGGACAACAGCCTGGGTGAAGTCGCGGTGACCGGCATGCAGTTTGCCGCCGATGGCTATCGCGTCAGTGGCGGCGCGATCACCTTGCAGGGTCCGGCCGCGATCGTGCGGGTGGGTGACGGCACGCTCGATGGCGAAGCCTACACCGCGACCTTCGATGCCGAGCTGTCCGGAACGGCGGAGCTGGTCAAGGCCGACCTCGGCACCCTGGTGCTCGGGGGTGCCAACAGCTACAGCGGCGGCACGCGCGTGTTCCGCGGCACGTTGCAGGTTTCCAGCGATGCCAACCTCGGCGCGGCGGCCGGCGGCATTGCCTTCGACGCCGGCATTCTGCATACCACGGCCAGTTTCACCTCGGCACGCGCGGTGGATGTCGGCCTGCGTGGCACGATCGAGACCGACGCTGGCACCACTTTCAACGTGGATGGCGCTTTCTCCGGCGCCGGAGAATTGATCAAGACTGGCGCCGGCACGCTGCACATGCTGCAAGGCGGGCCTCTCAGCGGACCGACGCAGGTGCTGCAAGGCAGCCTGATGGTGGACGGCAACCTCGGCAACTCCGCGGTGACCGTGGCCAACGCGGCGTTGCTGGGCGGCCACGGCACGGTCGGCGCGACCACCCTGACGCCGGGCTCCACCGTGGCGCCGGGCAATTCCATCGGCACGCTGAGCGTCAACGGTGCCTACGTGCAGCAGGCCGGTGCGGTCTATGCACTGGAACTGGACCCGGCCAGTGATCAGTCCGACCGTATTGCTGTCACCGGTACCGGCACGCTGGACAGCGGCGCGGTGCTCGACATCACCCAGCTGCCCACGGCCACTCCCGGCTGGTTGGCGGGCCGCTACGGCGTGCGCTACACGGTGTTGACCACCACCGGCGGCCTGGCCGGCACCTATCAGTTGACCGGCAACCGCGCGGTGTCGGCGTTTGCCTCGCTGGTGGATGTCTATGACGCCAACAATGCCTACCTGCAGATAATGCAGACTCGCGGACTGACCGATGTGGCGTGTTCGCCGAACCAGCATGCGACCGCTGGCGGCCTGCAGTCGGCGCCTGACGGCAATGCCGCGCGTTCGGCGGTGCTCGGACTGCCCGACGACGCCGCGGCCTGCGATGCCTTCGGCCAGCTCAGTGGCGAGCTGTATGCCACGGCCCGCACCGTGTTCCTCGAAGACAGCCGCTTCCTGCGCGAGGCGGTGGGCGCGCGCCTGCGCGCTGACGACGGCATTGGCGGATCGAACGTGGTCGAAAGCGGCCAGGGCTTGTGGGGCCACGCCTTCGGATCGTGGGGCAACTTCCGCGCCAACCGCAACGTCAGCGAGCTGGACCGCGACATTGGCGGCTTCTTTGTCGGCTTCGACGGCAGCCCGGGGGCGCAATGGCGGTTGGGCGTGCTCGGCGGCTACAGCCAGTCCAGCTTCGATGTCGATGCGCTGCGCTCGTCCGGCTCCAGTGACGACCTGCACCTGGGCGCCTACGCCGGTGTGGAGGGCGAACGCCTGCGCGCGCAGTTTGGCGCGGCCTATACCTGGCACGACGTGTCGACCAGCCGCAACGTCGCCTTTGCCGGCTACTCGGACCGTCTCGAAGCGGACTTCGACGCCTCGACCTTCCAGCTGTTCGGCGAGCTCGGCCACCGCTGGCAAGGCGGCACGCTGGAACTGGAACCCTTCCTCGGCGCAGCCTATGTGCGGGTGGACGTGGATGGCTTCAGCGAGAGCGGCGGCGCGGCGGCGCTGAGCGCGGCCAGCGACAACATGCACGTGACCTATTCCACCCTGGGCCTGCGCGCGGCCACCGCGTTGCGGGCCGGCGATGATCGCTGGCAGTGGCGGATGATGGCCGCGTGGCGGCATGCCTTCGGCACGGTCGAGCCGACTGCGTGGTTGCAGTTCGACGGCGGCCAGCCGTACTCGGTGGTCGGCGTGCCGATCGACCGTGATGTGCTGGCTCTGGAATTCGGCCTGGAAGGCAAGCTGTCCGGTAACGCGGACGTCGGCCTGCTGTACTCCGGGCAGATGGGCAACGACAGCGAAGACCATGGCGCGAAGGCCTATGTGGCGTGGCGTTTCTGAAGTGCTATCCAGACCAGGAGGGGGAATGCCGGAGTTCCGCTGGACGTATCGCCCCGCCGCTGCTGTTGCTGCCATGCCGGCCGCCGCGCCGGCGCGGCCACCCGCCGCGGCCCCGGTGCATATCGAAACCAATGGCTTCGTGCTGCGCAGCCTGACCGCCGCCGATGCCAACCCGCGTTTCGCGCAATGGCTCAATGGCACGGAGATGCGCGAGGGCCTCAACCTGCCGCCGCTTGATTTCGACGTGGCGCGGCTGGCCGCCTTCATCGCCAGCTTTGATGGCCGGCAGAACCACTTCATCGGCATCTTCGATCGTGGCAATGGTCTGCTGGTCGGCTTCTACACGCTGGACGTGAACCTGACGCACCGCGTCGCCAGCATGACCGCCGGCATCGGCGAAGCCGCCTACCGTGGCCAGCGCGTGTACTGGCGCACCATCGATGCGCTGCTGGACCACTTCTTCCTCTATCGCGAAGTGGAAAAGGTCACCGCGCGCGTGCTGGCGCGCAACCGGGCGATGCTGTTCAACTTCGTCGACAACCCGCGTTTCGTCCACGAGGCGCGGCTGAAGGACGAATGCCGCGCGCCGGACGGCACGCGTCTGGATGTGCTGGTGTTCGCGGCGTTCCCCGGTGCGACTGGCGTGGCCGACGCAGCCGGCATGCCGCGCGAGGCACGCGGCAGCAGCGATACGCCATGAGCTCCGTCTTCGCCGCGACGCCAACGGCCAATGACGACCTGCCGCTGCGTCTGGGCCGGTTCGCCAGCCTGCGCGAGGCGCTGGACTATGCTGCGCGTGGCGTAACCGGGCTCAACTTCCACGATGCACGCGGCGCGCTCACCGCGGTGCTGTCGTATACGGAGCTGCGCCAGCGGGCGCTTGCGCTGGCACGGCACTGGCGCATGCTCGGTTTCATGGCGGGCGAGCGCATCGCCCTCATTGCCGAGACCAGCCCGCAGTTCCTCGTTCATTTCTACGCGGCGCAATACGCTGGTCTGGTGGCTTGCCCGTTGCCTTGCCGCGCCGTTGCCGGAGGGCACGCGGCCTATGTGGCGCAGTTGCAGCAGTTGCTGGCCGGCATCGGCCCACGCGCGGTGTTCGCGCCGCGCGGTGTGCTGGCGCAGGTGCGCGCGGCGGCCACCGGCATGACGGTCGCTTGCATGGACGACACCGACGTTGAAGTCATCGGCGCTTCCGGTCCTAGCACGTTGCCCACCGTGGACGCGGACGTGCCGGCCTATCTGCAATTCTCTTCTGGCTCCACCGCGCAGCCCAAGGGCGTGGTGGTGCGGCAGTCGGCGCTGATGCACAACGCCACCGCGATTGCCGCGCATGGCTTGCGGATGCGCGCCGACGACCGTGCCTGCTCGTGGTTGCCGCTGTATCACGACATGGGCCTGGTCGGGTTCTCGGTGGTCGCCTTGTGCGGGCAGCGCAGCGTGGACTATCTGCCGCCGATGGCGTTCGCGGCGCGGCCGCTGGCCTGGTTGCGGCTGATGTCGCGGTGCCGGACCAGCATCGTCTATGCACCCGCCTTTGCCTGGCGGCTGGCGGCGCAACGCTACCGTGGCGAGGCGGATATCGATCTGTCGGCGCTGCGCGTGGCTGGCGTGGGCGGCGACATGATCCAGCCGGAACTGCTCGATGCCAGCGCCGCGGCGCTGGCACCCACCGGCTTCCGCCGCGAAGCGTTCCAGCCGAGCTATGGCATGGCCGAGGCGACCCTGGCGATCAGCATGTCCGCGCCGGGGGTGGGACCGCGAACCGAAGCCGCCGTCGAAGACTCTGCGCAGCCGCGTACCTCCAAGCGATACATCAGCTGTGGTGCGCCCCTGCCCGGCATCGAACTGCGCGTGGAGGACGAGCACGGCCAGGTGCTGCCCGAGCGCGCCGCCGGCCGGCTGTGGGTGCGCGGGCCGAACGTGCTGCGGGCCTACCATTCCGGCCATTCCGATATGGGGGGCGAGCACCCCGCACTGCGTGCCGACGGCTTCCTCGATACCGGCGACCTTGGCTTCGTCTCCGGAGGCGAAGTGTTTCCGACCGGCCGCGCCAAGGAGCTGATCATCATTCGCGGCCGCAACCTTTGGCCACAGGATGTGGAATGGCTGATCGAACGCCTGCCAGGGCTGGCGCCCGGCGACGTAGCCGCGTTCGCCGCGGCCGATGCGCAGGATGAGGACGCGCTGGTGCTGCTGATCCAGCACGCCACTGGCGGGGAGATGTTGCGCGCGGCGGTGCAGACCGCGGTGGCCGAAGCCTTCGGCGTGCTGGCGCGGGTGGTGTTCGTTCCGCCGCGCAGCCTGCCATTCACCTCTTCGGGCAAGCTGGCGCGTGCCCATGCCCGTGCGCGCTATCTGGCGGGCGAATGGCAGCCTGGCGCGTGCTCCGCGCGCGAAGCCCGGGACCTCACCGACGCGGAGGCCCCCGCATGAGCGCATTGCAGGAGGCCAAGGAAATCCTGTCTGGCTGTCTGTTCGTTCCGGTGGACAAGATCGGCGATGAAGCTGCGATCCAGTCCATCAAGCAGATGGACAGTCTGTCCTTCGCCACCGTGGTAATGGAGTTGGAGGAACGCGCCGGACGCCAGATCGACCCGGTGGACCTGCTCGAACTGCGCACCGTGCGCGATGTGGCCAGGCTGCTGGAACGCTATCGTTGACCGACTACGCCGACATCTGCAACGAGCTCTACCGGCTGGCGCGCGAGTGCAACGGCCGCAATGTCGACATCACGCTCAACGAGGTGCCGGTGCTGCTGATCCAGCGCCACGAAGACGCCGACCACGTGCTGCGCGCCAACTCCGGCAACTACCGCAAGAACATGGCCTGGTTCCGCCAGGCGCTGGGTGCCTCGCGCTTCTCCGAGGAGGGCGAGGCCTGGCAGGTGCGGCGCGCGCTGACCCATGCCTACTTCACCCACTTCGACCGCGAACAGGCCTGTGCGCTGGCGCGTCGCCACGCCGGCGTTGCGGTGCAGCGGCTGCGCAGCGACAGCGAAGGCGGCGCGGCCACGATCGATGACGGCGTGCTGCGGCGGCTGACCGCTTCGGTACTCGTGGAGAACTTCCTCGGCGTGCCCTACGAGCGCACCGGGCTGGACATGCAGCGCATCGCCGAGCTGATGGAATACGGCTCGGCCTATTCCTTCGTACCCGCGGGAGAAACCCGGCGCCTGTACCTGGACGGCCTGCGCCAACTGCCAGCACTGCGCCGCGCCGTGCTGCAGGAGCTGCACTGCTTCCGCGACGGCAGCGTGCCGGCGGGGCCGCTGCTGCGCGATCTGCTTGCCGCCGATCAGGACCCGCAGCAGGACATCGTGCTCGAACACGAATTGGTGACCTTCTTCGCGGCCGGCGCCGAGACATCGGCGGCGACGCTGGGCTGGGCCGCGTATCTGCTTGCCCTGTACCCGGAAGTGCAGGCCCAGTTGCGCGCGCACGTGGCGCGGATGGCGGGCGAACATCCTGATTGGGGCTGGCGCGAACTTTCGAGCCTCGATGCGCTGGCCGATTTCGTTTCCGAAACGCTGCGTCTGTTTCCGCCGACCCCGATCGTCGCGCGCCTGGCCGTCGAAGCCGACACGATTGGTTCGCATGCGATCGGCCCCGGCCACAACGTGATCATCTCCTTCGTTGGCGTGCAGCATGATGCCCGCCATCGCCCCGAGCCCTGGCTGCTGCATGCAGACGGTTCGGCGCGGAAGGGCATTGCCAGTGGCGTCAATACCGCTTTCAGCTTTGGTCCGCGCGTGTGTGGCGGCAAGCATTTCGCCTTGGTGGAGCTGATGGCGGCGCTGGCGGTGTTCCTGTTGCAGGCGCGGTTCGAGCTGACTTCGGATGCACCGCCCCGGTTCCACTGGAAGGCGCAGATGTTGCGCGAAGGTGGGCAGCCGGTGCGGGTGGTGGGGTTGGAGGGCGCGCGTCCTGGTCGTTGATCCGGTCCGGGTCCGCATTGCGCCCACCCGCCAGAGCTTGCAAAGATCAACCCATGGATTCCCTTCTATCCGCCGCCAGCCGCGACCTCGCGCTCGGCGACCCGCTGCGCGCGCTGAAGCATGTGGCGCTGCGCAACGACCCGCCGGCACTGGCGCTGCGAGCCATCGCCATGGCCCAGCTCGGCGATTACCCGCGGGCACGCGAACTGCTGCGCAAGGCCGCGCGAGGCTTCGGCGCGCATGAGGAAGTCGCGCGCGCACGCTGCATCGTGGCCGAGGCCGAGATCGCCCTGGCGATGCGCGAGCTGGCCCGGTCGCCGCGCGTGGTGCTCGATGCTGCCGACCTGCTCGATCGACACCACGATCGCGGCAACGCCGTGCTTGCGCGCTTGATCGCGGCCCGGCAACACCTGCTCGTGGGGCGGTTGGAGGCTGCCGGTGCGCTGCTCGCGGCGCTGGACCGCGCGGGATTGTCGGCCACGCTGCACGCCGTGGCCGAGCTGGCCCAGGCGGAACTGGCCTTGCGTGCATTGGATACCGCGCGTGCGCGCGCATGCCTGCAACACGCGCAAGCGGCCGCCGTTCAAGCCGACGTGCCCAGCCTTCAGGCCGAAGTGGTACGCGCGCAGCAAGCCCTGCAACTGACAGCGGCGCGCATGCTGCGCGAAGGCCATGAGCAACCGCTGCGGCTCGATGAAGTCCAGCAGCTGCTGGCTTCGGAGGCCATCGTGATCGACGCCTGCCGCCACGGACTGCATGCATCCGGACGCGGGCAGACGCTGGCACGCCGGCCGGTGCTGTTCGCGCTGTTGCGCGCGCTGGGCGAGGCATGGCCGGGCGAAGTCGATCGCAATGCACTGATCGCACGCGTGTTCCGCACCCGCCATGCGGATGAGAGCCATCGCGCGCGGCTGCGAGTTGAACTTGGTCGGTTGCGTGCGTTCGTCGCTCCGCTCATGCGGGTGGAGGCCACGGCAAACGGCTTCGTTCTCCGCTCGCTGGATCGGCCCGTCGTCGTGTTGGCACCGCCCGTGGATAGCGAGCAGGGCGCATTGCTTGCCTTGTTGTCCGACGGCCTGGCCTGGTCCACTTCGTCGCTGGCCATGGCACTGGGCGCCAGCCAGAGGACCGTGCAGCGGTCGCTGGCGGAGCTGGAACGGGCCGGGCAGGCGCGCTCGGTGGGACAGGCGCGGGCGCAGCGCTGGCTGGCCGCGCCGCTGCTCGGATTCACGACGACATTGTTACTCCCGTCCTCGTGGGCAGCGGCATAGAGTCCCTCCCAGGCGCCGCATCGGCGTCGCCATCCACCGCAGGGAGTCGAGCCATGCAGGAGACCGCCAACACCGTGCCACTGGAGCCAGTGGACATCGTCCGCGAATATGGGCCGTTCGACGGCGCGCCCAGCGTTGCCGGCGTGACCCACGACGGGCAAAACGTCTGGGCCGCGCTCGGCGCGAAGGTTGTGGCCTTCGATCCGGCTGATGGCCAGATCACGCAGCAGCTGCCGCTGCCGGGCGACGCGGGCACCGCGTTCGACGGCACGCATCTGTACCAGATCGCCGAGGCGCGCATCGACAAGATCGACCCGCGCAGCGGCCGCGTCGTCCACAGCATTCCGGCGCCGGGCGCGGGCCGCGACTCGGGCATGGCCTGGGCCGAGGGCAGCCTGTGGGTAGGCGAGTACCGCGAGCGCAGGATTCATCAGGTGGACCCGCAGACCGGCAAGATCCTGCGCACCATCGCGTCCGACCGCTTCGTCACTGGCGTCAGCTGGGTGGATCACGAGTTGTGGCATGGCACCTGGGAAGGCGAGGAAAGCGAGTTGCGGCGCATCGATCCGGACAGCGGCCAGGTGCTGCAACGCCTGGGCTTGCCGGAAGGTGTCGGCGTCAGCGGGCTGGAGAGCGATGGTGCCGACTTGTTCTATTGCGGTGGCGGCAATAGCGGCAAGGTGCGCGTGGTGCGCCGGCCCGCGCGCAGGGAGGATTGACTCATGAATGCCATCCCCTTCGAGGCCCCGAGCCCGCTCGTTGTTGCCGATCGCAATGAGTGGCGTCGTGCGCGCCTGCAACTGCTGGCGCGGGAGAAGGCGCTGACGCGACTGCAGGACGAGATCGCTCGCGAACGCCGTGCACTGCCCTGGGTGCGCGTGGAGCAACCTTATCTCTTCGACACCGTTGACGGGCCGCAGAGCCTGGCCGAACAGTTCGGCAAGCGCAGCCAGCTGATCGTGCAGCACTTCATGTTTGCGCCGGGCTGGGAACAGGGCTGCAAGAGCTGTTCGTTCATGGCCGACCATCACGACGGCGCGCTGCTGCACCTGGCGCAGCGTGACGTGGCCTTCGTGGCTGTGGCCCGCGCGCCGCTGGCGGACCTGGAACGCTTCCGCCAGCGCATGGGTTGGACGTTCCGCTTCGTGTCGTCCAATGGCAACAGCTTCAACCAGGACTTCGGCGTTTCCTTCACCCACGACGAGATGTCCAGCGGCAGCGTCAACTACAACTACACCCGTCAGCCGTTCCCGCATCAGGAAGCACCGGGCATCAGCGTGTTCGCGCGCGATGCCGACGGCCAGGTGTTCCACACCTACTCATGCTTCGGGCGCGGCGTGGAGGTGATGATGCACACCTATCCGTTGCTCGAACTCACGCCCAAGGGCCGCGACGAGGACGAGTTCGATTACCCGATGGCATGGGTGCGCCACCACGATCGCTACGAGCCTGCCTGAGGTGATGGAAGCGCTGTGGCCCTGGCTGGTGGTGGCGGGGATGGGCGCCCTGCATGGAGCTCATCCCGCCAACGGCTGGATATGGATGGCGGCGCGCGGCGCGGGTGCCCGCTCGCGGGCGCGTCCATGGTGGTCGCTGTGGCCGCTGGCCTTGGGTCATGTGCTTGCGAACGGGGTGACGGTGTACGCGGTCTCGCGCGGTGTGTTGCCGGCCGGACCGTGGACACAGCGCATTGCCGGGTTGGGATTGCTTGTCGTGGCGGCGACTGGGCTCGTGCGCATGCAGGGCCAGGTCGCTGGCGCGACGACGGCAGGGACGGCGCTGTCTGCCGCGCTCAGCTCGGCGCTGATGGCCACCTCGCACGGCGCCGGGCTGATGCTGGTGCCGGCCCTGCTGCCGCTGTGCATGTCCGCCCTGCCGGCGCGCGAGATCACCGCCAGTGGATCGCTGTGGCTTGCGTTGGCCGCCGTCGGCTTGCATTTGGCGGCGATGTTGCTGGCCGCTGGTGGGCTGGCGAGGTTGGTGCAGGTGGGTCAGCGACGCTTGCACGGCTGGAGCGTCGGCACACCGGCGTTGTGGTGCTCGCTGGTGTTGGCCGTGACCGGGGTGGGGCTGGTGGTGATGGCGTAGGCAGCTGTTGAGATGGATTGCGCGGATTGACGCGCGGGGAGTCACTTCCCCAGAATCCCTGACGCGGCGCGCAACGGCCGCCAGATCAAAGGGACGGGATTTGTGGAAATCAGGTTTTTTGTAAGCGGCACGCCGGTGACATTGACGCGCGATTGGCTCCTGGGTGGCATGAAGCTGGTGACAGCGCGTGGTTCGATCTGGCTGCAGCATCCGCTCAACCCCTTCACTCATTTCTCTTTCAGCCTGACGAAGTCATGGAAGAAGGAGATCGACGGGCACACGGTGGTGGTCGAGAAGAGCCGGCCGATGCTGGCGGCCGGGCTCAGGCAGCAGAGCTATATGGTGTATGTGAATGGTGAGCTGGTTGCGACCAGTACGGGTTACTAGCCGGCATACTCCGCATCGCTGACCGGCTCCAGCCAGGTGACCGGGCTGCCGTCAACGGCTTCGGCAATGGCAATGTGGGTCATCGCCGTTTCGGCGCTGGCGCCGTGCCAGTGTTTCACTTCCGGCGGAATCCACACCACATCACCTGGCCGCAGCGGCTGGCGCGGCTCGCCCCATTGCTGCACCCAGCCGATGCCCGCGGTGACCATCAGGGTTTGACCGAGCGGGTGCGTGTGCCACGCGGTGCGTGCGCCGGGCTCGAAGGTTACGGTCGCGCCGCCTGCTCTCGCCGGCGCGGGGCGCTGGAAGGCCGCATCGATGCGGACGCGACCGGTGAAATACTCGGCCGGACCCGCGGCGGACGGCACGCTGCCGGCGGGCGTGATGCTGATAGCGCCGCTGGCGGTTTGGTCGGAGGAAGATGTGGCCCTGGTCATGCTGGCACCCTCAAGCCGTCAGCGTGGCGTTGTCGATCACGAATCGGTACTTCACGTCGCCCTTGAGCATGCGCTCGTACGCGTCGTTGATCTCATCGGCGCGGATGAGCTCGATGTCGGCCACGATGCCGCGCTCGGCGCAGAAGTCGAGCATTTCCTGCGTCTCGGGGATGCCGCCGATCATCGAGCCAGCCAGACTGCGGCGCTTGGTGATCAGGTTGAACACGCCCGGCGACGGATGCGGGGTGGCCGGCGCGCCGACCAGGACCATCGTGCCGTCGCGCTTGAGCAGCACCAGGAACGCGTCGAGATCATGCGGCGCGGCCACGGTGTTGACGATCAGGTCGAAGCTGCCGGCGTGCGCGGCCATCTCTTCAGCGTTGCGGGAGACGACCACCTCGTCGGCGCCGAGTTCGAGCGCGGCGTCGCGCTTGGCATCGGAGGTGGTGAATGCCACCACGTGCGCGCCCATGGCGTGAGCGAGCTTGATCCCCATGTGGCCAAGCCCGCCAATGCCGACCACGCCAACCTTCTTGCCGGGACCGGCGCCCCAGTGCCGCAGCGGCGAGTACGTGGTGATGCCGGCGCACAGCAGCGGCGCCACTGCCGCCAGCTGGGATTCGGGATGACGCACGCGCAGCAAGTAGCGCTCATGCACGACGATCTGCTGCGAATAGCCGCCGAGCGTCCAGCCCGGTGCATCCGGGGTGGGGAAGTTGTAGGTGCCGACCATGCCGTCGCAGTAGTTCTCCAGGCCGCTGGCGCAGTCCTCGCAGTGCTGGCAGCTGTCCACGATGCAGCCGACGCCGACCAGGTCGCCAGGCTGGAAGCTGTCGACGTGCGCACCCACCGCGCGCACCCGACCGACGATTTCATGGCCGGGAACGCAGGGGAACCGGGTGCCGGCCCATTCGGCGCGAACCTGGTGCAGGTCCGAGTGGCAGACGCCGCAGAACGCGATGTCGATCTGCACATCATGCGGACCGGGCGCGCGGCGGGTGATTTCCATCAGTTCCAGGGGCTTGTCGCCGGCGTAGGCGCCGTAGGCTTGGACGGTCATGGGGAGGGCTCCAGTGGAAGAGGACGCCATTGTGCGCGGGCGCGATCACGTTGATTAGATGATGAATGCTTTTAGCCGCTATAAGTGTCGCTAATCAATCGGCCATGCCAGACTGGCGCCATGGCCCGACGCAACCTCAACGATCTGCTGGCTTTCGTCACCGTCGCCCGGGAGGGCAGCTTCACCCGTGCCGGTGCGGTGCTGGGTGTATCGCAGTCTGCCCTCAGCCAGGCGATCAAGGCATTGGAGGCGCGATTGGAAATCCGCCTGCTCACGCGTACGACGCGCAGCGTGTCTGCGACGCCGGCGGGCGAGCGCCTGCTGCAGGCGATCGGCAACCGCTTCGACGAAATCGAGGCCGAGCTGGATGCGCTGACCGAGCTGCGGGACAAACCGGCCGGCTCGGTGCGTTTGACCAGCGGCGATCACGCGCTGCAATCGATCCTGCTGCCCAAGCTGTTGCCCTTGATGCAGCGCTACCCGGATATCCGCATCGAGTTCGACGTGAGCTATGCCTTGCGTGACATCGTCGCCGACCGCCTCGATGCGGGCATCCGGCTCGGCGAGCGCATCGACAAGGACATGATCGCCATGCCGATCAGTCCGCCGATGCGCATGGCGGCCGTGGCCTCTCCGGCGTATTTCAAGGAGAACCCGCCGCCGCGCAAGCCCGAAGACCTGACCCGGCACCGCTGCATCAACTTCCGCTTCGCCACCTCCGGCGGGCTGTATGTGTGGGAGTTCGAGCGGCAGGGCAGGCAGCTCAACGTGCGGGTGGAGCGGCAGGCGATCTTCAACGCCTCACCGCCCCTGGTGCAGGCAACGCTCGGCGGTCTTGGGATTGCGTTTCTGCCCGAAGGCGAGTTTGCGCCGTATATCGAGCAGGGGCAGCTGGTTCGCGTGCTTGCTGATTGGTGTCCGCCGTTTCCCGGTTATCACCTTTATTACCCGAGCCGGCGGCAGCCGTCGCCGGCGTTCGCGCTGGTGCTGGATGCGTTGCGCATTACGGGCTCAGCCAACTGAAGCAGTGCGCGTCTCGATGGTGACGTGCACGATTTCCTCGTGAATCGCCAGGGCCTGCTTGAAGTGGTCCGGGTGGACGGCGGTTTCGGTCACGACTTCGGCCATGCAGGCGAACTTGCCACGGCCGACCTGCCACACGTGCAGGTCGCTGAGGCGGGCAGGGATATCGCCTTCTTCGATGGCCTGACGGATTTCCTCGACCACCGGTGCATCCATCTGCGCATCGAGCAGCACGCGGCCGGTTTCCCGAATCAGGCCGAAAGCCCAGACCGACACCAGCACCGCGCCGACCAGTCCCATCACCGGGTCCAGCCATGCCGCGCCCAGATACATGCCGCCGAGTAGCGCGATGATCGCCAGTACCGAGGTGGCGGCATCAGCCACGACGTGCAGGTAGGCCGAGCGCTGGTTCAGATCGTGATGGTGGGCATGGGCATGATGCTCATGTCGGTGATCGTGTCCATGATCGTGCGCGTGGTGGTGTCCGTGATCGTGATGATCGCGCAGCCACCAGGCGCAGAGCAGGTTCACACCCAGCCCGACCACGGCAATGGCGATGGCCTGTTCGTAGTGGATCGCGCTCGGGACGAGCAGGCGCTCGACCGATTGGTAGATCATCAGGGCCGCCACCCCCAGCAGCAGGATGGCGCTGGTGTAGCCGCCCAGGATTTCGATCTTCCAGGTGCCGAAGGCGAAGCGGCGGTCGTTGGCATAGCGCCGCGCGCAGGCGTAGGCGAACACCGACAGGCCCAGCGCCAGCGCATGCGAACTCATGTGCCAGCCGTCGGCAAGCACGGCCATGGAGTTGAACCACCAGCCGCCGGTGATTTCGACCACCATCATGATCAGCGTCAGCACCATGGCGCGCCGTGTATTGCGCTCTGCAAGGGGGTTGCCCTGGTCGAAGGCGTGGGAGTGACGGCGGGCGGCTGCGGCGGCTGCTAGGTCCATGATCGGTCGCTTGGGGTATACCCCCTCAGGGTATATGATCGGTACCCATGGCGCATGTGCAACGCGAGAAAAAGAAGCTGCTTACCCGTATCCGCCGGATCGGCGGACAGGTGGCTGCGCTGGAGCGCGCGGTGGAATCGGGCGTGGAGTGTTCCGATGTCCTGGTGCAGATCGCTGCTGCGAAAGGCGCGATGCATGCGTTGATGATGGA
>DASPIU010000077.1:0-48401 GCA_035629025.1 Stenotrophomonas sp.
GTCCACGCGCAGCATCCCTGGTCCGTCGATGGCCTTGCGCAGGTTGATCAGGCCCCAGCCGAACACGTCGTCCACGCCCGGTGCGCCCAGGTCGGTGGCGGTGGTGAGCAGCACGTCGCGTACCTGCGGGTTGTTGAGGTAGGGGAATCGTTCTATCAGCAAGGCCAACGCGCCAGTCACCTGTGGCGCGGCCATCGAGGTGCCGCTCAGCTGGGCGGTGGTGGATGTCGGCGTCTGCTGATCAGGCACTTCCAGACCGATGACCGCGCCGCTGGCGTCGCGAGCCGGGCGCGCATTGGCGCGGCCATTGATGATCGTTGATCTGATCTGGTCACCCGGCGCGGCTACGCACCACTCACGGCTGATGCCGCAGCGGCCGGAAAAGTCATCCAGCGTGCCGTTGACCGCGACACTGACCACGCTGAGCCAATAGGGTTGTACCTCCGGCCGGTAGCGGGGCAGGGCGGCGGGCAGGTCTGCAGTGGCGCCGGCGAAGTTTCCCGCCGCCCACACCTGCAGCATCCCGGTGCGCCGGGTCGCCGCGGCGATGGCGTCCAGGACTTCGGCATACTGCTTGGCCTGCGCATCGACGTCGGCCACGTTGCGTGGAGCTGTAGCGCTGAGGCCCCAGCTGTTGTTGAGCACGCGCACGCCATTGCTGGCGAGGCCGGCGTAGCCCTGCTCGAAAACCTCGCGCGTGGGTTCCAGCTCCAATGAAACGCCCCCCGGCAACTGCAGAAAATTCTCCATCGAGGCATAGACGTTGGAGAACAGGTTCACGCTGGCCACGCGAGCGGCGGGCGCCACGCCATGCATGCCCTGGCCGTTGCGCGCGGCGGCCATGATTCCGGCCACGTGGGTACCGTGGCCGTTGTACCGGCCATAGCTGGCGAATTGCTGCAACAACGATGCGTCCAGGCCGGGCACGGTCTCGGCCAGCAGGCGGCTGTTCCAGTCGAGATAGCGCACCGAAGGCTGGTCGCCCTTGCTGTAGAAGCACGCCGCTGGTCCTGTGAGGACCGTGCCGCTGTCGCAACGGCTGCCATCGGGCCGCAGCCCCGCAGCGGTGAGCCCGATGACGCGCCCGGCCAACTCCGGGTGACTGGGGGACACTCCGGTATCCATAATGCCCAGCACCTGGCCGCTGCCGCTCAGTCCGCGCGCATAGGCGTACTGGGCATTGATCATGGCCAGCCCCGAGTTGCCGTCGAACTCGGCGCGCTGGGCAGGGGAGAGCTGTTCGAGGTAATCGTTGGCAGACGCAGTGGCCGGAATGGCAAGCACCAGCGCGATGGCCAGCGAAAGTGGCCGAGGTGCATCGAAAGGACGCAAGGGGATACCGGTCAACATGGCTGGGTCGCGCCTTCTTACTTATGGACTGACCGCCATTGCGCGACGCCCGGCCTGGACCGGCAACCGCATTCGTGCATTGCTTTGTAAGCATCCCGGCGCCGCCGTCACGGGCACGCGGGCGCCGCAGCGGTGGTGGCTGCCGGCGTGGGCCCCGGTGCCTCCACACCCACGCCGCCAGCGGCCGGCGGCCCCGGCCAATGTGGGACAATGGCCGCACCGCTCCTGCGGTGTCCCTTCCGCTGCCAAGACGCCCCATGACCCAGCCTACCCGCCGCCAGCTGGCCAACGCCATCCGCTTCCTTGCCGCCGACGCGGTCGAAACCGCCAAGTCCGGCCACCCCGGCATGCCGATGGGCATGGCCGACATCGCCGAAGTGCTGTGGAACGACTTCCTGCGCCACAACCCGGTCGATCCGAAGTGGTTCAACCGCGACCGCTTCATCCTTTCCAACGGCCACGGCTCGATGCTGCAGTACGCGCTGCTGCACCTGACCGGCTATGACCTGCCGATCGATGAACTCAAGCACTTCCGCCAGCTGCACAGCCGCACGGCCGGGCACCCGGAACGCAGCGAAACCCCCGGCGTGGAAACCACCACCGGCCCGCTCGGCCAGGGCTTCGCCAATGCGGTCGGGTTCGCGCTGGGGGAAAAGCTGCTGGCGCAGCGCTACAACCGCGAAGGCCATGCCATCGTCGACCACCGCACCTGGGTGTTCATGGGCGACGGCTGCCTGATGGAAGGCATCTCGCACGAAGCCGCCTCGCTCGCCGGCACCTGGGGCCTGGGCAAGCTGGTGTGCTTCTGGGACAACAACCACATCTCCATCGACGGCAACACCGATGGCTGGTTCACCGACAACACCCCCGAGCGTTTCGAGGCCTATGGCTGGCACGTGATCCGCGACGTCGATGGCCACCAGCCCGAAGCGATCAAGGCCGCCATCGAGCAGGCCATCGCCGAGGAAGGCAAGCCGACGCTGATCTGCTGCCGCACCATCATTGGCTTTGGCGCGCCGACCAAGGCTGGCAAGGAGTCCTCGCACGGCGCCGCACTGGGCAAGGAAGAGCTGGAAGGCGCGCGCAAGGCGCTGGACTGGCCGTATGCCCCGTTTGAGGTGCCGCAGGAAATCTACGACGGCTGGAACGCGGTGGCCGCCGGCAAGCAGGCGCAGGCGCAGTGGCAGCAGGGTTTCGACGCCTACGCCAAGGCCTTCCCGCAGGAAGCGGTCGAGCTGATGCGCCGCTACCGCGGTGAGCTGCCGCAGGACTTCATTGCCCAGGCCGATGCCTTCATTGCCAAGGCCCAGGCCGACGCGCAGACCATTGCCTCGCGCAAGGCCTCGCAGCTGACCATCGAGGCTTTCGCGCCGCTGCTGCCGGAAATCGTCGGCGGCTCGGCCGACCTGGCCCATTCCAACCTCACCCTGTGGAAGGCCAGCAAGTCCGTCGCCACCAGCGACCCGAACGCCAACTACGTCTACTACGGCGTGCGCGAGTTCGGCATGACTGCCATTGCCAATGGCCTGGCGCTGCATGGCGGCTTCATTCCGTTCGATGCCACCTTCCTGGTGTTCAGCGACTACGCGCGCAACGGCGTGCGCATGGGCGCGCTGATTCCGGCGCACGCCATCCACGTCTACACGCACGACTCGATCGGCCTGGGCGAGGACGGTCCGACCCATCAGCCGATCGAACACCTGGCCTCGCTGCGCTACATCCCCAACAACGATGTGTGGCGCCCCTGCGATGCAGTCGAGTCGGCGGTGAGCTGGAAGTTCGCGATCACCCGCCAGGACGGCCCGAGCTGCCTGGTCTTCAGCCGGCAGAACCTGCAGCACCAGCCGCGCAGCGACGAACAGGTCAAGCTGATCGAACGCGGCGGCTACGTGCTCGCCGACGCCGAAGGCGGCCAGCCCGACGTGATCCTCATTGGTACCGGCTCGGAAGTGGGCCTGGCCACCGAAGCGAAGAAGCTGCTCGATGCCGCCGGCCTGAAGACCCGCGTGGTGTCGATGCCGTGCACCGACGTGTTCGACCGCCAGGACGCCGCCTACCGCGAGTCGGTGCTGCCGAACGCGGTGCGCAAGCGCGTGGCGGTGGAGGCCGGCGTCACCGGCTTCTGGCGCAAGTACGTGGGCCTGGACGGCGACGTGGTCGGCATTGACACCTTCGGTGCCTCCGCGCCGGCCGAGGTGCTGTACAAGCACTTCAACATCACCGTCGACCACGTGGTCGCGGCGGCCAAGGCGCTGTAAGCACGCATGGCCACGGCGCGCCGCTTATGGCAGCGGCGCGCCGTCGTGCAGCACGGGATAGGGGTTCAGCGCCTCGCCCTCCCACCAGCGCCGCTCCGGGCCCAGCCGGAATATCGCAAAGTGCAGGTGCGGTGCTTCCGCATTGGCGTTGCCGGTACTGCCAACGTAGCCGATCACCTGGCCGCGCTTGATCGCCTGCTTCTCCGCCAGGCCATCGGCATAGCGCTGCAGGTGCGCGTAGTAGTACGCATAGCGGCCACTGGGCTCGAACTGATAGATCGTCAGCCCGCCGCGCTTGCTGTCGAACAGCTTCTCCACCGTGCCATCGGCCACGGCCAGCACCGGCGTGCCGGCCGGGGCCATGATGTCGATCGCGTCGTGCACGCGGCCTTCGCTGCGCGCATCGGTGAAGGTGTCATGCAGATCGTTGCGGCCCAGGCCCTGTACCGGCAGCAGCAGGCCGCTGCCAGCACTCGCGTCGGGGATCGCGCTGCCGGCGGGCGCATTTGCGGTGGCCGGGGCCGCCGCGGCAGGCGTGCCAGTCGTGGCGATCGGCGCGACCGGATCTTCGTGCGCGACATCGGCTGTTGGCGTGGTCGGCGAAGGTGTAGCCGCTTGGGTGCCGGTGCGGGGCGGCGCAGGCTCGACGCGCGCGGGCGCGCTGTCCGGTGCCGCGTTTGCCGCGGCCTGTGCAAACGCTGCGTTGATTTCGCTGCCGGTGGACACGGTGCGCGGTCCGTACAGCCACCAGTAGCCTGCCGCGCCCAGCAGCAGGCCGCCGACCAGCAAGGCCACGGTCTTCATCGACTCATTCCTCCAGTATCGCCGGCACCGACGCATCCACCGCGCCGGCCACGGCCAGCGCGTCCCAGTTGGTCAGGCGGATGCAGCCATGCGACTGCGTCTTGCCCACGCGCCCGGGCTCGGGCGTGCCATGGATACCGTAGTGCGGCTTGGACAGATCCACCCACACCGGGCCCACCGGGTTGTTCGGTCCCGGCGGCAAGGTGGCCTTGCGGTCGGTGGCCTCCGCGTCCCAGAACAGATTGGGGTTGTAGTGGAACTTCGGATCACGCGAGATACCGAGGATCTTCCAGCGGCCGATGGGCAGCGGGTCGTGCTCGCTGCCGGTCGAAGCCGGGAACTGTGCGTAGACCTTGCCCTGCGCATCGCGCAGCGAGACGGTGGAGTCGGATTTGTCGACCACCAGCGTCGCTGCTTTCGGCAGCGCAGTGGTGCTGCTCACGGCGGGCACGCGCAGCACCGTGCCGGCGCGGCTGAAATCGGCCTGCGGATTGAGCGCGCGCAACAGCGCGGGACTGGCGTGGAAGCGTTCGCCGAGCGCCTCTTCCAGCGACTGGTAGCCCAGCGCTGGCAGCTGCGCCTGGTCGGCTGGTTTCTCCGGCACTTGCACATACGGGCCGGCGATATCGGCTTCGGTCAGCGTGTAGTCCACCAGCGTCGGCGCGGTGTCGGTGGCCAGTGCCTGCCAGGTCGGCTCATCCAGCTCGCCGGTGGGCTGCAGCGCATGCGCGCGCTGATAGCCGGACACTGCGCGGCGCTGGTTGGAACCCTTGAGGCCGTCGATCTCGCCCGGAGAGAAGTGCGCGCGATCAAGCAGAACCTGCGCGCTGAAGTCCGAACGCGGGCCGGTGTCCGGCGGCGTGGGGGCGGATTGCGCGGCGGCCAGCGACGGTGCCAGGCATAGCAGCAGGGCCAGGCGCAGCGGCAGGCGCAAGAGCGACGGATGTGACGAGGGCGTGCGCAAGGCCATGCGATGAGGCTCCGGGTGATGTGGCCGCAGCTTGCCGTGCGCCCTTGCGCGCAGCGCGTGAAAACGCTGGCTGCGCGCTGACTGGCCCCAGCGAGTCAGCGCCGGGTGCGCGCCAGAGCGTGGCGCAGCAGCCGTGCCTGGACGCGTTCACCCACGCTGGCAGGTGTACTCAGCGCCATGCGTTGCAGCGCCTCGGCGTCATCGGCCAGCGGGCCGGCCAAGGCGCCGGCAAACAGGCGCAGCTTGCCGCGCAGGCGGGTCGAGCCTTGCTTGAGCCAGCCCAGTGCGCGCAGCAGCCGTTGCTCGACCTCGGTAAAGTCGCTGCCCAGCGGATAGTCGGGCAAGGTGCCGTCGCGCCGAAACGGCGCCAGCACCGCGGACAGGGCGGCCGGCGTATTGCGGCGCCATTGGGGCGGGGCGACGAAATCCTCGCGCAGCTTGCGTGCTGCCTTGGCCTGCGCCAGCAACTCGTCCTGGAAGGGCGCTTCGGCAAGCGCGGCCATCGCGATCACACAATCCTCGTCAGTGGCACCGAGCAGGTCGGCGATGCCGTACTGGTTGACGTAGACATCGCGCAGGTGGCGTGGAATGGTGGTGTGGCCGTATTGCCAGCGCACGTTGGATTCGACCTCGCCGGTACCGTCGTCGCGGCTGGCGCGGAACATCAGCACGCTGCGCGCCTCTTCCAGCGCATGCGCCATCGCCACGAAGTTGTACTGGCCACCGACGCCGGACACGATGCGCCCGTCCTCCAGGCCATCGGAGACCGCCGCGCCGAGTGCGGTAGCCATCATGCAGCTGTTGAAGAAGCGCGCGTCGCGGCGTTGCAGGCGTTCCAGCGCCTCGTGGCCGCCATAGAGCTGGTTGATTTCGCTGATTCGGCGCATGCCCACGCCGTGCTGCCCGTCGCCGGCCTCGCGCAGCCAGTCGTAGAACTCGGCCGAGCCCAGGTAGAAGGCGCCGTGCAGGTACTCGCCTTCGCGCTGCAGGCGCGCGTGGTCGGCGGCATCGGCGCTGCCATCGTGCAGGCGCTGCATCAGGGCGATGTCGTCATGCACGCGGCGGCGGATGACCCCGGCCTGGACCAGGCGGCGGAATCCTTCGTTGAGCATTTCGCTGCAGCCGTACAGACCCTGCTCGAAGGCGCCAAGTCCGCCGTGGTCACGGACCAGCGGATGCGTCGCCAGGGTCGGGTCGAGGGCATCGAGCACGGCGCGATAGCGGGCGTTGTCGGTATGCCGCAGGACCAGCGCATGGCTGAGCGCATCGGCCAGCGCCCCGATGCCGATCTGCAGGGTGCCACCGTCGCGCACCAGGGTGCTCGCGTACAGGCCGATGGCGTGGTCGGCATCGCCCACCGGCTGGCGTGGCAGCGCAAACAGGGGTGGGTGCGGGGCCGGCGGGTCGATCACCACGTCGAAGAAACCATCGGGCACCAGCGCGCTGCCGCCGATCCAGGGCAGTTGCGGGTCGACTTCGGCCACCATCAGCGGCCGTGGCAGGCCGCGCCGGGCAATGGCGTCGAGCAGGTCCTGGGTGAGATCGTTGTTGCACGACAGCGACAGGCGCTGGCCGCCGGGTTCGCGCGCCACTTTCTGCAGCACGAGGTTGGGTGCGCGCTGGGCCACGGCATCGGCGGCCATCGTGTAGTTCAGGCTGGTATAGGCGCGCTGCGCCTGGCGCGAGTGCAGCATCGCGCCAGACTGCATGTAGAACTCTTCGACATGGATGTGCGCGGGCAGGGCATCGCGGCGCATCGCATCGACATAGGCCAGGCGCGGGAAGTCGGCGCCGAACTGGCGTAGCACGAACGGGGCGAGGAAGCGGCCTTCGAGGCCGGCGCCCGGGGTGGGCGGGTCCAGCGACAGGGCGGTGTACAGCTGCATGGACCGCGCGGGATCTGCCACGATGCGGGCGTACAGGGTATTGAGCAGGCGGTGCGGCTTGCCCAGGCCCAGCGGCGCGCCGACGCGCAGCGGCCCGGCGAGGGATTGCAGGAGGAAGTCGGTAGCCGCGTCGAGGTCGTCGAAGTGATGGGTCATGGCATCAGCGTAGCTCACGGGTGCAGCGCTTGCGGCCCGCGCTGCGCACGGCCTGGCAATCGCCGCCCTGCAACCGCCCTTGCGTGCCCTTGTAGGAGCGGCTTCAGCCGCGACCGCGATCTCACAGACGACGGTCGCGGCTGAAGCCGCTCCTACAGGGGCAATCCCGGCCCTTGACAATGCATCCGATTACGCGCGTAATCGGCAAAAATTTACGGACGTAATCGAATGTCCCGATCCCTCTCGATCAGCGATGCCGAAGCCGTCGTCATGGAGGTGCTTTGGCGCCGCCACCCGCTGTCGGCCGAAGAGGTGATCGCCGCGGTGGCCGCGCACAGCGGCTGGGCCGCACCCACGGTGAAGACGCTGCTCAACCGCCTGCTCAACAAGGGCGCCATCTCCGCCGAGCGCGAAGGCCGGCGCTATCTCTACACACCACGCGTCGAGCGCGCGCAATGGGTCCAGCAGCAGAGCGAAGGTCTGCTCGAACGTGTGTTCGGCGGCCGCGTGGCCCCGCTGGTGGCGCATTTCAGTGAGCGCGGCAAGCTCACCGCGCAGGACATCGCCGAACTCAAGCGGCTGGTGCGGGAGCTGGACGATGACAACTGAGTTGAGCGTGCTGATCCTCGCAACCGCGGTGCTGAGCCTGACCTGCACGCTCGTGCTTGTGCTGCGCAAGCCGATGCGCCGGCATCTGGGCGCTGGCGCTGCTTACGGCTTGTGGTGCATTCCACCACTGTGCCTGCTGGGGCTGGTCCTGCCGGCCGCGCAGGGCAACCAGGCATCGCCGGGCGCGGTCCTGCAATTGCCGGCGAGTGTCCTGCAAGTGGCTTCAGTGCGTGGCAGCGGTGCCGAAGGTGCATGGTGGCTGGCGTTGTGGGCAGGCGGCGCGCTGGTCTGCCTGGCCTGGCAGGCGCGCAGGCAGCGCCGCTTCGTGCGCGCGCTGGGCGCATTGCAGCGCCTGCCGCATGCAAGGTTGCCGCTGTACCGTGCAGAGCACGACGCAGGGCTGCCGGCACTGCTGGGCCTGCTGCGGCCACGCATCGTGCTGCCGCCGGACTTCGCCCAGCGCTACACCGCAGCGCAACGCGCCCTGCTGCTGCACCACGAGCGTGTGCACTGGCGCCGCGGTGACCTGCCCTGCAATGCGCTGGCCACGTTGCTGCTGTGCCTGCAATGGTTCAACCCGCTCGTGCATCTGGCGATCCGCGCGTTCCGCCGCGACCAGGAGATGGCTTGCGACGCGCGGGTGCTGGCGCTTCGTCCACGGCAGCGGCGTGCCTACGCCGAGGCCATGTTGCTCGGTGGCATCGACACCCTGCCGCCACTGGGATGTCCCTGGCCTTCGCGCCATCCACTCAAGGAGAGAATCGAAATGCTCAAGCAACCCGCCGCGCGCGCACGGCAGCGTTTGATTGCCATCGTCTCCACCGCCGCGCTGGCTACAGGGGGCATGTATGCCGCCTGGGCAGCACAGCCGCGTGCCGCGGCCACACCCGCAGCGGCCAGCGAGGTGACCCAGGGATACCCGTTGCCGGCGCCGCGGTATCCGCAGGCAGCGCTGGACAAGAACCTGAGCGGCCGTGTCGTGTTGCTGGTGGACGTGCGCGCCGATGGCAGCGTGCAGGACGTCGTGGTCAAGGAATCGCAGCCGGCCGGCGTGTTCGATGCGGTGACCGTGGCCGCGGCGCGGCAGTGGCGGTTCCGCCCGGCGATGAAGAATGGCAAGGCGGTCGCCGGACAAGTGCAGGTGCCGGTCACGTTTGAACGACATCCGCAGGCGCCAGCGGCTTCGCCGGGCGGCACCGCGCTGGCGACACGCTGATGCGACTGCAAGCTCAGCCCGTGCCGGCATGGATGGCGGCCCTGGCTTGCGCGGCGCTGGCGGGCTGCGCCAGCAACGCGGACACCTACCAGCAGGTGCGCAGCGACGCGGTGGACCAGCGCCTGCTGCCACCCGCCGCCGGTACCGCCGCCGGCGGCAAGGTCGAGCGTTACACGATGCAGCCACAGCAAGCCTTCCGCATGCCGCTGCTGCATGACAACGCCGATCCCGCGCTGCCCGCCAACACGTCGCGGCACAGCCTGCCGCCGACCACGGTGTGCGTGCGCGTCATCATTGACGCGCAAGGCAGTGTCGAACGCAGTGAGGCGCTGCTCGATCGCCCCGAGTGCAGCGCGGGCGGCGACCCGGCCAATGCCGACCTGCTGCTCGCCGTGGACCAGGCCGTGCGCGGCTGGCGCTACGTGCCGGCCGCCGTATGCCATTACCGCGAACTGGCGCCGCAGCGGCCTGCCGATTGCGCCGATGCTGAGCGCATCGAGCTGGTACCGGTCACGCTCAACTACGCCTTCACCTTCCGCATGGAGCGCGGCCAGGTGCGTGTGCAGCGCGGCGGCGTTGGCGGACGCTAGCGGGCTTCACTGCTGGCGTGCTCACAGCATCTCCGGTTTGAACATGCGTTTGCGCGAGATATCCGGCCCGGACACCATGAAGCGCCCGTCGCCACGATAGTGCACGGTGCGCGGTGTCTTCGGCGTGCGCGCCACGTGGGCCTTGACCACTTCCCAGATGAACAGGCCATGGCGCTTGATCTGGCTGGCGTCATGCAGCCGGCACTCGAAGCTTGCCCAGCATTGCGCGATACGCGGCGCCGCCACGGCCTGGCTGGGCAGCGTGGTCAGGCCGAAGGCTGCAAATTTGTCGATCTCCGCGCCGCTGCTGTTGCCAACGCGTACCACGGTATCGACGATATCGGCGGTGGGCAGGTTGACCACGCATTCGCGCGAGCGCCGCGCCATCTCGTGGCTGTGATCCTCGTCCCACAGGTAGCAGGCCCACAGCGAGGGCGCGAAGCCCAGCATCATGTGCCAGCCCAGCGTCATCACGTTGCGCTCGCCGCGCCACGCAGTGGAAACCATGACGATGGGGCCGGGTTCGAGGTAGCGGCGGACCTGATCGGTGGGGAAGGGATGTTGGCGGTAGGATTTCATTGGGCGCCGGGAATGGGGAATGGGGAATGGGCGGAGCCGGACGCCCGCGATCTCATCGGAGATGACGTAAAGCGGGGGTGGTCACGATGTGACGCCCTGTACTTCACGCCGCCCTCATTGCCGCGGGAGGATGTATCGCGGCGGGCCAAAGGCAGTTGCGGATGACGCCATGACCGATACGCGGCAGGAACAACGCGTCCTCAAGATGTCCATCGCCGCGACCGTGGCGGTGGCGTTGATCGGCTTTCTCGGCGGGCTGCTGGCGCGCTCGCAGGCGATCCTGTTCGATGGCGTCTACAGCCTGGTCGACGTGGCGCTGACGCTGGTGGCGCTGGCGGTACTGCGCCTGCTGGCGCGCGAGGACAGTCCGCGCTTCCAGTACGGCTACTGGCACCTGGAACCGATGGTCGAGGCATTGGGCGGTGCGATCCTGGTGCTGGCCTGCATCTACGCCCTGGCCAATGCCGTGATCGGCCTGGTCAACGGCGGGCAGACCGTGCATTTCGGCGCGGCACTGGCCTGGGCGTTGCTGCTGACCGTGGCCGACCTGGGTATGGCGGCGTGGATCGGGCACCATGCGCGGCGCCTGCAATCGGGCCTGCTGGCGCTGGATGCGCGGGCCTGGCTGCTGACCGGCCTGATGAGCCTGGCCGTGGTGCTGGCCTTTCTCCTCGCGCTGCTGCTGCAAGGCGGCGCGCATGCGCACTGGACGCCGTACATCGACCCGCTGGTGCTGTGCGCGATCAGCCTGGCGGTGCTGCCATTGCCGCTGCGTGCGGCATGGCGGGCCATGCGCGAGGTGCTGCAAGTGGCACCCGACGAACTCGACCGGCGCGTGCAGACGGTGATGCAGGCCTTCGTCGCCGAACATGGCTTCATCGGTTTCACCAGCCACGTGGCGAAGATGGGGCGCATGCGCTTTGTCGAAATCCACGTGCTGACCCGGCCGGACTACAACCCCGGCTCCATCGGCCAGGCCGACGCCTTGCGCAACGGCATCGCCGCGCAGCTCGGCGCGCGCGATGCGCAGTTCTGGCTGACGATTGATTTCACCGCCGACCCGGCCTGGACCTGAGCGGCCATCCGCTCACGGTGGCTCGGGCAGATCCAGCACGTGTACCGCTTCGGCAATGCGCCGTACCTCGTCCTCGCGGTGGCTGACATACAGCATCGGCAAGCGGATGCCGTCGCGCACGCGCTGCAGGTAGGGGATCAGTTCCTCGCGCCGCGCCCGGTCCAGCGCCGACAGCGGCTCGTCGAGCAGCAGGATGGCCGGCTGCGACAGCAGCGCCCGGCCGATCGCCACGCGCTGCGCCTCGCCCCCGGACAAATGCCGCGGCCGGCGTGCCAGCAACGCCTCGATGCCGAGCAGGGCGACGATGTCGTCGAAGGAGAAGCGTTCACCCGCGGCGCGGCCATGGCGGCCGTAGCCGAGGTTGGCGCGCACGTCCAGGTGCGGGAACAGGCGCGCGTCCTGGAAGACATAGCCGATGTGGCGGCGGTGTGGCGGCAGGTCGATGCGCGCGGCGCTGTCGAACAGCACGCGGCCGTCTATCGCGATGCGCCCGGCGTGCGGCCGCAGCAACCCGGCGATGGCGTTGAGCACGCTGGTCTTGCCCGCGCCGGAAGGGCCGACCAGCGCCAGCACGCGCGCTGATTCCTCCACCCGCACATGGCGCTGGTAGTTGCCGCGGCGCAGTTCGATATCCAGCGACAGCATCAGCGTTCGTTCCGCACGCGCTGGCGCCGCACCAGCCATTCGGACAGCAGCAGCGCCAGCAGCGAAATCGCAAAGGCCACCGCGGTGAGCCGCCAGATCCCGGCTTCGGCGCCGGGCACCTGCAGCAGGCCGTAGATTGCCGCCGACAGCGTCTGCGTCTGCCCGGGGATGTTGGACACGAAGGTGATCGTGGCGCCGAATTCGCCCAGCGCCTTGGCGAAGGCCAGCACCGCGCCGGCCACCAGCCCCGGCCAGGCCAGCGGCAAGGTGATGGTGAAAAACACACGCCATGGCCCGGCGCCGAGCGTGGCCGCCGCTGCTTCCAGGCGGCGGTCCGTGGCCTCGATGGATAGGCGGATCGCGCGCACCATCAATGGAAAGCCCATCACCGCGCAGGCCAGCGCCGCGCCGGTCCAGCGGAACGCGAACTGGATGCCGAGATGTTCGCGCAACCACGCACCGGCCACGCCCTGGTTGCCGAACACGATGAGCAGCACATAGCCGGTGACCACTGGCGGCATCACCAACGGCATCAGCAGCAACGCGTCGAACAGCGCCTTGCCGGGGAACTCGCGGCGCGCCAGCAGCCAGCCACAGGCGACACCCGCGGGCAGGCTGGCCACGGCCGCGATCAGCGCCACCTTCAGGCTCAGCGCAATCGCGGTCAGCTCTTCCGGAGTGAAGCCGGCCATGCGGCTCAGGGCGCCACACTGAAGCCGTGGCGGCGGAAGATGCCGCGCGCGGCCGGGCCTTGCAACCATTGCACGAAGGCGCGCGCCGGCGGCGGCGCATCGGCCAGCGCCGCCACCGGATAGACGATGGGCGGATGGCTGCTGGCGGGGAAACTGCCGACCACCTTGACCCTCGGCTCGGCGCGCGCATCGGAGGCGTAGACGATTCCCAGCGGGGCTTCGCCACGGGCCACCAGCATCAGCGCGGCGCGCACGCTTTCGCCCTCGGCCAGGCGCGGTGCCAACGCGTTCCACTGGCCCAGCGCCTGCAAGGCCGCGCGCGCGTATTTGCCGGCCGGCACGCTGGCGGTCTGCCCCAGTGCCAGGCGGCCGTCGGCACCCAGGGCAGCGGCGATGGCGCCGGGTCGCGCCGGGTCGATGCGCGCCGTGGGTGAGGCGGCCGGCGTCACCAGTACCAGCGTGTTGCCGAGCAGGTTGTGGCGATCAGCGGCGCGCACGCGCTTGCGCTGTTGCAGGTAGTCCATCCATTCCAGGTCGGCGGAGAAGAACACGTCGGCCGGCGCGCCCTGGTCGATCTGCCGCGCCAGCGCCGAGCTGGCCGCGTACGACACGCGCACCGGCGTGCCGGTTGTCTGCTGGTAGGCGCTGGCGGCCTCGTCCATCGATTCCTTGAGGCTGGCCGCGGCAAACACGGTGAGCGGCTCGCTGGAAGGCGTTTGCGCAAACACGGCAGCAGCCGGCGCGCACATCGCCAGCATGTACAACGCCAGGAACGCGCGCGTCGGCAGCGACCGCCACGGCAGTCGGAAAGGCAGCTTCATCGGCAACTCCTGCCAACGTGGCAGCGGGGGGAGGGTTCCGATCATAACGGCGCCCGAGCGCCGCGCCATGGCCCTACAGCGGCAGCAGGTCGGCGTAGCGCCCGCCCTGGATGTTGGCCTTTACCGCAGGGCCCATAAGCCGGGGCTCGGCCAACGTGGCATCGCGGGCACGGCGGCGGGCGACGAAGTCGGCCTCGGTCACATGCTCGCCGGGCACATGGATGTTGCCGCGGCGCTGCTCGCCGATGGTGGTGGCGTGGGCGATGGCGCGGCCGCCGGGGCCATAGTCGTGGCAGACGAATACGCGGGTCGTGTCGGGCAAGGCGTACAGGCGCTGGATCGAGCGATACAGCTGCGCGGCGTCGCCGCCGGGGAAGTCGCAACGCGCGGTACCACCATCGGGCATGAAGATCGAATCACCCGGGAACAGCGCATCGCCGATCAGGTAGGCCACGCTGTCAGGGGTGTGCCCAGGCACGGCCAGCACCTGCACCTGCAACGTGCCGAGGGGGAATGCCTCGCCATCGGCAAACAGCTGGTCGAACTGCGAGCCGTCGGCGCGGAAATCCGCCGGCAGGCGGTAGCGCGAGGCGAAAGCGCGTTGCACCTGCACGATGCCTGCGCCGATGCCCAGCCGCGCCTGCGGCCAGGCGCTGCGCAACCACTGCGCGGCCGACACATGGTCGGCGTGCGCATGGGTTTCCAGTATCCAGCGCAGCTGCCAGCCGCGCGCGGCGGCGGCGTCCACCAGGGCCTGCGCCGGGGCGCCGCCGACTTCGCCGCTGTCGGCGTCGAAATCCAGTGCCGGATCAATCGCGGCCGCTTCGCCGCTGTGCGGGTCGGCGACGAGGTAGCTGAAGGTGTTGCTGGCCGCGTGCAGGAAAGGCAGGACCTCGGGTCGCATGTACACCTCCAGGGACGCGCGTCAGGGATTGGCCAGCGCCGCGTTGAGGAGGGCGGCGAGGCGGTCGCCGGCCTGGCGCAAGGCGGCTTCGGCCACCGGACGATATTGCGCGACATAGCCATCGGGCAAGTTGTGCTTGTCCGGGTAGACGCCGGGCGCAATGGCGATGCGGCACGAGGCCTGTGCCCAGGCGGCGGCCTGCGGCGGCAGGGCCGGGCTGGCGGGAGGCGTGGCGGGCAGGGCGAGCAGTTGCGCGAGGTAGGCGTCGTCGTCGAGGTGGCGGTCGTAGAGCATGCCGCTGTCCCACAGCGAGTGCAGGTTGGTGCCCTTGCCGTTGAACTGCAGCTGGAAGTCGTTGCCGCCCTTGTCGTGGGCGTAGCCGGCATGCATGGGCTGATGGATGTCGCCGACGAAATGCACGACGAACTTCAGCGCCTGGCGCCGGGTGTCGAGCGGCTGGCTGCGGTCGGCGAGCAGGGCGGTCTGGGCCTTGAGGGCTTCGATGACGCAGTTGCCCTTTGGGCAGTTGCGCGGTGGCGAATAGGCGCAGTCGTTCTCGCCGAGGTTGACGTAGTGCCAGGGCGAACTTTGCTTGCCGAGTTTGGGGTCGTGTTCGCGCAGTTTGTCGGCCCAGGAGGCGATGCCGGCGAGGGTGGGGTCGGGTTCGCCGGCGAGCAGTTCGGCGACCTGCTGGCGGGCTTCGGGGGTCAGTTCGGTATCGGCGATGCGGGCGACGAGGCGGTGGCCCTGGCCGCCCCAGGCCTGGGCGGTGGGGGCGTTGAGGGCGAGGAGGGAGAGGACGAAGGCGGGGAGGAGAAGGCGGAAACGGTTCATCGTGAAATTGTATCGATGGCAGATGACCGTCCTCTGTGCCGAATGTGGTGGTGCCGTGGGTGCGGATCACGGTCGCGGCTGGAGCCGCGACCGTGCGCTATCTGGGCTTCATCAAAACCGATGCACATACGCCACGCCATACACCATCGGATCAATGTTCACCGTACCGATGTTCTGCCCGTCCAGCTTCACCTTGCTGTCGATGTCGATCCAGCGCGCATCCACGCGCAACGCAGCGTTCTTGCTCAGGGCGAAATCCACGCCGGCGTGGGCGGCCAGGCCCCAAGAGTCGTCGAGCTTGAGGCGGCTGCCGGCCAGGGCGCCGGTGGTGTCTTCGCTGAAGAAGGTGGTGTAGTTGATGCCGGCGCCAATGAAGGGCGAAACCTTGCCCTGGCTGTTGAAGTGGTACTGGATCGACACCACTGGCGGCAGCTGCTTGCTGCTGCCGACGCGGCCGAGGCCGTCGATGTTGATGTCGTGCTTGAACGGCAGGGCGGCGAGGATCTCGATGCCGAGGTTGTCGGCGATGAAGTATTCGCCGGTGATGGTCGGCTTGATGTCGCGATCCACGTCCACCGCCAGGGTGCCAGCGGCGAGGCGGCCGTTGTCGGACTTGGGCGCGACCTGGTGCACGCCCACGCCGAGTGTCCAGTCACCCTTGGACTGGGCCAGGGCGGGCGTGGCGGTGGCGGCGAGGGCAGAGGCGAGGGCAAGGCTGCGGGTCAGGGAGGTGCGCATCGGGTTTCCGTGGGTGGTGGGTCTGCGCACAGTCTCGGCAGGCGTACGTGGCGGCGCCTTGATTGCGATCAAATCGCCGGCCCGGGCGGGCCAGCCTGCCGCGCCTGCTAGAATGGGCGTCCCTTCCCACCCGCCGCGCTGGCGCGGCCGCAGGAGCTCGTGAAATGGCAATCAAGGTCGGTATCAACGGTTTCGGTCGCATCGGGCGCAACGTGCTTCGTTCGGCGGTGCAGAACTTCGGCAACGACATCGAAATCGTCGCCATCAACGACCTGCTGGAGCCGGATTACCTGGCCTACATGCTCCAGTACGATTCGGTGCATGGCCGTTTCAAGGGCGAGGTGAAGGTTGAAGGCACCACCCTGGTCATCGACGGCAAGAAGATCCGCCTGACCGCCGAGCGCGACCCGGCCAACCTGAAGTGGGATGAAGTCGGCGCCGAGGTGGTGATCGAATCCACCGGCCTGTTCCTGACCAAGGAAACCGCCGAGAAGCATCTGGCCGCCGGTGCCAAGAAGGTCATCATGTCGGCGCCGTCCAAGGACGACACGCCGATGTTCGTCTACGGCGTCAACCACGAGAGCTACAACGGCGAGACCATCGTCTCCAACGCCTCGTGCACCACCAACTGCCTGGCGCCGCTGGCCAAGGTGATCCACGACAAGTGGGGCATCAAGCGCGGCCTGATGACCACCGTGCACGCGGCGACCGCCACGCAGAAGACCGTGGACGGCCCGTCCAACAAGGACTGGCGCGGCGGCCGCGGCATCCTGGAAAACATCATTCCGTCCTCGACCGGCGCGGCCAAGGCCGTGGGCAAGGTGATTCCCTCGCTCAACAAGAAGCTGACCGGCATGAGCTTCCGCGTGCCGACCAGCGACGTGTCGGTGGTGGACCTGACCTGCGAACTGGAAAACCCGGCGACCTACGCCGAGATCTGCGCCGAGATCAAGGCACAGAGCGAAGGCGCGCTGAAGGGCATCCTCGGCTACACCGAGGACAAGGTGGTGGCCACCGACTTCCGTGGCGAAACCTGCACCTCGGTGTTTGATGCCGACGCCGGCATCCAACTCGACGACACCTTCGTCAAGCTGGTGAGCTGGTACGACAACGAATGGGGCTACTCCAACAAGTGCCTGGAACTGGCGCGGGTCGTGGCTGCGAAGTAAGCCGCCCTGCAAGTGCAGCCAGAAGACCCCGGCCCTGCCGGGGTTTTCTGCATTTGCGGTGGGGCGAGCCGTGGCGTGGGCTCAGATCGCCTGCAGGATCAACGAGTGCCAACCGGTCCGGTAGGTCTCGTAGCCGGGCGAAGCGGCGTGCGCGATGCAATGCGGCCGGCCGCCGTACTCCACCACCACCGCCGCGCGTGCCTGCTGCATCAGCGCCTGCGAGCCGGGGAACTGGATCACGTCCTGCAAGACGCGCCCCGCGGAGTCGGCCAGCACCCGGCCCTGGTCATCAACGATGCAGACGCGGCTGCGCGCCCATTCCTGTGTTGACAGCGGCGTGCGCTGCACCACGGTTTGCGCCAGCGAATCCCAGCGGAACACGATGCCGAGAACGCCGAGCGCGCGGCCGTCCACGCGCCCGCCTTCGCGCACGCTGCAGGCATACACCAGCACGCGCTCGCCGCCGGCCAGCGGGCTGGCATGCACGGTCTGGAAACCGAATTCCTCGCCGCTGGCAGTACGCAGCGCGGCCTCGAACCACGGCGCTTCGCGCACGTCCAGGCCGGTCGATGCGTGGAGGTCGGGGCGGCCATTGGTCAGCACCCTGCCGTCGATGCCCACCAGCACGAGATCGAAATAGACGGTGTAAGAATCCAGAATCTGGCCCATGCGCCGTGATGCGTGAGTCAGATCCTCGGCCGTGCGGGTCGGGCGTGCCGCTGCCACCACGGCCGCGTCCGTGGCCCACCAGCGCACGTCGCAACTGCGCTCGTACAGGTTGCGGTCGATCAGGTCGATGTTGGCCAGCGCCAGCTCGCTCAGGCGAGTGCGCCGCACTTCGTCCTCCAGCCGGGCCAGGGTGTCGGCCATTTCCGTGCGGGTGCTTTCGGCGCTGCGGTCAATGTCGGCAGTGGCATCGGCGACCCGGCGCGACAGAACATCCATCTCCTGCGCAATGACCGCAAAGCCGCGTCCGGCGGCGCCAATGCGGGCGGATTCGATGCGGGCGTTCATCGAGATCACCTGGGTCGTGCGGTTGATTTCCTCGATACGCCGCAGCGACTGCCGCAGCTGCGTGAGGAGACGGGCAGACAGGCCGGCGACCGAACGGATGTGGTCGTCGACGCTGGCCTCGGCGGGCGCAGCGGGCAGGTTCATGCGGGGCATCCTGGGGAGGGGGCGGCGGCGCCTTTTCACAGGCACCCTTGGCGCTCATCGGCCAGTTCCCGCCGGACTTTAGCCCGCCTCCGGTAGCATGCGCGGTCAGGCAGGACGAAGCGGCCCGGGGCCGCGCGCAAGAGCACAGGGAGCAGGGGCTTTGGAATCGATCATCGTATTGGTGGTATTGGCGGTGCTGGCCGTGCCGGTGCTGCTGCTGGTCCTGATCCTGTCGCTGTCGGCACTGCGCCGGCGCGTGGCCGCGCTCGAACAACGCCTGGGCGAACTGCAGGCGCGCGGCGCGATGCCATCGGCCGCGCAGGCGGCGCCGCCACCGCCTGTGCATCTGGACCCCGCACCGCTGCGGCGGCCAGCGCCACCGCCGCCGCGTTCCGAGCTGCCGCCGGCGTTGCCCATCGATACCCCTGCTCCGTGGGGCGCCAGTGTCGCCGAGCCGCTCGCTGCCGCGCCGCCGCCACGACCGGCAGCGGCCGCCCCTGCCACGCCGCCGGTCACGCCCGCCACGCCGGGCCTGGCCGAGCGCTTCCTCGATGCAGCCAGGCGCTGGTTTACCGAGGGCAATGTGCCGGTGAAGGTCGGCATGCTGGTGCTGCTGGCCGGTTTCGCCGCGCTGCTCAAATACGCCAGCGACCAGGGCTGGCTGCGCCTGCCGGTGGAACTGCGCCTGGCCGGCATTGCTGCCGCCGCATTGGGCGGGCTGGTGTTTGGCTGGCGCCAGCGCCTGGCGCGGCCGGCCTTCGGCAAGGCACTGCAGGGCGGCGCGATCGGCGTGTTGCTCCTGGTGGTGTTCGCCGCGTTCAAGCAGTACACGCTGATCTCCGCGCCCGCCGCGTTTGCCCTGAGCGCCTTGCTGATCGCCAGCATGTGCGTGCTCGCGGTGTTGCAGGATTCGCGCACGCTGGCCGTGCTGGGCACCCTGGCCGGCTTCCTTGCACCGCTGTGGCTGTCCACCGGCAGCGGCAACCATGTCGCGCTGTTCTCGTATTACGCGGTGGTCAACGCCGGTGTCTTCGCCATTGCCTGGTGGCGGCCGTGGCGGGTGCTCAATCTGCTCGGCTTCGCCTTCACCTTCGGCATCGGCACGCTGTGGGGCGTGCTCAGCTACAAGCCCGAGCACTTTGCCAGCACCGAACCCTTCCTGCTGCTGTTCTTTGCCTTCTACCTCGCCATTCCCGTGCTGTACGCACGGCGCGAAGGCAGTGCGCGCTGGGTCGATGGCAGCCTGGTGTTCGGCGCGCCGCTGGTGGCCTTCGCGCTGCAGGCCGGTTTGCTGCGCGGTGAGCGCTGGCCGTTGGCGCTGTGCGCGCTGGGCCTGGCCGCGCTGTATGCAGTGCTGGCCGCGGTCTGCCTGCGCGATGCGCGCACGCGCCTGCTGGGCCAGGCGCATGCGGTGCTGGCGGTGGGCTTTGCCACGCTGGCGGTGCCGTTGGCGCTGTCGGCGCACGCTACCGCCGGCGTATTCGCGCTGGAAGGTGCCGGGCTGGTCTGGCTCGGCCTGCGTCAGCAGCGCGCGCTGCCGCAGTGGAGTGGCGTGGCATTGCAGCTCGCCGCGATGGTGGCGTTCGCGCTCGCGTTGCCGGCGCCCGGTGAAGTGCTGCGCGCGGTCGCCAATCCGAACTTCATGAGTGGCCTGCTGATCGCGCTGGCCGGGCTGGCCACGGCCTGGGTGTGGCGCGCGCATGCGCGGCACGTGCCGGCGCTGTTGGCCTATGGCTGGGGCCTGGCCTGGTGGGCCGGCATTGCCGGGAACGAGATCAGCCGTTTCGTGCAGGCCGGCGCGCAGTCGCACGTGACCTTGGCCGTGGCCGGCTTTACTGGTTGGCTGGCCGCCGAAGTGCACCGGCGCCGCCCGGCCGCCGCGCTGGCCGCGACCACCGCGCTGGCCTTCCTGCTGGCAATACCGCTGGCGATTGCCCAGACCAGCCTGGCGCAACCGCCGCTGGCCGGCAACGGCGCCTGGGCCTGGCCGCTGTTCGCCGTGCTCGGTGCGCGCGCGCTGTGGTGTCTGCGCGATGAGCGACAGGGCCGGTTCGCTGGCGCTGCGCAGTTGGTCTGGTGGGTGTTGTGGCCTACCGTGGCGACACTGTGCCTGCGCTGGATGGGTTTGCATTACCAACTGGCGGGCGGCTGGCTGCTCGCGCTGGGCACTGCACCGTGGCTGCTGCTCCTGGGCGTGGCGCTGTTGCGCTGGCGCTGGCTGGCGGCGCCGTTGGGTGATGCATTCGTACCGTGGATGCCGTGGCTGCGCGCGCTGGCCGCTGCTGTCGTGGCGGTGATCTGGATTGCCTCGCTGCGTGCGCCGCTGTCGGCGCAGCCCTTGCCCTGGCTGCCGCTGCTCAATCCCGGCGAACTCACCCAACTTGCTGCGCTCGCCCTGCTCGTGCACGCGTTGTGGCGCTTCGCGCCGGCGGCGCTGGCGGCACGCCGCGTCTTGCTGGCCGCAGCGACGGGGCTGGTGTGGATCAGCGTGGCCACGCTGCGCAGCGTCCATCATTGGGGCGGCCTGCCATGGCGCGCGGACCTGCTGTCGGCAGGTGCCAGCCAGACCAGCCTGACCGTGGTCTGGAGCGTGCTCGGCGTGGCCGGCTGGATCGCCGGTTCGCGCCGCCAGCAGCGCGCCTTGTGGCTGGCCGGTGCGGCGTTGATGGCGCTGGTGCTGGCCAAGCTGGTGCTGGTGGATCGCCAGCACCTGGGCAACCTGCTTGGCATCGGTTCCTTCATCGCCTACGGGCTACTGTGCACACTGGTTGGCTATATCGCGCCGGCACCGCCACGCGAGCCGAGCGCCGAGCCGCAGGAGGAGAGCGCATGAGCAATGGCATGAGCAGGGCCCGAATGTGCCTGGGTTTGCTGGCGCTGTGCATGCCGGCCTGGGCCTGCGCGGAGGTGCCGCCGAACAGGCCCGCGGAGTACGTGCAGCAATGGCCGCTGCAACTGGAAAGCGCCGACGCGGGCGCGTACAGAGTGCATCTGAGCGAGGCGGTGTACCGCACCGCGCATTCGCCGACGCTGGCTGACGTGCAGCCGTTCAACGCGCAAGGCCAGCCGCTGCCGGCGGCATTGGCCGAAGTGGACGCCGCGGTGCCGGTGGCACAGTGGCAGACCTTGCCGTTGTTCGCGCTACCGGCCGGTCCGCAGGCGCGCGGTGGCGACCTGGAACTGATCGCCGAGCGCGATGGCGATGGTCGCATCCGCCGCATCCAGGCACGTGAGCCGGGCGCCACGCATGATGCAAGCGAAGCGCCGCGCGCCTGGCTGATCGATGCCAGTGCATTGCGCGCGCCGATGCAGGCGCTGCGCCTGGATTGGGACGTTACCGATGCGCCGGTGCAGGCCGAGCTGCGCGTGGAAGGCAGCGAGAATCTGCGCGACTGGTATCTGCTGGACCCGCGCGCCAGCGTGGTTGACCTGGGCAACGGCCAGCAGCGTCTGCAGCAGCGTCGCATTGCCCTGGGCAGCAATGCGCGCTACCTGCGCGTGCAGGTGTTGAGCGGCCAGCTGCCGGCGCTGCGCCAGGTGCAGGTGGAGCTGCCTGGGCCGTTGCGCCCGGACGCCACGCGCTGGCTGGTGCTGGATGGTCGGCCGCTGGATCGCGGTTATGTCTACACCTTGCCCGGCCGCTTCCCGGTAGGGCAGGTGGACGTGCTCGCGCCGGACAACCAGGCCACGCGCTGGATCGTGCAGAGCCGCGACAGCGAGGATGCGCCCTGGGTGCAACGCGCCGGCCCCTGGCTGGCCTTCCAGCTTGGCGATGGCAACGCTGCGCAGCGTTCGCCACCGCAAGCCTTGCCCTTGCCCAGCCGCGATCGTTATTGGCGCTTGATCCCCGACAGCGGCGAACCCGGCGGGATGCCGCAGCTGCGCCTGGGCTATCGGCCGGAAACGCTGGTGTTCATCGCCCAGGGCGCGACCCCTTACAGCCTGGCCGCCGGCAGCGTGCGCGTGCGCCGGATCGATGCGCCGATGTCGCAGCTGGTGGCAACGTTGCGACGCACGCGCGGGCCGCAGTGGCAGCCGGCGATGGCAACGCTATCGCCCAGCGCGCAGACACTGGCCGGGCAGGCAGCGTTGCAGCCGGCGCCACGGCCCATCGACTGGAAGACCTGGCTGCTGTGGGCCTTGCTGGTCGGCGGCGCGCTGCTGGTGGCCGGCTTTGCGCTGAGCCTGTTGCGCGGACGCGGCGCCGCGCCTACCGCGTGAGTGGTTTGCCCCGTCCGGCGCAACGCCGGACAATGAGGGCCCGCACCGCGCGGTGCCGCCTGGCGGTGCCGCGCTCTCCCCCTTCAGAACCAGCGAGTTGCGAACATGCCCATCGTCCGAATGACCGACCTCGACCTCAACGGCAAGCGCGTACTGATCCGCCAGGATCTGAACGTGCCGATCGAGGACGGCCGCATCACCTCCGAGCAGCGCATCCTCGCTTCCGTGCCGACGATCCGCCTGGCCCTGGAGCAGGGCGCGGCGGTGATGGTCACCTCGCACCTGGGCCGGCCGAAGGAAGGCACCTGGACGCAGGAAGATTCGCTGGCGCCCGTCGCGCAGCGTCTGTCCGAGCTGTTGAAGGTCGATGTGCCGCTGCGCCGCGACTGGGTCGGCGGCGTGGACGTGCAACCCGGGCAGGTGGTGCTGCTGGAAAACTGCCGCATGAATGTCGGCGAGGGCAAGGATGACGAGGCGTTGTCCCGGCAGTACGCCGCACTGTGCGACGTGTTCGTGATGGACGCCTTTGGTACCGCGCACCGCGCGCAGGCTTCGACCCATGGCGTGATCCGCTTCGCCCCCGTGGCTGCCGGCGGACCGCTGCTGATGGCCGAACTCGACGCGCTGGCCAAGGCCCTGGCGCAACCGGCGCGGCCGCTGCTGGCGATCGTGGCCGGCAGCAAGGTCTCGACCAAGCTGGAGCTGCTGACCAGCCTGGTGGAAAAGGTGGACCAGTTGATCGTCGGCGGCGGCATCGCCAACACCTTCATCGCCGCGGCTGGCTACCCGGTCGGCAAGTCGCTGTGCGAGCCGGACCTGATCGAGACCGCGAACCGCATCGTCGCCGCGGCCAAGGCGCGCGGCGCCGAGATTCCGCTGCCCACCGATGTGGTGGTGGCCAAGCAGTTCAATGCCGAAGCCGAGGCCACGGTCAAGGCCGTGGACGCGGTGGCCGAGGACGACCTGATCCTCGACATCGGCCCGGACACCGCCGCGCGCTACGCCGCACTGATCGCCAAGGCTGGCACGGTGGTGTGGAACGGCCCGGTCGGCGTGTTCGAGTTCGAGGCCTTCAGCCGCGGCACCGAAACCCTGGCCCGCGCCATCGCCGATTCCCCGGCGTTCTCGATTGCCGGCGGCGGCGATACCCTGGCGGCGGTGGACAAGTACGGCATCGCCGGGCAGGTCAGCTACATCTCCACGGGTGGCGGCGCGTTCCTCGAATTCCTCGAAGGCAAGACCCTGCCGGCGGTGGCGGCGCTGGAGGCGCGCGGTCAGTGAGCGCGCAACCGGCCACGCTGTTCTTCGACATGGATGGCACGCTGATCGATTCCGAACCGGGCATCGTTGGCGGCATCGTCCACACCTTCGACAAGCTCGGGCAGATGCTGCCGTCGATGGATCAGTTGCGCGGCTGGATCGGCCCGCCCCTGCGCGACAGCTTCCACGAACGCTTTGCCGGCGATGAGGGGCTGGTCGAACAGGCCCTGGTCCTCTACCGCGAACGCTATGACCGCGTCGGCTGGACCGAGCACAGCGTCTTTCCCGGCATTGCCGAGGTGATCCCCGCGCTGCGCGCCGCCGGCCATCGCATGGCGGTGGTGACCTCCAAGAACGAGCGCTTCGCCCGCCGCATCGTCGACCACCTGCCGTTCGGCGACTGCTTCGAGGAAGTCGTCGGCGCCAGCGACGACGGCAGCCGCCGCTCCAAGCCCGACATGGTCGCCGAAGCCCTGCGCCGCCTCCACGCACTGCCCGCGCAGTGCGTGATGATCGGCGACCGGCGCATGGACATCGAAGGCGCGCGTGCCCATGGCCTGCGCAGCATCGGCGTACTGTGGGGCTTCGGCGACGAAGCCGAACTGACCCGCGCCGGTGCCGACCAACTGGCCAGATCTCCAGACGAGCTGCTGCAACGGCTCTGATCGGCGCCGCAAAAGAGTGAACCTCGGTTCGCTCCATCCGCGCGCGCACGTTGGCGCGAGACATTCCGTAATTGTTTCCCCGCTATAGCGCAAAGCCATCCAGCACACCCGCTTACTGTGCTAATTTTCCGGACTTTTCCGGGGGAGTCCCAACATGACCGAACGCCAGCGCCGCACCAAGATCCTTGCCACCCTCGGACCGGCCACCGACCCGCCGGGCGTGCTGGAGGATCTGTTCCGCGCGGGCGTCAACGTCGTGCGCCTGAACTTCAGCCACGGCGACCCCTCCGGTCAGGCCAAGCGCGCTGCTGACGTGCGCGCCGCCGCTGCCCGCGTCGGCGCCGAAGTCGGCATCCTCGCCGACCTGCCCGGCCCCAAGATCCGCATCGAGCGCTTTGCCCAGGGCAAGGTCGTGCTCAAGACCGGTGACCGCTTCGACCTCGTTGCCGACCCCAATGCGCCCGCCGGCGACAACACCCAGGTCGGCGTCAGCTACCTCGGCCTGCCGCAGGACGTGACCAGCGGCGACATCCTGCTGCTCGACGACGGCCTCATGCAGCTGCGCGTGGTCGAAGTGCAGGGCGAGCGCATCGTCTGCACCGTGCTCAACGACGGCGTGCTGTCCGATCGCAAGGGCCTCAACAAGCAGGGCGGCGGCCTGTCCCTGGGCGCGCTCACGGAGCGTGACAAGGAACTGATCGGCATCGTCGCCAAGATCGGCGTGGACTTCATCGCCGTGTCGTTCTGCCGCAACGCCGCCGACATGAACGAAGCCCGCCGCATCGCCCAGCAACACGGCTGCGACGCGGCCATGGTCTCCAAGGTCGAGCGCACCGAGGCGATCGAGAACCTGACCGAAATCGTCGAAGCCTCCGACGTGGTGATGGTCGCCCGCGGCGACCTCGGCGTGGAAATCGGCGATGCCGAACTGCCCGGCCTGCAGAAAAAGATCATTCGCGAGTCGCTGGCGCAGAACAAGGTCGTCATCACCGCCACGCAGATGCTGCAGTCGATGGTCGAAAGCCCGATCCCGACCCGCGCCGAGGTGCTGGACGTGGCCAATGCGGTCATCGATGGCACCGACGCGGTGATGCTGTCGGCCGAAACCGCCGCCGGTGCCTACCCGGTGCGCGCGGTCGAGGCGATGGCGCGCATCTGCCTGGGTGCCGAGCGCCAGTTCGAGACCGATGCCGATTTCAGCAAGGCCCAGCGCAACCTCGAACGCGCCGACCAGGCGATCGCGATGGCGACGATGTTCCTGTCCGAGCACGTGGGCGTGCGCGCGATCGTGGCGATGACCGAATCCGGCGGCACCGCGCGCTACCTGTCGCGCTTCCGCGCCAAGGCACCGATCTACGCGGTGACCCGCCATGACGGCGCGCGCCGGCAGATGGCGATGATGCGCGACGTGTTCCCGATCAACTTCGACAGCCGCGGCCTGACCCCGCGCGAAGCGGCGCGCGGCAGCATCCGCGTGCTGGTCGAGAACGGTGCGCTGTCGGCCGGCGACCGCGTGGTGTTCACGAGCGGCGAGCACATGGAAACCCATGGCGCGACCAACACCCTGCGCCTGCTGGAAGTGGGCCCGGATGGCCGGGCGAGCGGGCTGGGCGAGCTGTAAGCGGTAGCCATAGCAGATAAACCTGTAAACGTTTGCAGCCATTCCGTGAAGGAATGGCTGTATGCGTTCATGGCTATAATTCCGTTCTCCCCCGCTGCTGCCACAGGAAACACATGAGCATCGAATTGCTTGCCGAAACCGCCCAGGCCATGGTCGCCCCGGGCAAGGGCATCATCGCCATCGACGAGTCCACCAGCACCATTGCCAAGCGCTTTGCCGGCGTGGGGATCGAGAACACCGAAGAGAACCGCCGCGCTTACCGCGAGCTGCTGCTGACCACGCCGAAGCTGAGCGAGTACATCTCCGGCGCGATCCTGTTCGATGAGACCATCCGCCAGTCCACCAAGGACGGCGTGCCGTTCGCCAAGTACATGACCGAGCACGGCATCATCCCGGGCATCAAGGTCGACAAGGGCGCCCATCCGCTGGCCGGCATGCCGGGCGAGCTGGTGACCGAGGGCCTCGATGGCCTGCGCGGCCGGCTGGAGGAGTACTACAAGTTGGGTGCGCGTTTTGCCAAGTGGCGCGCGGTGATCAACATCGGCGAGGACATTCCGTCCGGCACCTGCATCGAGGCCAACTCCCACGCGCTGGCGCGCTATGCGGCGCTGTGCCAGGAGCAGGGTCTGGTGCCGATGGTGGAGCCGGAGGTGATCATGGATGGCGACCACGACATCGAGACCTGCTACGAAGTGACCGAAGCCACGCTGCGCTCGCTGTTCGGCGCGCTGTATGAGCAGAACGTGGTGCTGGAAGGGACGATCCTGAAGGCGTCGATGGTGATTTCCGGCAAGGGCAACGAAGAGCAGGCCGGGATCGAGGAAGTGGCCGAGTCGACCGTCATGTGCCTCAAGAGCACCGTCCCGGCGATTCTGCCGGGCATCGTGTTCCTGTCGGGCGGGCAGACCGACGAGCAGTCCACCGCGCACCTCAATGCGATGAACAAGCTCGGCAACCTGCCGTGGCCGCTGAGCTTCTCCTACGGCCGCGCGATGCAGCAGGCGGCGCTGAAGCTGTGGGCCAAGGACATGACCGGCAATTTCGCCAAGGCGCAGCAGGTGGTGTACGAGCGTGCGCGCGAGAACGGCCTGGCTGCGCTGGGGCAGTGGAAGGGCTGAGGTGGGCTTCCGCTGGGGCCGCTCCACGAGCGGCCTCAGCTGCATCCTTGTAGGAGCGGCTTCAGCCGCGACGAGCGAAGACGCGACCGGTCAGATCACGGTCGCGGCTGAAGCCGCTCGTACAGTGACTCGTCAGGCAAATGCAGCATGATGCGTCCAGAACCGCCTCAGGCAACCTGCGGCAACCCCTGCGCCAGCGCCTGCTGATACGCCTTGTAGGTGGCATCGTTGAACGCCACCAGCAGGATGCGCCGCGGCACCGCGTGCGAACGCTGCCAGGCCAGGGTTTCGTTGACCGCCACACGCGCGGCCTGTTGCAACGGGTAGCCGTAGATGCCGCAGCTGATCGCCGGGAAGGCGATGGTATGCAGATCCATCTGCTCGGCCAGGCGCAGTGACTGCCAGTAACAGTTGGCCAGCAACTCCGGCTCGTGGTGCGTGCCGTCGCGCCACATCGGGCCGACCGCATGGAACACGTAGCGCGCGGGCAGGTTGTGCGCGGCGGTGGCGCGTACCTCGCCAGTGGGGCAGCGCACGCCGGGGCGAAGCTCCGGCAAGCGACGACATTCGGCGAGCAGTTCGGGACCGGCGGCACGGTGAATGGCGCCGTCGACACCGCCTCCGCCCAGCAACGATTCGTTGGCAGCGTTGACGATGACGTCGACGTCCAGGGTGGTGATGTCCCCTTGCCAGATTTCTATGGTCATGAGCGAATCTTCCGGTGGCCTCGATGAGGGAGACGTGATGGCCGCCGGCTTCCAACGGCTGGCGGATGGCCGCGCACGGTAGGGCGTTGATGTCTCTCTGAATGCGACGGATGGGGACGGCCCGGGCCCGATGTCAGCCCTACTAATCAACCGCCTGATCCCTAGGAATTGTCCAATTCCGCCCGGGTCACTCCCCGTGAAATGTTTCTGGTTCGTTAAACGCCGCTGCCGCATCGCACGCACCGGCGGTTTGCCGTCCCACGAAACCCGGAGTGCCCATGTCCCGTTCGTTATGCAGAAGTACTTTGGCCGTCGCCCTGCTGTGGGCCATCGCCAGCCAGGCGCGTGCCGTCGATGCCGCGCCGCCGCCAGTCACCCCGCCCGATGCCGAACAGAACCGTTCGGGCAAGACCCAGCCGCCTCGCCAGCCTTCGATCACCGACCTGGACCGCGTACGCGTCACCGCCACCGGCACGCGCATACCGCGCGCGGGCTTCGATACCCTGGAGCCGGCGCAGGTGATCGGCCGCGAGCTGCTGGAAGACACCAATACCGTCAACCTGATTGACCTGGTGGCGCGCTCGCCCAGCTTTGGGGCGGGAGCGTCGTACTACGGCAACCAGTCCAGCTTCGGCGCGGGCGTCAATTTCGCCCAGCGCTTCGGACTGGGTTCCAACCGCCTGCTCACCCTGGTCAACGGGCGCCGTTTCGTCACTTCCAATCCGCCAACGGTGTTCGGCCCCGACGGAGGCGGCACCCAGGTCGACCTCAGCAACATCCCGACGAACATGGTGCAGCGGATAGAGAACATCTCCATCGGCGGCGCACCGACATATGGTTCGGACGCGATCTCCGGCGTCAGCAACATCATCCTGCGCGACAACTTCAGCGGCATGGAAACGCAGGCCGGCTACGGCCAGACCGAACGCGGCGATGTGCCCGTCTACTTGCTCTCCAACCTGCTCGGCAGTGACTTTGCCGATGGTCGCGGCCACTTCGTGCTGTCCACCGAAGTGAGCCGCACGGAGGGTGTGCGCGCCGACACCAGTCACGTCCGCCGCCACGCCTATTCCCTGCAGCTCAATCCCGACGCCAAGGCCATTGCCCAGTACCAGCCGGGGCGCGACCCCGCCACTGACGGCCGGGTCAATGGTCAGATTCCCTTCAACAGTGGCCCCAGCGATGGCGTGCCTGCCAGCGTCTACATCCGCGACACGCGCTGGTCCGACATGACCTTCGGCGGCCTGGCCCTGCCTACCGGCGGATCGCATATCCGTGACGCCAGTGGCCAGCTGCGTGGCTTCGGCCCGAACCAGAACCAGTTGCTGCAGTTCGATACGCAGGGCCAACTGGTGCCGTACAACCCAGGCAACAACTTCGGACGTTCGTTTGCCTCGGGCGGTGATGGCATCAACCCGGTGCTGGTCTCGCAACTGGTCTCCGATCAGGATCGCGCCAACGTCTTCAGCACCGGGCACTTCGACTTCACCGATTCGCTGCGCGGCTTCTGGGAAGCCTCCTGGGGCCGCGTGCGCACACGCGAACTGGTCAACCAGAATGCCTACAACGCGGTGGGCTTTGGCTACGCCAGGCTCGACGGCGGTGGCAGCACGAGCGGGGCGCTGGAGTTTCCAGCCGACCACCCGCTGCTGACCGCGCAGGCGCGACAGACCTTGCAGGACATGGGCGTACAGAGCTTCCGCCTGTCGCGCTCCTCGCGCGACCTCGGCATGAGTACCGCGGCCAGCGAGTCGCAGCTGTGGCGGGTCGTGGGCGGGCTGAGTGGCCCGTTCGACTTGGCCGGGCGCAGCTACAACTGGGAGGCAACCATGACTCACGGGCAGGGCAGGTTCGATTACCTGAGTCGCGGGCTGATCCAGCAGAACTTCATCAATGCCTTGAACGCCACCCGTGATGCCGCCGGCAACGTGGTGTGCGACAGCACCCGGCCGGGCACGACCGCCGACCCCGCCTGCGCGCCGCTGGACCTGTTCGGCCAGGGCCGCGCCTCACGCGAGGCACTGGCCTATGTGTCCACCCCCACCCGCGCCACCTCCGATACCGCGCAGACGGTGTTCAATACCAATGTGACCGGCGGCCTGTTTGATCTGCCAGGCGGCGAAACCACCTTCAACGTTGGCTACGAGTATCGCCGTGAGGCGGCCTCGTTCACCCCAAGCACTTATCAGCGCCTCGGCCTCGGTCGCGCCGTGCCGATCCAGGGCAGCCGCGGCAGCTACTACAGCAACGAGTACTTCGGCGAAGTATTCGCGCCGCTGGTTGATTCGGAGGCTGGCATTCCCGGCCTGCACCGGCTGGACCTGACCGGCAAGCTGCGCCGCGTGCAAAGCTCGGTCAATGGCGGCTTCAATGCCTACACCTACGGATTCCAGTACGAGCCGCTGGAGGGCTTGCAGCTGCGCGCCAACCGCACGCAGTCGTTCCGTGCGCCGTCGATCTCCGAGCTGTACACCTCCTCGCAGGCGGCCTACTTCTTCATCCCCGAACCCTGCGAGGCGTCCAGCATCGACAGCGGGCCGCGGCCGGACCTGCGCCGCGCCAACTGCCAGAAGTTCTTTGCCGCCTACCCGGGGATCAACCCCAACACATTCGAGTCGGCCGGGACCAGTCAGCTGGGTTACACCAGCGGCAGTACTTCTCTGCGCAACGAGAAAGCGCGCTCGTGGACAGCAGGGCTGGTGCTGAAGCCGAAAAATGTCGAGGGCCTGCGCGCGGCGGTGGACTACTACAACATCAACCTGACCGATGTGATCACCGAGCTGGGTGAGTCCGACATCACCTCCGGCTGTTTCGACTCGGAGGTGTTCGACGCCAGCGACGTCAACAACGCCAACCGCTTCTGCAGCATGATCACGCGTGACCCGGCGACCGCGGTGGCCACCAGTATCCGCACCACCTACGCCAATGGCCCTTACATCAACTTCAAGGGCTGGACCGCGGAAGTGAACTATCTGGTCGACCTGGCACAGCGGGGCTGGGGCCGCGGCTCGCTGCAGCTGAACTTCTACGGCTACTTCCCGCGCACCTGGTAACGTGCCGCCGCCCCCGGTGTGCCGCCTGTCAACAACGTCGGTCTCACCGGGACGGAAAAGCGTCAATACCAGTGGGAAGCCAGTTACGCGTTGGGTCGCTGGAGCATGGGGATGATCGCCCGTTACCGCAGCAGCGCGGCGCCCGCGCTGAATCTCACCCCTGAGTCGCGCGACTACCTGCGCGTGCCCAGCCACACCAGCTACAACCTCAACCTGGGCTACCGGATCAATGACAATGCCAGATTGAATCTGTCGGTGGTCAACGTCACCGATGACAAGATGGACTTCCCGGTCATCGTCAATGCGCTGGGCCGCTCGTACATGCTGATGGCCACGACGAAGTTCTGAAGCCGTCCGTTCCTCCGCACGCAAACAGGACGGGGCCGCGCAAGCGGCCCCGTTCCTTTCAGTCCCTTCAAGGCCAGCGCTTACGGCAGGCCGGCCAGCCAGTCGTCATCGGAGCCCTCATTGACGTCGGCAAACAGCGGCGTGCTGAAGTAACGCTCGCCGGTGTCGGGCAGCACGGCCAGCAGCACCGAGCCGGGCGCGGCCTTGGCCGCCACGTCCAACGCGGTGGCCACGGTGGCGCCGGCGGAAATGCCGACGAAAATGCCTTCCTCGGCGGCCAGCCGGCGCGCCACTTCAAGCGCGCGGTCGTCGCCGATCGAATACAGCTCGTCGTAGACCTCGCGGTTGAGCACTTCGGGCACGAAGTCCGGCGTCCAGCCCTGGATCTTGTGCGGCTTCCATTCGTCGCCGTTGAGCAGCGCGGCGCCCGCCGGTTCGGTGGCGATGATCTTCGTCTCCGGCCGCGCGACCTTCAGCACTTCGCCCACGCCGGTCAGGGTGCCGCCGGTGCCCCAGCCGCTGACGAAATAGTCCAGGCGCTGGCCGGCGAAGTCGCGCAGGATTTCCGCGGCGGTGGTGTTGCGGTGATACGCCGGATTGGCCGCGTTGGTGAACTGGCTGGCCAGGAACCAGCCGTGCTGCTCGGCCAGTTCCTTGGCCCGGCGCACCATGCCGCTGCCGCGCTCGGCGGCCGGGGTCAGGATCACTTTCGCGCCGTAGGCACGCATCAGCTTGCGGCGTTCGATGGAGAAGGTTTCGACCATGGTGGCGACGAACTTGTAGCCGCGCGCGGCGGCGACCATCGCCAGGGCCACGCCGGTGTTGCCGGAGGTCGCCTCGATGATCGTGTCGCCCGGCTTGAGCAGGCCGCGCTGCTCGGCGTCCAGCACGATCGCCAGCGCCAGGCGGTCCTTGACCGAGCCGCCGGGGTTGAACGACTCCACCTTGGCGTAGAGGGTGACGTGATCGGGCGCGATCCGGTTGAGCTTGACGACCGGCGTGCGGCCGATGGTGTCAAGGATGCTGTCGTACAGGGCCATTGGAATCTCCGAGAGGCGGTCAGGCGGCATGCGCCAGTGTGGCGCTGCCGGGCTTTGCGGAAAGTGAGGGCGGATCGCCCAGCGGCGCGGCGCCAAACCAGTGCAGTGGCGTCGCCAGCGCGGCGACTTCGCCGAGGATCAGCAGCGCCGGCGAAGTGGCCTGATGGCGGCGCGCCACGGCGGCCAGTTCGTCCAGGCGGCCGACAATGACGCGTTGCTCCGGGCGCGAGCCGTTTTCGACCAGCGCAAACGGTGTGGACGCGGCGCGCCCGCCGGCCAGCAGGCGGGCCTGGATTTTCTCCAGCGCGGCCACGCCCATGTAGAAGGCCAAGGTTTGCTGGCCTTGCGCCAGCGCCGCCCAGTCCAGCGTATCGAGCGAGTCGCGGCAATGTGCGGTAACCATTTGCAACGCCTGCGCGTGTTCGCGGTGGGTGAGTGGCACGCCTGCATAAGCAGCGCACGCCAGCGCTGCGGTGATGCCGGGCACGACCTCGTAGGCCACGCCATGCATACGCAGGAACGCAAGTTCCTCGCCGCCGCGGCCAAACACGAAGGGGTCGCCACCCTTCAGGCGCACCACGCGGCGGCCGGCACGCGCGTGTTCCAGCATCAAGGCGTGGATGTCTTCCTGCGCGGTGCTGTGGCCGCCACTGGTCTTGCCCACCGCGATGCGCTCGGCATCGCGCCGCGCCAGGGCCAGCACCGGCCCGCTGACCAGCTGGTCGTGCAGGATCACGTCGGCTTCGTTGAGCGCGCGCAAGGCGGAGAGGGTCAGCAGGCCCGGGTCGCCGGGGCCCGCGCCGACCAGGGTGACCGAACCGGCTGCCGTCGTCGCCGGTTGCGCCAGTTGCGCCTGCAGGTAGCGCTCGGCATCCGCGCTGCGACGCTGCCGCAGCAAGCGCGGCAAAGGTCCGGCCAACTGCTTTTCAAAGAAGCGTCGGCGCGCGCCGGTGTCGGCGAAGCGCGTGCGGATCTGTGCACGTTGCCGGGTGAACAGGTCCACCAGTCCGCCCCAGCTGTCGTCGAGCAGGCTTTCCAGCCAGCGCCGCAGGTGCCGCGCGACCATCGGGGCGCCACCGCCGCTGGAGATCGCCACCTGCAATGCGCCGCGCTCGACCACGGCCGGTACCTGGAAACTGGAGAGCGCCGCATCGTCGACGACATTGGCGAAGATACCGAGCGCCTGTGCGGCGTCCGCCACGGCCTGGTTGACCGCGCGGTCGGCGGTGGCGGCGATCACCAGCCAGGTACGCGGCTGCAGCCAGCCAGGCTCGAACTGGCCGGCCCACCAGTCGATCGCCCCGTCCGCGGCGGCCTGCCGCAATGCCGGGGTGAGCTCCGGCGCGCCGACCCGCACCCGGGCGCCGGCCTGCCGCAGCGCCTGCACCTTGCGTTCGGCGACCGCGCCGCCGCCGACCACCAGCACCGGGCGGCCGCGCAGGTCGGCGAAGAGCGGGAAAAGGGCAGCGGTCACGGGCGCGGGCCAGGGGAGGGAGGGCTGACCGTAAACCCCGCTTATAGCCGTCGGAAATGACATCATGCATCCTGCAAATAGCGCGCGGTTATAAGCAGCGCAGGCGGATTCACGTACAGTCGTCCCGCAGCCTCCCGTCGACCCCGGTTCCTTCCGATGACGCTCACGCAACTTCGCTATCTGGTCGCCATCGCCGATGCCGAACTCAACATCACCCTGGCGGCGGCGCGCGTGCACGCGACGCAGCCGGGTCTGTCCAAGCAGCTCAAGCAACTGGAAGACGAGCTCGGCTTCCTTCTGTTCGTGCGCAAGGGCCGCAGCCTGGAGACGGTGACCCCGGCCGGTAGCGAAGTGATCCAGCGTGCTCGGGCGGTGCTGGCCGAGGCCAACAACATCCGCACCTACGCCGCCAACCAGCGCCGCGAGGCGCAGGGCCAGCTCACCCTGACCACCACCCATACCCAGGCGCGCTTCGTCCTGCCGCCGGCGGTGGCGCAGATCAAGCACGCCTACCCGCAGGTCAGCGTGCACCTGCAGCAGGCCGCCGAGAGCGCCGCGCTGGATCTGCTCAGCGCCGGTGATGCCGACATCGCCGTGGTCAGTACCGCTGGCGGCGAACCCGGCGCCGGCATCGCCGTACCTCTGTACCGCTGGCGGCGGCTGGTGATCGTGCCGCGCGGCCATGAGCTGGACCGCCCCGGTGCCGCACCGGACATGCAGGCGCTGGCTGTCCAACCGCTGATCAGCTACGAATCCTCGACTCGCCCGGGCTCCTCGCTGCAGCGCGCCTTTGCCCAGGTCGGGCTGGAGCCGCGCATCGCCCTGACCGCGCTGGATGCCGACCTGATCAAGACCTATGTGCGCACGGGCCTGGGCGTGGGCCTGGTCGCGGAAATGGCAGTAGGCGGTGACGACACCGACCTGCGTGCCTGGCCCGCGCCGGCGCCGGTGGCCGAGTGCATCGCCTGGGCGGTGCTGCCGCGCGACCGCGTGCTGCGCGACTACGCGCTGGAACTGGTGCATGTGCTGGCCCCGCAGATCGACAAGCGCGACCTGCGCCGCGTGCTCGACGGCAACCAGGCACCGAACTGGCCGCCGCCGCCGACCTGGGAATCGCTGACCCAGACGATCACCACCTAGCCGAGGTGCGCTCGCTGCGGCAAAGCGTCGCGCGCTTGATCTTCACGCACTGCGGCTTCACGGCGCGAGGCTAGAATTGGCGCCGTGCTCCGTTCCCGGCCCCTGCAGACCTGCTTCACCCGGCTCGCCTGGCTGGCGGTGTTGCTGCTGTTGTGTGCGCCGCTGCTCAGCCGTGCGCTGCAGGCGCCAACCACGGGCGGGTTCGCGGAGATGTGTACGGCGCAAGGCTTGAAGCGGGTGGCGCTCGACGCGATGGCGCCGATGTCCTCGTCCACGGATGCCCAGGCCCTGGCAGCACACGCCGGCGGAGATGGTCACGCTTCGCACGACGGCCCGGCCTGCGACTACTGCGTGCTGGCTGTGCGCCTGCTGCCGCTGCTGCTGTTCCTGCTCGCCTTGTTGCCGAGCTCACGCACCGTGCGTCCGCCGCTGGTGCGGCGTGCGCCCACACTGGAATCCCTGGCCTGGCCGGCGCATGCCGCGCGCGGGCCGCCGCTGTACGCCTGATCCGCACGGAATGCCGCTCGTGCGCCGCCGCCTGGTGGCTCGCGTCCTGTCGTGTCAAGGAGTACCTCATGCCGCTCTTTACCGCTGCGCCCTGTGCGCGTGCCCGCCGCGGCGCGCGTCTGCTGGCGCTTGCCTGTCTGTCGTATGGCCCGGCGTTCGCCGGCCAGGCGCACGCCAACGAAACCGACGCCCCCGATGACGCCGGCGCCATCCAGCGCCTGGACACCATCAATGTCCGCGCCAATGCGAATGAACCCGCGCCGCCGGACAGTCCTGCGCCACTGGCCCGCATTGATGCCGCGCAACTGGACCGCATCAACCTGGTCACCGCCGAAGACGCCCTGCGCTATGCACCCAACCTGCACGTACGCAAGCGCTTCACCGGCGACAACAACGGCATCGTCTCCGTGCGCGGTACCAGCAGCCGCCAGTCCGCGCGCACCCTGGTGTATGCCGATGGCCTGTTGCTGAGCAACCTGCTTGGCTCGGATTTCAGCTTCGCCCCGCGCTGGTCGCTGGTCGCGCCCGGCGACCTGCAGAGCGTGGACGTGCTGTACGGCCCGTACTCGGCGCGCTTCCCGGGCAATTCGCTTGGCGCCACCATCCTGATGCACACGCGCATGCCCGACGGCTTCAGCGCAGGCGGCGGCATGCAGTTCCTGCGCCAGGACTTCCGCGAATACGGCCAGCGCGGCCACTACGACGGGCGCCACTTCGACGCCAGCATTGGCGACCGTCGCGGCGCGTTCGCGTGGCGCCTGGGGCTGGACCGCCTCGACAACCAGAGCCACCCATTGAGCTACTACAGCGCCTTGCGCTCAATCGTGGCCGCCGCCCCAGGCGATGTGGCGGTAACCGGCGCGGTGCCTTACCGCGACCAGTTTGGCCGCGATGCGCTGCTGATGGGCGTCAACAGCGAAGGCGCCACCGACATGCGCAACGACCAGATCGCGCTGCGCATGACCTATGACGTGGCCGCGGACGCGCAGTTGGCGCTGAACGTGGCGGACTGGCGGCAGCGCCTGGACAACGAGGTAGGCAGCTGGCTGCGCGATGCCAATGGGCGGGTGATCTCGCAGGGCGCGGTGGCGCTGGATGGAAGGCGCTACGTGCTGCCGGCCAATGCCTTCGCGCCGGGCCACGGCGACAGCGGGCGGCGCCTGTATGGCATCTCGTTCAAGGCCGGTGGCGACAGCGGCTGGCGCTACTCACTGGTGGCTTCGCAACTGGATACACCGCGCGATCGCGTGCGCAGCGCCAGCGGTCCGGGTGATGGCCCCGGCACGATTGGCGATGCCGACGGCAGCAGCTGGAGCAACCTGGACGCCGAGGCCGGGTTTGCCGCCAGCGCCGATGCCGCGCACCGCCTGGCTTTTGGCCTGCATCTGGACCGCTATCGTCTCGACAGCACGCTGTGGCGTACCGACGACTGGCGTCGCGGCGCGCCGCTGTCGCTGCAATCCGCGTTTGCCGGCACCACGCGCACTGGCGCGCTGTATGTACAGGACGAATGGCGCCTCAACCCGGACTGGTCGCTCACCAGTGGGCTGCGCTGGGAGCAATGGCGCGCCGAAGACGGTCTGCGCCGCGACGGCAATGGCCTGGCGTTGTACCCGGCGCGGCGTGACAGCGGGCTGTCGCCGAAGTTGTCGCTGACGCGGATGCTGGGCGAGGGCTGGACCGCGCGGTTGTCGCTGGCGCGCGCGCTGCGCTGGCCGACGGTGAGCGAGCTGTTCCAGGGCAGCCTCAGCGGCAACGCGATCATCAACAGCGACCCCAACCTGCAACCGGAAGACGCCTTCTCCAAGGATCTGAGCTTCGAGCATGCTGGCGAGCTCGGCAATCTGCGCCTGTCGCTGTACGAGGATGACGTACGCGACACGCTCTTCAGCCAGACCGACACCACGGTATTTCCCAACGTCACCCGCATCCAGAACGTGGACCGGGTGCGCACGCGCGGCCTGGAAGTGGCCTGGGAGGCGCACGACCTGTGGTGGCCCGGCTTCGACCTGGTCGCCAGCGCGGCATGGAACCACGCGGTGACGCTGGAGAACCGCCGCAACCCGGCCAGCGTCGGCAAGGCGTTCTACCGCATCCCCGATTTCCGCGCCGATGTGCTGGCCAGCTACCGCCTCACGCCGTGGTTGCGCACCTCGCTGGGTGGGCGCTACTCGGGCCGGCAGTACAACTCGCTGGACGAAAGCGACAGCAACCCGGACACCTTTGGCGGCACCAGCCGCTACCTGGTGCTGGATGCGCGCGCCGATGTCACCCTGGGCGAGGGCTGCACGCTGGCGCTGGGCGTGGACAACCTCAGCAACGCGCGCTACTACGTCTATCACCCGTATCCCGGCCGCACCTGGACGGCCGAGCTGCGCTACCGGTACTGAGCCATGGCCCCTGAACCCGCATTGCCCCGGCGCTGGCCGCGTTACCGCACGCTGTGGCGCTGGCACTTCTATGCCGGGCTGTTCTGCATCCCGCTGGTGCTGTGGCTGGCGTTGACCGGCTCGCTGTATCTGTTCAAGCCGCAGATCGAAGCCTGGCTGGATCGCGGCTACGACCGCCTGGCGATCACCGGCCCCGCCGCGGCAGCGTCCGCGCAGGTGAGCGCGGCGCTGCACGCGCTGCCCGGCGGCGTGCTCAATGCCTACGAACTGCCGGTGGCCGGCAGCAGTGCGGCGCGTGTGCTGGTCATGCAGGACCAGAAATTGTGGCGCGTGTACGTGGACCCGTATTCGCTGCGCGTGCTCGGCAAGGCCGACGAGAACCGGCGACCGATGCGGTTGTTGTTCTATCTGCATGGCGAGCTGCTGATGGGGCGCGCCGGCTCGATGCTGGTGGAGCTGGCCGCGTCCTGGGCGGTGGCGATGCTGCTGACCGGGTTGGCGCTGTGGTGGCCGCGGCAGTGGCATGGCGCCGGCGGCGTGCTGTATCCGCGGTTGGGGCGCGGCGGGCGGATGTTCTGGCGCGACGTGCATGCGGTCAGTGGCGTATGGGTGTCGCTGCTGGCGCTGTTCCTGATCGTGTCGGGCCTGCCGTGGAGCCAGAACTGGGGCGCGCTGCTGAAGCAGGTGCGCGAAGTGGCGGCGGGCCACGAAGTGCGCCAGGACTGGAGTCAGGGCCGGCGCCAGGAGCTGGCCCAGCAGCAGCGTGACGCGCAGGCGCAGATGCACGCGATGCATGCGGGCATGGCGATGGCGGGCGACATGCAGATGGACATGGGCATGGGCAAGCAGATGGCTGCGGGTGCGTACGCGCCGCTCGATGTCTTGCTGCCACGTGCACAGTCTTTGTCGCTGGCCGCGCCGGTGCTGATCGCGCCGCCGGATCGTGATGGCGGGCCGTGGAAGCTGCGCTCCGATGCCGCGGACCGCACGCAGCGGGTGAACATCGATCTGTCCGCTGACGGGCAGGTGTTGAAGCGGGTGGATTTCGCGCAGCGGCCGTTGATCGACCGGATGGTAGGGGTGGGCGTGTCCGCGCACGAGGGCCAGTTGTTTGGTTGGCCGAATCAGATGCTGGGGTTGTTCACGGCGACGGGATTGACGCTGGTGTGCGTGAGCGCGGTGTTGCTGTGGTGGCGCCGGCGGCGGCCGGATCAGTTGGGTGCGCCGTTGCCGGATGGGACTTCGCGGTTGGCGTTGGGGGCGTTCGTGTTGATTGTGGTGTTGGGGGTGGTGTTGCCGTTGTTCGGGTTGAGTCTGGTGGTGGTGCGGTTGGTGGAGTGGGGGTGGTTGCGGCGGTGGGGGCGGGCGGCGCGGTTTCTTGGGTTGGGGTGAGGGGTTTGGGGGGTTGCGGCCTGCGGCCGCTTTGCTTTTATGCGCTGCGCGCTGGGGCTTTGTGCGCCTTCGATGTTGATCGGCTGTCTTTGGTGTGTGCGTGGCAGCCGGGGGCAGGCCCTGCCAGGACACGGCGTGAATCCATCCTTGGAGCCTCGTAGGCAACATCCATGTTGCCTACGGTCCTGGCAGGGCCTGCCCCCGACCGCCCGACAGATCGCGCTGGCGGATGGGAGAGCGGTTCGGCGCGAGCTGATGATGGTGGGTGTGGAGGGTATTGGCCGGGGTTGTTGTAGGAGCGGCTTCAGCTGCGACAAACGAAGGCGCGAGCCAACGGATCGCAATATGGGTAGAGACGAAAGGCTCTTTCCCTGCCCAACCACCCGCTCAAATATCCTCGTGAATCCCGCATTCGCGCTTCAGGCCAAAGAAGCGTGTGTCCTCTTCGCGCATGCCCGGCTCCCAGCGGCGGGTGGTGTGGAAATCGCCGATCGACACATAGCCCTGGTCCCACAGAGGGTGATAGGGCAGCTCGTGCTGCTTGAGGTATTGCCAAACGTCGCGGTCAGTCCAGTCGGCAATAGGGCTGATCTTGTAGCGCTCGCCGCGGCGGGTGACGATCGGGGTCTGCGCGCGGCTGGCCGATTGCTGCCGGCGCAGGCCGGTGAACCAGGTGCCGATGTTCAACTCGTCGAGCGCACGGCGCATCGGTTCCACTTTGCGCAGGTTGTTGTACTGCTCGATGCCCACCACGCCCTGCTCCCACAAGCGGCCATGGCGCGCTTCCATCCAGGCGCGGCTGACCAGCGGGCGGAAGACCTTGAGGTTGAGCTGCAGGCGTTCGGTGAGCTGGTCGGCGAAGCGGTAGGTCTCGGGGAACAGGTAGCCGGTGTCGATCAGGATCACCGGAATGTCCGGCTTCTGCTGGCTCAGCATGTGCAACGCCACCGCCGACTGCGCACCGAAACTGGACGACAGCGCAGGCTGCGCCGGCCCATTGGCCAGGGCCCAGGCGACGCGCTCTTCGGCGCTGCATCGCTCCAGACGCGCATTGAGGGCGTCGAGGTCGTACAGGGCATCGGGCGTGGCCGGCGAGGCGGACAGGGCGGTCATACGAGTTCCAGTTGCACTTGGCGGTGGGTGGGATAGGCGGGCAGGGCGACCACGCCCTGGCGGTGCAGGAAGTCACCAAAGCCCTCGTCCTCGGCGCGTTCGGCGGCATAACGCGCCAGCAACGGATCGAGCGCGGCAAGGATGTCGGCTTCGGTGATGTTTTCGCGGTACAGGGTGTTCAGGCGCTGGCCGCGGCGGTCGCCGCCGAGCATCAGGTTGTAGCGGCCGGGTGCCTTGCCGACGAGGGCGATTTCGGCCAGGTACGGTCGCGAGCAACCGTTCGGGCAGCCGGACAGGCGCAGGACAATCGGCGTATCGGCCAGCCCGTGACGTTCGAGCAGCGGCTGCAGGCGCGCGCTGAAATCGGGCAGATAGCGCTCGGCCTCGGCCATCGCCAGCCCGCAGGTGGGCAGGGCGACACAGGCCATCGCACCGCGCGCCAGCGCCGTGGGCGCGCGGTTGCCGGCATCGAGCCCGTGTTCGGCGACCAGCGCGTCGATGCGCCCGCGCTGCGCGGCCGGCACGCCGGCAATGACCAGGTTCTGGTTCGGGGTCAGGCGGAACTCGCCCTCGTGCAGGCGCGCAATCTGGCGCAGGCCGGTGAGGGCGGTGCGGCCGTCGGCATCGGCAATGCGTCCGGCCGGCAGCGACAGGGTCAGGTGCCAGCGGCCGTCCTCGCCTTCGACCCAGCCATAGCGGTCGCCGTTGTGCTCGAAGTTGAAGGCGCGCGCAGGCGCCAGCGCAAAACCGGCACGGCGCTCGATCTCGGCGACGATGAAGTCCAGGCCACGGTCGTCGATGGTGTACTTGAAACGCGCGCGCTTGCGCTGCTCGCGGTTGCCGAAGTCACGCTGGGTGGTGACCACCGCCGTGGCGATCCCCAGCAGACGCTCGCGCGGGAACCAGCCGACCACGTTGCCCACGCGCGGCCAGGTTTCCGCGTCGCCATGGGTCGCGCCCATGCCGCCACCAATGCTCAGGTGATAGCCGGTCAGCACGCCTTCCTCGACGGTGCCGATCAGGCCCAGATCATTGGCGAATACGTCCACGTCGTTGAGCGGCGGCAACGCGAAGCCGATCTTGAACTTGCGCGGCAGATAACGCTCGCCGTACACCGGCTCGACTTCCTCGCCGCTGCCGGCCACGCGTTCCTCGTCCAGCCAGATTTCGTAGTAGGCGCGGGTATTGGGCAGCAGGTGTTCGGAGGTGCGCGCGGCATCGGCATACAGCTGCGCATGCACTGGCGACAGCAGCGGGTTGGCCGCGACCAGCACGTTGCGATTGACATCGCCGCAGGCGGCGAGGGTGTCGATCAGCGCGGCGTTGATCGCCTGCATCGTCGCCTTCAGCTCGCGCTTGATCACGCCATGAAACTGGAACGCCTGGCGCGTGGTCACGCGCAGCGAATGGTTGCCGTAGCGCGTGGCGATGGCATCGAGTTGCATCCATTGCGCTGGCGTCACCACGCCGCCCGGCGTTCGCGTGCGGATCATGAACTGGTAGGCCGGCTCCAGCTTCTGCCGGCGGCGCTCCTCGCGCAGGTCGCGGTCGTCCTGCTGGTAGCTGCCGTGGTACTTGATCAGGGTCTGGTCGTCCTCGCGCAGCGCGCCGGTAACCGGATCAGCCAGGCTGTCCAGCAGCGAACCGCGCAGCCGCCGGCTTTGCGACTTGATGTCTTCGACGGAATGAGCGGTCACGGAGCGCACCCCATTCCCAATTCCCGATTCCCCATTCCCGCTTCAGTAAACATCCCGCGCATACCGCCCCTCCTTCAACAGCCCGCCGAGATATTCGGCCGCGGCCTCGGCATCCAGGCCGCCATGGGTCGCCACGATCTCCAGCAGCGCCGCATGCACGTCCTTGCCCATGGCCACCGCGCCGCACACGTACAGGTGGGCGCCCTCGCGCAGCCAGCTGTAGACCTCGCGGCCGCGCTGGCGCAGGCGGTGCTGGACGTAGATCTTTTCGGCCTGGTCGCGCGAGAACGCCAGGTCCAGTTCGTGCAGCTCGCCACGTGCCAGGGCCTGCTGCCATTCGGCCTGGTAGAGAAAATCGCGATTGAAATGGCGCGCGCCGAAGAACAGCCAGTTGCGCCCGCGCGCGCCGCGCTCGGCGCGTTCCTGCACGAAGCCGCGGAACGGCGCCACGCCGGTACCCGGGCCGATCATCAGCACGTCGCGGCTGTCGTCGGCCGGCAAGCGGAAGCGTTCGTTGGGCTCGATGTAGACGCCGGTGGTATCGCCTTCGGCCAGCGCGGCGAGGAAGCCACTGGCCGAGCCGACGTGGGCATGGCCGTGTGCGTGATATTCCAGCTCATCCACGGCCAGGTGGACTTCGTCGCCCACGCGCTTGCGGCTGGAGGCGATGGAGTACAGCCGTGGTGCCAGCGGCCGCAGCGCGGCCAGCAGGCCCTCGTGGTCCCAATCCGCCGGCCAGCGACGCAACACGTCGATCACCTGGTGGTCGGCGAGCAGCGTCGCCAGGCCGGCAGTCTGGGTAGGGGCGAGCAGCGCCTGCAGTTCGGCCGCGCCCGACCGCTCGGCATGCGCGGTCAGGAACGGCCGCGACAGCTTGGTCAGTTCGCGGTGGCTGGCAAGCCACTCGGACAGGGGCAGAGTCTGGGCCCCGATGGTGACGTCGGCATGACCATCCAGTTGCAGCACGTCAAGCACTGGTTCAATCAGTGCCGGCGGGTTGCGGTGGCGCAGGCCCAGCGCATCGCCCGGCTCGTAATGCAGGCCGCTGCCGGCCAGCGACAGTTCCACATGGCGTACGCGCTTGCTCGGCTGGCCGTATTGCGCATAAGCCGGACCCTTGAACTCGCGGCCGCTGATCACCTGGTTGGCCAGCACCTCGGCGTTGAAGGGATGGGCGTGATCGAAGCTGGCACTGGCCGGCCCGCGCAGGGGCGTGACCTTGGCGCCGGCGCTGGGCGCCACGGCCAGGTGTTCGCGGGCATCGTGCAACACCTGTTCCTGCCAGGGCGCGGCGACGCTGTCGATGTCCAGGTCGGCCTCGGCCAGCGGGCGCAGGCGCTGTGCGCCGAGTTCGGCCAGGCGCGCGTCCAGGCGCCGGGCAATGCCGCAGAAGTCGGCATAGCTGGAGTCGCCCAGGCCGAGCACGGCGAACTTCAGTTCCGGCAGCCTGGGTGCGCGCCGGCCTTGCAGGAATTCGACCAGACCGATCGCATCGTCCGGCGGATCGCCTTCGCCCTGGGTGCTGATGACCAGGTAGAGCAGGCGTTCGCTGGCCAGCTCACGGGTAGGGTAGGTATCGGCACGTTGCAGGCGCACGCGCAGGCCGGCCGCTTCGGCGGCGGCAACCAGACGCTCGGCGGTACGCCGGGCGTTGCCGGTCTGGCTGCCGTAAAGCACGGTTAGGCGGCGTTCCTCGCCGCGTTCGGCGCCGGGCGCGCCGCCCGCCACCAGGGCCAGCGAGGGCGGCGCGGCATGCGCCTGCGCCAGGCCGGCGGCGTAGCCGGACAGCCACCACAGCGAGGGCGCATCCAGGCCTTCGACCACGCGCGACAGCAGCGCCCGGCGCTCCTCCGGGAGCGGGCTGGCGGGCAAGGCGGGGCTGGCGGCGGTCATGCCGATTCCAGAGAAAGTGGGAAGCCGATGCTAGGCAAGCCCCGGCGCGGGCAGAAAGGAGCAGGGGTTATCGGCTTATGCCCGGCGCTTATTTCAGGCCGCGCGCCCGGCTGCCCAGACTGGGGCCCTTCCGGTCGGTGCTAGACTTGCCCGGCCACTCCGACGCATGGCGGCAATGAGTCTTCCACTTCTTTCCCACCCGGCCCAGCTGTCCCACCTGGACAGGCTCGAAGCCGAAAGCATCCACATCCTGCGCGAGGTCGCGGCCGGTTTTGCCAATCCGGTGCTGCTGTACTCGGTCGGCAAGGACAGCTCGGTGTTGCTGCACCTGCTGCTGAAGGCCTTTGCGCCGGCGCCGCCGCCGATCCCGCTGCTGCACGTGGACACGCGCTGGAAGTTCCGCGAGATGATCGCCTTCCGCGACCGCCGCGTCGCCGAGACCGGCGTGGAGCTGCGCGTGCACATCAACCCCGACGGTATCGCCCGCGATATCGGTCCGGTCAGCCACGGCGCAGCGGTGCACACCGACGTGATGAAGACCCAGGGGCTGAAGCAGGCGCTGGACAAGTGGAAGTTCGACGCAGCCATCGGCGGCGCGCGCCGCGATGAGGAGAAGTCGCGCGCCAAGGAGCGCGTGTTCTCGTTTCGCAATGATCGCCACCGCTGGGACCCGAAGAACCAGCGCCCGGAACTGTGGAATCTCTACAACACGCGCGTGCATGCCGGCGAGAGCGTGCGCGTGTTCCCGCTGTCGAACTGGACCGAACTGGATATCTGGCTGTACATCTACCGCGAGGCGATCCCGGTGGTGCCGCTGTATTTTGCTGCGCCGCGGCCGGTGGTCGAGCGCGATGGCGCGCTGATCATGGTCGATGACGACCGCCTGCCGCTGCGCGAGGGCGAAACCCCGCAGCTGCGCTCGGTGCGCTTCCGTACCCTGGGCTGCTATCCGCTCACTGGCGCCATCGAGTCGGAGGCGGACACGCTGGAGGCGATCATTGCCGAAATGCTGGTCGCCACCAGTTCCGAACGCCAGGGCCGGGTGATCGACCACGACCCATCCGAGTCGATGGAAAAGAAGAAGCTCGAGGGATATTTCTGATGGCGCAGCAATCGGCAACCGGCAACAGGATCACCAACGCTGCCCAGGCAGACGTGGAAGCCGGATTGCGCGAACCCGGTCCCCGGTCCCCGGTCCCCGTTCCCGACATTGCGGCGTATCTCCATCGCCACGAAACCAAGCCCCTGCTGCGCTTCATCACCTGCGGCAGCGTTGACGATGGCAAGAGCACGCTGATCGGCCGCCTGCTGTACGACAGCAAGCGCCTGTTCGACGACCAGCTTGCGGCGCTGGAGCGCGACAGCCGCCGCCATGGCACGCAAGGCGGACGCATCGATTACGCGCTGCTGCTGGACGGCCTGGCCGCGGAACGCGAGCAGGGCATCACCATCGATGTGGCCTACCGCTACTTCGACACCGACCGGCGCAAGTTCATCGTCGCCGACTGCCCCGGCCACGAGCAGTACACCCGCAACATGGCGACCGGCGCGTCCACCGCCGACCTCGCCGTGGTGCTGGTGGACGCGCGCAAGGGCCTGTTGGCGCAGACCCGCCGCCACAGCTTCATCGCCTCGCTGCTGGGCATCCAGCGCATCGTGCTGGCGGTCAACAAGATGGACCTGGTCGGCTATGACGCTGGTGTGTTCGCGGCGATCGAGTCCGAATATCACGCCCTGGCCGCGCAGCTCGACTTGCAGTCGGTGCAGGCGATCCCGCTGTCGGCGCTGGAAGGCGACAACCTGTCCACGCGCTCGGCGCGCATGCCGTGGTACAGCGGGCCGAGCCTGCTGGAACATCTGGAAACCGTACCGCTGCCCGAGCCGCCTGCCGCCACCGGATTGCGCCTGCCGGTGCAGTGGGTGAACCGCCCGCACCAGGGCTTCCGTGGCTTTGCCGGCACCCTCAGCGCCGGCCAGGCGCGGCCGGGCGACGCGGTGGTGGTGCTGCCCTCGGGCCGGCGTTCGCGCATTGCCCGGGTGATCGCGCCCGATGGCGATGTGACCAGCGCACGCGCCGGCCAGGCAGTCACGTTGACCCTGGAAGACGAGCTCGACGTCAGCCGCGGCGATGTCATCGCCGCCGCCGGCGACCCGCCCGAAGTCGCCGACCAGTTCGCCGCGCACCTGCTGTGGCTGGACGACACCGCCTTGCTGCCGGGCCGCCCGTACTGGCTGAAGATCGGCACGCGCACCGTGGCCGCCAGCGTCAGCGAGATCAAGCACCGTATCGACGTGAACACCCAGGAGCGCCTGGCCGCCAAGCGCCTGGCCTTGAACGAGGTGGGCTACTGCAATCTTGCGTTGGATGAAGCCATCGCCTTCGCCCCGTATGCCCGCGAACGCGAACTGGGCGCCTTCATCCTCATCGACCGCCAGACCAACGCCACCGTCGGCGCGGGCACCCTCGACTTCGCCCTGCGCCGCGCCGGCAACGTGCATTGGCAGCATCTGGACGTGGACGCCGCGGCGCGCGCCCGGATCAAGGGTCAGGTACCAAAGGTGCTGTGGTTCACCGGCCTGTCGGGCGCGGGCAAGTCCACCGTTGCCAACCTGGTGGACCGGCGCCTGCATGCGCTCGGCTATCACACCTTCATCCTCGATGGCGACAACGTGCGCCATGGTCTCAATCGCGACCTTGGCTTCACTGATGAGGACCGCGTCGAGAACATCCGCCGTGTTGCTGAAGTCGCGCGCCTGATGGCCGACGCTGGCTTGATCGTGCTGGTCAGCTTCATCTCGCCGTTCCGCGCCGAGCGGCGCATGGCCCGCGAGCGCTTTGCCGAGGGCGAATTTGTCGAGGTCTATGTCGATGTGCCGCTGTCGGTGGCCGAGGCGCGTGACGTGAAGGGGCTCTATGCCAAGGCGCGCGCTGGGCTGATTCCGAACTTCACTGGTATCGACTCGCCGTATGAAGCGCCGGAAGCGCCGGAGCTGCATCTGCGCGCGGATGGGGAGAATGCCGAGGTGTTGGCGCAGCAGGTATTGGCGCATCTGGGTGTGGAGCGCTGAGTTCGATTGACCTGCGGCGGCGAAGTCGAGCCTGGATGAGGGCCGGCCAACCGGAATAATCCATTATAGGTCGAATGGAACTCATGTCGTCCCAGCGAGGCCACTCGATGAGCGTTGATCTTAGCCAGCAAGTAACGATGAGCATAGTTCGTGCACTTTGGGGTGAGATCACTCCTGACGTGAGGGCTGTTCTTGGCCGTATAGATGGAGAAAAGGCGCTCACCATTGAGTTTTATGTTGATGGCGAGGTTGAGGGGTTCGCCGAAATCGCGTCATGCGTGGAGAGTGAGGTGATAGCCGACTTCCCTATCGGTTTCGAGATATCCCATAAGGTGATTCGGCTGGATGTCCCGGCCCCAATTCCTATTGCAGACGGAATTTTGGTGTACTTACGGAAAGAGGCTGCTTGAATGAAGTTGGCATCAAGCTTGCCGAATGGCCAGCTGATTGGCTTTTCTCAATCACTTGGCGATTAAGGCCCTCGCCTTGTCCGCGTCGCTGCCACCTTGAGCTCTGGTTGGTGCGCTCGCAGATATCGCGCACGCGCTGGCCAAAGCAGCGCCGCGTCTTGTCCAGGTTCTCGCCGTTGACCCGGTTGCCCTGCTTGTTGTTGTCGATCCCAGCCGCAGTGGGCTTGTTGGCCTGTTCCAGCCGCGAGCCGTAGATGCGGGGCGCATCTGCAGCGGAGGAAGTCCATGTTCGCCATTCGTCGGGGGAACTGAAGTACACGTAGCAGCGGTGGTGCGACGAGCCTGCTGCTTTCGGGGAAGGGGGAGGGGCAGTGTCGTTATCAAGCGCGTGCATGGAATTCCACGGGGCCTGGTCCATGGTCGACGCCGTCGAGAGAGGGCTGTGTGCTGCCACCTTCGTAGCGCTTGATCTGGATGGCGTGATGCCGGTGGCGTCGGCTAGCGCCTGCTAGCTCAGGCCATGGCACGACGGAGCTGGGCGAGAGCTTGGGCGAAGGCCATTCGGCGGAACCGGGGAAACGGGGTGATCGCCATGGTAGGCCCTTGGATACGGAGGGGTCGAGGGTAAGCTACCAGCGCTATTAAGACCCCCGGCTTGGCAGGCTCCTGAGCGTCGATCCCGTTGCGGCCGATGGGGGACTGGCAGGAATTTCAATCGCTATAAATGCGCCGCCAACAATCCATAGTTGTTCAAAGACCCGGACGGTCGGCAGTCATACGTCGCCGCTGTTGGATACATGTGGCGTAATGACTCCGAGGGAATGAGAGT
>DASPIU010000078.1:0-45946 GCA_035629025.1 Stenotrophomonas sp.
AACGTCGTACTGCCCGCCCACGACATCAGCGCGATCGTCGGCAGATACACGATCATCCACCACGCCCCCTTCAACTGGCGGCCGAAATCCGCCCAGCGCGCCTTCGCCTGGTAGTACGCATACACCGGCAGCGCCACCACCATCAGCAGGATGATCTCCCCTGTCAGCGGCCAGCGCGCCCAGTACAACAACTCCGTCGCCATCACGAACGCCACCGCCGCCATCACCGGCAACGCGAACACCCGCAGCGGCCGATGGAATTCCGGCGCCGTGCGCCGCAGCGACATCACACTCACCGGCCCGGTCAGATAGGAAATGATCGTCGCCACCGAGATCACCGCCGCCAGCGTGCCCCAGCCGCGGAAGAAGAACAGGAACAGATACGACACCGCCAGGTTGAACAGCATCGCCGGCCGCGGCACGCCCCAGTGCGCATGCACCTGCCCCAGCAGCTTCGGCATCGTGCCGTTCTTCTCCATGCCGTAGATCATCCGCGCCGTCGTCGCGGTATAGGTGATGCCCGTACCCGACGGACTGATGAAGGCATCCACGTACAACAGGATCGCCAGCCAGTGCAGGTTGACGATGATCGCCAGCTCCGCGAACGGCGAGCGGAAATCGATGCCATGCCAGCCCGCCTTGGCCAGCAGGTCCGGCGGCACCGCGCCGATGTACGCCACCTGCAGGATCACATAGACCACCGTCGCCAGCGCGATCGATCCCAGCACCGCGAACGGAATGCTGCGGCCAGGATTGCGCGCCTCGCCCGCCAGGTTCACCGGACTCTGGAAGCCATTGAAACTGAACACGATGCCCGCCGTCGCCACCGCCGTCAGCACCGCCGACATGTCGATGACATGGTTGTCGCCATGCACGCCCACGCCGAAGTTGCCCGGGTGGAAGCCACTGGCGATCAAGGCGATGCCCGTCGCCGCCGGCACCACCAGCTTGAACACGGTGATGGCCGTGTTCGAGCGCGCGAACAACTTCACGCTCCAGAAGTTGAGCAGGAAATACACCAGCACCAGCACCGCCGCGATCAGCAGCCCCGGCACCGTCAACTCACCGGCCCCGCCGGGCTGCGACACGTACAGCCCCTGCGCCCAGGCCCACGGCCACGATGCCATGTACTGCACCGAGGCCTCGGCCTCCACCGGAATCACCGACACAATCGCGATCCAGTTCGCCCAGCCGGCGATGAAGCCGACCAGCGAGCCGTGCGAATAATGGCTGTAGCGCACCATGCCGCCCGATTCGGGGAACATCGCGCCCAACTCGGCATAGGCCAGCGCGATCGTGGTGATGATCGCCGCCCCCAGCACCCAGGCCCATACCGCCCCCGGCCCGGCCAGCCCGGCCGCGCGCCAGGCGCCGAACAACCACCCCGAGCCGATGATCGAGCCCAGGCCGGTCAGCATCAGGGCGAAGGGGCCTACCTCGCGGCGGAGCGGCGTGTAATGCAACGGTGCGGTCATGAGCGGCGTGGGCAACGGCAAAGAATCGCGAATGATCGCAGATGCGGCCCCTGGCCGTCATAGCGCGCTGCGGCATGGATCTGGGCTCGCGTCCCGTAGGAGCGGCTCTTGTGGCCTTGGGCCATCAGCCGCGACCGCCTGGCATGACCCTACCCTACATCCCCCGAAACAAGGTCATGAACGGCTGGCTCACCGTCAGCAACTCCGGCCGCGTCTTCAAGCGCAAGCGTCCCTTCCCGCTGTCGTCCCGGATCACCGACGCCACTGCCTTCATGTTCACGATCGTCGAGCGGTGGATCTGCTTGAAAGCCTGCGGGTCCAGTACATCCAGCAACTCCCGCAACGACGTCCGCAGCACCGACTCCCCGTCCGCCGTCATCACCACCGTGTACTTGTGGTCCGCCTGGAAATAGGCCACCTCGTCCAGCTGGATCAAGCGCGTCTCGCGTCCACTGCTCGCCGTGATCCAGGCCATCGGCGGCCGCTCACTCGTAGTCCCCGGCCGCGCCGACAACCGCGCCAGCAGCGCATCCAGCACCTGCGTATCCGGCAATCCCGCGCTCAACCGCGACTGCACCCGCTGCACCGTTGCCGCCAGCCGCTCGCGCGTGATCGGCTTCAGCAGATAGTCGATCGCTCCCTGCTCGAACGCGTCGATCGCGTATTGGTCGTAGGCCGTCACGAACACCACCTGCGAACGCGGACTGACCTCGCCCATCGCCCGCGCCACCTCGATGCCGGTCAAGCCTGGCATGCGGATGTCCAGAAACACCACGTCCGGCTGCAACTCGGCAATGCTCTCCAGCGCGCTGGCCCCGTCCTCGCACTCGGCCACGATTTCCAGCGATGGCCACACCTCGGCCAGCAGCCCCAGCAGCGACTGCCGCAGCAGTGCCTCGTCCTCGGCCACCAGCGCCCGTATCCCGTTCATGCCACACCTCCCGTGCCCGGCGCCGCATCCGGCAAGGGCGGCGGCGCGACCGCCTCGCCCGCGGCCGTTGCAGCGCCGGCAACGCGGCTGTCCGGTGCGCTCCACGGCGGCGGCGTGTGCTGCGGTGCGTACTGCAGCGGCAGGGTGATCGTCGCCGCCACGCCGCTGGGGAAGTTGGAGACGATCGCGAATGACGCCTTGCCACCATAGGTCAGGCGCAGCCGCTCGCGCAGATTGCGCAGCCCCACGCCGGTACCGTGGCTGTGGTTGTTGAAGCCCTGGCCGTCGTCGGCCACGGTCAGCGTGGCGTGGTCATCAAAGGCGCGCGCCAGGATCCAGATCGTGCCGCCGCCCGGCTTGGGTTCCAGGCCATGCTTGATCGCGTTCTCCACCAGCGTCTGCAACATCATCGACGGCAGCTGCAGGCGGCGCAGCTCGAACGGCACCTCCAGCTGCATCGCCAGGCGCGCGCCCATGCGGATGCGCAGGATTTCCAGATAGGCCTGGGTGCGCTCCAGCTCCTCGCCCAGCGTGGACATCGCATCGTCGGCGCTGGGCAGCGAGCGGCGCAGGTACTGGATCAGGTGGCCGATCATCTGGTCGGCGCGCGGCGGGTCGGTCCGCGCCAGCACCTGCGCGCTGGCCAGCGTGTTGTAGAGGAAGTGCGGCTCGACCTGCGCGTGCAGCAGGTTCAGCCGCGCGACCGCCAGCTCCTTCTCGGTTTCCGACTGTACCGCCGCGGCCTGTTCGTCCAGGCGCTGCGCCGACACCCGGCCGGTGATCGCGCGGCCCACCGCTTCGGCGGTTTCGTAGTTGCTGCCCTCGTCGACCACGAACAGGTCGACCCAGGCACCGGCGTCCGGCTCGCACAGCAGGGTCACGCTGCTGGTGCCCTTGCCCGGGGTCAGCGTGGCCAGCACCTGGTTGCGCTTGATCGCAAAGCGCGCGAACACGTTCCAGCGCGAAACCTCATCCGGCGCGGAGGCGTCGATGCGCCGCACCTTGGCGCGAATTTGCAGGCTGCCCGGCGAGCTTTCGATGTCCTCCACCCGCGGCAGCTGCCGCACCGCGCTTTCCACCACGGCAAAGGCGGCGGTGGTGTCCAGCGGCACCTCGATCTGGCGCCGCTGGCGGCTGCTCAGGGTGTCGTGGTCCAGGCGCCCGGCGATCAGCTTCACCCGGCGCAGATGGGTGGCGATGCTGGTCAGCACGATCGCCAGGGTCACCAGCGTGATCAGGGTGAAGACCGAGCCGGTATGGCCGAACAGCTCGTCCCAGATATTGCTGGCGACGATCAGCACGATCATCCAGGCAAACAGCAGGCGCGCGATCAGGAACAGGCTGGCGGTCACGGAACGGACTCGGTGGTTTCAGTGCGGCCGAGCATAGACCTGCCCGGCGGGCTTGTGGATGCGCGCGCGACGAGGCGCCCAGCGCGGCGACGAAACCGGCCAAAGGCGCCACCAATCCGCGGCCCGGTTCGCGTTCTGGCCCGCGCGCGGCGGGTATGCTGCGGCGGTCCCCACCAGGAAGCGCCCATGCAACGCCGCCAATTCCTGCGCGGCGCCGGTGCCGCCGTCGCCGTCGCCTCCACCAGCGCCTTCGCTGCCAACGAGCCCCGCCACCCGGCCGTGCCGCCACCACCGCCCGACGCGGTGGCCGGTCACTTCGCCCCGCCGCGCGCCCTGGCCCCGATCCGCGCCAGTGCCGACCGCATCGTCGCGGTCAGCGTGTGCACGCGTCCGTTCCGCGCGCAGGGGCCGCGGATCGAGGCCGAGCGCATCGGCCGCAAGACCGTGGTCCACAACTACGGCCATGGTGGCAGTGGCTGGTCGCTGTCCTGGGGCGCGGCCGAGCGCGCGGTGCGTCTGGTCCAGGCCCACGCCCGGGCCGAGGACGCGCTGGCCGTGATCGGCTGCGGCGCCATCGGCCTGACCACCGCCCTGGTCGCGCAACGCGCCGGCCTGCGCGTGCGCATCTATGCCAGGGAGCGCCCGCCGGAGGTGCGCTCGTTCTACGCCACCGGCGTGTGGTCGCCGGACTCGCGGCTGATTGCCGCCCAGCACAACACGCCGGACTTCGAGCGAATCTGGGAAGAGATGGCGCGTACTTCGTTCCGTCGCTTCCAGACCCTGCTCGGTCTGCCCGGCGAGCCAGTGGAATGGCGCGATGGCTACTTCCTTTCCGACACCCCTTTCGACCAGCCGGCCGGGCCAGACAGTGAAAGCCGCGAGCCCGAGTACGCCGACCTGGAACATCGCCTGTTGCGCGACCTGCACCCGGCTGCACGCACGCTGGCGGCCGGCGAGCATCCATTCCCGGTGCCGTACGCCAGGCGCTATACGCAGATGACCTTCAACATCACCGCCTACTCGCGGCTGCTGATGGACGACTTCCTTGCCAACGGCGGCGAGCTGCACACGCGTGACTTTGAAAGCCCGCGCCAGTTCGCCGACCTGCGCGAGAAGGTCATCGTCAACGCCACCGGCTACGGTGCGCGTGCCCTGCTCGGCGATGACAGCATCGTGCCGGTGCGCGGCCAGACCGCGCGTCTGATCCCGCAGCCGGAAGTGGACTACGCGTTGTTCTGGCGAGGCCACAACCTCAACGTCATTCCGCGCCGCGACGGCATCCTGGTGCAGGCGCAGCAGGACAGTGACTACGGCAACGAGGACATCACGCCGGACCGGGCATTGTCGGAGGCGGCGGTGGCGCAGCTGGCGAGGTTGTTTGGTGGCCCGTTTAACGGTTAAACGGATTGAACAGCTGTTGGAGCGGCTCTTGTGGCCTTCTCGGCCATCAGCCGCGACGGTTGACCAGCAGGTCGCGGCTGATGGCCGAGAAGGCCACAAGAGCCGCTCCTGCAGAGGTACGGCAGGGTTCCCGACGTCGCCTCACCGGCCCTGCGCCACCGAAGCCTGCAGCGCCGCCGCCAAAGCCGCATCGCCGTTGAGCAATTCCTGCCAGGCCAGTTCCAGGCCCTTGCGCCGGCCCTTTTCGACCAGCTTCAATCCCTGCGGGTCGATCGTCAGCGTATAGGCGCGACCTTCCACTTCCAGCTCGCGGCGCAAGGGTTTGTCCAGGGGCGTCATCGGGGCGGCTCCGGCAGCGGTTCTCGCCACAGGCTGACGCGGCCGCGGTGAGCGCGCCGTCAGCGTGGCCGGCGGCGCATCGCCGGCCCGTTGTCGCTGATGTGGCCGGCAGCAGATGCAGGAAGCCACTCGTTGACCCAGGAGCCGTGCCATGCCGAACCGGGAAGATATCGCGTGGTTCAAGCAGACCTTTGCCGAACGCCTTGAAGCGGCGCTGGCGCACAGCGCCTTCAGCCTGGACTTCCTCGTCGCCCTGGCCTGCCAGGAAACCGGCGAGGTCTGGCCGCTGCTGCGCCGCGCCGGTCTGGACGAGGACGAGCTGCTGGCCCTGTGCGTGGGGGACACGCTCGACGCCAGCGGCGGGCGCAGTGCCTTCCCTCGCACCCGCGCCGAACTGGAAGCGGCGCCCGAGGGCGCGCGAATGTTCCAGATCGCCCGTCAGGCACTGCAGGACATGGCCCGCTACGTACCCGAGTACGCACGCGCGGCGCAGAAGCCCGACAAGTTCTGCCATGGCTTTGGCCTGTACCAGCGCGACCTGCAGTTCTTCCGCCAGGACCCGCCATACTTCCTGCAGCGCCGCTACGCGCGCTTCGATGACACGCTGGCCGTGGCCTTGAACGAGTTGGAGGAACACCGCCGTCGCATCGGCCTGGGCCAGCGGGTGCCGCTGAGCGTGCTGGACATGGTCGCGGTGGCGATTGCCTACAACACGGGCCGCTACGATCCGCGCAAGGGCCTCAACCAAGGCTACCGGCCGCCCGGCGGCAAGTACTACGGCCAATCACTGTTCGACTACCTGCGCCTGAGCGAAACGGTCGCCATCGGCGACGCCGCGCCCCTGATCGAGCCGCCTGCCCCTGGCGAAGCCATCGTGCCGCCGCCGTCGCCGCTGACCGCCAGCGGCCCGTTCCTGCGCGTGGACACGCGCGTGTCCACGCTGTATCTGCGCAGTGCCCCGCGCATCAGCACGCCGCCGCGCGGCAATGTCGTCGGCGAGCTGCCGGACGGGCATGCGGTGCGCGCGCTGGACGGAAAGACCGTCAACGGCTTCATCGCGGTGGAAACCAGCCTGGCCGGGGCGCTGCTGCGCGGCTGGGCGGCCGCGCGTTACCTCAAGCCGGCGCCGGACGTGCAGGAGATCGCGGTGATCGCACCGCCGCAGTCGCTGCGCAGGCAGGGCGATGCCGCGGTCGCCACCGCGCCCAGCGGCGCCATCCCCGCAGTCTGGATGCCGCGCACCGCCGGCAGCATCACCCGCCGCACCGCGCCGGCCAACGCGCATTCGCTCAACGAACCCGGGCAACCGGGGCGCCAGGGCAGCACACCGGATGCATTGCGTGCCGAACTGGCCGCGATCATCGCCTGGCTCGACAGCGAAAAACCCACGCACAAGCGCTATCAGCCGCGCGATGGCCTGACTTTCTGCAACATCTACAGCCATGACTTCTGCCATCTGGCCGGGGCATACCTGCCGCGCGTGTGGTGGTCCGCGCCCGCGCTGCTGAAGTGGCAGGCCGGGCAATCCGTACAGCCGTTGATCGGCAACACCCTGCGCGAGATGCGCGCCAACGACCTGTTCCGCTGGCTGCGTGATTTCGGCCCGGGCTTCGGCTGGCGCCAGACCGGCACGCTGGACAAGCTGCAACTGGCGGCCAACCAGGGCGCGCTCGGCCTGGTGGTGGCGCGGCGCAAGGAAGAGGGCAAATCCGGGCACATCGTGCTGGTGGTGCCGGAAACCGACAGCCAGCGCGCGCGTCGCGATGCAGCGGGCAACGTCATCGCGCCGCTGCAAAGCCAGGCCGGCGCGCGCAACTTCCGCTATGGCACCGGCCAGGCCGGCTGGTGGAACCGCGAAACCTTTGCCGAGTTTGGCTTCTGGATCCACGCCTGAGCGTCAGCGCTCAGGCGTGCTGCTGGATCAGCTCCATGAACTGCGCCAGCCGGAACGGCTTTTGCAGAAACTGCGTGCCAGCGGGCAAGGGCTGCAACTGGAAGCGCGGATGCCCGGAAGCCAGGATCACCGCGGTCTGCGGCAATGTGCGCGCCACATATTCGGCCAGGTCCGCGCCACTGGTCGGACCAGGCATGTGCACGTCACTGAAGACCACATCGCAGCGGTAGCCCGATTCGAGCAGCTCCATCGCCGCGCTGGCAGTGGCGGCGGTGCGCACTTCCGCACCCGTCCCCTCCATCACATCGGCGAGCAGTTCGCGCAGGTCTTCCTCGTCCTCGACCAGCAGCAGGCGCATCGGCGCGGTCATGGCCGTGCGCCCTGAAGGGCCGCGGCGGCATGGGTTCTGGCGCTGCGCAGTGACTGCTGCAACTGGCTACGCGCGGCTGTGCGGTGCATCGGCATGTGGTCCCCCCTGGGCCAAAACCGGCAGATGATTCGGATTGTGCTGTGAAGAGAATGTGCAGACAACCAACCCTACTGCAGTACGTAGGTCAAGTCGGATGCTTCGGGTAGTATCGCCGGTTTTCAGCATCGGGACAGGGGCGATGAATCTAGCCAACAGGCGCGACTTCGTGATTGGCGCGACAGCGGTGACGCTGGCGTTTGCCACCATCGGGCTCGAATCGGTCACGCCGCTGGGTTACGCCGTGTGGTTGCTGTATTTCATGGCCGTTGGCGTGACCGTGTTCCAGGGCCGCCCGGCAATGCCCGTGGTCATCGCGGTGCTGGCGTGCGTGTTGCTGGTCACCGGCTACAACATCGCCCCGCCGAGCAACAACTCCGCGTTTTCGGTGGTCAACCGCACCATCGGCGGTACCTGTTTCCTGCTCACCGGCTTCATCGTCATGCAGGCGATCCGCGCGCGGCGCCAGGCCGAGCGCGCGCTGTGGTTGCAGGAAGGCGAGAACGGCGTGGCGGTGAGCCTGCACGGCGACCTGAGCCCGCATCAGATGGCCGAAGCGGCGTTGGGCGTGCTGTGCCATTACACCGGCGCCCAAGTCGGCGCGCTGTACCGGCTGGAAGGCGAACGCCTGCGCCTGGCGGGCGGCGTGGCGCTGGCCCCCGGGATTCCGCAGGAACTGCCGACCCGCGAAGGCCAGCTCGGCGAAACACTGCGCCAGCGCAAGGCCCGCCGCGTACGCGGCGTGGACGCCGCGCATCTGCAGATCAGTTCTGCCCTGGGCCGCAGTGGCAGCGCCGAACTGCTGCTGGCCCCGGTCACCGCCGATGGCACGGTGATCGGCGCGCTCGAACTGGGGCGAGGTGCCGGCGTGGATCACGAAGCCCGCGATCTGGAACTGCTGGAACGCTGCGGCGAAACCATCGGCGTGGCCCTGCGCACCGCGCTGCTGCGCGCCGAGCTGCTGGAACTGCTGGAGGAAACCCAGCGCCAGAGCGAGGAACTGCAGGCCCAGCAGGAAGAACTGCGCGTGGCCAACGAGGAACTGGAAGAGCAAAGCCGCAGCCTGCAGCACTCGCAGGTCAACCTCGAACAGCAGCAGGCCGAGCTGGAACAGACCAACGTGCAGCTGGAAGAGCGCACCCATGAACTGGAGGCGCAGCGCCAGCGCCTGCTCAATGCCCAGGCCGAGCTGGTGCGCAACAGCGAGGAACTGGCCACCGCTTCGCGCTACAAGTCCGAGTTCCTGGCCAACATGTCGCACGAGCTGCGCACCCCGCTCAACAGCTCGCTGATCCTGGCCAAGCTGCTGGCCGACAACCGCGACGGCACGCTGACCGCCGAGCAGGTGAAGTATGCCCAGGCCATCCATTCGTCCAACAACGACCTGCTGGCGCTGATCAACGACATCCTCGACCTGTCCAAGATCGAGGCCGGCCACGTCGAGCTGGCCGACGACACGCTGCCCACCGACTCGCTGCTGGCACGCCTGCGCGACACCTTCGACCCGCTCGCGCGGCAGAAGGGCCTGACCCTGGACATCAGCGCCGACCCCGGCGCACCGACGCAGATCATCGCCGACAGCCAGCGCCTGCAGCAGATCCTGAAGAACCTGCTGGCCAATGCATTGAAGTTCACCGAACACGGCAGCGTGAGCCTGAAGGTGCAGGCGCACGGGCCGCGCCGCGTACGCTTCGTGGTCTGCGACACCGGCATCGGCATCGCCCGTGACCAGACCGAGGTGATCTTTGAGGCCTTCCGCCAGGCCGACGGCAGCACCCGCCGCCGCTTCGGCGGCACTGGCCTGGGCCTGTCGATATCGCGCGACCTGGCGCTGCGCATGGGCGGCAACATCAGCGTGGAAAGCGAACCCGGCCGCGGCAGCTGCTTCACCCTGGAGCTGCCGGTGGATGGCGCGCCGGCCGAAGCCGCGCAGATGCCGCTGCCCCCGCCTGCTTCGGCGGCGCAGCCCAAGCCGCAGCCGCAAGCCCAGCACGGCACTGCATCGCCCACACCTTCGCCCGTGCACCACGCCGCACCCGCGGCCGCCGCGAGCGCGCATCACGCCACGCCGGCAAGCGCGAACGCCGTCGCTGGGCCGGTCGAGGACGATCGCCAGCATCGCAGCCGCCCGGGGCGATTGATTCTCGCCGTCGAGGACGATGTCACCTTCGCCCGCGCGCTGGTCAGCCTCGCCCACGACCTGGACTTCGATTGCGTCGTCGCGCCGACCGCCGAGGAAGCCCTGGCACTGGCCGCGCAGATGCGCCCCAGCGGCATCCTGCTCGACATCGGCCTGCCGGACGTCTCCGGCCTGAGCGTGCTCGAACGCCTCAAGCGCGACCCGGCCACCCGGCACATCCCCGTGCACGTGGTGTCGGCGGTGGAACGCACGCAGGTGGCGATGGAGCTGGGCGCGGTCGGTTTCCTGATCAAGCCGGCCACGCGCGAGCGCCTGGCCGGGGCCATCGCGCAGCTGGAGGAAACCAGCGCCCGCGCGATGCGCCGTCTGCTGATCGTCGAAGACGATCAGGAACTGCGCGAGAACCTGCAGCTGCTGCTGGCGCGCGACCAGCTGGAGATCGTCGCCGTCGGCACCATTGCCGAAGCCATCGAACAGCTTGTCGCCAACACCTTCGACTGCATGGTCACCGACCTGGCGCTGCCCGATGGCAGCGGCTACGACCTGCTTGAACGCATGGCCGGGCATGACGCGGTCGCCTTCCCGCCAGTGATCGTCTACACCGGCCGCGCGCTGACCCGCGACGAGGAACAGCGCCTGCGCCGCTATTCCAAGAGCATCATCATCAAGGGCGCGCGCTCGCCCGAGCGCCTGCTCGACGAGGTCACCCTGTTCCTGCACAGCGTGGAAGCCTCGCTGCCGAGCAACCAGCAGCGCCTGCTGCGCGAGGCGCGCCGGCGCGATGCGGTGCTCGACGGGCGCACCGTGCTGCTGGCCGAAGACGACGTGCGCAACATCTTCGCCCTGTCCAGCGTGCTCGAACCGCTGGGCGTGACCCTGGAGATCGCCCGCAATGGCCGCGAGGCGCTGGACCGCCTGGCCGTGCGCGATGTCGACTTGGTGCTGATGGACATCATGATGCCGGAGATGGACGGCCTGACCGCGATGCGCGAGATCCGCCGCAACCCGGACTGGCAGAACCTGCCGATCATCGCCCTGACCGCCAAGGCCATGGCCGATGACCGCGAGCACTGCCTGGAAGCCGGCGCCAACGACTACATCGCCAAGCCCATCGACGTGGACAAGCTGGTCTCGCTGTGCCGGGTGTGGTGCGCGCGGCAATGACCACCGCGGCGCTGTTCGACCTGGAGCTGGAGCTGCTGCTGGAGGCGATCTACCGGCGCTACCACTACGACTTCCGGCAGTACGCGGTGTCCTCGCTGCGCCGGCGCGTGCGCCAGGCCATGGGCCGCTTCGACTGCGCGCGCGTGGCCGACCTGCAGCACCGCCTGCTGCACGAACCGGACGTGTTTGCCCAGGCCATGCAGTACTTCACCGTGCAGGTATCGGAAATGTTCCGCGACCCGGACTACTTCCGCGTGCTGCGCGAGCAGGTGGTGCCGGTACTGCGCACCTATCCGTCCAGCAAGATCTGGGTGGCTGGCTGCAGCACCGGCGAGGAAGTGTGGTCGCTGGCGATCCTGCTGCATGAGGAAGGCCTGCTCGAACGCACGCTGATCTACGCCACCGACATCAACCCCGAGGCGCTGGCCGCCGCCGAGAGCGGCGTGTTTGACGTCAGCCGCATCGCCCAGTTCAGCCGCAGCTATCATCTGGCCGGGGGGCGTGCGTCGCTGGCGGACTACTACACCACCGCCTACAACGGCGCGCTGTTCGACCGCCGGCTCAAGCGCAACATCGTGTTTGCCGATCACAGCCTGGCCACGGACAACGTGTTTTCGGAGGTGCACCTGGTGTCGTGCCGCAACGTGCTGATCTACTTCAACCGCGGCCTGCAGGACCGCGCCATCGGCCTGTTCCACGAGGCTCTGGTGCATCGCGGCTTCCTCGGCCTGGGCAGCAAGGAATCGCTGCAGTTCGGCGCGCACGCCGCCGCGTTCGAGCCCTGCGCGCGCGAACAGCGCCTGTACCGGAAGGTTGCATGAGCAGCACGCACGCCCTGGCGCAACGCTACGACGCCATCGTCATCGGCGCCTCGGCCGGCGGCGTGGCCGCGCTGCGCGCGGTGCTGGGCAGCCTGCCGGCCGACCTGCCGGTGCCGGTGCTCATCGTCCTGCACCTGCCCCGCGACCGCCCCAGCAGCATCAGCGAAGTGCTCGATGGCGACTGCGCGCTGCCGGTGCGCGAGGCGGTGGACAAGCAGCCGCTGCGCCCGGGCACGGTGACCTTCGCCCCGCCGGACTACCACTTGCTGGTGGAAAGCCAGGACTCGCTGGCCTTGTCGGTGGACGACCCGGTGCTGTTCTCGCGCCCGGCCATCGACCCGCTGTTTGAAAGCGCCGCCGAGACCTTTGGCGAACGCCTGCTGGCGCTGCTGCTGACCGGCGCCAGCAGCGATGGCAGCGACGGCGTGGCTGCGGTGCGCCAGCGCGGCGGCACGGCCTGGATCCAGCAGCCCACCGACGCGGCCTCGCCGCTGATGCCCGCCTCGGCCCTGGCCCACGCCGGCGCCGATGCCGTGCTCACCCTGGATGCCTTATGCAAACGCCTGGCGGAGTTTCACGCATGAACCTGATCCATCCCGCCGCCCCGTTGGACGTCGCCGCGCCCGTCAACATCCTGGTGGTGGACGACGTGGCCGAGAATCTGGTGGCGATGGAAGCGCTGCTGCGCCGCGACGATGTGCGCGTGCTGTGCGCGCGTTCCGGCGCCGAGGCGCTGGAGCTGCTGCTGCAGCACGAGGTCGCAGTGGCCCTGCTCGATGTCCACATGCCGGAGATGGATGGCTTTTCCCTGGCCGAACTGATGCGTGGCGCGGCGCGCAGCCGCGAGGTGCCGATCATCTTCCTCACCGCCTCGCCCAGCGACCCAGTGCGCTCGTTCCAGGGTTACGGCGCCGGTGCGGTGGACTTCCTGCACAAGCCGATCGAGCCGCACGTGATTCTCGGCAAGATCAACGTCTTCATCGAGCTCTACCAGCAGCGCCGCCTGCTCAAGCTGCGCAACGAGTCGCTGGAACGTGCGCTGACCCTCAACGAAACGATGATGGCCGTACTCACCCATGACCTGCGCACGCCACTGTCGGTGATGCTGCTGTGCGCCGAAAAGCTGGCGCTGCAGCTGCCGCCTGACGCCGCCGCACAGCGCACACTGGGACAGATGGAAAGCAGCGGCCGGCGCATGGCGCGCATGGTCGAGCAGCTGCTGGACTTCTCGCGCATCCGCACCGGCGGCATCACCGTGCAACGCGCGCCGTGCGATGCCGGCGAGGTGGTGGCCGCGGTGCTGGAGGAAGCCCGGCGCCTGTATCCGGACGCCGCACTGCGCCTGCACACCGACGGCGACCTGAGCCTGCACGCCGATGCCGACCGCCTCTCGCAGATCGTCTCCAACCTGGTCAGCAATGCCCTGGTCCATGGCGAGGACGGCCAGGTGCACGTGACGCTGGACGGTAGCGACGGCGCACAGCTGCGGCTGACGGTAAGCAACCGCGGCCGCATCGCCCCGGACCTGCTGCCGCGCCTGTTCGAGCCGTTCAAGACCCGCTTCCACGCCAGCAACGGCCTGGGCCTGGGCTTGTTCATCGCGCACCAGTTCGCGCTGGCGCACGGCGGCGAGCTGAGCCCCCGCAACGAGGGCGAGCATGTGCGGTTCGAGGTGCGGTTGCCGCGGCGGGGGTAGAGGCGGTCATCAAGGCGCCTCCCGCCGGCACAGCAGCAACAGGCCGTGGCCGGTGGTGATGCCGATCTCGTCGCCGATGCGGAATCCGCAGGTTTCCAGCCAGCGGCCGTAGAGCCGCAGCGAGGGTACGGCGGGACTGAAGACGATCTCGCCGTGGTGCACGTCGCGGTAGGTGAAGCCCATCTTGCAGCGGGCGGGAATGTGATAGCCGGTGACAGCCGCGAGCCGGTCGGTGTGGATGCCTGCACCGGAACACCGAGGGGCGCGGCCGGAAAACGGAATCGGGGGATGGGGGTCGAACATGACGAACTCCTCAAGCGGAAGTCCGCCACCTGGAAAGGTAGCGGGCGATGCGTGGTTAGCGGACCGGAAAGCTCAAACGAAAAGACCGGCAGACCCATGGGTCTCCACGCACCACCCGCCGAAGCGAAACCCATGATCCAATGCCCGGAGGGCAAAGTCGCCAAGCATTGGACATGGGTGGTGTCATCGTTTGAACTTCTCGGGCCGCTAAACCCGGCCGCGCTGCCGCGGCCCGCACAGACTCCCGCATCAGCTCGAACTGCTCAACCTGAAATTCGGGTCGGTAATTTCCCACGCACTCGCGCCAAACCTGCTGCGAATGCGTCGCACGGCTGCGTCAACGCTTCTTGCGGTTCGCTTCCACCGCCGCGCGCACCAGCGCCTTGAAGGCCGCTTCGTCGAGCGTGTCGTGCTCGAAGATGTCCAGCGCGCGCCGCGTATTGCCATCCAGGCTGGAATTGAACAGGCCCTTGGGATCAGCCAATGCCGCGCCCCTGGCGAAGGTCAGCTTGATCTTGTCCTTGTAGCTTTCGCCGGTGCACAGGATGCCGCCGTGCGACCACACCGGTGTGCCGCGCCACTTCACTTCTTCCACAACTTCCGGGTCCGCGGCGTGGATCAAAGCGCGCACCTGGGCCAGGGCCTTGCCGCGCCAGTCGCCGAGTTCGGCGATGCGTGCGTCGATATGGCGCGAGGCGTCCGCGGCGACCGGTGCTGCCGTCTTCTTCGCTGCCGTCTTCTTCGTGGCCGCGGTCTTCTTCGTCGTGGCGGACTTGGCGATCATGGCGGGTCCTTGCGATGGGTAGTCACATGCGCTCTCCGGGCAGGCGGCTGGCCTGCAACACCCAGTCGCAGAAGGCCGCTTCGTCGAGTACGTCATGTTCGTGGATATGCAGGTAACGCACTTCGGCCTGCCGCGATTCCACCGGCGGCAGCGGCCGCAGCGCGGCCCCGCGGAAGAAAGCCACTTTCACGTAGCGCTCGAAGCAGTGATAGCTGAGGAACCAGCCCTGCCCTTCGAGGCCGTAGAAGGGCGAATTCCATTTCACCGCCTTGCGCACGCCGGGCACGGTGCGGGTCACCAGCGCATCGAGCTGGCGGCCGACGGCCTGTTTCCAGCCCGGCATCGCGGCGATGTAGGCCTGTACCGGCGCCTCACCCTCGCCCTTGGCGATCTGCGGGTTGCCACCGGAGAGCAGCCTGGGTTGCGAGCCGTCGTGGCCGGCGGCCGCCGAGGTGGTGCTGGCGCGGCGCCGGGTCATGGCGCGTGTAGCGCATGGCGCGCCAGCCGTAAGCCCTGAGTGCGGAAGAGCAACATGGAACTTCCTCGATCCTGCCTGGCGCCGATCCTAGGCAGCGCCCGACCTTGCGGCAAGCGGCAGCGCAGCGTCGGTTGCGCCGGTGCCGGCGCGCTGCTGCAGCAGCGCCCAATCCGCGGGCGTGTTGCAGTTGGCGAAGGCGGTGGTGGCCTCCGCCGCCGCCAGGGTCCGCACGCCCAACGCGGCCTGCAGGATCTGCAGCGAGCAGCGGGCGGCGGGGCCGGCAAGCAGCTCGTCCAGGCAGCGGCGCGTGGCGTCATCCAGTCGCAGCCGCATTGGCAGTCGCTGCCCGGCAAACACGCTGCAACGTTGCGCGCGGTCCCGCAGCAGCGTGGTCAGCAGCGCGGGCCGCAGCAACGGCATGTCCACGGCCACCACCAGCAGATCGCCATCGGGCAGGTGCCCGGCCACGCCGTGCAGGCCACCGAGCGGCCCACGCTGGTGTTGCAGGTCGGGAATGCCAGCGAATGCGGGGTAGGCGCCACTGACCACCACGCGCTGCACGCCGGCGCGCAACAGCAGCCCGCGCATGTGCGTCAGCAGTGGCTTGCCCTGCCAGTCGAGCATGGCCTTGTCGCGGCCCATGCGCGTGGATTGCCCGCCGGCCAGGATCACGCCGATGCAGGCCGCCGCGCCGCTCATGCCGATGCCTGCATCATCGCGATGGCCTGCAAGTGGCCCAGGCTCCACACCTCCACGTGAGTGCCGGCCTCCACGCTGGCAACGCCGGCCGGCGCCACGGCCCAGGCATTGGCCGCGCACAGCGGCAGCAGCCGGAACGATTCCTGCAAGGGCAGCACCATGGCCGACAGCTGTCCCCGCGCATCGCACGCCACCTGCGCACGGGCGCAGGTGTGCAGCGCCGCTGGCGTGCGCCAGGTTTCGCGCAGCGGGACGCGCCACGGCATTTCCGGCGCCAAACCGAGCATCGCCCGCAGCGCCGCTTCGACGAAGAAGCGCTGGCCCACCGCGGCCGCCACCGGGTTGCCGGGCAGCCCGAAGTACAACGGCCCTTCGCGCAGGCGCGCAAACAACAGTGGCTTGCCCGGCCGCAGTGCCACATGGTGCAAGCAGATCGCCGCGTGGCGCGCATGCAGGGCGCGCGGCACGAAGTCGAATGCACCAGCCGAGACCGCACCGGTACTCAGCACCAGATCCGGTGCCTGCGCCAGCGCGTCATCCAGGCATGAGTTGAAGCACGCGGGATCATCGGCCACCGCGCCCTGCCACACCACCTGCGCGCCAGCCGCTTCGAGCTGCATGCACAGGTATGGACGGTTGGCGTCGCGAATCTGTCCGGGCAACAGCGGCTGCAAAGGATCGCCGACCAGCTCGCCGCCGGTGGCCAGCACCGCCACGCGCGGCCGTCGCCGCACCGCCACGCGGGTCGCACCGAGGGCATGCAGCAGCATCATCTGCGCGGCGCCCAGGCGCTGCCCGACCTCGAGCACCGGCTGGCCGATGCACACGTCCTCGCCGCGGCGCCGCACATGCCGCCCTGCTTCCACCGCTGCATCCACGCGTACGCGGGTAACCCGGGCCGAGCCACGCGCCAGCACCGTGACCTGTTCGAGCGGCACCACAGTGTCCACGCCGCCGGGCAGGCAGGCGCCGGTCATGATCTCCCAGGCGCCGCGCCCATGCGCTGGCGGCGCGCCGGCGGGCTGGCAGCCGATCACCTCCAGTTCGGCGCCGGCGTGCAGCGGCGAGTCGGCGAAGGCCAAGGCATAGCCGTCCAGCGCGGCGTTGTCGAACGGCGGCAGGCACGCCGGGCTGATGAAGGCCTGCGCCAGCAAGCGGCCCTGCGCCTGCGCCAGCGGCAACTCCTCGGCGGGCAACAGCTCGGCATGTGCGCGCACCGCCGCCAGCGCTTCGCTATAGGCGTGCATCTCAGCCAGCCTTGCGCGCGGCAACGGCCGGCTCGGTCAGCACCTCGGGCAATACTTCGGCCAGCGCATTGCCGACCAGGATGACGCCAGGGGCGCCGTCGTTGCCCAGCACCGGCCAGTTCGCCAGTCCGGCCAGCGTGGTGCAGTGGCGACGTTCGCTCGGGCGGCTGGCATCCAGCACCAGCGCCGCCGGCGTATGTGCAGGCAGGCAGGCGCTCAGCGCGGCGGCCACCGCGGGCAGCCGGCGCATGCCCATGTAGATCGCCAGGGTGGTACCGCTGGCGGCGAGCGTGGCCCAGTCCGGCTCGCCGCCATCATGGGTGTGCGCGGTGACAAAGGTGACGCCGTGGCAATGCTCGCGATGGGTGAGCGACACGCCCAGGCCGGCCGCCGCCGCGAACGCCGCGCTGACGCCATTGATCACGCGCACGCCGATGCCGGCGCGGTGCAGGAAGGCGATCTCCTCGCCAGCGCGGCCAAACAGCAAGGCCTCGCCACCTTTCACCCGCACCACGCGCAGACCCTGTGCGGCGTAGCGGCGCATCAGCCGGCAGATGAACTGCTGCGGGGTGGAACGGCAACCGCCGCGCTTGCCGACGCGAATCACCCGCGCCGCGGGGGCCAACGCCACGATGTCAGGGTTGACCAGTTCATCGAGCAACAGCACCTGCGCCTGTGCCAACGCCTTGGCGGCGCCCAGGGTCAGCAGGTCGAGGTCGCCGGGGCCGGCGGAAAGCAGCACCACTTCGGGTCGGGCAGGGAGAACAGCGCGCATGGGGTCGCTCCGGTGAGGAAGGTCAGGCGGCGGTGACTTGCCGGCACAGCTGTGTCAGTTGCGGTACGCAGGAGCCACACACCGTGCCGCAGCCCAGCCGCTGCTTGAGCGCCGGCACATCGGCACCGCGCGCGATCTCGGCCTGGATCGCGGACAAGGCCACTTGCTGGCAGCTGCAGACGATGGGATCGCGACGCACGCCGCCGCGACGGCCGCCAGCGATCACCGCCAGGCGCGGTCCGCTCCAGCGCTGCGCCGCGAGCGCGGTGTCCAGCAGGCCCTGGCTTTCGGCGCTGGGCCGCGGATCGGTCAGCAGCATGGCGTCGATGTAGTCGCCGTCCGCTTCGCGGCGCCAACCGACGCGGCGCAGCACGCCGCGCCGCGCGTCCTGGTATTCGAGCAGGTCCGGGCTGGCGGGGAACGCGAGTGCGGCATGCAGGCGCGCCAGCCATTCGGCAGGCGGACGCTGCGCGCAGGCCACGCGCAGCGCTACCCAGGCAGACGCGCCCAGGACGCTGTCGTCGCTGTCCTTGCGGCGCTCGGCATGCAGTACCAGATGCGCATAGCCGCAGTCGCGCAGCAAGGGTTGCAGGCGGGCACGCAACGCCAGTGCATCGCCACGCCGCGCAGCCAGCAGATGCCAGCCGAAGCTGGCCGCTTCCACGCGCACGGCCGCGTGCTTGAGCTCGGGCTGTTGCGAGGTCGCATCCACTGCCGGCGTGCTTACTTCATTGATGCCGCCGCTGGCCAGCTGCTGGCCGCTCCAGTGCATGGCGGCAAACACGCAGCCCGATTGCACCTCGTCGGACAGTTCCAGCGGCAGCACCAGCGCGCCGCGCTTGCTGCTGACCTGCACCAGCGCGCCGGCCGCAAGCCCGCGCCGCGCGGCGTCGTCCGGGTGCATGCGCAGTGCCGGCTCCGGGCTGTGCGCATAGGCCTGCGGGATGCGTCCGCTGCGCGACATGCCGTGCCACTGGTCGCGCAGGCGCCCGGTCAGCAAGCGCAGCGGATAGCGCGCGGAGATGGGCTCGGCCACCGGACGATAGGCAGCGGCGTGGAAGCGTGCGCGGCCATCGTCGGTCGCAAAGCGCCCGTCGGCATAGCGCCGCGCCTGGCCCTGGGTGGCACCGGCCGGGTACGGCCACTGTTGCGGGCCCTGTTCCAGGCGCGCGTAGTCCAGGCCGCCGATATCGAGGTCGCGGCCGAGCGTCAGGCGGCGGTGCTCGTCGAATATCTGCGCCGGGTTCTGGAATGGGAACAGGTCGGGCGCGCCAGGCGCGAGCCGTGCCTGCAGCCGGCGTGCGACTTCGCAGGCAATCCAGGCATCGCTGCGCGCCTGTCCCGGCGGCGCCACCGCGGCGCGCACCCGGGTGATGCGGCGCTCGGAATTGGTCACCGTGCCGTCCTTCTCGCCCCACGTCGCCGCCGGCAGCAGCACGTCGGCGAAAGGCACGGTGTCGGTTTCGGCAAAGGCCTCCTGCACGATCACCAGCTCGGCGGCAGCCAGCGCTTCGCGCACGTTGGCGATGTTGGGCATCGAGTGCGCCGGGTTGCTGCAGGCAATCCACACCGCCTTGATCCGCCCGCTACGCAAGCCCTCGAACAGCGGCACGGCGGTGGCACCGGGCGCGGACGGCAGGCGCCCGGGCGGCAGTTGCCACAGCGCTTCGAGCTCGGCGCGGTCGCCGGCGTCGCCAAGTTCGCGGTGCGCGGCCAGCATCGTCGCCATGCCGCCGACCTCGCGCCCCCCCATGGCGTTGGGCTGGCCGGTCAGCGAGAACGGGCCGGCGCCCGGGCGGCCGATCTGCCCGGTCGCCAGATGCAGGTTGATCAGCGTCTGGTTCTTGTCGGTGCCGTGCACGGACTGGTTCAAGCCCATGCAGTACAGCGACAGGAACGCAGGGCTGCGCCCGATCCACTCGGCCGCCTGCACCAGGTCCTGCTGGGCGATGCCGCAGATTTCCGCGCTCACTCGCGGCGTGTAGTCGCGCAGCAGCTGCTTGAGCGCGGCAAAGCCTTCGGTATGCGCCTGGATGTAGCGCGCATCCACCCAGCCTTCCCAGATGAGGTGGTGGAGGATGCCGTTGAACAGCGCCACGTCGGTGCCGGGCTGGATGGCCAGGTGCAGGTCGGCCATGGCCGCGGTGTCGGTGCAGCGCGGATCGACCACGATCCAGCGCGTATCCGGATGCGCCGCGCGCGCCTGCTCCAGGCGGCGGAACAGCACCGGGTGCGCATAGGCCATGTTGCTGCCGGCAAACAGCACGGTGCGCGCGTGCTCCAGGTCTTCGTAGCAGGTCGGCGGTCCGTCCGCGCCAAACGCGCGCTTGTAGGCCGACACCGCGCTGGACATGCACAGGCGCGAGTTGGTGTCGATGTTGGTGGTGCCGAGCAGGCCCTTGGCGAGCTTGTTGAAGACGTAGTAGTCCTCGGTCAGCAATTGCCCGGAAAGATAGAAGGCCACCGCATCCGGGCCGTGCTCGCGGACGATGGCGGCCAGGCGCACGGCAACATGGTCCAGGGCCTGTTCCCAATCGACCGCGTGGCGCGGCGCATCGCGGCGATGGCGCAGTTGCGGCACGAGCAGGCGCCCGGCATGGTCGGCCACGCTCTGCGGCAGGGCGCGGCCCTTGCTGCACAGGCGACCGTGATTGGCCGGATGTTCGGGGTCGCCGTCGATGCCGACGATCTTCTCGGCATCCGCACCATGCTCGCTGTGGATCAACACGCCGCAGCCGACACCGCAATAGCAACAGGTCGAGCGCGTGGTGCGGCGCTGCACTGCCGTGGCAGGGGAGTCCGCGGCCAGCGTGGCGGCGTCCGGCACCAGGCTCACGGCACCGCCTGTGCAGGCACTTCCTGCGCGATGGCGACAGCCTGCGGCACGATCCACACCACGCCGTCCTCCACCCGCACCGGATAGCGCGGCGTGCAGCCCACATCCGGTGCCCGCGCCTGGCCGTCGTCGAGCGCGATCAGCCAGCCGTGCAGCGGGCAGGCCACCTGCTCGCCGGAAACAATCCCCTGCGACAGCGGCCCGCCCTTGTGCGGACAGCGATCACGCAGGGCAAACACGCGCTCGCCAGCGGTGCGGAACAGCGCAATCGGGGCCAGGCCGTCGATCTGCAACACGCGCGCGCCGGCCACGGGCAGTTCTTCCAGGCGGCATACGCGCACCCACTGTGGTTGCTGATGCATCTCAGGGCTCCAGGCTGGCGACGGCGGCGGGCTGCACTTGCAGCGGCTGGTATTCCTCGCGGCGGGCACCGGCCACGCGCGCCTCCCACGGGTCCTGCAATCCTTCCAGCGAATACAGCAGGCGTTCGTACAGGGCGTTGCGGCGGTCGGCATCGTCGACGACCTGGGCGCGGATGTAGTCGAGCCCGACGCGCTCGATGTAATGCACGGTACGGTCCAGGTAATACGCTTCCTCGCGATACAGCTGCAGGAAAGCGCCGACGTACTCGCGCACTTCCTCGGCGGTGCGCACCTTGACCAGAAAGCGCGCCACCTCGGTCTTGATGCCACCGTTGCCGCCGACGTGGATTTCCCAGCCCGAATCGACCGCAATGATGCCCACGTCCTTGATTCCGGATTCGGCACAGTTGCGCGGGCAACCCGACACCGCCAGCTTGACCTTGTGCGGGCTCCACATGTTGGCCAGCATGGTTTCCAGTTCGATGCCCATTTGCGTGCTGTTCTGCGTGCCGAAGCGGCAGAACTCGCTGCCCACGCAGGTCTTCACCGTGCGGATCGACTTGCCGTAGGCATGGCCGGACTTCATCCCCAGGTCGCGCCACACGTCCACCAGATCCTGCTTCTGCACGCCGAGCAGGTCGATGCGCTGGCCACCGGTTACCTTGACCATCGGGATGCTGTAGCGCTCGGCCACGTCGGCAATGCGGCGCAGCTCGGCGGCGTTGGTGACCCCGCCCTTCATCTGCGGCACCACCGAGAAGGTGCCGTCCTTCTGGATGTTGGCGTGAGCACGCTCGTTGATGAAGCGCGACTGCGGGTCGTCCACGGCCTCGCGCGGCCAGGTCGAGAGCATGTAGTAGTTCAGCGCCGGGCGGCAGGTCGCGCAGCCATTGGGCGTGCGCCATTCCAGGAAGGCATGGGCCTGGGCATGGCTGAGCAGGCGGTGCTCGCGTATGGCCTTGCGCACTTCGCCGTGGCTGAGGTCGGTGCAGCCGCACACGGCCTTGGTCTTGGGCGTTTCCTGGAAGTTGGAGCCCAGGCAATTCATCAGCAGCTGTTCGACCAGGCCGGTGCATGAGCCGCAGGAGCTGGCCGCCTTGGTGTGCTTCTTCACCTCGTCCACGGTGAACAGGCCCTGCTCGGTGATCGCCTTGACGATCGTGCCCTTGCACACGCCGTTGCAGCCGCAGACTTCGTCGCTGGCGGCCATGGCGCTGGCGCGGTCCTGGCCGCCGGTGCCGGCATCGCCCAGGGCGGTCTCGCCGAAGATCAGCTGCTCGCGCAGCGACTGCATCGGCGTGCCGTCCTTGAGCAGCTTGAAATACCAGCCGCCGTCGGCGGTATCGCCATACAGGCAGGCGCCGACCAGGCGGTCGTCGCGGATCACCAGCTTCTTGTAGATGCCGGCGCCCGGGTCGGACAGCACGATCTCCTCGCTGCCATCGCCGCCCATGAACTCCCCGGCCGAGAACAGGTCGATGCCAGTGACCTTGAGCTTGGTCGAGGGCACCGAGCCGCGGTAGATGCCGATGCCGAGCTGGGCCAGGTGGTTGGCGCAGACCTTGGCCTGCTCGAACAGCGGCGCGACCAGACCGTAGGCGGTGCCGCGATGGTTGGCGCATTCGCCCACCGCATAGACGCGCGGATCGAACGTCTGCAGGCTGTCGTTGACCACGATGCCGCGTGCGCAATGGATGCCGGCTTCCTCGGCCAGCTGCGTGTTCGGGCGGATGCCGGCGGCCATCACCACCAGGTCGGCGGGGATCTCGCTGCCGTCTGCCAGGCGCACGCCGACGACCTCACCGGCAGCGTTGCCGAGCAGCGCACTGGTGGAAGCTTCCAGACGGAATTGCAGACCGCGCCCCTGCAGCGACTTCTGCAGCAAGCCAGCAGCCACCGGGTCGAGCTGGCGTTCCAGCAGCCAGCCGGCCAGATGCACCACGGTAACCTGCATGCCGCGCGCCGCAAGCCCGTTGGCCGCTTCCAGGCCAAGCAGGCCGCCGCCGATCACCACCGCGTGGCGCTTGTGCCGCGCGGTGTCGATCATCGTGCGGGTGTCGCGGATGTCGCGGTAGCCGATGACGCCGGCCAGCTCCTTGCCCGGCACCGGCAGCACGAACGGTTGCGAACCGGTGGCGATGAGCAGGCGATCGTATTCGGCCTCGCTGCCATCGGCCGCGAGCACGCGCCGGCGCACGCGGTCGATGCGCTGCACCGCCTTGCCCAGGTGCAGACGGATGCCGTGCTCCTGATACCAGGACAGCGGGTTGAGGACGATGTCGTCGAAGTCCTGCTCGCCGGCCAGCACCGGCGAGAGCAGGATGCGGTTGTAGTTCGGATGCGGTTCGGCGCCGAACACGGTGATGTCGTACATCTCCGGCGCGAGCTTGAGCAGTTCCTCGACCGTGCGGATACCGGCCATGCCGTTGCCGATCACCACGAGGCGCGGCTTGTGGATGGGCTTGTTGATGGGCTTGTTGATGGGCTTGTCCATGCGCGCGCCTCAGACCCGTGCCGCGCCAGCGGCGCTCCAGCGGTTGCGCCATTCGTGGCGCACCCCCGCCAACCATGCCCACGCCGCCAGCGCGCAACCGGCAAACAGCCACAGCCCTGGCGCATAGCTGCCGGTGTGCTGCTTGATGACGCCCAGGCCAGCGGCCAGCGCGAAGCCACCGAGCCCGCCGGCCATGCCGATCAGGCCGGTGATGACCCCGATCTCGCCGCCGAAGCGCTGCGGCACCAGCTGGAACACTGCGCCGTTGCCCGCGCCCAGGCACAGCAGCGTCAGCACGAACAGCGCCAGGGTCACGCTTGCGCCGCCCACGCCGCTGCCCGCGGCCGCCACCAGCAGCGCAACGGCCAGATACACGCCCAGCAGCGAGCGCGTGCCGCCGATGCGGTCAGCAATCACGCCCCCGAGCGGGCGCATCACCGAGCCGGCCAGCACGCAGGCGGCGGTGGCCCAGCCGGCGTTGCGCGCGTCGAAGCCGAACTGGTCGTGAAAGTAGCCAGGCAAGGCGCTGGCGAAACCGGCGAAGCCGCCAAAGGTAATGGCGTAGAAGAACATGAAGCGCCACGAATCGCGGTTGCCGACCAGCACGCGGCCGTAGTCGGCCCAGTGCTTGCGCGGCACCACGCCGGGCGCCTCGCGCGCGACCAGCGCAAACACCAGCAAGGCCGCCAGCAACGGCAGGCAGGCCAGACCAAACACATTGCGATAGCCGTACGCGGCGGCCAGTGCCGGCGCAAACAACGCAGCCAGCACGGTGCCGGAATTGCCGGCGCCGGCAATGCCCATCGCCGTGCCCTGGTGCTGCGGCGGATACCAGCGCGAAGCCAGCGGCAAGGCCACCGCGAACGATGCGCCGGCCACGCCCAGCATCACTCCCAGCAGCAGCACCTGGGCGAAGGAGTCGATGCCCCAGCGCCAGGCCACCAGCAGGCTGGCGATCACCACCACCTGCGCCAGCAGGCCGGCACGCCTGGCACCGATGCGGTCGGCCAGCATGCCCAGGAACAGGCGCAACACCGCGCCACACAGGATCGGCACGGCCACCATCAGTGCGCGCTGCTGCATGTCCAGCCGCAGCGCTTCGGCGATCTGCACCTGCAGTGGGCCGAGCAGATACCAGACCATGAAGCTCAGGTCGAAATACAGGAACGAGGCAAACAATGTCGGGGTATGACCGGATCGCCAGAACGAACGATTCATGCATCCATCTCCGCAGTGCGTGGCGAAAAAAAAAGCGCCCCTCCGGTGATCCGGAAGGACGCCTTTGTCCTGGGCGCAGCGGGCCGCCGTTGGCCCGCTGCGCCGTGTTCGAGTTGTGCGGGAACGCCGTTGTCCCCGCCACCTGTCACGCAAGGGCCATGCCAAGCGCTGGCGCGGGTCGCAAGTGGTTGATCGGCAACGTGATGCGCACTAGCCGGGCATGCTCAGGGCGCTTGGCCGACGCCCCGCTTTCGTGCGTCTGCACGGCCTTGTGCACTGCAACAGTGCAAGCCCAGCGTGCTCAGAAGTCCGGCGCACCCTCGCGGCGGTCGCTGCGCGGAACGGTCACGCCGATCGCGGCAGCGGCGCGGCGGTAGCTGTGCAGACGGTGGATGTCCTGCAAGCGCATCGCATCCATCGCCGCGTTCCCGCACCAGCCCCAGCGCACGAACTGGCGGAACAACCATTCACCATCGGACAGCCATGGCAGGTTGACGGCACCGTCGCGATGGAAGGCCAGCGCCTGCGGATCGCGCGGATCTTCGGCCAGGCATTGCGCCAGCTGTGCTTCGGATGCACCGATCAGCTCCGGCTCGGCCAGCCAGCGCGCGCACTGGCGGCGATGGTCGGGCGACTCGTCGAGCCAGCGGCAGGCGGCGAGCACGCAGGCGATCAGCGCTTCAGCGAGTTCGGGTTGCAATGCCGCCAGATCACGACGGCAGGCCAATACCTTTTCCGGGTGGCCAGGCCACAGCGCGCCGCTGCGGACCACGCGCCGGCCGCTGCCCTGTGCCTCGGCCACGGTTGCCCAGGGCTCGCCGCTGCAATAACCGTCGATCTCCCCTGCCGCCAGTGCAGCGGGCATCTGGGGTGGCGGAATGCTCAGCGCATCGATGGCCCGCATCGGATCGACGCCCGATGCCGCCAGCCAGTGATAGAGCCACAGCGCATGGGTGCCGGTGGGAAAGGTCTGCGCCAGTACCGGACGCCGTGCAAGACCGGCGAACACCTGCGGCAGCGACTGCCCGGCGAGCAGCGCATCGGCAAGCGCGCGTGCCAGGGTGATGGCCTGCCCGTTCTGGTTCAGCGTGAGCAGCCAGGCCATCGGCGCGGCGGGCCCGGCGATGCCCAGGTCGATGCCCAGCACCATGCTCGCCGGCAGATGCGCGGCCTGCACTTCACCGCTGAGCAGGCGGTCGCGCACCGTGGCCCACGATGCCTGGCGACGCAGCTGCAGCTGCAGGCCATGCGTCCGATCCAGGCCCAGGCGGCTGGCCGCGACCAGGGGCGCGCAGTCGATCAGCGGCATGTAGGCCACCGCCAGCGGCACTGCCTCGCGTTCGTTCATGCGCTCATCCCCACAGTTCGGCCAGGTCCACGATGCGCCGCGCCACTTCGGCCAGCTTCAGGCCCTGCTTCATCGCCTGCTGGCGCAGCGCGGCATAGGCCTCGGCTTCGCTCAGGCCACGCCGGCTCATCAGCACGCCCTTGGCGCGGTCGATCAACTTGCGGTCATCCAGCGCCTGCTGCACTTCGTCCAGGCGCTTGCGCATGCCCGCTTCCTGTTCAAAGCGCGCCAGCGCGACCTGCACGATCGGCGCCAGCCGCGCCGGCGACAGGCCATCGACGACATAGGCGGTCACGCCCGCACCGACCGCGGCTCGGATCAGCGCGTCCTCGCCATTGCCGGAGAACATCACCACCGGGCGCGGCGCGTGGCTGTGCAGCATGGCCAGTTGTTCGAGCGCATCGCGCGAGGGCGAATCCACGTCGATGACCACCACGTCGGGCTGGCCGCTCTCGACCGCGCGCAGCAGCGCCGAGGTGCCTGCCACTTCGGCCAGCACCTCATAGCCGGCCGACACCAGGGCCTGGCGCAGCTCGCCAATCGGCTTGTCGGTATCGTTGACCAGGAGAATCCGCATGGCCGCCCTGCACATGGACAGAGCCCGATGTTGCCATGCAACATGAGGCGCTGCGAGACCCCTGCCCTCTTGTTGGAGCCGCCATGCCGCTGTTCCCGATGTTTGCCGACCTGCGCGGGCGTGCGGTGCTGGTGATCGGCGCCGGCGAGGTCGCCACGCGCAAGGTGCAGGCCTTGCTGCGTGCGGGTGCCCAGGTCCGCATCCACGCGCGCGAGTGGTCGCCGCCCCTGCAAGCCCTGCTGGCGCAGGGCACGGTGGCGCGGCTGGAAGGCGACTTCGACCCGGCCTGGCTGGACGACGCGTGGCTGGCCGTGGCCGCCACCGACGACGAAGCGCTGAACCAGCGTGTGGCCGAAGCGGCGGCGGCGCGGCGGCGCTGGGTCAACGTGGTCGACGATGCCGCGCGCTCTTCCTATCAGGTGCCGGCGGTGATCGACCGCGCGCCCTTGCAGCTGGCAATCTCCTCCGGCGGTGCGGCGCCGATGCTGGCGCGGCGCCTGCGCGAACGGCTGGAAATGGAACTGGACCCGTCACTGGGTGCGCTGGCGACGCTGTTCGAGCAGCATCGCGCCGCGATCCGCCAGGCCTTGCCGGAACCGGCGCTGCGCCGGCGCTGGTTCGACCAGATGCTCGATGGTCCGCTGCCCAGCCTGGTACGCGAAGGCGCAATGCAGGCAGCCGAACGCAGCCTGCTCGACAGCCTGCACGCCGGCGCGCGCGACCGCGGCGGCCACGTGGCCCTGGTCGGTTGCGACGCGGAGCAGCCCGACCTGCTGACCCTGCGCGCGCTGCGGGTGTTGAACCAGGCCGACCACATCGTGGTGGTCGGCGCCGTGGGTGAAGCGGTGCTGGAGATGGCGCGCCGCGATGCCGTGCAGTCCTTCGTCGCTGGCACCGATGGCTTGCTTGCGATCTTGCTCGATCACGCCGCCGCCGGCCGGCGCGCGACCTGCCTGCGCGCCGGCGGCTTCGAGGATGCGGCGGGCGTGGCGCTGCTTGTGGCATTGCAGGCGCAGGCGGTGTCCTGCGAAAGCGTGCCGGCGGCGCAGCGGTTTCAACGCTGAACAAAGAGGCCGCACGAGGCGGCCTCTCCGACGGCGTGCGGTCGCGGCGCGACCGCGTCCGTCACTTGCGCTGCGCGGCGCTGCTGTCGCGCGTAGCGCGGAACTCCGAATCGGTGCTCCAGTTCGGCCACTGCTTCGAGTCCGCCAGCTGCATGCCCAGGGTATAGAGGATGGACAGGTCACGCGCGGCACCGGCGAAGGTCCAGTCCGGCTGCCACTCGTCGCCCTGCTGGTGGTAGCGCTTGGCGGTGTATTCGTCCGAAGCCGCCTTGCCCGCGGCCACGCCGCCCACTTCCCAATCCTGGCCGGCCGAGTACGACAGCGCCGGCACGCCACGCTTGGCGAAGGAGAAATGGTCAGAGCGGAAGAAGTAGCCGGCTTCAGGCTTCGGGTCCGGGGTGTAGCGCAGACCGCGCTGGCCGGCGACAGCCTTGAGGTCATCGAGCAGTTCAAGCTTGGCGGTGCCGTAGATGCCGAAATCGCGCGATGGCACGTTCGGGCTCATGCCGTCCATGTTGATCACGGCCACGGTCTTCTCCAGCGGGTACAGCGGTTTGGCCGCGTAGTACTCCGAGCCGAGCAGGCCCTTCTCTTCAGCGGTAACGGCCAGGAACACGACCGAGCGCTGCGGCCTGGGGCCGGCGGCGAAACCGCGCGCCAGTTCCAGCAACGCGGCGGTGCCGCTGGCGTTGTCCAGGGCGCCGTTGAAGATGGTGTCGCCCTGGGCATCGGGCTTCCCCACGCCGATGTGGTCCCAATGCGCGCTGTAGACCAGGGTTTCGTCCGGCTGGCGGCTGCCTTCCAGGCGGGCCACGACATTGTGCGAGGTGATGACGTCGGTCTTCACCGCATACTTGGCGCTGAGGCCTTCGCCCTTCAGTTCGACTGGCTTGAAGTCGCGCGACTGCGCCTGCTTCTTCAGCGTGTCGAAGTCCAGGCCGGACTGCTTGAACAGCTGCGCGGCCAGATCGCGCTGGATCCAGCCTTCGATCTTCGGGTGCGCCGAAGCGGGCTGGTCGCGGACCACGTCGAACATGGTGTTGGTATTGGAGCTGGCCACCGTGGCCCAGCCATAGGACGCCGGCGCGGTTTCATGCACCACCAGCACGCCGAGCGCGCCCTGGCGCGCGCCCTCTTCGTACTTGTAGGTCCAGCGCCCGTAGTAGGTCATGCCCTTTCCGTCGAAGTCGCCCTTGCCGGTCTCGAAGTCCGGGTCGTTGATCAGGACCACGGCGATCTTGCCTTTGAGATCGACGCCCTTGAAGTCGTCCCAGTTGCGCTCGGGCGCCTTGACGCCGTAGCCGACGAACACCAGCGGCGCGTTGCTCACGTCCACCTCGCTGGAGCCGTCGAGCGCGGCGCGGATCGCGATTTCCTTGCCCTGGGTCAGCGGCTGCGCCTTGCCCTTGAGGTCCAGCGCCAGCGTCGGCGTGCCGACGATGTCGGCCTTGCGCAGCGGCACGGCCTGGGTCCACAGGCGCTTGCCATCCTGCAGGTCACCGCCGGGTTGCAGGCCTGCGGTCTGGAACTGCTGGCTCAGGTAGGCGATGGTCTTTTCCTCGCCCGCGGTGGCCGGGCCGCGGCCTTCGTAGGCGTCGGAGGCCAGCTCCTTGACGTCCTGCGACATGCGTTTGCCATCAAACTGCGGCGTGGCCGCATACAGGGCAGTGGACACCGACAACGCCAGCAGACCGATCACGACTCGCTTCACCGTGCACCTCGAAGAATGGGATTCCCCGAGTGTAGGCATGGCGGGCGCGGCTTGGCATGTGACTTTTGGCGGGTCTGTGGCTGGACCGGCCTGTTGCCAGCCTCAGCGTCCCTGTAGGAGGGGCTTCAGCCCCGACGAACGAAATCGCGATCCGTCAGATCACGGTCACGGCCGGCAGACATCCGACATGCCGCCGAATCACAGCGCCGGCTCGTAGCCGTCCACATCGCCCACCCGCGCCAGCAGGCGCCGGCTGTGCGGGTCCAGGCCCTCCAGGCGCACGTCCAGGCCATGGTGGCGCAGGCGCAACACCGCCTGGTCCAGCGCGGCAGCAGCAGTGATGTCCCAGAAATGCGCGCGACTGACATCGATGCGCACCTTGCGTGCGCTGACCTGGCGCGGGTCAAACGCCTCCAGGAACGCATCAGCCGAGGCGAAGAACACCTGCCCGCTGACCTTCCACACATGCACGCCATCGGCTTCGCTGGCTTCCACGCGCAGCAGGCGCGCCACCTTGAAGGCAAAGAACACACCACTGAGCAGCACACCCACTCCCACGCCCGCGGCCAGGTTGTGCGTGGCCAGGGTGACGGCCACGGTCGCCAGCATCACCGCCGAAGAGGTCCGCGGGTGACGCACCAGCTGGCGCAACGAACGCCAGTCGAAGGTCTCCACCGACACCATCACCATCACCGCGACCAACGCCACCACCGGCACCTGCGCCACCCACGGCCGCAGCAACACCATCAGCACCAGCAGCAGCACGCCGGCAAACAGCGTGGACAAACGCCCGCGCCCGCCGTACTTCACGTTGCCCACGGTCTGCCCGATCATGCCGCAGCCGGCAATGCCGCCGAACAGGCTGGCGGCGATATTGGCCACGCCCAGGCCGGTGCATTCGCGGTTCTTGTTGCTGGGAGTGTCGGTCAGTTCGTCGACCACGCGCGCGGTCATCATCGACTCGAGCAGGCCGACCATGGCGATCGCCAGCGCTGGCATGGCGATGATGCGCAAGTTCTCCAGGGTCAGCGGCACACCCAGGCCCTGCAGCTGCGGCAAGGCGTCGGGCAGGCGGCCAAGGTCGGCCACGGTCTTGACCGGCAAGTCGAAGCCCACCGCCACGGCGGTCAGCACCGCCACGCACAGCAGGGGCGAGGGAATCGCCGCCAGGCCAGGCAGGCGCAGCCGCGGCAAGCCGTAGATCAGCGCAACGCCCAGTGCCAGCATCGCCCAGCTGGCGAGGTTGGCGCCGATCACGTGCGGCAGCTGCGCCGAGAAGATCAGCACGGCCAGCGCATTGACGAAGCCGGTGCGTACCGAACTGCTGACAAAGCGCATCAGCACGCCCAGCCGCAGCAGGCCGAACACGATCTGGATGGCACCAGCGAGCATGCCGGCCGCCAGCAGGTACGGGAGCCCATGCGCGGCCACCAGCGGCGCGGCGACCAGGGCCACCGAGCCGGCGGCCGCGGAGATCATCGCCGGCCGCCCGCCGCTGAAGGCGATGACGATCCCGATCACGAAGGACGCGAACAGGCCGACCTGCGGGTCCACGCCGGCTACCGCGGCAAAGGCGATCACTTCCGGGATCAGGGCGAAGGTGGCGACGGCGCCAGCCAGCAGTTCGCGCAGGGGCGTGGCACGCCACTGCGACAATTCGTTACGGAGAGCGATCATGGGCAAACCTGGGGGGCGACGCGGGCAGCCCGCGGACCGCAGCAGCGCGGCGGGGCAAGGCGGACGAAGGGGGCGCGCATTTTCCCACGGGGTTACACGCGGTACCAGCACGGGTGCCGACGCCGGCATACGGGTCGATATCCCTGCCGTTGGTCACTATCGGCCAGCGCCGCGAACGTCTAGCCTCAGGGGTTCGTCACGTCCAAGGAGGACCCCATGATCCGACCGCTTTCGTTGTTGATCGCCGGCGTGCTGGGCGCCGGTGCCGGGCTTGCCCCGGACGCCCCTGCCGCGCCGCAGTCGCTGGCCAGGAACACCACCGCCCAGGCCAACATCCCGGATATCGCCTATACCCGCTTCACCCTGCCCAACGGCCTGACCGTGGTGGTGCATGAGGATCACAAGGCGCCGGTCGTGGCGGTCAGCATCTGGTACCACATCGGCTCGGCCGACGAGCCCACCGGCCGCACCGGCTTTGCCCACCTGTTCGAGCACCTGATGTTCTCCGGCTCCGAGAACAACAAGGGCACCTATTTCCAGCCGTTCGAGAAGGTCGGCGCGACCGACATGAACGGCACCACCTGGTTTGACCGCACCAACTACTTCGAGACCGTGCCGACCACGGCGCTGGATACCGCGCTGTGGATGGAGTCCGACCGCATGGGCCACCTGCTCGGCGCGATCGGCCAGGCCGAACTCGATACGCAGCGCGGCGTGGTGCAGAACGAGAAGCGCCAGGGCGAGAACCGCCCCTATGGCCGCGTGGACCAGAACATCCTGTCCAACCTCTTCCCGGCCAACCACCCGTACCAGCACGACACCATCGGTTCGATGGAAGATCTGGACGCGGCCTCGCTGGCCGACGTCAAGAAGTGGTTCACCGACAACTACGGCGCGGCCAACACCACGCTGGTGCTGGCCGGCGACATCACCGTGGCGCAAGCGCGCGAAAAGGCGATGAAGTACTTCGGCGACATCCCCGCCGGCCAGCCGGTGGCGCGCCAGCAGCCGTGGATTACCGCGCTGCCGAAGCAGACCCGTGGCGTGCAGCACGACCACGTCTCGCAGCCGCGCATCTACCGCACCTGGGTGGCGCCGCAGCTGGGCACCGATGATGCGATCTCGCTGGACCTGGCCACCACCGTGCTCGGCGGCGGCAAGACCTCGCGCCTGTACCAGCGCCTGGTGTACCAGGACAAGCTGGTGGACGACGTGTCCGCGGCCATCCAGCCGTTCGCGCTGGCCAGCCAGTTGCAGATCCAGGCCGACGTGAAGGCTGGCGTGGACCCGGCCAAGGTCGAGGCCGCCATTGCCGACGAACTGCAGAAGTTCCTCGCCCAAGGCCCGACCGCCGACGAACTGCAGCGCGCGCAGGTGGCCTTCCGTGCCGGCTTCGTGCGCGGCCTGGAGAAGGTCGGCGGCTTCGGCGGCAAGGCCGTGATCCTGGCCGAAGGCCAGGTCTATCGTGGCGACCCCGGTGCCTACCGCAAGGACCTGGAGCGTGCCGCGGCCGCGACCCCGGCCAGCGTGCAGAAGGCCTCGCAGACCTGGTTCGGCAAGGGCGATTACCTGCTCACCGTACTGCCGGCCGGCGAAGGCTTCGACCCGGCCGCCGAAGACAAGGCCGTCGTCGCCCTGCCTGCTGCCGAAGGCAAGCCGGCGCCGCAGCTGCCGGCCAGCGCCAAGACCACGTTCAAGGTGGCCAAGAGCGCGGTGGACCGCAGCAAGGGCGTACCGGAGACCACTCAGTTCCCGAGCCTGAGCTTCCCGCAGTTGCAGCGCGGCAAGTTGAAGAATGGCATCGAGGTCATCCTGGCCGAGCGCAACACTGTGCCGGTGACGCAGATCGAGCTGATGTTCGACAGCGGCTATGCCGCCGACCAGGGTGGCAAGCTCGGCACCGCCAGCTTCACCAACGCGCTGATGGGCGAAAGCACCAGGACGCTTGATTCGGTGGAAGTGGCCAAGCAGCGACAGCGCCTGGGCGCGATCCTGAGCAATGGCTGCGATCTGGACATGTGCAGCGCCTCGCTCAATGCGCTCAACGATCAGCTGCAGCCGTCGCTGGCGTTGTTCGCCGACACCGTGCGCAACCCGGCGTTCAACGCCGAGGACATCGAGCGCATCCGCGCGCAGTGGCTGGCCGGCATTGCGCAGGAAAAGACCCAGCCCAACGGCCTGGCTCTGCGCACGCTGCCGCCGCTGCTCTACGGCAACGGCCATGCCTACAGCATCCCGCTGACCGGCAGTGGCAACGAGGCCTCGATCAAGTCGCTGCAGGCCGATGATCTGCGCCGCTTCCAGCAGCAGTGGCTGCGCCCGGACAACGTGCGCATCCTGGTGGCCGGCGATACCACGCTGGAGAAGATCATCCCGCAGCTGGACGCGGCCTTCGGCGACTGGCAGGCTCCGGCCGGCGCGGTGCCGAAGAAGAACGTCGGTGAAGTCGCCGCGCAGCCCAAGCCGCGCGTGTTCCTGATCAACCGCGACGACGCCCCGCAGTCGCTGATCCTGGCCGGGCTGCTGGCACCGTCGACCAAGGCGCCGAACAACCTCGCCATCGGCGTGGCCAACGGTGCCTTCGGCGGCACCTTCACTTCGCGTCTGAACATGAACCTGCGCGAGGACAAGCGCTGGGCCTATGGCGCGCAGAGCTTCCTGATGGACGCGCAGGGGCAGCGGCCGTTCCTGTTCTTCGCCCCGGTACAGACCGACAAGACCGCCGAGTCGGCCGCCGAAGTCCAGAAGGAAGCGGTGGCGGTGACCGGCGCCAAGCCGCTGACCGACGCGGAAGTGGCCAAGATCCGCAACCAGCGCATCCGCGCCCTGCCCGGCAGCTTCGAGACCACCAGTGCCGTGCTTGGCGCGATGGAGGGCATCGTCAAGTTCAACCGCCCGGACGACTACGTGCAGACGCTGAAGACGCGTCTGGAAGCGGTTGACCAGCCGGCGGCGCAGGCGGCGATCACCGAGATCGTGCAGCCGAGCGCGATGACCTGGGTGATCGTCGGCGACCTGGAAAAGATCGAGGCCCCGGTGCGTGCGCTCAACCTGGGCGCGGTGCAGATTCTCGATGCCGATGGCAAGCCGGTAAGTGGCAAGACCAGGGCCGCGAAGAAGTAAGCCGGCCTGCGTTGAAATGGAAGCCGCGGAGCCTGCGCTCCGCGGCTTTTTCATTGGCCCGGTTCAACTGCGCGAACCTCAGGGCTTGCGGCAGTCGGCGGTCTTCTCGCGCGCATACCACAGCGCGCGCCGTGCCAGGTCGTAGGCACTGTCGGCCTGGCGTGGCAGCAACTGCTCGGCCATCACCGGGTCCGGGCGCTTGCTGAAAGCGCGTTCGACCTGCTGCAGGTCGGCGAGGTGCCCGCGCACCGTGGCCAGCAAGGGTTGCAGCCGCGCCGGGTCGCAGGCACTGGCCTGCGCCTGCAGCTCGGCCAGCGCGTCGCGGATGCGGCGGCTGGCTTCGCCGTCATGCCCGGGCGCCTTTTCAAAGGCGATGGGCGCGGCCTTGTAGGCATCGCCGGTGGCCTCGCTGCCGAGATCCTGCTGGCGCTCATGCAGGGCCGGGTTGTAACGCACTTCCGGCGGCGGCCGCGCCTTGGCCGGCTGGATCTGCGGGCCGAAGATCACTTGGTTGATCTTCTTCATGCCGCGGCCGATGCCCTGCATCGCCACGTCGCCGAGCGTGCCGTCGGTGCTCCAGTCCTTGTCGAAGGTGGTGGGCTTGTAGTCGATCGGGTTGGGCCGTTCGAGCACCTGCCGCGCCTGCGCCAGCTCGCGCTCGTTGGTCGTTCCCGGGGGCGAGCCTGCGGGCAGGGCCAGCGGGTCGACATTGCTGCCGGGTGGCAGGCGCGCGGAGCCGTCGCGCGAGTAGAGCGTGGCAGCCATGTTGGTGGTGGTCGGCACGGGCGCGGCCGCTGCGGTGGCCGCTGGGGCCACGCGGGGCGCCGGTGCCTGACGAGTCGCGCGCGGGCGCTCCGGCATAGACGTTGACGTGGAAGGCGGCGGCAACGAAGGCGGCGGCGCGACCGCGCGGGCCAGGAAGGTCACCTGCAGCGCCGACTGTTCGGCTTGCGGCGCCGGCTGCGGCGTATGCAACAGCACGCGGAACAGCAGCCACAGCACCAGCATGGTGAACAGCATCGCGCCCGCGCGATGCGGCAAGGTTTCATCCCAGCTGGTGTGTTTCGATGCCGCCACGTATCCCGATATCCATCACATCGCGCCCGCGTTGCAGGCGCCGGCCTTCCTGTTCGCGCCGTCCCGTGCCAGGCCCGCGGTCGATCGCGAAGAATCTAACGAGGCGCCGCATCGCAAGCGTTTGGAATTCGTTGGCCGGACGCCTGGATGCAGCGCGCGTTCACCTTCAGGGTGCGGGCCGTTCGAGTGGCTGGCCCATGGCCTGCCGATAGCTCGCATACAGCGTGAATACCTTGGCGACGTACTCACGGGTTTCCGCATACGGCGGGACGCCCCCATAACGCGCCACCGCGCCGACGCCGGCGTTATAGGCCGCCACCGCCAGGGTGCGGTCGCCATGGTAGCGCGCGAGCAGCCAGCGCATGTGCCGGGCGCCGCCATCAATGGACTGCTCGGCGGAAAAAGGATCGGCCACGCCGTACTCGCTTGCCACTTCGGGCATCAGCTGCATCACCCCCTGCGCGCCCTTGGGCGAGAGCGCACGCGCATCGAAACCGCTTTCGGCATGGGCAATGGCGCGCAGCCAGGCGTCTTCCACGCCGGTGCGGCGGGCGGCGGCACGAAAGGCCTTGGGATAACGGTCCAGTTGCGGCTTGCCGACCTTGCCGCGCCCCGCGTGCGCCGGTTCGCCCGGCGGCGTGTTCACGGTGAAGCGCAGGTAGGGACGCGAGCCCGGCAACTTCCGCGTGGAATACACCAGCTGCCCGTCCTGCTCGCGCTCGTACAAGGTGCCGCTGAACACGCCGAAGTTGCCCCACAGGTTCGGCGTCTGGATGGCGTTGTCGTCCAGCACGTGCGCCTGGCAACGCGAGCCGGGCTCGGGTGCCGTCGCCATGCTGACCGTGCCTTCGCGTACGCAGCGGTAGATCGTGCGCGCCTGTACCGCGCCGGCCAGCAGGCACAGGCACGGCAACACGTTCAGCAGCAATCGGCGATGGCACGGCATGGAGGTAGGGAATATCCGGCGGGTGGCGGCGGCGCCCAGACAACCGCATGGGCCGTGCAGCCGATGTGTTGGCAGGCAAATCAATGCCGTGCGCGCACACGGGCTCACACAGCGCTGGTTTACCGTAGGACGCGGTCCAGCGGAGATGCCACCCATGCGACTAGACAGCTCGTTCACCCCCACCTTCCCCGTGCGGCACAGCGCATTGCTGTTCGCCCTGTGCCTTGCCGGTGCGGCGGCCGCGGCCTGGGCGCGCGAGCCACCGGCCACGCTTGAACGCGCCGCCGCTGCTGACTCCACGGCAGCGGCCGAGCTGCCGGTACCGCCGGATGTCGCGATGCCGGTGTTGTTCGATGCGGTGCAGCGTGCGCGCGTGTTCCCGGATCAGAAGACTTTCCCCGACCTGCTGCCCCTGCGAGCACCCGCGCGCATCGAGCAGGCCTACCTGCAGCAGCGGCAACATCCAGGCTTCGACCTGGCCGCCTTCGTGGCCGTGCACTTCCGCGCCACGCCGCCGCCGGTCACGCCGGCACTGCCGCAGCACGCATCGCTGGCTGCGCATATCGACGCCTTGTGGCCCCTGCTCAGCCGCGACAGCCGCCGCGTGCCGCCGTACAGCAGCCAGCTGCCCCTGCCCCGCCCCTATGTCGTGCCTGGCGGGCGCTTTGGCGAGATGTACTACTGGGATTCCTACTTCACCATGCTCGGCCTGCACGCCAGCGGCGAGCCGGCGCGTGCGCGCGACATGCTGCAGAACTTCGCCGACCTCATCGACCGCTACGGCCATATCCCGAACGGAACCCGCAGCTACTACCTGTCGCGCTCGCAGCCACCGTTCTTCTCGCACATGGTGGCGCTGGAGGCCGACCGCGGCGGCGGTGCGCAGCTGTACGCGCGCTACCTGCCGCAGCTGCGCCGCGAATACGCCTTCTGGATGGCCGGCGCGCAAGGGCTCTCGCCCGGCCAGGCCAGCCGGCACGTAGTGCGCCTGGCCGATGGCAGCGTGCTCAACCGCTACTGGGACGCGCTCGATACACCGCGCCCCGAGTCCTACCTGCAGGACCGGCAAACCGCGGCGCAGGCCATTGGCCGGCAACCCGGCGAGGTCTACCGCGATCTGCGCGCCGGCGCGGAGAGCGGTTGGGATTATTCTTCGCGCTGGCTGGGCGATCGCCGGCAGCTGCAGACCATCCGCACCACCGCAATCGTGCCGGTGGACCTCAACAGCCTGCTGTATCACCTGGAGACCACCATTGCGGTTGCCTGCGAACAACAGGCCGACACGGGCTGCGTAAAGGAATTCCGCGCGCATGCGCGCGAGCGCCAGCAGGCCATGGCCCGGCACCTGTGGCATCCCGACGGCTACTGGGCCGATTACGACAGGCAGCAGCGCCGCATCAGCGATCAGGTCACCGCGGCCACGTTGTTTCCGCTCTACGTCGGCATCGCGACAGCGGAACAGGCGCGCAGTACCGCGCGCGCGGCCGAGACAAACCTGCTGACCAGCGCCGGCCTGGCGACCACGCGCGAGCGCACCGGCCAGCAGTGGGACGCCCCCAACCTGTGGGCGCCGCTGCAATGGGTCGCGGTGGAAGGCTTGCAGCGCTACGGCGAGGACGCTCTGGCGCGGCGCATCGCCGACGGCTTCCTGGCTCGGGTGCAGGACGTCTACGACCGCGAGCACAAACTCGTGGAAAAGTACGCCAGCGATACGCACGGCCGTGGCGGTGGCGGCGAGTACCCTCTGCAGGATGGCTTTGGCTGGAGCAACGGCGTGACCCGGGCCTTGCAGGAAAAGTACTCGGCGGCGCCGCAGTAGGCGCTTTGGAACCTGGAACATCCGGGCCGCCGCTGGCGGCCCGGGCATCCCCAACGCTTACTTGTCGACGGTGATCTCCACGCGCACGCGGCGGTTTGGCGCCAGGCAGCCGATCAAGGCCGAACGCTCGCGCTCTTGGCAGGTGACCATCGGCTCGGCTTCGCCTCGGCCCTCGGCCTGCACGCTGTTGGCGGGCACACCGCTGCTTATCAGGTAGGCCTTGACCGCATCGGCGCGGCGCTGCGACAGCTGCAGGTTGTAGCTGTCCGAGCCGAGGCGATCGGCATAGCCGATCAGGCGGATGCCCTGCAGTTTCTTCGCCCCGGTCAGGGCCGAGATCACGCGTTCCTCCAGCGCGCGTGCCCCTTCCGGGCGCAGGCGCGCACTGTCGAATTCAAACAGCGTGTCGGTGGACAGATCCAGCGTGCGCACCTGTACGGGTGGCGGCGGCTCGACGACCTGCGGCGGCGGCGGCGGGTTGAGCAGGTCCGCGCAGGACTGCGGCTGCCAGTAGAAACTTTTGGCCAGCATCGCATCGTCATACAGGATCTTGTACTGGCAGGCGGGCTCGCCGCCCTTGCCATCCGGCAGGAGGAAGACGAAGTCCCATTCCTGCACGCCGGCCATGCCCTCGCGGTATTGCGGGTGGCCGATCAACGCGTAGATGTCGGTCTTGCTCATGCCAGCCTGGACCTTGCGCAGCTTGTCCAGGTCAGGCCGCACGGTTCGCGGTTCGACTGGCCGCGCGTCGCCGACACTTGGCCAGCCCGGCTGTTCCGTAGTGCCGTCGCGTACCTCGCTGTAGCTGCTGCAAGCGGCGAGCAGACCAAGCGCGGGCAGCACCAGCGACCACGGTGGTGGGGTTTTCACTTTCAACATGGGGATTGCTCTCGTTGAAGGCGGCGACCCGAAGGCCGCCGCTGCGATTCAAGATGCAGCCACCAGGCGGTTGCAAGCCGCCCGGTGGCCGCGGGCGTGTCGCCTCAGAACACGTAACCGACGCCCACGCGATAGACCGGCTGGTCCTCGCGCGCCGCCGAGACGCCGGCGTTGATGTTGAAGCGGCCGTTGTCACTCCAGCGCGACAGGCCCACGCCCAGCGCGGTCTCGCCGCGATAGGACGCGATGCCCGCATTGATGGCAGTGCGGCCCGGCAGGTACGGAGTGACGTTGACCAGCGCCGAAGCCGCCGCGATGCCGCGGTTGACCTGACGGTTCATGTCGTTCATCTCACGACGTGCCGTGCTCCAGACATCGGTGACGCGCGAATCGGTGTACTCGTTCGCGGACTTCAACGTCTGCCGTACCTGGCGGGAATTGGCCACATCGGTATCGCGCACGCCATCGGCCACGTTGGTCAGCACGCGCTCGCTACCGGGCGCGCCCAGCGACACGGTGTTGGCACGGTCGGCGATGGCACCCTTGCCCAGCGCCACCGCATTGGTGGCCTGTGCCTGCACCTTGGCACCGCTGCCAATCGCCACGCCGCCGTTGGCCTCGACCACGGTATCGGCACCCACGGCCACGCCACTGCTGTCGGCCACGCCGGCATTGGCATTGGCGCCGGGACCGCGCACCTGGACCAGCGGATCGCTGCCGCCGCTGACACTGACCGGCGGCGCGCTCTCCAGCGTGCTGACACGGCCATCCAGCCCGTCCACCGCGCTCTTGAGCGAGTCGCGCAGAGCGGCCACCTGGCCGCCGTTCACCGCCTCGCGGCTGCCAGCAGCGATACGCCCGTCACCGACATTGGCCAGCACCGTGCCGTTGAGGCCGGCAAAGGTCACCTGAGCCTTGGCCGAGCCGCTGTCGTAGACGACCGCATCCATCGCACTGCCCTTGGCGTCCACCAGACCGGCGCTCTTGAGCTGCTTGAGGTTGACCGCGTCGTTGTCGGCCTGTGCATCGGCCACTTTGCGCAGCCGTACCGGGCTCGTGGCGCCCTTGCCACCAAGCGTAAGGGCACCCTTGTTGGGGTCGTCATACGAAACCAGGGGGACGGCCGCGCCATTGGCGTCGACCAATCCGGCAGCCTTCAGCTGGGAGACGTTGACCGCATCGGTATCGGCGGTACCTGCCTTGACGTTGGTCAGCACCGTGCCGCCCTTGCCCTGCAGCGAGAGCTTGGCCTTGCTTGCATCGTCATAAGCCACGCCGAGCACATTGCCGGTGGTGGTCTGAGCCTGCACCGCCTTCAGCGCATCGCCGACATTGTCGTAGGTGCCGCCGCCGACACTGTAGGTCGGCGTCTTCACCGAGCCGTCGGGGTTGAGCTCCGCACCACCGCCAATCGCCCTGGCCACCTGGCGCAGCTGGCCGACATTGACCGCGTCGGTTTCGCCCATGCCCGCGGCCATGTTGACGATGCGGCGGGTGTTGGCTGCGCTGGCGAGCTGGGTCCTGGACACACCGTCGTTGGCATAGGCCTCGTAGCTGTTGGCCTTGGCGCTGCCGACGGAGATGGTGTTGTCCTGGTCGGCCACCGAACCCGCGCCGAGCGCCACCGAGTCCTTGGCGGTGCTGCGGGCCAGGGAGCCGAAGGCCATGCTGTTTTCGGCAGTGGAGCCGCTGTCCGAACCGATCGAGATACCGCCCAGGCCGGTGGCAGTGGCTTCATCCGTCGGCGCGGTGCTGCCGGTCGCGTCGCCGCGGCCGTTGACCTTCAGATAGTAGTTGCCCTGCTTCATGGCCACGGCACGTTGCCGTGACACCGAGTCCACGCCGCTGTCGGCAGGCGTGGCGTTCGCGGTGATCGACATCGTCTGCATGGCCGACATGCGCGGCGTGGAACTGGGCGATGCGCCAGCGCCGAAGGCGTTGTAGATCGGATTGAAGGTGCTGTTGGTCAGATCGCGCAGCTGGCCGACGACGGCCGCATCCGTATCCAGAACACCCTTGGCCAGGTTGCTGATGCGCGTGCCCTGCGGCAGGGGAGCCGAGCGGTCACCAATGCCATCGCCGTTGACGTCGGCAAAATAGCCACTCTTGCCGCTGCCGGTGGCGAGCTCGACGCGTGGCGCGCCAGCCTCCATGGAGCCGGGCACATAGGTGATGCCGCGCGTGATCACGGTGCCGCCATTGAAGACGAAGCCGGCGTCCTTGAGCTGCTTGATGTTGACGGCATCGCTGTCACCAGTGCCGGCGGCGAGATTCACCAGGCGCTGGCCCGCCGCGTTGGCACTGCCGTCCACGCCATCGAACAGCAGCGGCCGCTGCACCTTGCCAGCGGCGTCGATCAGGCCGGCGCTCTGCAGCTGGCTGACATTGACCGCATCCTTCGCTTCCACGCCAGCCTTGACGTTGCTCAGGGTGGTGCCGTCGGCGCCGGCAAAGCTGATCTTGCCCTTGTCGTCACCATCGTAGGCCACGAAGCGGGTCGTCACCGTCCCGGTGTTGTTGTCGACCGCGAAGCCCGCGGCGGTCAGCTGCCCGACGTTGACCGCATCCTTCTCCGCCACGCCAGCCTTGACGTTGCTCAGCGTGGTGCCGTCTGCCCCCTTGAGGGTGACCTGGCCCTTGTCGGCGCCGTCGTAGGCGACGAAGCTGTTGCTCACCACGCCCGTGCCCTTGTCGACGGCGAGGCCGGCATCCTTCAGCTGCTTGAGATTCACCGCATCGGTGTCCGACTTGCCCTCGCCGACCGAAGTGATCCGGCGGGTATTGCCGGGACTGCCCACGGCGACCGTGTTCACGTCCGAGGTCACGCTGCCTGCGCCCAGAGCGACCGAGTTGGCATGCTTGCTGCGCGCAGCCATGCCCACGGCAACCGACGCATTTTCCAGGGCTGCCGCGTTGGTACCCAGGCTGACGGTGTTGTCTGCGTTCGCGATCGCGCTGGCGCCCACGGCGATGCCCCCCGTACCAACGACGCTGGCCGCATTGCCGAGCGCAATCGCGCGGGCCTTGGAGGCTTTCGCGCTTGAGCCCAGGGCGACGGCGTCCTTTTCCATTGCCACCGCGTTGTAGCCAGCGGCGAGGGTTGCGTCTGCCGACGCCTGGGCGCCGGCGCCCGCGGCCGTGGCGTTCTCACCGGCCGCCACTGACTTTGGACCCATGGCAACGGCGTTGGCGCCGCTGGCGTTGGCATCGCTCTCAGTGGAGTTGGCGCGGAAGTATTTGATGCCGCGCCCATCGGAGATGCCGGCGATCGCATCGCTGCTGTCGATGGCGCGGCGGTCCAGATCCTTCAGCGCATCGCCCACGCTGTCATAGGGCTTGCCGTTGAGGGTGTAGGTCGGCTTGACGACTTCGCCGTTGGGACCAATGCCTGCACCGCCACCGATGGCTTCGGCCAGGCCGCGGGCCTGGGCGATGTTGGCGGCGTCGGTGGCGGCCGTGCCGGCACGCACATTGCGCAGCAAGGTGCCGCCGTCACCACCGCCCAGGGTCACCGCTGACTTGCTCGCATCGTCGTAGCTGACGAAAGCATTGGTCGCCGCACCGGTGTTCGGGTCGATGGTCAGGCCAGCGTCTTTGAGCTGCTTCAGGTTGACCGCATCCGAGTCGCGGCTGCCGGCAGCCAGGTTGGCCAGTTGCTTGCCGTCGGCATTGGCATTGGCGGCGTCGCCATCGGCGTTGAACAGCATCGCCTTCTGCACGGCACCATTGGCGTCGATCAGCCCGGTGCTCTGCAGCTGGCTGACGTTGACCGCGTCCTTCGCCGCCACGCCTGCCTTGACGTTGCTCAGCCTGGTGCCGTCGGCACCGCCGAAGGTGACCTGTGCCTTGTCGGCGCTGTCGTAAGCCACGAAGCTGTTGGTGACGCTGCCGGTATTCGGGTCAACGGTGATGCCGGCATCCTTCAGTTGCTTGAAGTTGACCGCGTCCATGTCGGCGGTGCCGGCCTTGACGTTGCTCAGGGTCGTGCCGCCCTGCCCGGCGAAGGTGATCCTGGTCTTGTCGCTGCCGTCGTAGCCGACGAAGGCGTTGGACACGACACCGGTGTTCGGATCGACGGCCAGGCCGGCGTCCTTGAGCTGCTTGAGGTTGACCGCATCGGAGTCACGGCTGCCCGCGGCGACGTTGGCGATCTTCCTGCCAGCGGCATTGGCGTTGGCCTCGGTGCCGTCGGCGTTGAACAGCACTGCCTTCTGCACCGCGCCATTGGCGTCAATCAGCCCCGAGCTCTGCAGCTGGCTGACGTTGACCGCATCGCGCGCGGCCACACCCGCCTTGACGTTGCTCAGTGTGGTGCCGTCGGCGCCGCCGAGGGTGATCTTCGCCTTGTCCGCGCCGTCATAGGCCACGAAGCTGTTGGTCACCACGCCGGTGTTCGGGTCGATGGTGATGCCGGCATCCTTCAGCTGCTTGAAGTTGACTGCATCCATGTCGGCGGTGCCCGCCTTGACGTTGCGCAGGGTCGTGCCGTCCTCGCCGGCAAACGTCACCTTCGACTTGGCGCTGTCGTCATAGCCGACAAAGGCGTTGGTCGCGGTGCCGGTGTTCGGATCGATGGTCAGGCCGGCGTCCTTGAGTTGCTTGAGGTTGACCGCATCCGAGTCACGGCTGCCGGCGGCGACGTTGGCGATCTTCTTGCCGGCGGCATTGGCATTGGCTTCGCTGCCGTCGGCGTCGAACAGCACCGCCTTCCGAACGGCGCCGGTGCTGTCGATCAAGCCAGTGCTCTGCAGCTGACTGACGTTGACTGCGTCCTTCGCCGCCACGCCCGCCTTGACGTTGCTCAGCGTCGTACCATCTGTACCCCCCAGGGTGATCTTCGCCTTGTCGGCACCGTCATAGGCCACGAAGCTGTTGGTGACGCTGCCGGTGTTCGGGTCGATCGACAGACCAGCGTCCTTCAGCTGCCTGAGGTTCACCGCATCGGTATCGGCAGCGGCGGCCCTGACGTTGCTCAGTCGCGTTCCGCCCTCGCCTTGCAGGGCGACGCCAGTCTTGCTTGCGTCGCTGTACTTCACCGCCATGGTGTCGGCCTGCGTCGCAGTAGTCGAAACCGCGTTCAACGCGTCACCCACGTTGTCGAAGGTGCTGTCGCCGACCTTGTAGGAAGGCCGCTTGATCGTGCCGTCCGTGCCGATCTCCGCGCCGCCACCGATGGCCGAAGCCACGCCCTTGAGCTGGGACAGGTTGACCGCGTCGGTATCGTTGCGGCCCGCGGCCATGTTGACGATGCGACGGGTATTGGCCACGTTGGTGATGGTGACCTTGTTGCTCTGCGCGTCGTAACTGGAGAAGTTGTCCTCGGGGCGGCCAAGGCTGCCCACCGACACGGTGTTGGCCTCGTTGGCCACCGAGCCAGCGCCAAGGGCGACGGCGTCCTTGGCGCTGGAGGTGACCAGGGCCTGCACGCCCATCGAGGTGCCGTTCTCGGCGAACGCGCGCGCATCGGAACCAATGGCGATGGACGCCGCGCCGGGGTTCTGCGCCTGGTCGGTGGGCGGGGTCTGGCCTACCGCATCGCCACGCCCGGACACGCGCAGGTACCAGTTGCCCGCTTCCAGGAACTTGGTGCGCTTGTCCTTCTCCGACTCGATGCCGGTGCCGCCAGAAGGCGCCGTGGATGTGGCCTCAGCACTGGCGGCCTGCGTCACGGTTTCGTTGCTGGACATCCGCAGCATGGCCTGCGCTGCGGATTTCGGCATGGGTGCCCCGTTGCGGGTCGGCGCCGCTGGCGCAACCTGCTGGGTCGATTCGGTCGCGCGGAGCGCGGCGGCGCGGTCCCTTGCCTCGATAGCCTTCTGGCTCAGCGACTTGACCTGGCCGATATTGGCCGCGTCAGTATCCTGCACGCCATCGGCGACGTTGGAGATCACCGTACCTTTGGGCAGCACCGGCTTGTTACGATCGCCGTCCGTGAAATACACGCTGTTGCCGGCACCGGGGTCGAGTACGACGCGAGGGCTGCCGGAAGCAAGGCTGCCGGCGAGGTAGGTCACCGCGGGGTTGTTGACCGCGCCAGCATTGTCAAAAGTGAAGCCCGCAGAACGCAGCTGGGAGACATTGACTGCCTCGCTGTCGCTCAGGCCAGCCTGCAGATTGCCGACGCGGGTGCCGTTGGCGCCGCCCAGGCTCACACGGGATTTGCTGTCATCGTCGTAGTGGACGTCGAGCGGATCGGCAGCGGCCTTGTCGAGCGCGGCCAGTGCATCGCCGACGTTGCTGACAGGCTTGCCGGCGACCGTGTAGGTCGGTCCGGCCACGCTGCCGTCCGGGTTGATCTTGGCACCACCGCCCAGGCCGTTCACCGCGCCACGCAGCTGCCCCAGATTGACAGCATCGGAGTCGTCCAGACCGCCGCGCAGATTCTCGATTCGCGTGCCGCCCGCCCCCGCCAACCTCAGGCCGGTCTTGGTGGCGTCGTTGTAGTGGACATCAAGCGGGTCGGCCACCGCTTTACTGACCTCGTTCAACTGACCAACGGTGGCTGCATCAGTGTCGGCCGTACCCCGCGCTACGTTGATGATCTGGCGCTGGGTGCTGGCATTGCCTACTGACACGGCGTTGCCTCGATCAGCCACGGATTTGCTACCCAGCGCGACCGAGCCCCCCGTGTTTGCTTGAGCGTCCTGGCCCAGCGCCAACGAGTACCCACCCGTGGCCTTTGCGTACCCACCCACGGCCACGTCTCCAGCGGCCGTGGCCTTCGCGTCATAACCAACACCGACCGAGTAGCCACCGGTAGCCTGCGCACTGTCACCCACCGCAGTTCCGCGGTCACCTGCTACTGCGCCTGCCCCTGCCGCAACGGCGTTGCCGATTTTCACCTGAGCAG
>DASPIU010000079.1:0-55079 GCA_035629025.1 Stenotrophomonas sp.
GCCGGGCGCTCGCATCTCTTAGCGAGGAATCAAGCACTTGTCCGAGAACACTTCTTCCGAAACCGGGAGCGTTGACGCCCCCGTCGAAAAGCGCGTGCGCAAGACCCGCGTGAGCAAGGCCGCCGCCGAAGGCGCCAGCGATACCGCCGCCACGCCGCAGTCCGCATTGCCGCTGCCGCCCGGCCCGCCGGCCGAGGCGCCGCGTGCCGCGCCCGAAGCGCCGGCAGCGTCTGCCCCGACCCCGCCGCCGAGTGCGGCGTCCGCCTCTGACGCTGGCGACGAGCCGGCCCGCGAAGGCGGCCAGCCGCAGCAGCAGCGCGGCAACCCGCAGAACCACCCGCATCAGAACAACCAGAACCAGAACAACCAGCAGGGCCAGGCCGGCAACCGCCGTGACCGGTTCCGCAACCGCCGTGACCGCCAGCGCGATCGCTACCGCGAGGACGGCATGCCCAACGATGCCGGCGAGGGCCTGAACCAGCAGCAGAACCCGCCGCAGCGCCCGCCGGCCAACGTGCCGGAAGGTTTCCCGATCTACTCGCTCAGCGACCTCAAGCAGATGCCGGCGCAGAAGCTGCTGGACATCGCCGAGCAGCTGAACATCCACGACGGCGTCGCCCGCGCGCGCAAGCAGGACGTGATCTTCGCCCTGCTCAAGGTGCTGACCCGCCATGGCGACGGCGTGGCCGCCGATGGCGTGCTGGAAATCCTGCCGGACGGCTTTGGCTTCCTGCGCGCGGCCGAGGCCAGCTACCTGGCCGGCCCGGACGACACTTATATCTCGCCCAGCCAGATCCGCCGCTTCAACCTGCGTACCGGTGACTACCTGTCCGGGCGCATCCGCTTCCCGAAGGATGGCGAGCGCTATTTCGCGCTGTCGACGATCGACACGATCAACGGCGAGCCGCTGGAAGCGTCCAAGAACAAGGTGCTGTTCGAGAACCTGACCCCGTTGTTCCCGCGCCGGCGCTTCACCCTGGAACGCGGCAATGGTTCGTCCGAAGACATCACCGGCCGCATCCTCGATCTGATGGCGCCGCAAGGCAAGGGCCAGCGCGCGCTGATCGTCTCCCCGCCCAAGGCGGGCAAGACGATGATGATGCAGCAGGTCGCCACGGCGATCACCACCAATCATCCGGAAGTGCATCTGATCGTGCTGCTGATCGACGAGCGTCCGGAAGAAGTGACCGAAATGCAGCGCACCGTGCGCGGCGAAGTCATCAGCTCGACCTTCGACGAGCCGGCGGCGCGCCATGTGCAGGTGGCTGAAATGGTGATCGAGCGGGCCAAGCGCCTGGTCGAGCACAAGAAGGACGTGGTGATCCTGCTCGATTCGATCACCCGTCTGGCCCGCGCCTACAACAACGTGGTGCCGAGCTCGGGCAAGGTGCTGACCGGCGGCGTGGATGCCAACGCCCTGCACCGCCCGAAGCGTTTCTTCGGCGCGGCGCGCAATGTCGAGGAAGGCGGCTCGCTGACCATCATCGCCACGGCGCTGGTCGATACCGGCAGCAAGATGGACGAGGTGATCTACGAAGAGTTCAAGGGCACCGGCAACAGCGAAGTGCATCTGAACCGCCGCATCACCGAAAAGCGCGTCTATCCGGCGATCGACATCAACCGCTCGGGCACGCGTCGCGAAGACCTGCTCATCGAGCCGGAGCTGCTGCAGAAGATCTGGATCCTGCGCAAGCTGCTGCACCCGATGGACGAGACCGCGGCAATGGAATTCCTGCTGGACAAGATGAAGAGCACCAAGTCCAACGACGAGTTCTTCAATTCGATGAAGCGCTGATTCGATTCCTGCAGGCAACGTGTTCGGGCTCACCTTTAGCGGTGGGCCCGAATCGTTTCAGCCGCCCTGCAGCGGCGTCAGCAGGCGCGGCGCGTTGCTGGAAGCCATGTAGATGCCGCCATCGGTCAGCGTATCGGGCGAAAAGTTGGCGTCGGCCTGCTCGTCCGACCACGGCGCCACCTGGCGGGGGCCCGGCACGTAGCTGATCCATTTGCCGTAGTCGCGCTCGCTGTTCTCCACGGGCTGGTCTTCGAGGCTGTAGCTGACCGGCACGCGAACGCTCCAGTACGGGGCATCGGCCTCCTTGCCCTTGGCCGGAACCCGGAAGGTCCATTTGCGTGCGGCGGCCAGGGTGCTGTCGGCGAACAAGGTGCGGAAGCGCCGCATCGCGCCTTCGCTGGCCACGATGCGCAGGTTCACCTGTTCGGCCACCGCATCCTCCACCCGCCCGTCGCGGCCAACTTTGACCAGCAGGTAGACCGTGGCGCTGGCACCACTACGGAACGCATCGGTCGGGAAGCTCGGCGGCGTCATCTTTCCCCAGGAAACGCCATGCGGATCTGCTGCATCGTAGCGCTCGAAACTCACCCCACGCAGGGCAATCCGGTAGTTGCCGTCATCGAGCTTCCTGGCGACCACGCGCAAGTTCATGGGCGCGCGCGCCTTGACCACTTTGCCGTCACGGATCACCGGCTCGAATCGCCAGGCCATGGCGTTGTCGCGAACGAACTTGACCACGCCTTCGGGCAACTTGTCCTCGTGGTCGATGTCCAGCCGCGATACCGAACCATCGGGCTCGATGTCGACATTGCCCGACACCAGCAAGCTGGACTCGATCTGCTTGCGCACGCTTGCCGGACCGGCGCCGCCGCTCGCCAAGACTGCTGCCGGCGCCAGGCCGCCCCCCAGTGCGATTGCCAGCGCAAGTACGCCGATTCCCTTCACCATGTCCACATTCCTTGAGGTAGGCACCGCCCGATTACAGCGCAGCCCATCGGGCCCTGCAACAATCCCGCGCTGATGACCAGGGAGGCAGCCTGGCGGCATGCGCCGTGCCCCGCTCTGACCATTCGCCTGACCCCCGGAGGTACCTGCCCCGGCGCGGTCTCATTTAAGACACATTACTTTGCATTGGTCCCAAATGGGACTAGGATGGCACCATAGCCAGTATCGGAGGCCGCCTTGAACCAGACCGTCGCCCCAGCACCCAGCCGGCGGGACCTCTCCGGTCCCGCATTGCGTACGTTCTTCAACATCACGCGGGCCTGGGGGCTGGCCGCCGATCAGGAGCGGGTACTGCTCGGCGATCCCAGCCGCTCGACGTTCTTCCGTTGGCGTGCCGGCCCCGATGGCGCGGAGCTGGGCAAGGACGTACTGGACCGTATCTCCTACGTGCTGGGCATCTACAAGGCCCTGCACATGATCTTCCCGAATGACGAACAGGCTGACGGCTGGATCAAGCGCGCCAATACCGCGCCCGGCTTCAACGGTCGGTCGGCGCTGGAGCGGATGCTCGGGGGCCAGGTCATCGACCTGTTCGCCGTCCGCGAGTACCTCGACGCGGAGCGGGGCTGGAACTGATGGCTCCACCGGTTTGCCGTGTTCAATGGCGCCCGAGCTTCCGCATTGTGTCGAGCAGGTTCCCGCCGGTTGGCCTGTTCGACAAGGTGGCGCGCGCCGACGATCTGGACGCCATCTACTATCTGGAAGGCCTGACCAACCCGCGGCTGCTGGAAGAGATGGGGAAACTGGATCGGGTGCCGGCGGGCAGGCGCGTGTGCGGGCCGGGCACGACGCCGATCATGGCTGCCTTCACCCATGTCACGCCAGGCGGCTCGCGCTTCAGCGATGGCACCTTCGGCGTGTACTACGCCGCATGCGACCGGCCGACGGCCGTGGCCGAGACGATGCACCATCGCACCCGGTTCCTGGCCAGCACCGCCCAGCCGGCGTGCGTGCTGGAAATGCGCTGCTACGTGGGCGACCTGGCCGCCAGCCTGCACGATATCCGTGGCGGATATCCGGGCCTGCACGACCCAGATAGCTATCAGGCAAGTCAGGCCGAAGCGATCAAGCTGCGCGCCGCGGGCAGCGATGGCATCGTGTACGACAGCGTGCGATTGCCCGGCGGGCAGTGCGCGGCGCTGTTCTACCCCGACCTGATGCAGCCGGTTCGACAGGAATCACATCTTTACTACCACTGGACCGGGACGCACTTCTCGCATGTGGTGGTCGCTGGCGAGGTGATTCTGCCGCCGCAGTGGGGACAAGCCAACTAGGGGACACGGGCGCCAGCACGTCACTGGCAGGCGAAGTCATCCGCCCCGACCGGCGCGCAGCCATCGCCCCAGCGTCCGGTCTGGCGCCAGTAGTCGACCACACCGGTCTCCCGCAACAGACGCTTGAATTGTGGATGCGCGCGCAAGCCCGAATAAGGCGAGTTCCAGAAAGCGACGTAGGGAAACTGCGGCATCGTGCCGTCCTTGAAGCCGGATTGCGCCTCCAGCTCCCTGCGCAGAGACCGCACGGCAAGTTCGGCATCGCCCAGCGCATCGGCGACATTGGTCAATACATAGGCCGCGCTGGCGTCACCACCATAGGCTTCGTCGAGCAGCGCCCTGCGCACCAGGGCGCGCATGCCTTCGCGATCGCCCAGGCGCAGACCCAAATCGCGGAAGAACGGCGTGGCCAGTTCCGGGGCCTGTTCCCGCAGGCGGCCGTGCAGTTCGCGCAGCGCCGGCAACCCGCCAGGGCGTTTGCCGGCCAGTTGCCGCATGAAAGCCACGTAGTCGGGCGAGGACTGGTCACCGCCCAGCGCCTGCCCACGGCGGTATTCGGCCTCGGCATCCGCGTAGCGCCGCGCGGCGGTGTAGTCGAACTGCAGGTCGCGCGAGAGGAACAGGGCCCGAGGCTCGACCGCGCGTACTTGTTCGACCAGGGCAATGGCCTCTTCCAGATGACCCATCGCGTAGATCAGGTACGCGTAGTCCCAGGCCCGCTCCTTGTTTGCCGGGCCGCTGCCCATGACCTCCCTGGACAGCGCGATGGCTTCAGCCCTGTGCCCCTGGCGCCACAAGCTGTTGGCACGGTCGCGCCGCGCCACCCAGCTTCCAGGTGCGTTTCGCGCAATGTCCTCGCGCACCTGCACGGCCTCGTCGCGCATTTTCCCGGCCTGCGGGCCCCCGATCTCTTGCGCCATCGCCTCCAGCGAGCGGGCCAGCGCGTCCCGGCACTGGACGCAGCGCGGCTCCAGCGCCACCATTTCGCGCGCCAGTTGCAGGCACTCGCGATCATGGTCGAGGTCGGACGGCTCCTGCATCGCGATGCTGCGCCAACGCAGATAGCGTTGGTAAGCCTCGACATTGGTGGGGCCGCCCCGACTGCGGATGAACTGCGCCGCGTCGAGTTTCACGCTCAATGCCAATGCCACATCGCGTGCGATTTCCTCCTGTACCGCGAACACATCGCGCAGCTCGCGCGCATAGTTCCCGGACCACAGGTGCGTGCCATCGTCGGCGCGCAGCAGCCGGGCGCTGACACGCAGCTCGTCGCCATCGCGGCGCATGCTGCCTTCCAGCAGGTAGGCGGCACCGAGCATCCTGCCGATATCGCGAAAATCCTTGCGCTGTCCCTTGAAGGAGAAGCTCGACGTGCGGCCCACCACGCGCAGCGATGGCGATTGCGCGAGCTGGATGAGCACTTCCTCGGCCAGGCCTTCGGCCAGATATTCCTGGCCGCCCTCGTCGGAAATATCGGCAAAGGGCAGCACCGCCAGCGACCGCGGCGCGCTCGTCGGCGGCAGCGCCAACTCGTGTTGATGCAGCAGCCAGGCCACGACGGCGCCGAGGACCAGCACCGCCGCGAACAGCGCCGCCAGCCGCCATTTCCGGTTGGCGCCAGGCACCGGCGGTGACTTCCCCGGCACTGCGGCGGCGGGCCGGGGCAGCTCAAATCGATATCCCGCCCCATGCACCGCATGCAGCAGCCGCGGGCGTTGCGCGTTCTCGCCCAGCACCTGCCGCAGCAGGCTCATGATCCGGTTCAACACGCTCTCGGTGACATCGCGGTGGCCCCACACCGCGTCCAGGATCTGCTCGCGCGCAAACACCCGGCCTGGCGAAGCAGCAAGCAGAGCCAGCACGGCGAAAGCCTTGGGCTCCAGCGCCTGGTCCACGCCAGCGCGCAGCAGGCGCCGGCCCGCGAAGTCGATGATCACGTCCTCGAAGGCAAGCGGACCTGGAGCAGGCTGCTGCATGTGGTTCCCAAGCGGAAGATCAGCAACGCGGGCGGGGCCCGCCCAGGGCCGGAACGCCACCGGCCCGAGTATAGGCGAGCCGAGCCGCCACTTACGCCTTCAGGCCAGCCGTAGCCGCTCGGAATACGGCGGGGTGTCCGGGTAGTCATCCTCGCGCAGGCGCGCCTGCAGATCGCGCCACCATTGCGGATCGAACAATTCGCCGTGGTGCTGGCGTACCGCTTCGACAAACGCCGCCGGCAGGCCCATGAACATCGCGAAACGCTCCGGAAACACATCGCCCGGGCTCACGTGGAACCAGGGCTCGTCGGCGATCTGCTCTTCGTAGGTGGTCGGCTGCGGCCAGTCACGAAACCGGCAGTCGGTGACCAGGCACAGCTCGTCGTAGTCGTAGAACACCGCGCGCTGGTGGCGGGTGATGCCGAAGTTCTTCAGCAGCATGTCGCCGGGAAAGATATTGTTGCGGGCCATGTCCTTGATCGCCTGCGCATAGTCCAGCGCCGCGGCGCGCGCGGCTTCGGGCAGCTGCTCGCGCAGGTACAGGTTGAGCGGGCGCAGGCGGCGCTGGATGTAGCACAGGTCGAAGATCAGATCGTCGCCCTCCTCGCTGATGCTCAGCGCGCAGGTCTCGCGCAGTTCGCGCAGCAACGCCTGGGAAAAGCGTGCGCGCGGGAAACGCAGAAAGCGATAGGGCTGCGCATCGAGCAGGCGGCCGACACGATCGAGCTGGAACACCAGTTCGTACTTGCCCTCCACGTCCTGCCGGCTCATCTTCTTCGGGTAGGCGAAGCGGTCGCGGATCAGCTTGAACACCAGCGGATAGCTGGGCAGGGTGAACACGGCCATGACCATTCCCGGCGTGCCTTCGGCCTGCACCAGCTGTTCGTGTGGCACCGCCTCGAAGTGCCGGAAGAAGGTGCGATAGCGCTCGGTCTTGCCCTGCTTGGCGCGGCCGAGCATGGTGTAGAGCTCATCGATGGGCTTGTGCGTGAGCAGGCTGCGCAGGAACACCACCGCGTCACCAACGGTGGCCAGGTCGGCCTGGAAATAGCTGCGCGAATTGCTGAACAACTGCGCCACGTCGCTGCGCCGGGTCAGCACCGCCTCGGCGCGCAGGCCGGCGTCGTCGTTGACCAGAGCGACCACGCAGGGCGAGAAGCGATGCTCGCCAAACACGCGGCCGACCAGATAGGCGCGGCGCTCGCGGTAGAACACCGTGTCCAGCAATTCAATGCCGCGCACCGGATGCTCGCCCCAGTGCGCCAGGTCATCGTGCAGGCGCACGGCAATGGCCGCGGCGCAGCGTGTGCGGTGCAGGTAGGGCACGGCGAAGGGATAGTCGCCGAGCACGCGCATCAGCACTTCGGTCAGGCGCCCGGCGGACACCGCGTAGCTGTGGTGGGCCACCGGATGGGTAATGGCATCGGTGGGCTCGATATCCAGGGCAACGAACTCGATGCGCGCATCCACGCCCTGGGTACGGAAATAGCGCCGGGTCAGCGTGTTGTAGAAGGTCTTGTACAACTCCTGGTCGATCAGCCCGTCGAGCAATGCGGTGTAGTGCTCGCGCGCGCGAATCCACAGCGCGCGGTCGTGGGCCTGGCCGAGCAGCACCGCGCGCAAGCGCAGCATGCACTCGGCGATGCACTGGTCGTACAGCGCGATGCGCTCCACCGCGTCCTCGCGTGCGCCGCTCCAGTCGCGCGTCTCGAAACGGGTCCTGGCCCGGCGGGTGATCTGCGCAAAACGTGCGTGGTAGTCCTCGAACGCTTCAAAGATGGCCCGGCCAATCGCCTCGGCGCGACGTTCGGACTGCGGTGGCTGCAGGGCGGCGGTCATGGCGGCAGTGTACTCAGCGCCGCCGCGATGCAGCGACCGGCGCGCGGCGCTTGCGCGGGGTAGCCGGCGGCGCCGGGCTGCCGGCCAGGGCCAGTGTCTGCTCGACGTGGCGCACGTGCTCACCGGCCTGGGCCAGCAGCCATTGCCGGAACTGGCCAAAGCCGCGATGCCGCGCCGAGCGCTCCGGGTACACGAGGTAATGCGAATAGTGGGTCTGCAGGCGCAATGGCGACAACGGCACCAGCTGGCCGGAATCGATCAGCAGGCGGGCGCGGGTGAGCCGGCCCAGGGCCACACCGACGCCATCCAGCGCCGCGCGATGGTGCGACTCCGAATCGTCGAACACGGCGACATAGCGCGCAGGCGCCTGCCCACCGGCGAGTGCGAACCAGCGGTCCCACTCGCCATCCGGGTCGCCCAGCAGCGGCCACTGCGCCAGTGGACGCCGGCCGATGCCGCCCATGCGCGCGACCAGCGCCGGGCTGGCCATCGGCACGATCCACTCGTCAAACAGCGCTTCGGCAATCACCCCGGGCCATTGGCCCTTGCCGATGCGCAGCGCCGCGTCCACCTGCAGCTCGCGGTCGAAGTCGATCACCCGCGAATTCGACAACAGGCTGACCTCCACCTGCGGATGGGCGGCAAAGAAACCGGGCAGCCGCGGCACCAGCCAGGCCGAGGCCATCGAAGGGGTGATGCTCAACGTAAGCACATCGTCGCGCCGCGCGGCAAACGGCTGCACTTCGCGCGCAATCGCCTCCAGGTGCGGCGCGATGCGCTCAAGCAGACGCTGCCCTTCCGGCGTCGGCCGCACGCCGCGCGGATGCCGCAGCAACAGGGGATAGCCGAGCCGCTCCTCCAGCGCGCGCATCTGGTGGCTGAGCGCGCTCACGGTCAGATGCATCGATTCGGCCGCGCGCGACAGATTGCCCAGCCGCGCGGCGGTGACGAAACCTTGCAGGGCATGCAACGGTGCTCGGGACATGGGCTCAGCCTTGAATGAAATGCAAACCTGGCTTGCAAAACGCTCGCTTTTCGCTGGCTCAGCTTGCGCCCAACATCAATTCCACTCAAGTGGAGGCATGGACATGAGCATCTTCAACGACCTGTTGTTCGCACACGGCTACATCGCCAACGAAGACCTGGCGCGCAGGCTGGCTGACAGCCCGGCCCCGCCCACCGGCGAACCGCCGCGGACCGGCGCGACCCACCCGCATCCGCATCCTCGCGCCCAGGTACGTGCACGCCAGGCGCGCATGGTGCGGATCGTCACCGCGCTGTCGCCGTTCCGGTGAGCGTCGCGTGGACCGGGTGAAAGCAAAGCGCCCCGTGTCCACGGACACGGGGCGCTGTCATCCACGCGAAGCGGCCGAGGCCGCGACCGCGGTCAACCCTTCAGCGAGGCCAGGGCCTGGTTGAGGGTCTGGCTGGGGCGCATCGCCGCCGCCACCTTGCCCAGGTCGGGGCGGTAGTAGCCCCCAATATCGACCGGCTTGCCCTGCACTGCATTGAGTTCGCCGATGATGGTCTGCTCGTTCTCGGCCAGCGTTCTGGCCAACGGTGCAAACCTGGCCTTCAGCGTTGCATCCTCGTCCTGCGCGGCCAGCGCCTGCGCCCAGTACAGGGCCAGGTAGAAGTGGCTGCCGCGGTTGTCGATCTCGCCCACCTTGCGCGCGGGCGACTTGTTGTTGTCCAGCAACTGGCCATTGGCCACGTCCAGCGCCTTGGCCAGCACCTTGGCGGCGGCATTGTCGTAGCGGTTGCCCAGGTGTTCGAGCGAGGCCGCCAGGGCAAGGAATTCGCCCAGCGAATCCCAGCGCAGGTAGTTCTCCTCGGTGAACTGCTGCACGTGCTTGGGCGCCGAGCCGCCTGCGCCGGTCTCGAACAATCCGCCGCCGGCCATCAGCGGCACGATGGACAGCATCTTGGCGCTGGTGCCCAGCTCCATGATCGGGAACAGGTCGGTGAGGTAGTCACGCAACACGTTGCCGGTCACCGAGATGGTGTCCTGGCCCTTGCGGATGCGTTCGAGCGACAGCTTGGTCGCCTCCACCGGCGGCAGGATGCGGATGTCCAGGCCGCTGGTGTCGTGCTGCTTGAGGTATTGCTCGACCTTGGCGATCACCTGCGCATCGTGCGCGCGCGTGGCGTCGAGCCAGAACACCGCCGGCGTGTTGCTCAGGCGCGCGCGCTCGACGGCGAGCTTGACCCAATCCTGGATCGGCGCGTCCTTGGTCTGGCACATGCGCCAGATGTCGCCCGGCTCCACTGCGTGCTCGAACACGACCTGGCCCTGTGCATCGGTCACCTGCACGGTGCCGGCGCTGGGGATGACGAAGGTCTTGTCGTGCGAGCCGTACTCCTCGGCCTTCTGCGCCATCAGGCCGACGTTGGGCACGCTGCCCATGGTCGCCGGGTCGAAGGCACCGTTGGCCTTGCAGTCCTCGATGACGGCCTGGTACACGCCGGCATAGCAGCGATCCGGGATCACCGCCTTGGTGTCCTGCAGCTTGCCTTCGGCATTCCACATCTGGCCGGAGTCGCGGATCATCGCCGGCATCGAGGCATCAACGATCACGTCGCTGGGTACGTGCAGGTTGGTGATGCCCTTGTCCGAATTGACCATCGCCAGACCCGGACGCTGCGCGTATTCGGCCTGCAGGTCGGCGGTGATCTGCGCCTGCTGCTCGGCCGGCAGGCTGCCGATGCGCGCGTACAGGTCACCGATGCCGTTGTTGGGATCGAAGCCGGCGGCCTTCAGGGCGTCGGCGTGCCTGGCCAGCACATCCTTGTAGAACTCGCCGACCACCACGCCGAACATCACCGGGTCGGAGACCTTCATCATGGTCGCCTTCAGGTGCAGGGAGAACAGCACGCCCTGCGCCTTGGCGTCGGCGATCTGGGCGGTGATGAAGCTGGCCAGGGCCTTGCGGCTCATCACCGCGGCATCGACGATCTCGCCGGCCTTGACCGCAACCTTGTCCTTGAGCACGGTCACCTGCCCGTCCTTGCCGAGCAGGCTGATCTTCAGCGCGCCGGCGTCGGCGACGGTGGCGGACTGTTCGCTGCCGAAGAAGTCGCCGCCCTCCATGTGCGCAACGTGCGACTTGGAATCGGCGCTCCACTTGCCCATGCGGTGCGGGTGCTTGCGGGCATAGTTCTTGACCGACAGCGGGGCGCGGCGATCGGAGTTGCCTTCGCGCAGGACCGGGTTGACGGCGCTGCCCTTGACGCGGTCGTAGCGCGCCTTGATGTCGCGCTCCTTGTCGTCCTTGGGAGCATCGGGGTATTCGGGCAACTTGAAGCCCTGGGCCTGCAGTTCCTTGATCGCGGCCAGCAGCTGCGGCACGGAGGCGCTGATGTTGGGCAGCTTGATGATGTTGGCTTCGGGGCGGGTGGCCAGTTCGCCGAGTTCGGTGAGGTCGTCAGCGGTTTTCTGGGAAGCGTCGAGATAATCGGGGAACTGGGCGAGGATGCGTGCGGCCAGGGAGATGTCGCGGGTCTCCACGACGATGCCGGCGCTATCGGTATAGGCGTCGATGATCGGCAGCAGGGACTGCGTTGCCAGGTACGGGGCCTCGTCCGTGAGGGTGTACAGGATCTTCGGGGTGTTGGACATGGTCGGCGTGACTCGGTTGTGCTTCGGGAGGGAAAGCCTGGTTCGATGTGGCGCGGCGAATGTGCAGGCTGGCGGCAAGCGTTGCGATCTGCTTGGCGCTCTGGCCGGAATGCGGCATCGGGGGTACCGGGCAAGCAGGGCATTGTCGCCGGTTGGAGGGATGGGGGCAAAGGCGCGCGGTGGTCTGGTGTGTCGCGTTTGGCGCGTGTGAGTGCGTACGCGGGCGCACGGTTCGTGCTTGCGGTTGCAACTATTGGTGGCGCTTGCGCTGAGGCTGCGCTGGCTTGCGATGTTGATCGGCTCGCAGGGGCCTGCGCGTGGCAGCCGGGGGCAGGCCCTGCCAGGACACGCCGTGAATCCATCCCTGGAGGCTCGTAGGCAACATCCATGTTGCCTACGGTCCTGGCAGGGCCTGCCCCCGACTGCCCGACAGATCATTGGCGACGGATGGGAAAGCGGGCGGCGGAACCTTGCGTCGCTGGAAATAAAAAGAGGCGCAGCTTGCGCTGCGCCTCACGTGCATCGTGCCGCCGGGAGAGAGTCGGCGGTACGTTGCTTTACTTCACCTCAAACTCTTGCGGGGTGCCCACGGCCTGGCCATCGACGGTGACCTGGGCGGTGTAGCGGCCGGCCGGCCAGCCATTGGCGTTGGTGAACTCGACGTTGGTGGTTTCGGCGCCGGTGGTGTTGAGGGTGGCGCTCTGCTCCCCGGCGACCTGGCCGTCCTGGAAGGTCAGCTTGACGCCGAGGTTGGCGTTGCTGGCGGTGCCGTCGGTGCGTACGGAGACGATGATCTTGTCCTTGCTGGCAAGGGTGGTCATCGGCGCGACGGTCTTGTCGGCAGCGGCGGTGTTGCCGACGGTGACGCTGCTGACGGTGACGGCGCTGGCCGCGGGCGTGGTGGCGGCCGGCGTGCCGGTGGTCGGAGCGGTGGAAGCATTCGGCGAGGTCGCATCCGGCGTGCTGGCGGCCGGCGGCGGCGTCATGTCGGTGGTTTCGTCTTTCTTCTTGCAGCCGGCCAGGGCAAAGCTGGCGGCAAGACCAATGACAAGGGCGCGGGTAAGGGTGGCGTTTTGCATGGAAGGTTCCTCGGATTCGGTGAGATTGCTGGGAGCGGAGCGCTCGGGCCTTGAATGGCGCGAATCGCCGCTCATTTGGCGGGCAGGCGCAGGGTCTGGCCGGGCTGGATCTTGTCGGGGTCGTCCAGCAGGTCGCGGTTGGCCTCGAAGATCTGCTGCCACGCATTGCCGTCGCCGTAGTGCTGTTTGGCGATCTTCGACAGCGAATCGCCCTTCTGCACGGTGTAGGACTGTTCGCCTACGATCTCGGCGGTGCTGTCCACCCTGGAGGTGACGCCAGAAAAATCGGCCTTGGGCACGATTTCGGCCGTGCTGTCCACCTTGGCGCTGACGCCGGAAAAATCCGCCTTCTTTTCGTTGCTGGTCATGGGCAGTTACCGTGGTGCCACAGAGTGGAAGCCACGGTTGCACGGCTAACGTTAAAAGGGGATCGCGCCAACGTGAAGCTGGCGCGGCGATCGCTGGCGGCGGTTATTGCCGCTCGTCGCGGTGCTGCGCGGGCACGGGCGCGTCGGGCGATGCGCGCCAGGGATTGATGTCCAGGCCGCCGCGGCGGGTGTAGCGCGCTTCCACCACCAGCCATTGCGGCGCGCAGCAGCGCGCTACGTCGTGGAAGATGCGTTCGACGCACTGCTCGTGGAATTCGGCGTGGTCGCGATAGCTGACCAGATAGCGCAGCAGCCCTTCCGGATCGATCGGGGCGCCGCGATAGCGCACGCACACGCTGGCCCAGTCGGGCTGGCCGGTGACCGGGCAGTTGGACTTGAGCAGGGCCGAGACCAGGGTCTGCTCGACGTCATCGCCGGGCAAGGCGCGCAGGTAGGTGGCGTTGGGCGGGCCGTAGTCGTCGATGGTGACGTCGAGGCTGTCGATGGAGACGGCGGCAGCGTTGCCGGTTTCATCGACGATGGGCGGCAGGCCGAATTCGACGATGACTTCGGCGCCCGCGCGCACGGACAGGTCGGTGGCGATGGTTTCGCGCACGGCCTCGGCGCTGTTGAAGCGGGTCGCGTTTAGCGAGTTGAGGTAGAGCTTGAGCGACTTGGACTCGATCAGGTTCGGCGAGTCGCAGGGGACGTAGAACGTGGCGGTGGCGACGCAGGGTTTGCCGTGTGCGTCGAGCCAGCCCAGTTCATAGGCATGCCAGCGGTCGCGGCCGACGAAGGGCAGCGTGTCGGGGTCGATGCCGACGGCCTGGCGGCTGGGCAGGCGGGGGATGGGGAACAGCAGGGCGGGGTCGTAGTGCGACGGGTAGGCGACTTCGCGGCCCAGGCTGGAATCGGCGGGGGTGTTCATGGCGGGAGTTTACGGCGCGGGGGCTGAACTACTGGCGCTGCTTGTGCTGGCTAGCCGTTGCCAGATGGTGCTGCTGTCGGGCGGCCGTGGGGCCGCTCGGGGGGGGCTGCTCTGGCGCCGCTCTGGCGGGCTGCTCTGGCGCCGCTCTGGTGCCGCTCGGGGGCTGCTCGGGGGCTGCTGTGGGGGCCGTTGTAGGAGCGGCTTCAGCCGCGACGAACTCAGAGGCGATCCGGCCGATGGCGGTCGCGGCTGAAGCCGCTCCTACAGAGGGGGCCGGGCAGGCATTGCGAAGCCGGATGGGGCCACTGTGGGAGGGGCTTCAGCCCCGACGAACGCAGACGCGATCTGGCAGACAACGGTCGCGGCTGATGGCCAAAGGCACAAGAGCCGCTCCTACAGTGCGGCCAACCGCGACCGGGACAGCCGCTCAGGCCTGCGGCGCACCATGCAGGTAATCGAGCGACACCTGCAACAACGCGCGCAGGCCCACGTCCAATGCCTTTTCGTCCAGCAGGAACTTGGGCGAATGGTTGCTGGGAGCCGTGGCCGGATCGGTACCGGGCGCGGTGGCGCCAACGAAGAAGAACAGGCCGGGCACTTCGCGGGCATAGAAGGAGAAGTCCTCGGCACCCATCTGCAACGGCGGCTCGTAGACGTTGCCCGGGCCAACCACGGCCTGCAGGCTGGGCAGCATCCTCGCAGTGAGCGCCGGGTCGTTGACGGTGGCGGGGTTGCCGTCCTGGTCGGGCACCTGGGCCACGGCGCGCGCGCCGTGGGCGGCGGCGGTGTGCTCGGCGACGTTCTTCAGGTCGGCGAAGATCTTCTGCCGCATCGGCTCGTCGAAGGTGCGGATGGTGCCGACCATCTCCACTTCGTCAGGAATGATGTTGTAGCGGATGCCGCCCTTGATCGCGCCAAAGCTGACCACCGCCGGCTGCTTGGCGATGTTGGCCTGGCGGCTGACCACGGTCTGCGCGGCGCTGATCAGGTCGGCGCTGGCGACGATGGGGTCGATGCCGTTCCACGGCGCCGAGCCGTGGGTCTGGCGGCCGATCACCTTGATGTTGAAGCGGTCCGACGCGGCCATCAGCGGGCCGCCGCGCACGGCGATCTGCCCGGCCTGGACGCTGGAGAACACGTGCAGGCCGAACACCGCCTCCGGCTTGAAGTCGGCAAACAACCCTTCCTTCAACATCAGCGAAGCACCGCCCTCCTCGTTGCCCGGCGCGCCTTCCTCCGACGGCTGGAAGATCAGCATCACCTGGCCCGGCAGCTGCGCCTTCATCGCCACCAGCGCGTCGGCCACGCCGAGCAGGATCGCGGTGTGGGCGTCGTGGCCGCAGGCATGCATCACGCCAACGGTCTCGCCGCGGTACTCACTGGTGGCCTTGGAGGCGAATGGCAGGCCGGTCTGTTCGGTCACCGGCAGCGCGTCCATGTCGGCGCGCAGGGCGATCTTCGGCCCGGGCAGGCCGCCCTGGATGATCGCCACCACGCCGTGGTGGGCGATGCCGGTGCGCGGCTTGAGGCCGAGCTTGCGCAGGTGCGCGGCGACCTGCTCGGAGGTGCGCACCTCGCGGTTGGACAGTTCGGGGTGCTGGTGGAAGTCCCGCCGCCAGGCCACGACCTGGGCCTGCAGCTTGGCCGCAGCGGCGGTGACCTCCGGCCGTTGTGCGGGCTCGGCCGCAGCCATCCAGGGAAGACTCAGCAGCAGGGCGCCGGCCCATACGCGCGGAAGGGGCATCACGAATCCTCTCGGGTGGGAAACCGACAATCTAATCGAGCCCCGGGTCGCCGGCGACCCCGGCGCGGACCGGCCGCGTCAACCGATCGCCCTCCCGCGCGTTGCAGGGGGAGCGGACACATGAACCAATGCGCCGGCTCGCGGTCTGACTGGCCCGTCAGTCATGGTCCAATCGCCACGCACCGGCGATAAGCTTTCGCGCTTGCCCGGGGCCTCCCCGGGCTCCCCCACCCCTGCAGGAGTTGTCGAATGTCGCGTTTCTGGAAGATCTCGCTGCTCGTGGTGGCAGTGGTCGTGGTGCTGGCCATTGGCGCACGCATGCTGCGGGGCGGCGGCCACGAAGGTCGCGGCGCGCGCGCGCAGGCCGCCGGGGCGCCGGCCGGCGAAGGCCAGGGCGCGGACAGCGGGCCGGTTCCGGTCACCGCGGTGGCCGCGGCCGCCCGCGACGTCCCGGTGTATGCCACCACAGTGGGCACGGTGACCGCGCTGAACACCGTGACCGTGAGCCCGCAGGTCGGCGGGCAGTTGATGAGCATCAACTTCAAGGAAGGCCAGGAAGTGAAGAAGGGTGACCTGCTCGCGCAGATCGACCCGCGCAGCCTGCAGGCCAGCGCCGACGAAGCCGCCGCGGCCAAGCGCCAGAACCAGGCCCTGCTGGCCACCGCGCGCTCCAACTACGCGCGCTCCAGCGCCCCGGAATACCAGCAGTACGTGTCCAAGACCGATCTGGATACCCAGCGCAACCAGGTGGCGCAGTACGAAGGGGCCGTGGCCGCCAGCGACGCCGCCATGCGCGCGGCGCAGGTGCAGCTGCAGTACACGCGCATCACCGCGCCGATCGACGGCATCGCCGGCATCCGCGGCGTGGATGTGGGCAACATCGTCAGCACCAGCACCGCGATCGTCACCCTGACCCAGATCCACCCGATCTACGTGTCGTTCAACCTGCCCGAGCGCGAACTGGTACCAGTGCGCGAAGGCATGGCGCGGGGCGCGCTGGCGGTGGCCGCGCTGGACCGAGGCGACGCCCACGTCATCACCGACGCCGGCCGCCTGGACGTGATCGACAACCGCATCAGCGCCGACAGCGGCACCTTTGGCGCGCGCGCGATCTTCGACAGCACCGACAACAAGCTGTGGCCCGGCCAGTTCGTCAACGTGCGCCTGCAGCTGCGCACCATCCCCGGCGGCGTGGTGGTGCCGGCGCAGGCGGTGCAGCGCGGCCCGGATGGCGACTACGTCTATGTGGTGCAGGCCGACAGCACGGTGAAGATGCAGAGCGTGACCCAGGGCGTGGAAGTGGACGACAGCCACGTGCAGATCGCCACGGGCCTGAAGGCCGGCGAGAAGGTCGTGACCGAAGGCCAGTTCCGCCTCAAGCCGGGCATCAAGGTGCAGGCGCTGGCGCCGGGCGAGACCCCGGCCCCGCCGACCGAGGCCGAGCTCAAGGCAGCCGCCGGCAAGAACCGTGGCGGCGGTGGCCGTCGTGGCGGCGGCGGCCCGCGCTGATCCAACCCGGACGGCGGCCGCGCCGCCGTTGATGCCTGCCGGCGCGACATGCGCCGGCACCGTTTGACCGACCCCTGCCAGGAGAGCCGCGTGGGCTTCTCGACGATCTTCATCCGCCGCCCCATTGCCACCTCGCTGCTGATGGCGGGCGTGCTCCTGCTGGGCATCCTCGGCTACCGCCAGCTGCCGGTGTCGGCGCTGCCGGAAATCGATGCCCCGAGCCTGGTGGTGACCACGCAGTACCCGGGTGCGAACGCCACGACCATGGCCTCGCTGGTGACCACGCCGCTGGAGCGGCAGTTCGGCCAGATCTCCGGGCTGGAGATGATGACCTCCGATTCGTCGGCGGGCCTGTCCACGATCATCCTGCAGTTCTCGATGGACCGGGACATCGACATCGCCGCGCAGGACGTGCAGGCCGCGATCCGCCAGGCCACCCTGCCCTCCTCGCTGCCCTACCAGCCGGTCTACAACCGGGTGAACCCCGCCGACGCGGCCATCCTCACGCTCAAGCTCACCTCCGACACGCTGCCGCTGCGCGAGATCAACCGCTACGCCGACGCGATCCTGGCCCAGCGCCTGTCGCAGGTGCAGGGCGTGGGCCTGGTCTCCATTGCCGGCAACGTGCGCCCGGCCGTGCGCATCCAGGTCAACCCGGCGCAGCTGTCGAACATGGGCCTGACCATGGAGTCGCTGCGCAGCGCGCTGACCCAGACCAATGTCTCGGCGCCGAAGGGTTCGCTCAACGGCAAGACCCAGTCCTACAGCATCGGCACCAACGACCAGCTCACCGATGCGGCCGCCTACAAGGACACGATCATCAGCTACAAGGACGGCGCGCCGGTCCGCCTGCGCGATGTGGCCCAGGTGGTGGACGGGGTCGAGAACGACCAGCTCTCGGCCTGGGCCGATGGCAAGCCGGCGGTGCTGCTGGAAATCCGCCGCCAGCCTGGCGCCAACATCGTGCAGACGGTCGAGCAGATCCGCGCGATCCTGCCGCAGCTGCAGGCGGTGCTGCCGGCCGATGTGCACCTGGAGGTGTTCTCCGACCGCACCGAAACCATCCGCGCCTCGGTCCACGAAGTGAAGTTCACCTTGATCCTGACCATCGGCCTGGTGGTCGCGGTGATCTTCGTGTTCCTGCGCCGGTTGTGGGCGACGATCATCCCGTCGGTCGCCGTGCCGCTGTCGCTGGCCGGCACCTTCGGGGTGATGGCCTTTGCCGGCATGTCGCTGGACAACCTGTCGCTGATGGCGCTGGTGGTGGCGACCGGCTTCGTGGTGGACGACGCGATCGTGATGATCGAGAACATCGTGCGCTACATAGAGCAGGGCATGGACGGCAAGGAGGCGGCCGAGACCGGCGCGCGCCAGATCGGCTTCACCGTGCTGTCGCTGACGGTCTCGCTGGTGGCGGTGTTCCTGCCGCTGATCCTGATGCCGGGCGTTACCGGCCGCCTGTTCCACGAGTTCGCCTGGGTGCTGTCGATCGCGGTGGTGATCTCGATGCTGGTGTCGCTGACGCTGACGCCGATGATGTGCGCCTACCTGCTCAAGCCCGACGCGCTGCCCGAAGGCGAGGACGCGCACGAGCGCGCCGCCGCGGCCGGCAAGACCAACCTGTGGACACGCACGGTGGCGCTGTACGAGCGCACCCTGGACTGGGTGCTGGCGCGCCAGGCACTGACTTTGGGCGTGGCGATCGGCGCGGTCGCGCTGACCGTCATCCTCTACGTCGCCATCCCCAAGGGCCTGCTGCCCGAACAGGACACCGGCCTGATCACCGGCGTGGTCCAGGCTGACCAGAACGTCGCCTTTCCGCAGATGGAGCAACGCACCCAGGCGGTGGCCGAAGCGCTGCGCAAGGACCCGGCGGTGACCGGCGTGGCCGCCTTCATCGGCGCCGGCACGATGAACCCCACGCTCAACCAGGGCCAGCTGTCCATCGTGCTGAAGGAGCGTGGCGAGCGCGAAGCGCTGGAAGACATCCTGCCGCGCCTGCAGAAAGCCGTGGCCGGCATCCCCGGCGTGGCGCTGTACCTCAAGCCGGTGCAGGACGTGACCCTGGACACCCGCGTGGCCGCCACCGAATACCAGTATTCGATGGCCAGCGTGGACAGCGCCGAACTGGCGCAGTGGGCCACGCGCATGACCGAGGCGCTGCGCAAGCTGCCCGAACTGGCCGATGTCGACAACAACCTGGCCAACGCCGGCCGCGCGCTGGAAATCAACATCGACCGCGACAAGGCCAGCATGCTCGGCGTGCCGATGCAGACCATCGACGACACGCTGTATGACAGCTTCGGCCAGCGCCAGATCTCGACCATCTTCACCGAGCTCAACCAGTATCGCGTGGTGCTGGAAGTGGCGCCGGAATTCCGCACCAGCACCGCGCTGATGAACCAGCTGGCCGTGGCCAGCAACGGCAGCGGCGCGCTGACCGGCACCAATGCCACCAGCTTCGGCCAGGTGACTTCGTCCAACTCGTCCACCGCCACCGGCATCGGCAACCAGAACACCGGCATCACGGTCGGCGCGGGCGGCATCATTCCGCTGTCGGCGCTGGCCGAGGCCAAGGTGACCAATACGCCGCTGGTGGTGAGCCACCAGCAGCAGCTGCCGGCGGTCACGCTGTCCTTCAACCTGGCGCCGGGCTATTCGCTGTCGGAAGCGGTCAAGGCGATCGAGCGCACGGCCGAGGAACTGAAGCTGCCTGCCCAGGTGCACGCGCAGTTCGTCGGCAAGGCCGCCGAGTTCACCGGCAGCCAGACTGACGTGGTGTGGCTGCTGCTGGCGTCCATCGTGCTGATCTACATCGTGCTCGGCGTGCTGTACGAAAGCTACATCCACCCGTTGACGATCATCTCCACCCTGCCGCCGGCCGGTGTCGGCGCGCTGTTGGCGCTGATGATGTGCGGGCTGAGCCTGTCGGTGGACGGCATCGTCGGCATCGTGCTGCTGATCGGCATCGTCAAGAAGAACGCGATCATGATGATCGACTTCGCCATCGAGGCACGTCGCGCCGGCGCCACCGCGCATGACGCCATCCGCCGTGCCTGCCTGCTGCGCTTCCGCCCGATCATGATGACCACGGCCGCGGCGATGCTCGGCGCGCTGCCGCTGGCCCTGGGCACCGGCATCGGCTCGGAACTGCGCCGGCCGCTGGGCATTTCCATCGTCGGCGGCCTGCTGCTGTCGCAGCTGGTCACGCTGTACACCACGCCGGTGATCTATCTGTACATGGAGCGGGTGTCGGAGCGGCTGCAGAGGTGGCGCGAGAAGCGCGCGGCGCGGGTGCAGGCGGTTCCGAGGCCCTCTGCCCCATGAACCTCTCCGCGCCCTTCATCAAGCGCCCGATCGGCACCACGCTGCTGGCCGTCGGCCTGTTCGTCATCGGGTTGATGTGCTACCTGCGCCTGGGCGTGGCGGCGCTGCCGAACATCCAGATCCCGGTGATCTTCGTCCATGCCACACAGTCGGGCACGGACGCCAGCACCATGGCCTCGACCGTCACCGCACCGCTTGAACGCCACCTGGGCCAGGTGCCGGGAATCGACCGCATGCGCTCCTCCAGTTCGGAGAACAGCAGCATGGTGTTCATGATCTTCCAGAGCAACGTCGACATCGATGCGGCCGCGCAGGACGTGCAGACCGCGATCAATGCCGCGCAGGCGGACCTGCCCTCGGGCCTGGGCACGCCGATGTACCAGAAGGCCAACCCCAACGACGACCCGGTCATCGCCATCGCGCTGACCTCGCAGACGCAATCGGCCGACGAGCTGTACAACGTCGCCGATTCGCTGCTGGCGCAGCGCCTGCGGCAGATCAGCGGCGTAGCCTCGGTGGATATCGCCGGCGCCTCCACGCCCGCGGTCCGCGTGGACGTGGACATGCGCGCGCTCAACGCCCTGGGCCTGACCCCGGACGACCTGCGCAACGCGGTGCGCGCGGCCAACGTGACATCGCCGACCGGTTTCCTGTCCGACGGCAAGACCACCATGGCGATCATCGCCAACGACTCGGTGGCCAAGGCCGCCGACTTCGCCCAGCTCGCCATCGCCACCCAGTCCAACGGCCGGGTCATCCGCCTGGCTGACGTGGCCAAGGTCTACGACGGCCAGCAGGACGCCTACCAGGCCGCCTGGTTCGACGGCAAACCAGCGGTGGTGATGTATGTGTTCACCCGCGCCGGCGCCAACATCGTCGAGACCGTGGACCGGGTGAAGACCGCGATCCCGGAACTGCGCACCTACCTGCACCCGGGCACGCAGATGACCGCGTACTTCGACCGCACCCCGACCATCCGCGCCTCGCTGGACGAAGTGCAGATCACCCTGCTGATCTCGCTGGCGATGGTGGTGCTGACCATGGCGCTGTTCCTGCGCCGCCTGGCGCCGACCCTGATTGCCGCGGTCACCGTGCCGCTGTCGCTGGCCGGCTCGGCGCTGGTGATGTACGTGCTGGGCTTCACCCTCAACAACCTGAGCCTGCTGGCGCTGGTGATCGCGATTGGCTTTGTGGTGGACGATGCCATCGTGGTGATCGAGAACATCATGCGCCACCTCGACGACGGCATGTCGCGCATGGACGCGGCGCTGGCCGGCGCGCGCGAGATTGGCTTCACCATCGTCTCGATCACCGCCTCGCTGGTGGCGGTGTTCATTCCGCTGCTGTTTGCCAGCGGCATGATCGGTGCGTTCTTCCGCGAGTTCACCGTCACCCTGGTGGCGGCGATCGTGGTGTCGATGCTGGTCTCGCTGACCCTGACCCCGGCGCTGTGCAGCCGTTTCCTGTCCGGCCACGACCAGCCGGGCAAGCCCGGCCGCGTCGGCGCCTTCCTGGAGCGCATGCACGAGCGCAGCCTGCGCATCTACGCCAAGGCCCTGGATTTCTCGCTGCGCCACGCCCTGCTGCTGTCGCTGACGCCGCTGCTGCTGATCGGGGCCACGGTGTTCCTGGCCGGCGCGGTGAAGAAGGGCAACTTCCCGCCGCAGGACACCGGCCTGATCTGGGGCCGTGCCAGCTCCAGCGCCACGGTGTCCTTTGCCGACATGGTGGACCGCCAGCGCCGCATCACCGACATGCTGATGGCCGACCCTGCGGTGAAGATCGTCGGCGCGCGCCTCGGTTCCAGCCGCCAGGGCTCCAGCGCCTCGTTCAACATCGAGCTGAAGACCCGCGACGAAGGCCGCCGCGAGACCACCGACCAGGTGCTGGCACGGCTCAGCGCCAAGGCCGACCGCTATCCCGACTTGCAGCTGCGCCTGCGCGCGATCCAGGACCTGCCCAGCGACGGCGGTGGCGGTACCAGCCAGGGCGCGCAGTACAAAGTGTCGCTGCAGGGCAACGACCTGGCGCAGTTGCAGGAATGGCTGCCGAAGTTGCAGGCGGTGCTGAAGCAGAACCCCAAGCTGCGTGACGTCGGCACCGACGTGGACACCGCCGGCCTGCGCCAGAACATCGTCATCGACCGCGCCAAGGCCTCGCGCATGGGCATCTCGGTCGGTGCCATCGACGGCGCGCTGTATGGCGCCTTCGGTCAGCGCTCGATCTCCACCATCTACTCCGACCTCAACCAGTACAGCGTCGTGGTCAATGCCCTGCCCTCGCAGACGGCCACGCCGGCCGCGCTGGACGAGGTCTACGTGCCCAACAGCGCCGGGCAGATGGTGCCGATCACCGCGGTGGCGCACCAGGTTCCGGGCCTGGCGCCGCCGCAGATCACGCATGACAACCAGTACACGACGATGGACCTGAGCTACAACCTCGCCCCGGGCGTCAGCACCGGCGAGGCCGATGCGATCATCGCCGCGGCGGTGGCCGGCCTGCGCATGCCCGACGGCATCCGCATCAGCGATGGCGGCGGCTTCAACACGCAGCTCAACCCGACCTCGATGATCGTGCTGCTGCTGGCCGCCATCCTCACCGTCTACATCGTGCTCGGCATGCTCTACGAGAGCCTGATCCACCCGGTGACCATCCTCTCCACGCTGCCGGCCGCGGGCATGGGCGCGCTGCTGGCGCTGTTTGTCACCAATACCGAGCTGTCGGTGATCTCGATGATCGCCCTGGTGCTGCTGATCGGCATCGTCAAGAAGAACGCGATCATGATGATCGACTTCGCCCTGGTCGCGCAGCGCGAGCACGGCAAGCCGCCGCTGGAGGCCGCGCGCGAAGCGTCGATCGTGCGCTTCCGCCCGATCATGATGACCACGATGGTGGCGATCCTGGCGGCGCTGCCGCTGGCGATCGGCCTGGGCGAAGGTTCGGAGCTGCGGCGCCCGCTGGGCATCGCGATGATTGGCGGCCTGCTGATTTCGCAGAGCCTGACCCTGCTGAGCACCCCGGCGCTGTACGTGATCTTCTCGTGCCTGGCCGAGCGCTGGAAAGGCTGGCGGGCGCGACGGCGCGAGCGCAGGCTGGCGCGGCGCGCTGGCGCGACAGTGGTGGTGAAGCCGCAGCATTGAAGGAGACGGGGCCTGATGGCCCCGTTTCTCATTGACGTGCAGTTTTCCGGTTGATACCTGGTGTTGCCTGGTCTATAGCAAGCTCGGCGGTTGCGATGGCGCATCCGCCCTGCACTCTCACCGGAGCACCCACATGAAGCGCTTGCCTCTCCTTGCCGCCTTAGCGGTGGCCCCGTGCTTGGCGGCAAACCCCGCTGAGCCGACACCGGTTGGTGACGATCCAGTACGCGTCCAGCGAGAGCTCGACTACATCGCGGCACCGATCAAGACCCGAGCCGCCCTGGATGCGTATCTGCAACGGCTGCCGCCTGACTCGCCCTTGCTGGCATTGTCGCCGCCCGCACGCCAGGAGTTTCTGGCCAGTCTGGTCTTCACCGAGCACGGGCTGGCCAGCTATCGCTACGTCCCGCTGCAGCAGATTGACCTGGCCGATGCCTACCGCATCCTGGCCCTGTTCGGGCAGCAGCGGAGCCTGGCCGCGCTGTCGGGGATGACCACGCGCACGGAAGAGGGGAAGCGCGTGAAGGCTGCACTCGGGATGCCGTAAGAGAAGTACACCCCCTGTCGATTTCCCGCCCCTTCGCCCGTCGTCACTACAGAAGGGCGGGATTGGCCCCGCCACGACAGGGAGACCGCGCCATGCGCGTGATGGCCATCATGAAAGCCACGCCCGCCTCCGAGGCCGGGCAATTGCCCAGCGAGCGCCTGCTCGCGGCCATGGGCGCCTTCAATGAGGAACTGGTGGATGCCGGCGTGCTGCTGGCCGGCGAGGGCCTGCACCCGAGCTCGCGCGGGGCCCGGGTCCGCTTCGGCGCGACTGGCCTGGAAGTGATCGACGGCCCGTTTGCCGAAACGAAGGAGCTCGTTGCCGGCTTCTGGCTGCTGCAAGTGCGTTCCTTTGCCGAGGCGCTGGAATGGGCCCGCCGCATTCCCAATCCCGAAGGCGATGCGTTTCAGGTCGAGCTTCGGCCCGTATTCGAGGCCGAGGACTTCGGCGACGCCTTCACCCCCGAGTTGCGCGAGCAGGAACAACGCCTGCGCGCACGTGTTGAACCCCAACCCTGAAACCAGGAGCCACCCATGAAGACCACGCCCTACCTCAGCTTCCACGGCGACTGCCGCCAGGCCTTTGCGACCTACAAGAGCATCTTCGGCGGCGAAGTATTCCAGATCACCTATGGCGACGCGCCGCCGCAGCCGGAAGGCACCACGCCGCCGGAAGGCTGCGGCGATATCCCCGCCAGCGCCAAGGACCACATCATGCACGCCACCCTGGCACAGGGGCAGACCGCGTTCCTGATGGGTTCGGACATGCCGCCGGGCTTCGAGAAGGGCAGCGGCGGCATCTCGGTGGCGCTGAACTGCGACGACAACGCCGAAGCCGAGCGTGTGTTCAATGCCCTGGCCGAAGGCGGCAACGTGCAGATGCCGATGGCCGAGACCTTCTGGGCCGAGCGCTTTGGCATGCTCGTGGACCGCTTCGGCACGCCGTGGCTGATCAACGGCGTGTACAAGCAGCCTTGAGCGGAGAACGCACCATGGTCAAACAGATTTTCGTCAACCTGGCGGTGGAATCGCTGCCGCGCGCGGTGGAATTTTTCACTGCGCTGGGCTTTTCCTTCGACCCCAAGTACACCGACGAGCGAGCCACCTGCCTGATCCTGGGCGAGAACATCTTCGCCATGCTGCTGGTGAAGCCGTTCTTCCAGGGCTTCACCCCCAAGGCCCTGTGCGACACCAGCAGCGCCACCGAGGTGATCAACGCCCTGGCCGTGGACAGCCGCGGCGAGGTCGATGCGCTGGTCGCCAAGGCCGTGGCGGCTGGCGGCGTGGCGTCGGGTGAGCCGCAGGACTACGGTTTCATGTATCAGCACGGCTTCCAGGATCTGGATGGGCACTTGTGGGAAGTCTTCCACGCCAATGGCGAGCCGCCGCCGGCATGATTCCCCGGGCCGCGCATAGCGCTCGTTCCCGCGCCGCCGGTTGCAGCGCAGCTTGCCCCTGCGCGCCGGCGGTGGTGTGATCGCCGGCCATGGGCGAACGCGATGTGCATACCACCCTCAATGTGGTCTGGCGCATGGAAGCGGCGAAGATCATCGCCGCACTCGCGCGCCGGGTGCGCGACGTGGGCCTGGCCGAGGAACTGGCGCAGGATGCCGTGCTCGCCGCGCTCGAACGCTGGCCCACGGACGGCATTCCCGACAACCCGGGCGCGTGGCTGATGACCACCGCCCGTAACCGTGCGATCGACCGCCTGCGCCATCACCAGCTGCAACGGCGCAAGCAGGACGCGCTCGGCTATGAGATCGAGCGCGAGCAGCAGGAGGCGCAGGCCTCGCAGCAGGTCGATCCGGATGATGACATCGGCGACGACGTGCTGCGGCTGATGTTCGTGGCCTGCCACCCGGTGCTGGGCACCGAGGCCCGCGTGGCCCTGACCCTGCGCATGCTCGGCGGCCTGGCCACCGATGAGATTGCGCGCGCCTTCCTGGTACCGGAAGCCACCGTTGCCCAGCGCATCGTGCGCGCCAAGCGAACGCTCAGCGAGCGCAACGTGGCCTTCGAGGTGCCACGCGGCGAGGAGCGCGAGGCGCGACTCGATTCGGTGCTCGAAGTGCTGTACCTGATCTTCAACGAGGGCTATGCCGCCACTGCCGGCGATGACTTGATGCGGCCGGCGCTGTGCGACGAAGCACTGCGTTTGTGCCGGGTGCTGGCGCGGCTGGCGCCGCGTGACCCGGAAGTGCATGGCTTGCTGGCGTTGATGGTCTTGCAGGCCTCGCGCCAGCGTGCGCGCGTGGATGCCGACGGCGCGCCGGTGCTGCTGGCCGAGCAGGACCGCAGCCGCTGGGATCACCTGCTGATCCGCCACGGCCTGACCGCGCTGGCGCGCGCCCGCGCGCTGGGCGGCGAGGACGGGATCTATGCGTTGCAGGCGGCCATTGCGGCCTGTCATGCGCGGGCGCGGCGCATGGGCGATACGGACTGGGCTGGCATCGCCGCGCTGTATGCGCGACTGGCCGAACGCGCGCCTTCGCCGGTGATCGAGCTCAATCGCGCGGTGGCGGTGTCGATGGCTGAAGGTCCGGCGGCGGCGTTGCCGCTGGTCGAGGCATTGGCCGATCATCCGGCGCTGCGCCAGTACCACCTGCTGCCGACGGTGCGCGGCGACCTGCTGCAGAAGCTGGGGCGGCATGCGGAGGCGCGCGCGGCGTTCGAGTCGGCGGCGGCGCTGGCGCGCAATGCACGCGAGAAGGCGTTGTTGATCGCGCGGGCAGAGGGGTGCGTGTGACAGAGCGATTGCACGGCACCGGCTGAGCTCGTTGTAGGAGCGGCTCTTGTGGCCTTCTCGGCCATCAGCCGCGACGAGCGGAGTCGCGATCTGCCAGATGGCGGTCGCGGCTGAAGCCGCTCCTACAGCAGGCCTAGCAGGCATTGCGAAGTCGGATGGGGCCGCTGTGGGAGGGGCTTCAGCCCCGACGAGCGAAGCCCTGATCTGACAGACCGCCGTCGCTGAAACCGCGCCTACGGAGCTTCCAGATCGGCCAGCGAATCGCGCTCAATCGCCGCATAGATCGCGAACTCGTCGCGTACGCGCGCACCCAGCGCCTGTTCAAACGCGGCCTGGTTGGAATGCGCGGCATAGGCGCGCTGCTCGGTGCCACCGAGATTGGACTGGAAAATACCGGCCGCACTGACCGGCAGGAAATCCTCATAAACAATGGGATCCGCACTGACCAATCCCGCCTCCACCGCCGCTTCCGGGGACAAGGTGCCAGCACGTTCGGGATCGGCGCGGCCCGCATCGGTGAGGCGATAGCGGAAATACCCCAGGCCCTCGCGACGCAAGCTGTCGTAGTCGTCGGGAAACCCGGCGAAGGCCGCCTGCAGGCGCGCGCCGTAGTCGGCATCGGTGCTGCCGGCCCCACCGCTGTCGCGGGCCTGGGCCAGCAGACTGTCGTACAGCGCGCGGCCCTTGGGAGTCAGGGCCAGGCCGCGTTGCTCGATCTCGCCAAAACGCGCGGTGTGACTGCCGGCCTCGGCACTGCCATCGCCGGCCGGATAACGCACCGCTTCCTCCAGCGCCTTGAAGCTGGTCTGCCGCAGCAGGATCGGGCAGCGACGGCGCGGCGGGCCTTCGATCACCGCCTTGGCCGCCATGCCGCGTTGCTGCATCTGCAACTGCGCGGCATCGATGTCCAGCGTACGCGGGGTGAGGTGGTTGATATGCGGGCCGTGGAAGCTCACCACATCGGCCACCAGGCGATGCGCGTCATGCAGCGCGCGATAGGTCGGCAGCGGCACGGTGGCGTCGCTGTGCCAGCGGAAGGTTTCCAGCGCCTCGGCGACGAAGCGCTCGGCGTCGGCTTCGTCCAGTCCGCCGTCGCGCTCGGCCTGCTCGATCAGCGCGCGCGCGCCGGCAGTGAAGATGTCGCGCCGGGCCAGGATCTGGGCGGCCTGCGCGCGCAGCGCGGCGTCCTCGATCAGTTCCAGGCGCAGCAGCGAGGTGAACACGCGGAACGGATTGCGCGCCAGCGCTGCCGGCTCCACCGGCCGGAACGCGGTGGAGTGCACCGGCACGCCGGCCACCGACAGGTCGTAATAGCCCACCGGGAACATGCCCATCACCGCGAACAGGCGCCGCAGCATCGCCAGTTCCGCGGCGGTGCCGACACGGATCGCGCCATGACGCTCCAGGTCCAGGCGCTCGCGTTCGTCGTTGCGCTCCATGCGCTGCGCCAGCGCCGCGTCGGCGGCCAGGACCTGCGCATTGACTTCGGCGACCAGCGCCAACAGCTCGCCATACAGCGGCACCTCCTGGCGGTACATGTCCGACATCGCCTGGGCGAAGCGGCTGCGGACGTGGTCGGTGCTGACGAAGGACTTACCGGTCATGGCATGCGTGCGCGAAACGCCGGCCCATCGCCGGCCCGGGCATTTTCGCCGACGTGGACACGGCGCGGCCAGCCGCACAGCAGCAAAGCCGTGCGGCCGGGTTCAGGGGGGCGGGTCGGCCGCGTGCGCCGCGCGGGCGCGCTGCAGGCGTTGTTCGGCGTCGCCCAGCTGCTCGCGCAGCCGCGCATCCAGGGTGATGGGGCGGTCCCAGCGGTCATAGCTGGCGACGATGGCATGGCGAACCTGCCGATAGGCAAGGTTGTCCGGCTTGCCAGCGGCCGACAGCACCGCTTCCCAGCCCTGCGCGCGGTCGCGGCTGTAGGCGCGCACCAGCTCGCGGCAGTCGCGCTGCACGGCCTGGGCCCAGGCGCAGGCGAAGTACAGATCGCCGGCGCGCCAGCCCGGGTCACGCAGCACGGCTTCGGCATAGGGGCGGCGTACGCCGAGGTAGCGGCCGAGCTCGTCGGCGAAGGCGGACGGGTAGCGCCGCGCGTAGGCGTCGATGTCTTCGAGCTGGCGGTCAATCCAGACATCGCCGGTGGCGTAGGGCGCGGCAGCCGCTGCGGGCGCGGGTGATGCGTCCTGCGCACGCGCCTGCCATGGCGATGCCACTGCCAGCAGCAGCCACAGGGACGAGCGAAACACGAGGGACGGCGAGCGCATGCGCCGATGATGCCCCAGCCCGAGGCCGCCGGCGACCCTCGTGCGGCGGTCAGGCCGTGGTAGCGCCCAACTGGTCGAGCTCGCGCACCGCCTGCGGCCAGTCGCGTGCGTGCGCCACCTCGCGCAGGCGTAGCGAGGCGGCGTCGACCCCGTGTTCGGCTTCGTGCGCCCAGGTCACCGCATAGGGAGTGTGGATGCCCCAGCCGCCCAGCTGCAGCACCGGCTCGACATCCGAACGCAGCGAGTTGCCGACCATCACGAAGCGGTCGGCGCTGAGATCGAACTCGCCGAGCACGCGCGCGTAGGTCTGCGTGTCCTTTTCGGAGACGATCTCGATGCGCGGGAACAGCTCGGCCAGGCCAGACTGGGCGATCTTCTGCTCCTGGTGGAACAGGTCGCCCTTGGTGATGAGGACGACGTGGTAATCGCGGGAAATCTCGGCGACAGCCTCGCGCACGCCATCTAGTACCTCGACCGGGTGCTGCAAGGTGGTGCGGCCGATCTCGACAACGCGCTGGATATCGCGCGCTTCGATGCGGCCTTCGGTCATCTCGATGGCCGCTTCGATCATCGACAGGGTCATGCCCTTGACACCGTAGCCGAAGATCTTGAGGTTGCGGCGCTCGACCGCGAGCAGGTGACCGAGGGTGCGGCTGTCGCTGAGGTCGATGTAGCGGCCGACGATGGTTTCAAATTCGGCTTCGGCGGCGCGGTAGTAGTCTTCGCTCTTCCACAGCGTGTCGTCGCCGTCGAAGCCGACCAGGGCGATGTTGCGGGGGTCGCGGGTCTGGGTATCCATGCGCGCATTGTAGAGATGTTCGCGGCGGGCCAAAAAAAAGGGAGCCCGAAGGCTCCCATGCGGGTCATCGCGCTGGCGCGAATCAGTTCTGCTGCTGCGGGGCGCTGTTGGCGCCGGCCTGCTGCTTGGCCACATAGGCCTTGTACTCTTCCGGGGTCAGCTTGCCATTGGTATCGCCGTCGGCCTGATCGAAGATCTGCGCCAGGCCGGCATTGACCTGCGCTTCCTGCTTGCTGATGGCGCCATCGCTGTCGGTATCGACGCTGGCCCAGGTCTGCCCGCCGCCGCTGGCGCCTTGCTGCGGCTGCGCGGCGCCGGACTGCGCGCTCTGGGCAAAGGCTGGCATGGCCAGCGCGGCGGCGAGGACGGTCGAGAGGACGAACAGGGGCTTGCGATGCTTCATGAGGGTGGTCTCCTGATTCGGGGGAATACGCGGTGTCGCCGCGCATGGACCCACCCTAGCGCCCGCGAATGAACCGCGATTGCCCCGCAACCGCACGCGCAACGAGGTGTTAACCCGCTCCACCGCGCAATGGGCTTGACGCTGATTAACGCTGCATGACGACCCCGTAAGCCGCCGGTTCAACCACCTCGCAAAGCGAGAACCGCGCCACGCCGGTTTACGAATCGGCAACATCCTCGTCAGCTGGCTCGGCGCTGAACAGTCGCCAACCCAGCGCCACACCGGCCAACGCGCCGACCACTTCCAGCACCACGCGGCCGCCCAGCTGGTCCGGATCGTGGATGCTCTGCAGCGCCAGGCGCGCGTACAACGGCGACTCCAGACGCACGATGCTGGTGTAGAACAGGTTCCAGATATCCCAACCGGCGCCGATCGCCACCGCGGCCAGGCACGCCCAGCCGATCGCATGGCCGAGCGACAGGCCCGCGCGGCGGCACAGAAACTGCGAGACCCAGTACGCGCCCAGCCCGATCAGCAGCGCGATCAGGCCAGCTTCGAGCGAGCCCAGCAGGCCAAAGTGCAGCGGCAGGTTCATGTAGCTCCGGTACGGTCGGGTTCGGCCGCACAGTCTAAGCCGCTATCTCACCGGGAAGTCGTACGCGGTGTCGGGTGAAGGCTCCGGGCGGAAGGTGAAGTGCCACCATTCCATCGGGTAGTTGACGAAACCTTCCGCCGCCATCGCCCGCACCAGGCGCTGCCGGTTGGCGCGCTGCGCGGGCGTGACCTCGGGCGAATCGGTGTTGGCGCGTGGGTCGAACAGATCGAAGTCGGTGCCCATGTCCAGCGGCTGGCAACGGCCATGGCGGCAGTCGGCCAGGGTCAGATCGATGGTGGCGCCGCGGCTGTGGCCGGAGTGGTCGGCGATGTAGCCGGGAATCAGCTCGGCCTTGTCCACACGCGGGTAATGCGTGGCCTTGCCGGACTGATCCTGCAGGTCGGCGGCCCAGGCCACGAAGGCCTGCACGGCGCGTACCGGTCGGTAGCAATCGTAGACGTGCAGACTGTGGCCTTCGGCGCGCAGACGAAGTTGCACGCGCGCCAGCGCCTCGGCAGCGGGCCGCAGCAACAGGCAGGTGGGCGCGTCGTAGCCGGCCACGCGGCGGCCAGTGAAGTTGTCAGCGCCGGCATAGCGCATGTCGATGTGGATGCCCGGCGCCAGCGCGGCCACATCGACCATGCCAGCGGCCGCGGCATCGGCGGCGGGCGACACCGTGGGCGCGTCTGGCGCCGGCGCCGCGCGCACCACCTCGCTGCCGAGCCCGCCAAGCGCGAGCCCGGCCAGCGCCAGCACGTTACGGGCAAGCACCGACACGTTGGAATTCCAGATCGCCATAGTCATAGCTGAAGTCTGCATCGGGATCGATCGCGGCCAGTCGCATCGTGCCACGGCCTTGCGCATCAACGGCGAAATCCAGCCAGGGCTCGGCGTCGACGCTGGCGTCGTCCCAGTCCACCAGCCAGCGCCCGCCCACCTGCATCACCCGGCCTTGCAGCAATGGCGAGCGCTCGGCGGCGAAGCGCACGACGCCGTCGCGCGGGCAGAGCCGCACCTGCCCGAACCACGGATCGCGATAGACGCCCGCGTGCGTGGCAGCGGCCACGGCAGTGAGCGGCTGGCGTGCCGAGGTATCCGGCTTGCGCGCCGCCGGTGGACGCGGTTGCGCCGCCTCGCGCTCCAGCGCGCTGGCGTAATGCAGCACGTCCAATCCCGGATCGGCGCCCAGCAGGCGCGTCTGCAGCGCCTGGCCCAACGCGGTACGCGCGGCCTCGCCCTCGCCGTTGATGAGAATGACAAAACCGCTGCGGCGGTCCGGCAGCAGTACCAACGAGGAATACATGCCCATCAGGGTGCCGGTGTGGGCCACCTTCCACTGCCCGTCCACATCCGACAGCCGCCAGCCATAGCCATAGCCGTACAGGCGCGTGCCATCCCAGTCGCGCATGCGCTGGCTGATCGGCATCGGCGTGTGCAGTGACCACACGGCGCGGCGCTGGGTGTCGGAGAGCCAGGGCTGCCGGGGGTCCGGCCGCAACCAGGCGCGGTCCATCCAGGCAAGCATGTCGTCCAGGCTGCAGCGGATGCCGCCGGCGGCCATCGAAGGCAGGTCGGGAACCACGTCACCGTCTTCGCGCACCGGCACGTTGCGCTCGCCTTCGCGCATGTGCGGCTGCGCCACATTGCCGACCTCGGCCTGGCGCCATGCGCCCACCTGGCAGCGGCGCATGCCCAGCGGCGCGAAGACTTCCTCGCGGATCAGCTCGTCATAGGGCTTGCCGCCCGCGCGCGCGGCGACTTCGCCGGCTACCACGTACAGCAGGTTGTCGTAGGCGTAGTGCGCGCGGAAGCTATGCGTGGGTTTCAGGTGTGCCAGCCCGGCAATGATGTCGGCGCGGGTGAAGTCGTTGGGTTCGGGCCACAACATCAGATCGCCGGCGCCCAGGCCGAGCCCGCTGTTGTGGATGAGCAGGTCGCGGACCTGGATGTTGCGCGTGACCCACGGGTCGTACATGCGGAATTCGGGCAGATGGCGGGTGACCGGGTCGTCCCAGGCGAGCTTGCCCTGGTCGACCAGCCGCGCCAGCAGTCCGGTGGTCATCGCCTTGCTATTGGAGGCGATCTTGAACAGCGTGTCGGCATCGATCGCCTCGCCGCTGCCGGCGCTGCGCTCGCCGGCAGCGCGGCGGTACACCACCTTGCCATCGTCGATCACGCCAACGGCCAGGCCCGGCAGGTGGTAATGCGCCATGGCCTGGTCGAACAGGTGGTCGTAGGCCGCGGTGTCAGGGGCCGCCGTTGCGGGCGCGGCCTGCGCCGGCAGTGCCGCCAGCACGCAGAGCGCGGCGGCGGCGGCGTGGCAAAGAAATCTCACGGGATGCTCCGGCAAGCCATGGCCGCCGGATGATGGCATCCGGCGGCCGTGACGCACGCAATGGCCTGATCAGTAATCCAGCGTCACCACCAGCTGCGCATAGCGCGGGGCCTGGAAGCTTTCCGGATAGCGGAACAGCTCGTTCGGGCTGCCGATCGCGCCTTCGTACTCCTGATTCACCGACATCTTCTTGCGCTGGTTGGTCAGGTTGTAGACGGCGAACTTCACCCGCAGGTTGGTCTCCTCGAAGGACTTCAGCCAGGTCACGCTCGCGCCCAGCTCGTAGGTCCACGGCAGGCGACCGAAGCCGCCACGCGCGGAGTGGGCGAAGACGCGCTCGTCGGAGAACGTCGAATCGCAGTTCTCCACGCACACGAAATAGCTGTGGTAGGCAGTCGCGTCATAGGGATTGCCCACGCCAAAGCCTGTGACCGGTCCGCCGGAGCGCGCGTCCAGCGTCGCGCCGACCAGCCAGTTGTCGGTGATGGCATAGGCACCACGCAGCTTGAACTGGTGCCGGCGGTCATTGGCCAGATAGCCATAGCCGCGGAAGTTCACCCACGGGTCGTCGAAGTTCTCGGTGCGGCCGGTGTCGGAGAAGTCGGTATCCGAATTCACCGGGCCCTCGGCATTGCCGCGGCCATAGGCAAGGGTGTACGAGGCGTTCATCGACCACTTGCCGTCCCAGGCGCGGTCCAGCTGCAGTTCCAGCGCCTTGTAGTCGCGCTTGGGCTTTTCCCAGCCGCGCTGGCCGATGTAGGTCATGATCGGATCGCCGTCGGCGTCCAGGCCGTCCTGGCGGTACATCGCCCAGCCCTCGCGCGAGGTGTCCACATTGACCCAGCCGTCGGCGTCGCCGTCGCAGTTGGTGTCGCCCCACACGGTGACTTCCTTGCCCGGGTTGGCCATCACCCAGCCGATGTAGCCGTCTTCGCCGCAGGCACCGGTGGCGCTGATCTCCATGTCGTCGATGGCGTTGTGCAGCTTGCGGTAGATGCCGCGTACGCCGTAGGACCAGGCCTCGTTGATCGACTGCTGGAAGCCGAGGATGGCTTCATCCTGGTACACCGGATCCATGTCGCGATCCACTTCCGAACGCAGGTCGCCGACCGAACCATTGCCCTGCGAGTCGTCCACCGGGCCGATCTGCGCGCCCAGCACCGGCAGCTGGTACACCGAGCCGTTGAGCTCCTGCGTCTGCCAGCCGGCCAGGGCGTAATAGGTGCGCTCGTCGAGCAGGCCACCGGCCTGCTTGATGTTGATGACGTTGGCCACCGGCAGGAAGTAGCGGCCGACGTTGCCGAACAGCTTCATCGTGCCGTCGCCCTTGACATCCCACGAGGCACCGAAGCGCGGCGCGATCATGTTGTCCATCTTGATGTAGCTGCGGCCCTCGGCGTCCTTGTTGTCGAAGGCTTCCATGCGCAGGCCGAGGTTGAGCAGCAGGTTCGGGGTCACCGACCAGTTGTCTTCCAGGTAGTAGGCCGAGTTGATGCTCTCGAACTCGCCGGCGATCTCGTAGCGGCGCGCGCGCACATACGCATTGACGCCCGCCGGCACAGTGCCGCCATTGACCAGGGTCGCACCCGGCGAGGTGGCGTAGACGTTGTAGTAGAAGCCACCCGGGCCCGGGTAGTGGCGATCGTAGGTGGAGGTGTTCTCTTCGCGGTCCAGGCCGAAGCGCAGCAGGTGGTCACCCAGCGTCCACTCGAAGTCCAGGCGGCCGGCGTTGCGCTTGTCCAGGCGCTCTTCCACCGCCGAGTTGGTGGTGCAGCCCAGCGGAATCCCCGGCGGCGCAATGCCGGCCTCGGACACCACGCGGTTGCACTCGATGTCGGTCTGGCTCTTGTTGGAGTAATCGCGCTTGTTCTGGCCGACCATCGCCGTCATCACGAAGTTGTCGGTGAACTGGCCGTTGTAGGTCAGCGCGTAGTTGTCGCCGCCGGTGTTGGTGTAGATGCTGTTGCTGCGCTCGCCGCGCGTGCCGGTGAGGTAGTCGTAGCTGTAGACATCGGCCACGACCTCGTTCTTGTCGGAGAAGCCCAGCAGCGACAGCCGGTGGTTGTCGTTGATCATCCAGTCCAGCTTCGCGCCCCAGAAGCCGTCGTCGGCGTTGCCGTTGTTGAACGTGGAGCCGTCGTCGCTGGTGTTGAAATCGCGATTGTCACGCGCCTCGTACATGCCGAAGAAGAACAGCCGGTCCTTGATGATGGCGCCGGACCCCCACACGTTGAGCTTGTTGTGGGTGCCGCCGTCGTGGCTGGAAATCAGGTACGGCTCGCCATTGGGCAGGTAGTAGTCACGCGAACTGCTGGCCCAGGCGCTGGGCTCTGCGGTCATCTCCGCGCCGGCGTGGAATTCGTTGGTGCCCGAGCGGGTCACCGCGTTGATCACGCCACCGGTGGTGCGGCCATATTCCACCGAGTAGCCGCCGGTCTTGACCTGGAATTCCTGGAAGAACGCGAACGGCGCCGAGGAGAAGCCAATGCGGTTGTAGAAGTCGGTGACGTTGAGGCCGTCGATGTACACCGCATTCTCGGCCACCGAGGAGCCGCCGAAGGAAATGCCCTGGCTACCCAGCGAGGACTTGCCGGAGACCACGCCCGGCGCCAGCATCGCCACCGACTTCAGGTCCTGGTCCACCGGCAGGCGCTGCAGGTCCTGGCGGCTGATGTTCATCGACGACTCGGTGGAGCTGACGTCCACCATCGAGATCACCTGCGGCGCGCGCACTTCCACCGCGCCGAGGGTGCTGATCGCGCCGACCGGCACGTTGACCGTGGTCGCGTTGCCCAGCGTCACCACCACCTGCCCAACCGGCGTGGGTGCGCCGCCAGCGACGCTCAGCTCCATCTGGTAGGTGCCCGGGGACAGCAGCGGAATGCGGTAGCTGCCGTCGGCATTGACCGTGGCACTGCGGGCGAACCCGGTTTGCGGATTGCGCACCGTCACCGTGGCGCCGCTGAGCTGCTGTCCGCTTTCGTTGACCAGGCGGCCGACAACCGCGCCGTCCTGGGCCAGGGCCGCGGGCGCGATTGCCCCCAGACACGCCGCCAATGCGACGCACAGCGCCGCCTTCCTCACATGTTTACCGTTCATCCCCTGCTCTCTCCTGCAGTTCGTTGAAATGGTGGTGGTGGATCCCTCCCCCGTCAGGGCGCGCTTGCCGGGGCGCTCCCCTTGCCGTTGGCCGCTGGCAGCACCTGCCAGTCGAAGTGGTAATCCCATTGGTCGAAGTACAGGTTGCCGCCGCGCCATTCGGCTTCGCCGCGTTGCGAATCGACGGTTTCGGAGCGGAAGTGCTGCTTGGCCGGGACCAGCGGCTGCGCGTAGTCGTCGTTGAAGACGATGCGGTAGCTGTCGAGCCCGCCGAAGTAGAAGTCGCGCAGGCGCGGCTCGTCGCTGTCGAGTGCGCCGGTGGTCACGTCCATTGGCACCCAGCCATACGGCGCCAGGTACAGCCAGCCCCAGTCATGCAGGTTGGCGTAGCCCACGGCGTTGTCCGAGAACGTCCAGCCGGACTGCCAGCGCGCGGGGATGCCGTTCATGCGCAGCAGGGTCATCAGCAGCAGGGTCTGCTGGCCACAATCGGCATGGCCGGCGTGCAGCGCGTAGTCGCTGATGTTGGGGATGGTCGAGTATTCGCGCGCGCCGGCCCAGGGAATCTGGTCAACCGCGGCGAACAGCTTGCGCGCGATCTGGTACGGGTTCTTTTCATCGCCGAGCACCTTCTGCGAGAACGCACGCAGCGCCGGAGTGAACACCACGTGCGGCGGGCGCTCGGCCAGGTACGGCGCCAGCGCCGCATCGGCGGGCGTGGGCTGCACGCGCGCCGGGTCGATGTCGAAGTGCCGCGCGAAGATGGTCAGCTCGTAGCTCACCGAGAACTCGGTGGGCTTGCCGGCCACGGCCTTGCGCTCCAGGTAGGCGGTGCGCTGCGGCGTGGCTTCCGGTGCCACCTGCGCGCCGGACGGAACGCTGCCAAGATAGCGGATGTCTTCCTGCTGGCCGGGGATGGCGCGCGGATAGGGAATCCACGCGCGCACGGTTTCGCCAGCGGGCACCGCATCGGCATTGACGGTCAGCGACTGGGTGATGCGCACGCGATGCGGAAGCACGCTGCTGTGGCCTGGCGAGGCCTGCGCGGCGGCGATCACCTCGCGGTGATGCGGGCCCAGGCGCTCGTACGGCCCGTCCTTCGGCGGCGGCGTGCCGGGACGCTGGCGCGCGGCGGCCTGCGGGCTGAGGCGGAACAGGTTGGACGGCGCGCGGTTGAAGTAGCGGCGCTGGCCATCGATGTCGAGATGTTCGAGCAGGCCAGCCTGGTCCCAGGCGGCGAATTCTTCATCGCGCAAGTCGGGGATGGTCTTGCGCAGCTTCTGCTTGGCGGCCTCGGCATCGAGGCTGAAGTCCAGGCGCATGCGCCGCATGCGCTCGCGCTCGAATTCGTAGGCGCTGCGGCGCGAGGCATCGAGCCCGGGCTGCGCCAGGGCCGCGGCAATGTCAGCTTCGGCCTGGCGGAACTGGCCGGCATCGATGCGCTCGGCGACTTGCGCGACCGGTACCGCGTCCGCACTCCACGCCGGCCCGGCCAGCAGCCACGCTGCCAGCAGCAATACACCGAAGCGAAGCAGACGCAGTCGCGCGGCAGCCAATGGCAGGCGGCGGCCGGACGTTGCGTACGGGCAAGACTGGTCAGAGCGCACATCCACGACGACACTTCCCCGGGTGAAGGTGGGTCATCGCTGTGTAACACGGCAGTGGCAGAGGGTCAATAATTTATTCTTGCAATGCGGGAGCAAACGAATAAATATTCTTGAACGCTTCCCGGGGAGTCCGCTGATGACGGTCCTGCCGCGCGCCTTGGCGCGCTATTTCGTCCTGCCGTATCGCGCCGGTGCCTTGGGCCTGCTGCTGGGTTCGAGCCTGGCGGCCAGCGCCGCGCCGCCGAGCGCGCCCTCCGCGCCCGCGGTCGCCATTGATGCCACCACCGGCGTGGTCGGCGTTGCGCCGCAGCAACTGAGCGCCGAGTACTGGATCGCCCGCCAGGCCGATCCAGATCGCGTGACCCTCGATCGCGCCGGCATCCAGGCGCAGAACGCGCGCATGCGCGCCGAGGATGCCGCCATCCATGACTTGCGCGCCCTGCCCTCGCCGTTGCCGGCGCGTTGGGTGCGCGAAGAGATCGAGCGCCTGTCGGTGCGGCCGCAGCGCCCGCTGTACGACATCGCCGGCCACGCCGTGGACAGCGCGCGCTTGGACGCGATCGTCGCCAATACCGCGCTCGCTGCGATACCGGCGCAACGCCCACTGCAATACGGCCTGGTCACGCGCCGCGCGGCGCTGCGCACCTTCCCCACGCACGAGCGCGTGTTCAGCAGCCAGGACGACACCGACATCGACCGCTTCCAGGAATCAGCCCTGTTCCCGGGCGATGCGGTCGCGGTGTTGCACGAGAGCGCCGACGGCCAATGGCTGTTCGTCGCCAGCGAGCGCTATTACGCGTGGATCGAGAAGACCGCCGTGGCCACTGGACCGGCGGCGCAGGTGTTCGGTTATGGCGAACACGGCCCCTATCGCGTGGTCACCGGCGCCACTGCGTTCACCACCTACACGCCGGAACAGCCGCAGGTCTCGCGCTTGCAGCTGGACATGGGCGTGCGCCTGCCGGTGCTGGCCGACTGGCCGGCGGACCGGCCGGTCAATGGACAACACCCGTATACCGCGTGGGTGGTGCAGCTGCCGATCCGCAACGCCGACGGCAGCCTCGCCTTGGTGCCGGCGCTGCTGCCGCGCGCCGAGGACACCGCCGCCGACTACCTGCCGCTGACCCCGCGCAACCTCATCACCCAGGCCTTCAAGTTCCTCGGCGAGCGCTACGGCTGGGGTCACTCCTACGACACCCGCGATTGCAGCGGCTTCGTGTCGGAAATCTACCGCAGCTTCGGCGTGCTGATGCCGCGCAACACCAGCGCGCAGGCGGTCAGCCCGGCGCTGGACCGCATCGCGTTCGGCAACCGCGACAGCGCCGCACGGCGTCTGGCCGCGGTGCGGGAACTGCAGGTCGGCGACTTGGTCTACATCCCCGGCCACGTCATGGTGACGCTCGGCCACGACCAGGGGCTGACCTACATGATCCACGACACCAGCGGCGGCGGTTGGGCCGGCGCCGACGGCAAGCGCGTGTCGGCCCACCTCAACGGCGTGTCGGTGACCCCGCTGGAGCCCATGCTCGCCAGCGACACCGTGACCTACGTCGATCGCATCACCAACATCCAGCGCATCCGCCCGCGGAACCACGAATGAAGATCACCGATATCCAGCTCGGCATGCTGCGCGTGCCATTGAAGACCCCGTTCAAGACCGCACTGCGCACCGTGGAAACGGTGGAAGACGTGGTCGTCCTGGTGCATACCGACACCGGCCACACCGGCTACGGCGAAGCGCCGGCCACCGCGCCGATCACCGGCGACACACTGGGCTCGATCATCGAGGCCATCCACCGCTTCATCGGCCCGCGCCTGATCGGCCAGGACGTGTCCAACCTCAACCGCCTCAGCGGCCTGATCCAGTCGTCGATGGAGCGCAACACCAGCGCCAAGGCCGCGGTGGAGATCGCCATCTACGACCTGTGGGCGCAGCTGCATGGCGCGCCGCTGTACCAGATGCTGGGTGGCGGCGATCCGGTGATCACCACCGACATCACCATCAGCGTCGACTACATCGACAAGATGGTGGCCGACTCGGTGTCGGCGATCGACCGCGGCTTCGAGTCGCTGAAGATCAAGGTCGGCAAGGACATCGGCCTGGACATCGAGCGGGTCAAGGCGATCCACGCCGCGGTCGAAGGCCGCGCGCTGCTGCGCCTGGATGCCAACCAGGGCTGGACGGCGAAGCAGGCGGTATACGCGATGCGCACGCTGGAAGAAGCCGGCGTGGTGCTCGAACTGCTGGAACAGCCGGTCAAGGCTTCCGACATCGACGGCCTCAAGTACGTCACCGACCGGGTCAACACCCCGGTGATGGCCGATGAAAGCGTGTTCGCGCCCTCGCAGGTGTTCGACCTGATCCAGCGCCGCGCCGCGGACATCATCAACATCAAGCTGATGAAGACCGGCGGGATTGCCAATGCCATCCGCATTGCCGACATTGCCCAGCTGTACGGCGTGCCGTGCATGATCGGCTGCATGATCGAGTCCAGCATCAGCGTGGCCGCGGCGGTGCACCTGGCGGTGGCCAAGTCCGATGCGATCACCAAGGTCGACCTGGACGGCCCGTCGCTGGGCCAGTTCAATCCGGTCGAGGGCGGAGTGATCTTCAACGAATCGGAGATCACCATCACCGATGCCCCGGGCCTGGGCATCCGCGAAATCCGCGGCCTGGAACTGCTGGACCTGTGACGCACGGCGGCGCCCACAAGCGCCGCCAAACCCGTTAGATTCCGCAAAAGGCCGCCCTCCCCGCCCATGCCGCCCCTGCTGAAGATCCGCTCCGAACGCGACAGCATGTCGGCCATCGAACGCCGCATCGCCGACTTCATCCTCGACAACGCCCACCTGCTGCGCGACTACTCCTCGCAGCAGCTGGCCAGCGCCCTGGGGATCAGCCAGTCGTCGGTGGTGAAGTTCAGCCAGAAGCTCGGCTTCAAGGGCTACCCGGACCTGAAGCTGTCGGTCGGCGAGGCGGTGGCGCGCGCCGGCAACGGCCAGCCGGTGGCGCACCTGCAGCCGGCCAGCGAGAGCGATGGCTACGCCGCGCTTGACCAGGCCCTGCGCGCCAGCAAGGCCGCGGCCGAAGAGGAAACGCGCCTGCTCAACCCGCGCGTGGACGTGGAGACGATTGTCGGCCTGCTCGACCAGGCGCCGAAGGTCTTCGTCTGCGGCCTGGGCGATGACGGCGTGTACGCGCGCGAGTTCGCGATGCGCCTGTCGCTGCTGGGCGTGCTCACCGTGCACCACGCCGACCCGATCCTGCTGATCTCCAACCTGTCTGCGGTGCGCCGCGGTGATGTGCTGCTGATGTTCTCCGAGTTCGGGCAGATGCCGCAGCTCAGTCACGCGGCACGCGAATTCCAGGGCGCGGGCGGCAAGCTGGTGTCGATCACCCGGCATACCGCCAACCCGCTGCGCGCGATGGCCGATGCCTCGCTGGCGATCTCCGCGCATGACCCGGCCGCGCACATCGAGCAACTGCTGTACCGTTCCTCGCTGCAATACCTGCTCGATTTCGTGTTCGTGCTGCTGTGCCAGAGCAACCCGGAACGGCACCGACAGCTGGCGCACAACCTGGAGCGGGTGCAGCACCTGCTCGCTTCCTGACCCCGGAGTCCGCCGTGCCCTTCAAGCCCTTCGCCTTCGTGCTTGCCGCCCTGGCCCTGGCCGGCAGCCACCACGCGCACGCACAGACACAGGCCGCGCCTGAGGCGCCAACGGCCGCTGCGCAACAAGTGGTCGTGGTGGTCACGGAAGGCTGGGACGCCAACCAGGGCCGGCTGCAGGCCTTTGCCCGCACGGCCAGCGGCTGGACGCCGAGCGGACCGGGTTTTGCCGTGGCCATTGGCCGCAACGGCAGCGCCTGGGGCAGCGGGCTCACCACGGTCGAAGGCGAACCGCGCAAGCGCGAAGGCGACGGCCGCAGCCCGGCCGGCGTGTTCGCTATCGGCCCGGCGTTCGGCTATGCCGCGCATATCGACAGCACGATGCCGTACCAGCAGATGCAGGCCGACAGCTGGTGCATCGACGTGCCGGCCTCGCCGCTCTACAACCGCATCGTCAACGCGCGCGAAGTCGGCGCCGAGGCGGTGAAGGGTTCCAGCGAGGCGATGCGCCTGGACCTGCACCATGACGGCGACCCGCGCTACCGCGAGGGCTTCGTCATCGCCCACAACCCCGGCAATGTGCCGCAGGCCGGCAGCTGCATCTTCGCCCATCTGTGGCGGCAGCCCGGCGAAACCACGGCCGGTTGCACGGCGATGGCGGCGGCGGACATGCAACGCCTGCTGCGCTGGTTGCAGCCGCACCAGCAGCCGAAGTTCGTGCTGCTGCCGCGCGCCGAGTACACGCGCCTGCAAGCCGCGTGGCAGCTGCCAGCACTGGCGCAGGCGGCCGCGCCATGAGCGAGGCGCAGCCCAGACTGATCCGCGCTGTTGGCCGCTGGCAGCTGGTTGGCCTGTCGATCAACGATGTGATTGGCAGTGGCATCTACCTGCTGCCCGCTGCCACTGCCGCACTGCTCGGGCCGATGAGCCTGTGGGCGGTGCTGCTGGCCGGCATTGTGGTCGCGTTGCTGGTGGCCTGCTACGCGCAGGCGGCCAGTTGCTTCGACCAGCCCGGTGGCAGCTATCTGTATGCGCGCGAGGCGTTTGGCCCGTTCGTGGGTTTTGAGATCGGCTGGATGATCTGGCTGACCCGCATCAGCTCGGCCGCCGCGCTGAGCAACGGCCTGGCCGATGCGGTCGCGCGCTTCTGGCCGGCGGCCGGCAGCGAAGGGCTGGCGCGCGTGTGCGTGGTGGCCGGATCGCTGGGGCTGCTGACTGCGATCAACGTGATCGGTGTGCGCTCGGCCGCACGCACCGGCGTGGCCCTGGCGATCGGCAAGCTGGTGCCGCTGCTGTTGTTCATCGGCATCGGCATTTTCTACGTGGACTGGTCGTGGGCGTTCTCCGGGCAGGCGCCGGACCTGCGCAACGTCGGCAACCTCGGCGAGGCCGCCTTGCTGCTGCTGTTTGCCTATGCCGGCTTCGAGAACATCCCGGCCGCGGCCAGCGAATACCACAACCCGCGCCGCGACCTGCCGTTCGCGCTGATCACCATGATCATCACCGTCACCCTGATCTACGCACTGGTGCAGCTGGTGGCGCAAGGCAACCTGCCGGGGCTGGCGACGTCGCAGGCACCGCTGGCCGATGCCGCTGGCCGCTTTGGCGGCGTATTCCTGGCGCTGGTGCTGACCGTGGGCGCGACCATCTCCATCCTTGGCACCACCAGCAACACGGTGATGCTGGGCCCGCGCTTTCTCTACGCACTGGCGCGCGACGGCTACGGGCCGGCGTTCCTCGCCCATGTGCACCCGCGCTTCCACACTCCGGCCGCCGCGGTGCTGACCCAGGGCGTGATCTCGCTGGTGCTCGCGCTGTCCGGTTCGTTCGTGCAGCTGGCCTTGCTGTCGATGGTGACGCGGCTGTTCGCCTACATCGGCACGGCTGCCGCGGTGCTGGTGCTGGCCCGTCGCTACCGCGACCGCGCCGACATATTGCGCCTGCCCGGCGGGCCGTTGATACCGCTCGCCGCCTTGCTGCTGTCGCTGGCGCTGATGGCCAGCGCGAGTTGGCAGAACCTGGCCGCCACGGGTGTGGCGGCGCTGGTCGGCGCGGGCATTTATCTGTTCCCGCGCAAGACGCCCTAGGCGTTCTCGCCGGGTTCGCGCCCTGCTCACTGGCGCATAACCCGACGCTTCGGACCCTGTGCCGCACGCAGGCGCCGCGACCGCGGCCGGCACAGGAGCCCGCATGAAGACCCGCCACGTCTACAGCACCCCGGACATCGCCAGCGCGCAGCGTGCCTTGCAGGCCGCGCGCGAAGCCGGCGTGGGCAACGACGATCTGTCGCTGATCGCGCGCGCGGACATCGAACTGGAATCCATCCCCGACGAACGCAAGGAAGCCAAGACCGACTTCCTGCCGGCCGTCGCCCGTGGCGCTGCCGGCGGTGGCGCTGCCGGCCTGCTGGCCGGACTCATCGCCATCGCGGTGCCGCCTCTGGGCATCACCCTGGCCGGCGCCGGGGTGATGGCGGTAGCGGGTGCGCTGGTAGGTTCATGGTCTTCGGCGCTGGTCGGTGCAACCGTGCCCGACCCGGTGCGGCGGCGCTTTGAAGACGAAATCGAGGCCGGTCGCATTCTGCTGGTGGTGGACGCCGAAGAACCGCAACTGGCCAGCGCCGACAGCGCGATCCGCGGCAGCGGCGCGGTGCCACTGCCCTACGAAGCCACCACGGCCAGCACCTGAGCGCACCGCCGGCGCGTTAATGGCGCCCTCACCCGTCTTGCCGCCGGCCTTAACGGCAGGCGCCCTACGGTGAAGCCACCGCACAGGAGCCTACCCATGAATGTCACTTACCAGATTCCCGGCCGCACACCCAACGATGGCGATCGCGATGCCGTATCGCGTTACTGGCGCGAGCGCTTCCCCGAAGAGCCCTACTACGCCGAAGGCGAGCACTACGAGGACTACGAGGCCGCCTACCTCGCCGGCCACGAGGCGCGCGTGCGCAACTTCGAGCAGGCCTACGAGCAGGTTGAAGCCGAACTGCGGCAGCGCTGGGAAACCGACAAGGGCAGCCAGAGCCTGGCCTGGAGCAAGGCGCGCCACGCCGTGCGCCGCGCCTGGGAGCATGCCGAGCACTGGGGCCGCGAGCGCGGTTGAGGCGGTCGCGGCGCGGCGGGGATCGCGCTAAGGTTGGCGGTGATTTGTGATTCGGGATTCGTGATTCGTAAAAGCAAAGGCCGCCCCCTCGGGCGGCCTTCTCGCGGAGATTGCTGCATGACCTGTTCCCGTTCGGCACGCCTGCTGTTGCTGTCAGCCACCCTGCTGGCTGCGGCGCTTCCATTCGCGTACGCCCGCGCCGATGCGCCAACGACCGTGGCCCGCGCACAATGGCCGTTCACCGCCACCGAGGTCGCGCGTTTCAGCGAGCCTTGGGCGATGGCGTTCCTGCCCGATGGCACGCTGCTGGTCAGCGAGCGCCGCGGCGCGCTGAAGCGGCTGGATCCGCGCAGCGGGCGCATCGGCAACGTCAGCGGCGTGCCGGCGGTCGACTACGGCGGCCAGGGTGGGTTCGGCGATGTGCTGCCGCATCCGGATTTCGCCCGCAATGGCTGGATTTACCTGAGCTACGCCGAGGCTGGCGAAGGTGACACCCGCGGCGCCGCGGTGGCCCGGGCGCGGCTGCTGCCGTCAGCTGATGGCGGCGGTGCGCTGTCGGAACTGCGTGTGATCTGGCGTCAGGTACCAAAGGTGAGCGGGCGCGGGCATTACGGCCACCGTCTGGCGTTCGGGCCGGACGGCAAGCTGTGGATCAGCTCCAGCGAACGGCAGAAGTTCGATCCCGCGCAGGACATGGCGAGCAACCTCGGCAAGATCGCGCGCCTCAATGACGATGGCAGCGTGCCGGCGGACAATCCCTTCGCCGCGCAGGGCGGTGTGGCCGCGCAGGTGTGGTCGCTCGGCCATCGCAACGCGCTGGGCCTGGCCTTCGATGCGCAGGGGCGGCTGTGGGAACACGAAATGGGCCCCAAAGGCGGCGATGAGCTCAACCTGATCGAGCGCGGCGCCAACTATGGCTACCCCATCGTGTCCAACGGCGACCATTACGACGGCAAGCCGATCCCCGACCACGACACCCGTCCGGAATTCGCCGCGCCCAAGGTCAGCTGGACGCCGGTGATTTCGCCGGCCGGCTTCATCATCTACAGCGGCACGCAGTTTCCGCAGTGGCGCGGGAATGGTTTGATCGGCGGGTTGTCATCGCAGTCGCTGGTGCGCGTTGCCCTCGATGGCGAACAGGCGCGCGAAGTGGAGCGCTACGACATGGGCGAGCGCATCCGCGAAGTCGAACAGGGACCGGACGGCGGCATCTGGCTGCTGGAAGATGGCAAGGACGGCAAAGGCGGACGTCTGCTGCGACTGTCGCCGCGCGCCTGATTGCCTCGCGCACTTCTCTTCTTCCGGACTACCGCAGATGGCGCATTTCCTGCTGTTCTACGACGCCGCCCCTGATTACCTGCAACGCCGCGCCGAGTTCCGCGACGAGCATCTGCATCTGGCCTGGGCGGCGGCAGCCCGTGGCGAACTGATGCTGGGCGGAGCGCTGGCCGATCCGGTCGATGGCGCGGTGCTGCTTTTCCAGGGCGATGACGCCAGCGTGGCGGAGGCATTCGCACGCAACGACCCGTACGTGCGCAATGGCCTGGTGCAATCGTGGCGGGTACGGCCGTGGACGACGGTCGTCGGCAAGCAGGCGGCGACGCCGGTGAAGCCCACCGGCGCCTGAGCCTTGCATTGCGCGTGGCGCGTCGTGCGCCGCGTTGCTGTCAGCCAGCCAGCAATTCAAACTGCACCGGCTCGCCCGCGCGCGCATTCGCGCACACCCACAGGTCGAACAGGCCCGGCTCGGCAGTGAACTCACCGCGTGGATTGGTGAAGGCCAGCGCGTGGCGGTCGAGGGTGAACACCACCTCGGCGCTTGCGCCCGGAGCCAGCGCGACCTTGCGGAAATCCTTGAGCTCGCGCACCGGGCGCACGCGGCTGGCGACGCGGTCGTGGATGTACAGCTGCACCACTTCCTCGCCCGCCACGCTGCCGGTGTTGCGCACCGTGGTGGTGATGGTGAGGGTGTCGTTCCAGCCCAGTGCCGCGGTGTGCAGCTGGGGCACGCCATATTCAAACGTCGCGTAACCCAGGCCGTGGCCGAAGGGATACAGCGGTTCGTTCGGAATCTCGCGCCAGCGCGCCTTGAATTCCGACATCGTCGGCAGCTCCGGACGGCCGCTGCGCGGATGATTGTAGAAGTACGGCTGCTGGCCGTTGGCCTGCGGGAAGCTCACCGGCAGCCGCGCCGATGGGTTGTAGTCGCCAAACAGCACGTCGGCCACGGCGGTACCGGTCTGCGTGCCAAGGAACCAGGTCACCAGCAGCGCCTGCGCTTCGCGCACCGCGCCTTGCAGGGCCAGCGCGCGGCCATTGCGCAGCAGCACGACCATGGGCTTGCCGGTGGCGGCTACCGCTTCGGCCAGGGCCTGTTGCGCGGGTGGCAGCAGGATGTCCACGCGCGACTGCGCCTCGCCGCTGTAACGCTGCGGCTCACCCAATGCCAGCACGACTACGTCGGCTGCGCGGGCCGCGGCCACCGCGGCGTCGATGCCGCCTTGCAGCGGCGCTTCCAGCCCGCAGCCGTCCACGACCTGCAACAGCGCCGGCTCCGTCAGCGCATCGCGCAGGCCATCAGCCAGGGCGATATAGCGGCTCTTGTCGCCAAACAGGGTCCAGCAGCCTTCGATGTTGTCGCGGTCGCGCGCGAACGGGCCGATCAAGGCGATCTTCTGCCCGCCCTTGCGCAGCGGCAGCACCCCGCCCTCGTTCTTCAGCAGCACGATCGAACGGCGCGCGGCCTCGCGTGACAGCGCGTCATGCGCGGCCAGCATCGCCGGGTCGGACTCGCGCGCCGGGTCCAGCGAGCGATACGGGTCATCGAGCAGGCCGATGGCCTCCTTCAATTCCAGGATGCGGCGCACGGCGGCGTCCACGCTGGCCATCGGCACTTCGCCCTGTTCCACCAGCGATGGCAGGTGCTCGGCGTACAGGCCGCTCTGCATGCTCAGGTCCAGGCCGGCGAGGAATGCCTTCTTCGTCGCATCGCGGTCGTCGGCGGCGTAGCCGTGCGCGACCAGCTCCATGTCGGCGGTGTAGTCGGAGATGACCACGCCGGGGAAGCGCCATTCGCCGCGCAGGATGTCGGTAAGCAGTTCGTGGTTGGCGCTGGCCGGCACGCCGTTGATGTCGTTGAAGGAGGACATCACCGTCAGCGCGCCGGCTTCAAAGGCCGCCTTGAACGGCGGCAGGTGCACGTCGCGCAGGGTCTGCGGCGCGATGTCCACGTAGTTGTATTCCATGCCCGCGGCCACCGCGCCATAGGCGGCGAAATGCTTGGGCGTGGCCAGCAGCGCGTCGGCGGCCTTCAGGTCCGGACCCTGGAAGCCGCGCACGCGCGCGGCGGCAAACGCGCAGCCGAGCACCACGTCTTCGCCGGCCCCTTCGGCGCCGCGGCCCCAACGCTGGTCGCGGGCAATGTCCACGGCCGGGGCGAAGGTCCAATGCAGGCCGGCGGCGGTGGCTTCGATGGCGGTGGCGCGCGCGGTGCGCTCGGCCAGGTCGGGCTCGAAGCTGGCGGCCTCGCCCAGCGGGATCGGGAACACGGTACGCATGCCGTGGATGACGTCGGCGGCCAGCAGCACCGGGATGCCCAACCGGCTGTCCTCCACGGCCACCTGTTGAATCTGTCGCCCCAGCTCGGCGCCGACGCCGTTGAACAGGGTGCCGACGCGGCCGGCGCGGACCTGGGCCAGCACTTCGCTGGCGTTGTGGACATTGGCTTCCGGGTTCACGTCCGGGGCGAACGGCCGCACCATGTCGGCGAATACGCCCAGTTGTCCGACCTTCTCCTCGAGGGTCATGCGGGCGATCAGGGCGGAGATGCGGTCGGCAGCCATGGAGTCCTTGAGAAAACGTTTACATGGCCGCCCATTCTAGCTTTCGCCGGGGCCTGCCGGGTGAAGGGCGCATTCTCCATTCGCAGGGGAATCGTGGCAACGCCGGCGCGCCGGGCGCCCGTGACGGGATTGGCGGGCCGGCTAGGCCTGGCCGCGTTCGATGATGACCCCGACCGCCTGCGCGCCGCGCACGGCCCCGGGCTTGCTGAGCTTGAGCCGCAGCCATTGCACGCCGAACTCGTCGAGCACGATCTGCGCGCAGCGCTCAGCCAGGGTTTCCACCAGGCCGAAGTCCGACTGGCCGACGAACTCCACCAGCCGCTTGCTCACCGCCTTGTAGTTGAGGGTGTCGGCGATGTCGTCGCTGGCCGCGGGGCGACGGTTGTCGAAGCCCATCTCCAGGTCGAAGCGCAGGGTCTGCCGAATCCGCCGCTCCCAATCGTAGATGCCGATCAGGGCGTCGATCTCGAGACCTTCAATGAAGACTTTATCCATGAGAGCCGGGAATGGGGAATGGGGAATGGGGAATGGGAAAGGCAGGAGCTATCAGCCGACCGGGGAGCGCATTGCCGATTCCCCATTCCCTATTCCCGATTCCCGCGCCGGCGCCACAGGCGCCAGCGCCGCCATGTCCCAGCGCGGCGTCACATGCACGGCGGCATCATCATGCTGGCCGGCCTGCAGGCGCAGGGCGCCGGCAAAGGCGATCATCGCGCCGTTGTCGGTGCACAGGGAGGGGCGCGGGAAGCAGACGCGGCCGCCACGGCGCGCGGCCATGTCCTGCAGCTGCGCGCGCAGCCGCCGGTTGGCGCCGACACCGCCGGCGACCACCAGGGTCTGGCAGCCTGCCGCGTCGAGCGCGCGCGCGCACTTGATCGCCAGCGTGTCGACCACCGCATCCTCGAAGCCGCGCGCGATGTCCGCACGCGTGGTCTCGCCCTGGTCGCTGTCGCGCCAGGCCAGCAGAACCTGGGTCTTGAGGCCGGAGAAGCTGAAATCCAGGCCGGGGCGGTCGGTCATCGGCCGGGCGAAGCGGAAACGCCCCGGCGTGCCCTGTTCGGCGAGCTTGGCCAGCTGCGGCCCTCCCGGATACGGCAGCCCCATCAGCTTGGCGGTCTTGTCGAAGGCTTCGCCGGCGGCATCGTCCAGGGTCTCGCCGAGCAGGCGGTAACTGCCGATCCGGTCCACCGCCACCAGCTGGGTGTGGCCGCCGGACACCAGCAGGGCCACGAACGGCGGCTCGGGCGGGTCGTCTTCCATCAGCGGCGCCAGCAAGTGGCCTTCCATGTGATGCACGCCGATGGCCGGCACATCCAGCGCCCAGGCCAGCGAGCGGGCGACGCCGGCGCCCACCAGCAGCGCGCCGACCAGGCCCGGACCGGCGGTATAGGCCACTCCGTCCAGTTCGCCGGGCGCCAGGCCGGCGTCGGCCAGGGTCTGGCGCACCAGCGGCAGCAGCTTGCGCACGTGGTCACGGCTGGCCAGCTCCGGCACCACGCCGCCGTATTCGGCGTGCAGGGCGATCTGGCTGTAGACGTGGTGGGCGCGCAGGGCCTGCGCCTGCGGCAGGCCGGTGTCATAGACGGCCACGCCGGTCTCGTCGCAGGACGATTCGATGCCGAGGACTTTCATGACGCCATTGTGGGCCCGTTGACGCAGGAGGCAAGCCCGGGGGTTGCGCCCGGTCTGCGAGCCGTTATAATGCGCGGCTCACCGGCCATGACCATGTCCGGTCAACAAGTCCGGAGATTCCATGCCCAGCGTCAAAGTCCGCGAGAACGAGCCCTTCGAGTTTGCGCTCCGCCGTTTCAAGCGCACCTGCGAGAAGGCCGGCGTGCTGGCCGAGACCCGCAAGCGCGAGTTCTACGAAAAGCCGACCCAGGAGCGTAAGCGCAAGGCGGCCGCAGCCGTGAAGCGCCAGCTGCGCCGGTCGTCGCGCGACGTTACCAAGCGTCAGCGTCTGTACTGATCCACCTGGCTGGGCTGGCGCCTGAGGGCGCGAACCCGGTTGCAGGGCCTGAAGCCGGCACGCGCAAGCGTCGCCGGCTTTTTGCATGGGCGTCTGCATGACGCCCTCCCGGCGGACCCGCCGCCATTCACCATAGGTGTCCCATGACCCTCAAGCAGCAGCTCACCGACGACATGAAGGCGGCCATGAAGGCCGGCGACAAGCACAGCCTGGGCGTGATCCGCCTGATCAACGCGGCCATCAAGCAGAAGGAAGTGGACGAGCGCGTGGAGCTGGACGACGCCGCCGTGCTCGCCGTGCTCGACAAGATGGTCAAGCAGCGCAAGGACTCGGTGAACCAGTACGAGGCGGCCAAGCGCGAAGACCTGGCTTCGGTGGAGCGCGAGGAGATCGTGGTGATCGAGCGTTACCTGCCGGCCAAGATGGGCGAGGCCGAGGTCATCGCCGCGATCCAGGCCGCCATCGCCGAGACCGGCGCCAAGGGGCCGGCCGACATGGGCAAGTTGATGGGCGTGCTCAAGCCCAGGCTCGCTGGCCAGGCCGACATGGGCCAGGTGTCGGCACTGGTGAAGCAGCAGCTCGCCGGCTGATCACCGGGCCTGCTTGACGCGTGGCCTTCAAGGCCACGCGGTGGGCCGCGTTCGCTTCGCGATCACGCCGGCTCTGCGTTAATCGATGCGGAAGATGGCATCCGTCGTGGCACCGACACGCAGCGCGCGTTGTCGTTCTTGCCCACCCGGATGCGCCCCGCCCGACTAACCGCTACGACATGGACCTCGATCCACGCCTGCGCAAATACCTCGACCGCGTGCAGCGCAGCCTGCCCATGGCGCTGGTCAACCGCTTCATCGAGATCGACGTGCTGACCCAGGCCGCGTCGCTTTCGTTCTACGCGTTGCTGTCGCTGGCGCCGCTGCTGGTGCTGCTGCTGTGGCTGACCGCCTCGCTGTATCCCCCGGCGCAGGAAGCCCTGGTCGCGCAGGTGGGCCAGTTGGTCGGCGGCAACTCGGCCACGGTCGCGCAGACGGTGATCGACAACGCCACTGCGCAGCCGACCATCGGCACCATGGCCGGTACCTGGAGCACCCTGCTGCTGTTCGTCGGCGCCACCGCGGTGTTCGCGCAGCTGCAAAATGCGCTCAACCTGATCTTCCAGACCGACCGCGAGCGCCTGCCCGGCCTCATGGCCTGGCTGAAGAAGCGCGTGTTCTCCTTCGGCGTGGTGCTGGCGCTGGGCTTCCTGCTGCTGGTGTCGATGATCGCCACCACCGCGCTGCAGGTCGCCTTTGCGCGGCTGCCGTCGATCCTGCCGGCAATCGGCTACGTCACCACCTTGCTGGTCTACGTGCTGGCCTTTGCCTTCCTCTACCGCTACCTGCCGGACCGGCGCGTGTCGTGGCGCCAGGCGGTGCTGGGCGGGTTCATCACCGCGGCCCTGTTTGCCCTGGGCCGCTATGCCATCGGCCTGTACATCAGCGAAGCGGCGCCGGGCAGCGCCTACGGCTCGATGGGCGCGCTGGTGGTGCTGCTGGTGTGGATGTACTACGCCAGCGTCGTGTTTTTCGTCGGCGCGCTGATCACCGCGGTCATCGACCAGCGCGTGCGCGCCCGCTACAAGCTCGCCGCCGCCGGGGTGGACCCGGCCACGCCGCCCAGCCAGCCCCGCGCGCCGCCGGAAGTCTGAAGCCCGTGCGGCCCGCCGGGCCGGGCAGCCGTGGCATCCTATATGGATGGCCCGCATTCCAGACGCTTTCATCGACGACCTGCTCGCGCGCACGGACATCGTCGAAGTCATCAGCACGCGGGTGCCGCTCAAGCGCCAGGGCAAGGAGTATTCGGCGCGCTGTCCGTTCCATGACGAGCGTTCGGCCTCGTTCACGGTTTCGCCGACCAAGCAGTTCTACCACTGCTTTGGCTGCGGCGCGCACGGCACCGCGATCAGTTTCCTGATGAACTATGACCGCCTCGAATTCCTCGACGCGGTCGACGAACTGGCCAAGCGCGCCGGCATGGAAGTGCCGCGCGATACCCAGCAGCGCAACGCCGCCCAGCAGGACGACAGCCGCGACCTGTATGCCGCGCTCGATGCCGCCGCGCGCTTCTACCAGAAGCACCTGGAAGGCAGCGCGCAGGCCCGCGCCTACCTGGACGGACGTGGCGTCGATGCCGATACCCGCGCGCGCTTTTCGATCGGCTACGCGCCCGACGGCTACAGCGCACTGAAGGAGGCGCTCGGCACCGACGAGCGACGCATGAAGCTGCTCGAACGCGCCGGGCTGTTCTCCAAGAACGACCGCGGCCACGTCTACGACAAGTTCCGCGACCGGGTGATGTTCCCGATCTTCGACCGCCGCGGCCGGGTGATCGCCTTTGGCGGCCGCGTACTGGCCGCGCCGGCCGATGGCAAGGACCCGGGGCCGAAATACCTCAACTCGCCAGAGACCGCGCTGTTCCACAAGGGCCGCGAACTGTACGGCCTGTGGCAGGTGCGCCAGGCCCACCAGAAGATCGAGCGCCTGATCGTGGTCGAGGGCTACATGGATGTGGTCTCGCTGTTCCAGTTCGGCGTCACCGAAGCGGTGGCCACGCTGGGCACGGCGACCACGCCAGAGCATGCCGAACTGTTGTTCCGCAACGCGCCGGACGTGTATTTCTGCTTCGATGGCGACAACGCCGGGCGCAAGGCCGGCTGGCGCGCGCTCGAATCGGTGCTGCCGCGCATGAAGGATGGGCGCCAGGCCTTCTTCCTGTTCCTGCCCGATGGCGAGGACCCCGACACCATCGTGCGCAAGGAGGGCCGCGAGGGTTTCGACACGCGGCTGCAGCAGGCCACGCCGCTGTCGCAGTTCTTCTTCGACGAGATGTCGCGCGGCATCAACCTGTCCACGCTGGACGGGCGCGCGCGCCTGGCCGAGCGCGCGCGCCCGATGCTGGCGCAGATTCCCGATGGTGCATTTGGCGACCTGATGCGCCAGCAGCTGGCCCAGGTCACCGGCGTTGGCGGTGCACGCGCCGAGGGGTCGGCGGCGGCGGTGACGCGCCCACCGCCGCGCCCGGTCGCGCCCACCCACAAGCGCAGCCTGGTGCGCAGCGCGATTGCGATCCTGCTGCAGCAGCCCTCGCTTGCAAGCGCCATCGACGAGCACCAGGATTTCGCCGGCCTGCGCCTGCCCGGCGTCGAGCTGCTGCTGGAACTGGTGGGCCTGGTGCGGCAGCGGCCGGAAATCAGCACCGGCGCCCTGCTCGAACATTTTGCCGAGCGCGAAGAACAGGCCGCCTTGCACAAGCTCGCCGCGCAGGTACTGCCGGGCGATGCCACCACCTGGGCGCAGGAACTGCGCGATGTGGCGGTGCAGCTGGAGCACCAGCTGGTCATGCAGCGCATCGACGAGCTGCAGGCCAAGCAACGCGCGCAAGGTCTGGACGACACCGACAAATACGAGATGCGCGAGCTGCTCAAGGCCCGCGCCGCATTCCGCTGAGGCCCGCCATGTCCTGCTCCCGTTTTCTGCTTGCCGCCTTGCTGCTGATGAGCAACGTGCTCGCTCATGCCGCTGGCGGCCCGCCGCACGAACTGCGCCCTGGCCTGTACGTCGGCGGCCAACCCGATCCCGCCCAGCTGCAGGCACTGGCAACGCAAGGGGTGACCACGGTCATTGACCTGCGCGGCGCCGATGAAGACCGCGGCTATCCCGAAGCCGAGCGCGTGCGTGCGCTGGGCTTGCACTATGTCGCGCTGCCGGTGGACGGCGCGGCTGGCGTGAGCGAGGCCAACGCGCGGGCATTGCAGCAGGTTCTGGCCAGCAGCGAAGGTCCGGTGCTGCTGCACTGCGCCTCGGGCAACCGCGTCGGTGCGCTGCTCGCGTTGGTGGCCCATGAGCGTGGCGCCAGCGAGGAAGCGGCGGTTGCCGAAGGCCGCGCCGCCGGCCTGGGTTCACTGGAGCCGACGGTGCGCGCGCGTATCCGCGGCACCCAGCCCTGAGCGCGGCGTGGCAACGCGCGCATCGTCGGTGAGCTCCTGGCTGGCGCGCCTGCGCCTGGATCCTTTCACCCTTGCCTTGCTGTGCACGATCGCCCTGGCTTCGCTGTTGCCGGTGCGCGGTGCCGCGGCGGCGGTGATGGATGACGCGACCGACCTGGCGATCGCCGCGCTGTTCTTCCTGCACGGCGCGCGCCTGTCGCGCGAAGCGGTGCGCGCCGGCGCCACGCATTGGCGCCTGCACCTGACCATCCTCGCCTGCACCTTCGTGCTGTATCCGCTGCTCGGCCTGCTGACCCGGCCGCTCGCGCATGCGCTGCTGACGCCGGAGCTGTATATCGGCGTGCTGTTCCTGTGCGCGCTGCCCTCGACGGTGCAGTCCTCGATCGCCTTCACCTCGATGGCTGGCGGCAACGTCCCGGCCGCCGTGGTCAGTGCTTCGCTGTCCAGCTTGCTCGGCGTGTTCCTGACCCCGCTGCTGATGGGCCTGCTGGTAGGCACGCAGGGCGGCATGGCGCACCCGCTGGAGGCGATCGGCAAGATTCTGTTGCAGCTGCTGGTGCCCTTCGTTGC
>DASPIU010000080.1:0-57791 GCA_035629025.1 Stenotrophomonas sp.
ATCAGCGCATCGCGCTCCTCCAGGCGGCCGGTCAGGCGCTCGAAGTAGGGCACCGGCTGCAAGGTCTGTTCGTCGCGCTGCAGGCCGACCACGCTCACCCGCGCGGCGGGAATCAACGCCAGCACACCAGGCAGCATGCCCAGTCCGGCGCGCAGGATCGGCACCAGCGAAATCTTGGCCCCGGCAATCCGCTGCACCTGCACCGGCCCGGCCCAGCCGGGCATGCTGTAGGACTCGGTCTCCAGGTCGGCGGTGGCCTCATAGGCGAGCAGGGTGCCGAGCTCGGTGACCAGTTCGCGAAAGCCCTTGGTGCTCAGCGAGGCATCGCGCAGCAGGCCGATCTTGTGCTGGACGAGGGGGTGGCGCACTTCGACGGTCTTCATGGCGGATCGATGACGGAAAGAAGACCACAGTGTGCCGGACAGCGCCGCCGAACTGCCAGCCGCATCACCGCAAGCGCGGCGATCTGCGTGCATGTCATGGCCGTGCAACCTGATGGAAATACCTTGCGCACCCATCGTTCACGCCTCCGGGACTCGCAGTGCCTACGACTCGCAACTCGACTTTGCTCGCATCCATGGTGGTTCCCTCGGGCCTCGCGATGCCGGCCGGTCCACGCCCGAGGGTTGAAGGTGGCGCGGCGAGGGCTGCCCTGTCGTGGCGCGGTGCCGGAGTGATCCTGGCGCTGGGTGTGGCGCTGTTGTCGGGCTGTGCCTCGGCGCCGCCGGCCGCGGCCGGCCGCGAGCCGGACGAGCAGGGCGGGGAGCCCTTGCTCGCCAAGGCCAGGGTGCCGCACGTGGTGGTCAGCGAGGCGTTCCTGACCCCGTCGATGGTCGCTGAAAACCTCGATTCGCCGGCCTCGTGGCGCGCACCGGACGGGCGGCGCTGGGTGATCGCCACCGCCAAGGGTACGCACCAGCTGCTGGTGTTCGATGGCGACAGTGGCGTGCGCATGCGCGCGGTGGGCGGCAAGGGGGCCGCCCTTGGCGAGCTGGACCGGCCCAACGGCGTGGCAGTGATCGATGACCTGTTGTTCGTGGTCGAGCGCGACAACCGCCGCGTGCACCTGTTCGCACTGCCGACCTTCGAGCCGCTGGCCGTGTTTGGCCAGGACGTGCTGCGCGAGCCGTACGGTCTGTGGGTGCGCGCGCTGGACGGCGGTTACGAGGTCATCGTCAGCGACAACTACATGTCGCCGGCCAACAAGGATGTGCCGCCGCCGCTGGCCGAGCTCGGCGCGCGCTTCAAGCGCTTTCGCGTCGAGCAGGAAGGCGGCCGCTGGCAGGGCAAGGCCACCGGCAGCTTCGGCGACACCAGCGAGCAGGGCGCGGTGCGCATTGCCGAATCGGTCTACGGCGACGTTGCCAACGCGCGCCTGCTGATCGCCGAGGAGGATGTGGCCGTCGGCACCCAGCTGCGCGAGTACGGGCTGGATGGGCGCTATCGCGGCCGCAACATCGGCGCGGGGTTGTTCCAGGCGCAGGCCGAGGGCCTGGCGCTGCTGCAGTGCGCCGATGGCAGCGGCTATTGGATCGCCACCGACCAGTTCAAGGACCGCAGCCTGTTCCATGTGTTCGACCGGCGCACGCTGGAGCACGTGGGCGCCTTCAGCGGCCGCATCACCGCCAACACCGATGGCGTGTGGCTGGACCCGCGTGCCGATGCGCGCTTTCCCCGCGGCGTGTTCTATGCGCTTCACGACGACCAGGCGGTAGCGGCATTCGACTGGCGCGATATTGCCAAGGCCCTGCGCCTGAAGGATTGCGCGCCATGATCGGCACGGCCCTGCCGCGCGCCGCCGCGGCCCTGCTGTGCCTGCTCGCCGCCCACGCCCCGCTGGCGTGGGCGGCGGCCGAGCCCAATACCCAGGTGCCGGCCGGCAGCCGGCATTACGCGGCCACCGGTTTCCCGGACCGCATCGTCGCCTCGCCGGCGCAGGATGCCGCCCATGGCTTCGCCGTGGCCTGGCGCACCGACGCGGCAGTCAGCGCGCCGCGCCTGCAACTGGCGTTGGCCAGCGATTCGCCCGACCTGGGCCCACCGCGCAGCCTGGTCGCGCGTACGCAGGCGCTGCGCAGCGAGAACGGCGTGTCGCACCATCACCGCGTCGATATCGATCAACTGCAGCCCGACACGCTTTACGCCTACCGCGTGCAGGGCCACGACACCTGGAGCGCCTGGAACCACTCCCGCACCGCCGCGCTGCCGGGCCAGCCGTTGACCCTGCTGTATTTCGGCGATACCCAGAACAAGAACCTGAGCCTGGTCTCGCGGGTCATCCGCCAGGCTTGGCGCAGTGCGCCGGACGCGCGCCTGGCGCTGTTTGCCGGCGACCTGGTCAGCGGCGGCGATGGCGTGGACGACAGCGAGTGGGGCGAATGGTTCGAGGCCGGACGCTGGCTGCTCGAAGGCACTGCGGTCGCACCCGCCCCGGGCAACCACGAATACCACGAAGAGTTCGAGGACACCCCGCAGGAACGCCGCGTGCTCGGCGGCCACTGGCCGGTGACGTTTGCCTTGCCGACCAACGGCCCGGCCGCCACGGCGCGCACGACTTACTGGTTCGACTACCAGGACGTGCGCGTGGTGGTGGTCGATGGCACCTCTGCGCTGGACCTGGGCACCGCGCCGGCGCAGGCGCAGTGGCTGGGCCGCGTGCTTGGCGACAATCCGCATCCGTGGTCGATCGTGCTGATCCACCAGCCGTTCTATTCGCCGCGCGCCGACCGTGACAATGCGCTGCTGGTCGAGCGCCTGTTGCCGGTGATCCGCCGTCACCGCGTGGACCTGGTGTTGCAGGGTCACGACCACACCTATGGCCGCCGCGGCGACGAGGGTGGGGCGGCGACGCCGGTGTTCGTGGTGTCGGTGGCCGGGCCCAAGCAATACCGGCTGTCGGACATGGCGCGGCGCACGATGCGCCCGGTGGGCGAGGACACCCAGCTATACCAGGTGCTGCGCATCGACCCGCAGCGCATTGCCTATGAATCGCGCACCGCGACCGGGCGGCTTTACGACGCTTTCGAGTTGCAGCGCGATGTCGGCGGCGGCAAGCGCCTGGTGGAAATCGAGCAGGGCCGCATCGCGCCGCGGGATTGTCCGCGCGCGGCCAGCCCGAAAGGGCGGGATGACCGCTGCTGGGAATGAGGCCCAGCGGCCGTTGTTGTGCCCGTTGTAGGAGGGGCTTCAGCCCCGACAAACGAAGCCGCGATCTGTCAGATCACGGTCGCGGCTGAAGCCGCTCCTACAGTGTGCGTACATAGTGAGCCGCTGGCGAGCCCATCAGCCGCCAGCAACCCGCTGTACCGAATCACGAATCCCGAATCACCAATCCCGGCCCCTCAGGCCGCAACCGCCTGCGCCACCCGCGGCCCTTCGCGCAGCGCCTGGCCTACCATCGCCACCAGCAGATCCAGCTCCGCCTCGTCCATCCCGAAATGCGGGGTGAAGCGCAGCGAGTTCTCGCCGCCATGGATGACATTGATGCCGCGCTGGCGCAGCCATTCCTCGGTCGAGCCCGCGCCGTAGCACTTGAACTGCGGCGACAGCTCGCAGGAGAACAGCAGCCCGGTGCCCTGGACCCTGGTGATCAGGCCACCCAGTTCGGCGCGCAGCTTCTCCAGCTTCTCCAGCGCCTGAACACCACGCTCGCGAATATTGGCGCGCACCGCCGGGGTCAGCATCGCCAGCGTGGCGCAGGCCACATCGAGCGCGCGCGGGTTGCTGGTCATGGTGTTGCCGTAGCAGCCCTTGCGGTAGATCTGCGCGGCGTGCGCGGTCAGCGCCAGCACCGACAGCGGATACTGCGCGGCGTTGAGCGCCTTGGAGTAGGTTTCCATGTCCGGCGGATCCAGGCTCTCGAAGCCGGGGTAGTCAGTCACCGACAGCACGCCGTGCGCGCGCAGGCCGGCCTGGATCGAGTCGATCAGCAGCAGGCTGCCGTGTTCGCGGGTCAGCTCGCGCGCCAGCGCATAGAACGACGGCGGCACGGCGCGGCCCGGGTCGCCTTCGCCCATCACCGGCTCCAGGAACACTGCCTCGATGAACCAGCCCTGCTGCGCCGCTTCGGCGAAGGCATGGCGCAGCGCCTGCTCGTCGTACGGGGCGATGGCAATCACGGAATCCTCGCCACGATAGCTGGCCAGGTGTTGCACGTAGGTACGGCGGCTTGAATCCGAATACAGGCCGGGGCGGTCGGTGCGGCCGTGGAAGCTGCCCTTAATCACCAGGCGCTTGATCGCGCTGCCCGCATGCCGCGCGCCCGGATCGGTCAGCAGCTTGGCGTTGATGTCGACGATGCGCGCCGCCAGCCCCACGGCCTCGGAGCCGGAGTTGAGGCACATGAACTGGCTGAAGGGGCAGCGCGCGCGGCGCTGGCCGATCTCCGCGCGCAGGGCCAGGTCGAAGCGGCGCTGCGACAGGCTCGGGGTCATGATGTTGGCCATCACCTGCGGCCGTGCCATCGCATCCAGCACTGGCCCCGGGGTGTGGCCGAAGCCGAGCATGCCGTAGCCGCCGGCGTCATACAGCACCGCGCCCTTCAGCGTGACCACCCACGGGCCGCGCGCGGCCAGCGCGATGTACGGGGTGATGCCGTCCTGGGCGTAGAAATTGACGAAGCCACCCTGCACGGCTTCGATCTGCGCGCGCTCGTCCAGGTCGAGCAGGTCGGCGAATTCGTCCTTCTGCCGGGCGTACTCGGCCGCGGCGGCGGCAATTGCCTCGCCCAGCGCGGGGTGCGAAGCGGCCAGGCGTTCGACCGTCGCATCGTCCAGGCCATGGGTCAGGCGGGCGCCGGCGTGGGCGCGCAGCGGGGCGAGGGGGGCGGTCTTGAACATGGCAGGCTCCGTCGAAGGGCGGGGTATCACGCTAAGGTAACTTCTGTGGATCGTCGTTTGGCAGCTGTATTCCGTGCATAATCGCCGGCATATCTGTCGAATCGCCGAGAGGTTTCGTCACAATGAAGCTGACCGAGGCCGACGAGGCCCTGCTGGCGGTGCTTCGCGAGGACGCCCGCGCCTCCACCGCGCAGATCGCCCGGCGCCTGGGCGTGTCGCGTACCACGGTGCAGAGCCGCATCGAGAAGCTCGAACGCCAGGGCGTGATCGGCGGCTATACGGTGCGCCTGCATGACGACATCGACAGCGCCTACATCCGTGCGCACATCCTTATCACCGTGCTGCCCAAGCAGATGCCGCAGGTGGTCAAGGCGCTGCAGGCAATCGCCGAGGTGCGCGAGCTGCATTCGGTCAGCGGCCCCTATGACCTGGTTGCCCTTGGTGTGGCCCCGACTGTCGGGGAGATCGACGTTCTCACCGACCGCATCGGCGCGGTAGACGGGGTCGAGCGTACGCAGACCGCGATCGTGCTGTCGACGAAGTTCGAGCGCTGAAATCCGCGCCGTTTTCACGTTGCGGCTGTGGCTGGCCCGGGGTTAGTGGAGGTGTGCTTGCGGGCTGGTCCCGTGGCGCGCTGATATGGACTTGTCGGGATAGTAGCGATATGCAAACCGAGCAAAGCGCAGCCTGGTGAATATTGAAGCCCTGTTCGACCGGGCGGGTGCGCCCGCTCGGCAGGCCGTGCCAGATGTCATCCGTTGGGGAGTCATCAGCGCCGCGTGCACCACGTTGGTAGCAGGTGCGATGGACATGTTCGGCCTGCTGCCTCCCGCCATGCCGGACAGCGCTTTTGACCTGACAGCGAGGGGCCTGCCGAATGCCTTCTTGCGGGGCGCCATCCTCGCGCCGGTAAGCGAGACGTTGATCCTGGGGGCCCTGTATGCACTGCTCACGACCGCCTTCGCTTCCCGGGGTGCCGCGGTAGTAGCCGGCCTCGGCATGGCGGCAATTCATGCACTGAAGGGCTGGCCGGCAGCCGTGTGCCTGCTCATTCCCGCCCTGATCCTGGCCGCACCATTTGCCTCGCCCCGCCTGTCCTGGCGTGGCGCCCTGCTGCGCTCGGCGGGCATCCACGCCGTGCACAACGCCTGCGTGATCCTGCTAGCCGCCATCGTCATCCAACTGACCGGCGGCAACGGCTGGACCCTGGCCCCGGGGCCTTAGCCGCGTCCGCAGCAAAACCCGCCCCGCGGCCCGGGCAGGGCGGGACCGCTACAATGGGCGGTCTTCCCGCCACGCCCCTGTTTCCTTGAAGAAGTCGGACTTCCACTACGAACTGCCTGAGGAACTGATCGCCCAGGCCCCGCTGGCCGAGCGTTCGGCCAGCCGCCTGATGCTGGTGCCGCCGGCCCCGGCCGCGCTGGAGGACCGCCATGTGCGCGACCTGCCCGAGCTGCTGCAGCCCGGCGACCTGCTGGTGTTCAACGACACCCGGGTGATCCCGGCGCGCCTGTTCGGGCAGAAGGCCAGCGGTGGCCGCGTCGAAATCCTCATCGAACGCCTGCTCGGCGCGCAGCAGGCGCGGGCGCAGATTGGCGCCAGCAAGTCGCCGAAGGCTGGCGGACGCATCGCACTCGATGCCGGTGGCGAAGCCGAAGTGCTGGGCCGCGATGGCGAGTTCTACGTGTTGCGCTTCGACGTCCCCGAGCCGCTGGAGCAATGGCTGCTGCATGCCGGGCGCCTGCCGTTGCCGCCCTACATCCGCCGCGAGCCGGGCGTGGACGATCGCGAGCGCTACCAGACCGTGTTCGCGCGCGAGGCCGGCGCCGTGGCCGCGCCCACCGCTGGCCTGCACTTCGACGAACCGCTGCTGGCGCGCCTGCGCGAGCGCGGCGTCAACTTCGGCCACGTCACCCTGCATGTGGGCGCCGGCACTTTCCAGCCAGTGCGCGTGGAGGCCCTCGAAGAACACGTCATGCACAGCGAATGGCTCAACGTCGGCGCCGAACTGGTCGAGCAGGTGCGGCGCACCCGCGCTGCCGGTGGCCGCGTCATCGCCGTTGGCACCACCGTCGTACGTTCGCTGGAAAGCGCGATGCGCGACGGCGAGCTGCAGCCTTTCGCCGGCGAAACCCGCATTTTCATCCTGCCCGGTTACCGCATCCGCAGCGTCGATGCGATGGTCACCAACTTCCACCTGCCAGAAAGCACCTTGCTGATGATGGTCTCGGCCTTCGCTGGCCGTGACCGCATCTTCGAGGCCTACCGCCACGCGATCGCACAGCGCTACCGCTTCTTCAGCTATGGCGATGCGATGTTGCTGTGGGCGGGGAATGGGGAATAGGGAATGGGGAATCGCAACCGCGATTTCCCGGCGCCGACATCCATTCCCCATTCTCGATTCCCCATTCCCGGCACTCCAATGTCCCGACTCCAGTTCCAGCTCCAGACCACCGACGGCCATGCGCGGCGCGGGCGGCTGACCTTCCCGCGCGGCACGGTGGAAACGCCGGCGTTCATGCCGGTGGGGACGTACGGCTCGGTCAAGGGCGTGCTGCCGCAGCAGATCCGCGCGCTCGGTGCCGAGATCATTCTTGGCAACACCTTCCATCTGTACCTGCGCCCGGGCCTGGACGTGATCGCCGACCACGGCGGGCTGCACGGCTTCGCGCGCTGGGACGGGCCGATCCTCACTGACTCCGGCGGCTTCCAGGTGTTCTCACTGGCGCACCGGCGCAAGATCACCGAGCAGGGCGTGACCTTCGCCTCGCCGACCGACGGCGCCCGGGTGTTCCTGGGCCCGGAGGAAAGCATGAAGATCCAGAAGGTGCTTGACTCGGACATCGTCATGATCTTCGACGAATGCACGCCGTACCCGGCCACCGAGGACGTGGCCCGGCGCTCGATGGAGCTGAGCCTGCGCTGGGCACAGCGCTCGCGCGATGCGCACGATGCGCTGGGCAACGATGCCGCACTGTTCGGCATTGTCCAGGGCGGCGTGCACGGCGACCTGCGCAGCCGCTCGCTGGACGGCCTGCAGGCAATCGGCTTCGACGGCTACGCCATCGGCGGTCTGGCTGTCGGCGAGCCCGAGCACGAGCGCAACGCCATGCTCGAACACCTGCACCCGCGCCTGCCGGCCGACCGGCCACGCTACCTGATGGGCGTGGGCCGGCCCGAAGACCTGGTCGAGGGCGTGGCCCGCGGCGTGGACATGTTCGACTGCGTGATGCCGACCCGCAATGCCCGCAACGGCCATTACTTCACCGCTTTCGGCACGGTGCGCATCCGCAATGCCAGGTATGAGCGCGACCTGGACCCGATCGAGCCCGGCTGCGGCTGCCCGGCCTGCAGCGGCGGCTTCACCCGCTCGTACCTGCGCCACCTGGACCGCTGCAACGAGATGCTGGCACCGATGCTCGGCACCCTGCACAACCTCTGGTACTACGAAAAGCTGATGGCCGACATGCGCGCGGCCATTGCCGCGGGAACCTTTGTCGCATTCAGGCAGTCCTTCTATGCCGCACGCGGTGTGCAGGCCCCGGCACTGCCCGGGTCGGCTGGCTAGTACCCGGCGGCGGCTCCAAACGATGGGGGCCGTTGCCGCGTGCGGCCCGGCCACCCCATGGCATAATCGGGGGCTCTGCGCCCTGACGGGCGCATTCGATTGAACGCGGGGCCGGGTTTGCCGGCGCCGCGCCCAACCTAGGACGCAAAGATGAACCTGCTCGATTTCCTGATCCCCGCCGCCCAGGCGCAGACCGCTGGCGCCCCGGCCGCCGGTGGCGGCAGCTCGCTGCTGACCTTCCTGCCGATGATCGGCCTGCTGGTGGTGATGTATTTCCTGATGATCCGCCCGCAGATGAAGCGGCAGAAGGAACACCGCGCCATGCTCGACAAGCTCAACCGTGGCGATGAGGTCATCACCTCCGGCGGTATCGCTGGCGTGGTGGCCGAGGTCGGCGAGAACTTCGTCACCATCGAAGTGGCCGACAACGTGCGCGTGCGCGTGCAGAAGAGCGCCGTCGGCAACGTGCTGCCCAAGGGCACGCTGAAGTCCGCCTGATCCCATTCTTTTCCTGATGCGTGGCGCCGGGGAGGCGCCGCGCGGGGTTCCGCAATGCTTGAATTTCCTCGCTGGAAATATTTCCTGATCCTGGCGGTCTTGGCCATTGGCGTGCTCTACGCACTGCCCAACGCCTACCAGAAGGACCCTTCGGTGCAGATCACCGCCCAACGCGAAGGCGCGCTCGATGACGCCCTGCGCAGCCGCGTGCAGGACGCGTTGAGCAAGGCCGGTATCCCGGCCCGCTCGGTTGCCGTGGAAGGCAGCAGCCTGATGGTGCGCCTGCCCAATCTCGATGCACAGAGCAAGGCCAGCAACCTGCTGCGCACCACCCTGGGCGAGAACTACACCGTCGCGCTGAACCTGGCTTCGACCGTGCCGCCGTGGCTGGCGCGCATCGGCGGCAAGCCGATGGTGCTGGGTCTGGACCTGCAGGGCGGCGTGCACTTCGTGCTCCAGGTGGACCAGAAGGCGGCCCTGGAAAAGCGCGTGGACGCCTACGCAGAAGACATCCGCGTCACCCTGCGCGACAACCGCATTGCCTACCAGTCGGTCGAGCGCCGCCCGGACAACAGCATCGTCGCCACGCTGAGCCCCTCGGCCGGAGCCGATGCCGGCGAACGCGCCCGCGCCGCGCTGCTCAAGGTGCAGCCGACGCTGAGCTACGACGTCAGCGACAACCGCATCACCGTCAGCATCCCGCAGACCGAGCTGGCGCAGATCGCCGGCAGCGCGCTGGAGCAGAACATCACCACGCTGCGCAACCGCGTCAATGAACTGGGTGTGGCCGAGCCGATCATCCAGCGCCAGGGCGAGGACCGCATCGTCGTGCAGCTGCCAGGCGTGCAGGACACCGCCGAAGCCAAGCGCCTGATCGGCGCCACCGCGACGCTGGAATTCCGCCCGGTGGTCGACGGTGACGCGCAGGACGCCGCGCGCACCGGCCGGGTGCCGCCGGATGCCCGCCTGTACTACGTGCGCGGCAGCAACATGCCGGTGTTGCTGAGCAAGCGCGTACTGGCTTCGGGTGACCAGATGGTCAACGCCACGGTCAGCGCCGACCAGAACGGCATGCCGGCGGTGAGCATCACGCTCAACAACGCCGCCGGCCAGCGCATGCTGGATTTCACGGGCGCCAACGTCGGCAAGCTGATGTCGGTGGTGTACATCGAGCGCATCCCGACGGTGAGCATGGTCGACGGCAAGGAAGTGCGCAGCGTGCGGGTGAAGGAAGAGGCGCTGTCGCCGACGCGCATTGCCGGCGTGTTCGGCAAGAACTTCCAGACCACCGGCCTGGAGAAGACCGAGGCCGAGAACCTGGCCAAGCTGCTGCGGGCCGGTTCGCTGGCCGCGCCGATGGACTTCGTCGAAGAGCGCATCATCGGCCCGAGCCTGGGTGCCGAGAACGTGGAGCGCGGCATCACCGCGGTGCTGTACGCCTTCGTGTTCACCCTGGCGTTCTTCACTGTGTACTACCGCATGTTCGGCGTGATCACCTCGGTGGCGCTGCTGATGAACCTGCTGATCGTGGTGGCGGTGATGTCGATGTTCGGCGCGACCATGACGCTGCCCGGCTTTGCCGGCCTGGCGTTGTCGGTAGGCCTGTCGGTGGACGCCAACGTGCTGATCAACGAGCGTATCCGCGAGGAGCTGCGCCATGGCGTGCCGCCAAAGGCCTCGATCGCGGCCGGCTATGAAAAGGCCGGCGGCACCATCCTCGACGCCAACCTGACCGGCCTGATCGTGGGCGTGGCGCTGTATGCCTTTGGCACCGGCCCGCTGAAGGGCTTCGCCCTGACCATGATCATCGGTATCTTCGCTTCGATGTTCACGGCCATCACGGTCTCTCGCGCGCTGGCCCAGCTGATCTACGGCTACCGCAAGAAGATCAAGTCCGTGGCCATCTGACCGGGTGAGAACGAAACGATGAAAATTTTCCCGCTACATCTCATCCCGAACGACACCAAGATCGACTTCATGCGCTGGCGGCACGCAGTGCTGTGGCTGATGCTCGTGGTGTTCCTGGCTTCGCTGGTGGTCATCGGCATGAAGGGCTTCCGCAAGGAGGCCTACGCGCTGGAGTTCACCGGCGGCACCGTGGTCGAAACCCGTTTCGACCAGCCGGCCAATATCGACCAAGTGCGTGAGCAGCTGTCGGTGGCCGGTTTCGAGAACGCGCAGGTGCAGGGTTTCGGCGGCGGCAACGAGCTGATGATCCGCCTGCAGCCGCACGGCGAGAACAGCAACGCCGAGGGCGACAAGACCGTGTCGGCGCAGGTGCTCAAGGCGATCAACACCGCCGAGAACCCGGCCACGGTGCTGCGCACGGAGTTCGTCGGCCCGCAGGTCGGTGCGGACCTGGTGCGTGACGGTATCTACGCGACCTTGTTCATGCTGGTCGGCTTCCTGATCTACATCGCGTTCCGCTTCGAGTGGAAGTTCGCGGTGGTGGCGAGCCTGACCGCGTTCTTCGACCTGATCGTCACGGCGGCCTACATCTACGGTACCGGCCGCGAGTTCGACCTGACCGTGCTGGCCGGCCTGTTGTCGGTGATGGGTTTTGCGATCAACGACATCATCGTGGTGTTCGACCGTGTGCGCGAGAACTTCCGCAGCCTGCGGGTGGAGCCGCTGGAGGTGCTGAACCGCTCGATCAACCAGACGCTGTCGCGTACGGTGATCACGGCGGTGATGTTCTTCCTGTCGGCGTGGGCGCTGTATCTGTACGGCGGTACGTCGATGGAAGGCCTGGCGCTGACGCACATGGTCGGCGCGGTGATCGTGGTGGTGTCCTCGATCGTGGTCGCGGTGCCGATGCTGTCGGTGGGTCCGTTCAAGGTCACCAAGCAGGACCTGCTGCCGAAGGCCAAGGACGTGGAGGCGCTGGCGCGCCGGCCCTGATCCCCGCTGTCATTGTGTGACCAGAAAGCCGCGCCGATGCGCGGCTTTCTTTTTGGGCGTCATCAGCAGAGTCCGGCGATTTTTCGTATAGCTACGTTGCGGTTGATGCGCTTAGCTGGCTCCAGCCGAATCGAGGCGCCCGCATGTCCGATGCGTATCCGCGTGGGTGGGGCATCGCCGCATTGGTAGCCGCAGGGCTGCTGATGGCGGGTGTGCTCGTCTGGAACGTCGCGTTTCCATTCGGGAACGGCGCGGCCCCTGCTGGGTCACAGGCCAGTGCGACGCCGAGGCCCGTACCCAATCCGGCGAGCAAGAGGCGGGAGAGGAGCCCGACCTCCATCGAGGGCCTGATTCGAGCGCGTCGGATCGAGCCGGGAATGGCTCGGCGCTTGGCGGGCAGGGCATTCCTGATCCAACGGCCACGTGAGCGCCGTCCGCCGGGCGACGCGGCTGCGTTCGCGCGAACCTTGCTCCCTGCCTCAGCTGATGGCGATGGAACAGCGAGTTACCGGCTGTATCTGATCGCGTCTGAATGCGAAACGGCTGTCTCGCCCGGCGTGATCGAAAGCTACCGGCTCACCAAGGATTTGCTTGCGCCGGATTACCCCAAGGTCATGGCACGACAGATGCAGGAGTGTGAAGGGCTGTTGATGGACCCGGTGCTGTCGAACAGCGGGCGATGGCTGGACCTTGCGGCGGCGCAAGGCTCGTTGGAGGCCGGCGTCGCGTACTCGCTTTTGATTGATCGAACGGTAAGCGGGCCGGAGGTGTGGCTGGCGCACCCCGAACGGGTCATCGAATTCAAACGCAAGGCGCTGCGCTACCTCGAAGAGGGCGCCGCATTGGGGAATGTCTCGGCATTGCTGGCGCTATCGCAGGTCTACACGAACGGAGTAATGGCACCTGCGGATCCGGTAAGGGCGCTGGCCTACTGGCAGGTTCTTGATCAGGTCGAGCCCGTTCCCAGCTCACGTTTCGCCATGAGATTGGAAGAGGGGCTTTCCGCCGCGCAAAGAAACGAGGCGAGGCGGCAAGCGGCAGAGATACGTCAATGGTGTTGCTCAGAATGATCGAGGTGGGTCTGATGAAAAGGTGGCGATCAAGCGTGATGATCCTGGTAGTAGGCTGCGGCGCGTGCTCGACCTTTGCTGATCCGGGGGCGAAGAGATTTGGGCCACTACAGTGCGAGACTTGCTTGCTCCGCATACCACTGCCAGACGACCGCACATTCACCGTGCTGGAAGACTTCTACAGAAGCTACGGCTTTGGCAAGGTTCTCTCCGCCAACGAGCGTATTGCGCCAGGAGACACAGTGATGGTGTGCAACCGGGGCTACTGCATCAACTACGTTCGAACAAGCGATGGGAAATGGCAAGGCAAGGACCCAAGTCCGCTTCAGCAGTTCGGCTTCTTCGACGACATCAAGCGCCTACCGCCTGAGCTTGCTGAGGATTGGTTGCGAGAACAACGCAAGTCGCCAAGGCAGATGCTGCCGCCACCCGCATCCTGGGGACCAACCCCACCACGACGTGGCGTGGTGACGGTCGGGCCGATCAGCAACCCCTGAAACGTGGGAACGACCCCGGGTCGCAGCGACTCCCCTGAACCCGTCTTGCGACCGGGCGCGCAGTTCCAAGCCAAGCAAGATCGAGGAACCCCGAATGTCCAAGGCGCATCTCCGCAGATGGAGCATCGCAGTACTGGCGGCCGCGGGTCTGCTGGTAACAGCTGTGTTGTCCTGGACGGCGGGCCCGTATTCACAGCAAAGCGCCTTCTCGTCCGGGACAGTTCCGACCGCCGCGCCCAAGCCGCAAAGCAAGATGAGGGAGAAGAACCCCGCATCCATCGACAGCCTGATCGCGGCACGTCGCGTCGAGCCGGCAATGGTCCGGCGCCTGTCGGGCCGCGCATTCCTGATTGACCGTCCGCGGGAGAACCGCCCGCCGGGCGACGCGGCGGCCTTCGCACGAACATTGCTCCACGCGTCAGCCAACGGCGATAGCACGGCGAGCTATCGCTTGTATCTGATCGCTGCAGAATGCGAAACGGCGGTCTCGCCCGACGTGTTCGAAAGCTATCGACTCATCAAGGAACTGGTTGCGCCAGATTACCCGAAGGTCATGGCGCGCCAGATGGAGGAATGCGAGGGGCTGCTAATTGACCCGGTGCTGTCCGATAGCCGTCGATGGATCAACTTGGCTGCGGCGCAAGGGTCCGTGGAGGCCGCGACAGTTTATTCGCTGTCGATTGATCAGGCGGTCGGCGGGCCACAAGTATGGGCGGCGCATCCGGAGCGGGTCATTGAATACAAACAGCTTGGCATGCGTTACCTCAACGAGGCCGCCGCGCTCGGCTACCTCCCTGCGCTGCAATCACTTTCGCAAACCTATGAGGGCGGCTTTCTGGTTCCCGCCGACCCCGTGAAAGCATTGGCCTATTGGCTGGCCCTGGTAGGGCTAAGTCCCCAGCCCGCCGGTCTCGAAAAGCGCACCCGCTGGCTGGAAGAGGGGCTCTCCGTCGCGCAACGCAGGAACGCTCACCGGCAGGCAGCCGAAATACGCCAGCGTTGCTGCATGGATTGACCAGAAAGCGGTCAGCATCCTCTGAAAACAAAACCCCGGCCGAAGCCGGGGTCTTGCACATCGCATCACGCCGCCCGGATCAACGATCCGGACGCGCCGCCGCAGCCTCTGCCTGCACTTCCAGGAACTCCCTGGACGGCTCGTCCAGCTTGTCGCCCAGCATGCGCCGCATCACCACGAAGAACAGCGGGATGAAGATCACGCCCAGCACGGTGGCAAACAACATGCCGCCGATCACGCCGGTGCCGATCGAGTGGCGGGCGTTGGCGCCGGCGCCGGTCGAGATCGCCATCGGCAGCACGCCGAGGATGAAGGCGAACGAGGTCATCAGGATCGGCCGGAAGCGCAGGTGCGCCGCTTCCAGTGCCGCATCGCGCAGGGTCTTGCCCGCTGCACGCTGTTCGACCGCGAACTCCACGATCAGGATCGCGTTCTTCGCCGCCAGGCCAATGACCGTGATCATGCCGATCTTGAAGTAGAGGTCGTTGGGCAGGCCGCGCAGCAGCGAGAACGAGATCGCGCCGAGCACGCCGATCGGCACCACCAGCAGCACCGCTACCGGGATGGACCAGCTTTCGTACAGCGCCGCCAGGCACAGGAACACCACCACCACCGACAACACCAGCAGCAGCGTCGCCGCGTTGCCGGCGATGATTTCCTGATACGACATGCCCGACCAGTCAAAGCCGAAGCCGGCCGGCAGGTCGTCGCGCACGATCTCTTCCATCGCCGCCATCGACTGCCCCGAGGACTTGCCCGGTGCTGCGTTGCCGACGATGTTCACCGCCGAATAGCCGTTGTAGCGGCTCAGTGCCGGCGAAGCGTAGATCCATTCGGACTTGACCACGTTGCTCAACGGGATCATGGCCGGCTGGCCGTCGGCATCGGTGGCCGTGGCGCTGGGCGTGTAGAAGCTGCGCAGCGATTCGGGCCCGGCACGGAACTGGTCGTCGGCGCGCACGTTCACGCGCTTGATGCGGCCCTGGTAGAAGAAGTCGTTGACATACACCGGGGCCAGCATCAGCTGGATCGCGTTGTAGATGTCAGTGACCTGCAGCCCCATGGTCTGCGCCTGCACCCGGTCCACGCTCAGCTGCAGCTGCGGCGCGTTTTCCAGGCCATTCGGACGCACGCCCACCAGGGTGTCCTGGCGCTGCGCGGCCTGGCCGAGCAGGATGTTGCGCGCGTTGGTCAGGGCCTCCTGGCCGGCACCGGAACGATCCTGCAGCCACATGTCGAAGCCGCCGAACTGGCCCAGGCCGTTCACCGTGGGCAGGTTGACCACGAAGATCTGCGCGCCCTTGATGCCATAGAAGGCGCCGTTGAGTTGCTGGATCAGCTCGCTGGCGGTGATGTCGCGATCATCCCAGGGCTTGAGGCGGATGAAGCCCATGCCCACGTTCTCGCCCGAGCCCAGGAAGCTGAAGCCGGCCACCTGCAACATGCCTTCGACCGCGTCCTGGTTCTGCAGCACCCCGCGCATCTGCGCGAACACCTCGTTGGTGCGGCTCTTGGTCGCGCCCGGCGGCAGCTGCACGATCGCCAGCGCGAAGCCCTGGTCCTCTTCCGGCAGGAAGCTGCCCGGCATGCGCGTGAACAGGAAGCCGCACAGCGCCACCAGCACCACGAACAGCACCATCCAGCGCGGCGCGCGCTTGAGCGTGTGCCCGACCAGGCCGACATAGCGGTGCGCCAGCTTGTCGTAGTACTTGTCGAAGGTGCGGAACACCCAGTTCTTCTTCTCGGCGTGGGTCGGCTTGAGGAAGGCCGCGCACAGCGCCGGGGTGAAGCTCAACGCCAGGAACGCCGAGAACGCCATCGACATCGCGATGGTGATCGCGAACTGCTTGTAGATCGCGCCGGCCGCGCCGGGCTGCATCGCCGAGGGGATGAACACCGCCGCCAGCACCACGGTGATGGCCACCACCGCGCCGGTGATCTGGGTCATCGCCTTGGTCGTGGCCGCCTTGGGCGCCATGTGCTCCTCGCTCATGATGCGCTCGACGTTCTCGATCACCACGATCGCGTCGTCCACCACGATGCCGATCGCCAGCACCATCGCAAACAGGGTCAGCTGGTTGATCGTGAAGCCGATGATCCACATGCCGAGGAACGTGCCCAGCAGCGCTACCGGAATCACCAGGGTCGGGATGACCGTTGCGCGGAAGTTCTGCAGGAACAGCAGCATCACCAGGAACACCAGCACGATGGCTTCCACCAGCGTGTGCACGACCTCCTCGATGGAAATCTTCACGAACGCGGTGCTGTCGTACGGCGAGAACCAGGTCACGCCCTGCGGAAAGCTCGGCGCCAGTTCGTCCATCTTCGCCGTCACCGCTTCGGCCACGCTCAGCGCGTTGGCACCGGGCAGCAGCTGGATGGCGAAGGCACCGGTTGGCTTGCCGTTGTACTGGGTGTCGAAGCCGTAGCTGGACGGGCCGAAGGCGACGCGGCCGACGTCCCGCAGGCGCACCGTGGCTCCGTTCTGGTCGGTGCGCAGGATGATGTTCTCGAACTCCTCCGGCGAGCTGAAGCGCCCCTCGGCCGAGACCGTGGCGGTGAAGCCGGCACCCTCCGGTGCCGGGTCGGCGCCGATCGCACCGGCGGCGAACTGCACGTTCTGGTTGGAGATGGCCTGGTACACCTGGCTGGCCGACAGGTGGAAACCCTGCAGCAGCTCCGGGTTGAGCCAGATGTTCATCGCATACTCGGCACCGAACTGCTGGGTGCTGCCGACGCCGGGCACGCGCGAAATCTGGTCGAGCACGCGCGAGCCGACGATGTCGTTGAGCGCGTCGCGGTCGATGGCCGGATTGTCGGACTGCAGCGCCACCACCATCAGGAAGCCGGCGTTGGCCTTGGCCACAACCACGCCCTGCTGGGTCACCTCGGTCGGCAGGCGCGGGGTAGCCAGCGCCACCTTGTTCTGCACCTGCACCTGCGCGATGTCCGGATTGGTGCCGGTCTCGAAGGTGAGGGTGATGCTGGCGCGGCCGTTGGAGGACGAGGACGAGTTGAAATACAGCAGGTGGTCGATGCCGGTGAGCTGCTGCTCGATGACCTGGGTCACCGCCTTTTCGGTGGTGTCGGCGCTGGCGCCGGGGTAGGTCGCGCTGACCGTCACCTGTGGCGGGGCGATGGAGGGATAGGACTCCACGCCCAGGTTGAGGATCGCGATCACGCCGCTGAGCGAGATCAGGATCGCCACCACCCAGGCGAATACCGGGTGTTCAATGAAAAATTTTGGCATGGCCGGGTCCCGTTACTTCTTCTCGGACGGAGCAGGGGCGGCCGCCGGCTTGGCGCCCGGCTGCTGCTGTTTTGCCGCGGCGTTCGGATCGTACGGCACGGCCTTGGCCGGCGCGCCTTCCTTGGCCTTCTGCTGGCCGCTGACGATGACCTGGTCGCCGGCCTCCAGGCCGCCGGTGATCACCCACTGGCCCTGTTGCTGGCTGTCGGCCACCACATTGCGGCGCACCACGTTGCCGTCCTTGCCGACGACCAGGGCATAGGCGCCGTGGGCATCGCGCTGGATGCCGGCTTGCGGCACCAGGAAGGCGTTCTCGCGCTGGCCCAGGGTCGCATCGAAGGAAACAAACGAGCCAGGCAGCAGCACGTGGTCCGGATTGGGCAGCAGGGCGCGCAGCGATACGCTGCCGGTGCTCGGGTCCACGGTGACCGCGGTGAAATCCAGGGTGCCCGGATGCGGATAGATGCTGCCGTCGCCCAGCTTGACGTGCACGGTGGCCTGGCCATCGCCGCTCAGGGCCACGTTGCCATGCGCCTGGGCCTGGCGCAGCTGCGCCAACTCGTTGCTGTTCATGGAGAAGTTGACGTAGAGCGGGTCGAGCTGGTCGATGGTGGTCAGCAGAGTCGAATCGCTCTGGCCAACCAGCGCGCCCTCGGTGACCTGCTGCTTGCCGGCACGGCCGCTGATCGGCGCGGTCACCGTGGCGTAGCCGAGATTGATGCGCGCCGATTCAACCGCCGCACGCGCCTGCTGCACCGACGCGGCCGAGGTGCGCTCGGTGGCTTGGGCCGTATCCAGGTCGGACTTGGACACGTAGTTCTGCGGCGCCAGCTGGCGCGCGCGCGCAGCGGCGATCTTGGCATTGGCATAGGTCGCCTCGGCGGCGGCCAGCTGGCCCTGCGCCGAACCCAGCGTGGCCTGCAGCGGCGCCGGGTCGATCTGGAACAGCGGCTGGCCTTCCTTTACATCGGTGCCTTCGGTGTACAGCCGCTTGAGCAGCACGCCGGGAACGCGGGCGCGCACGTCGGCGGTGCGGAAGCCCGACAGGCGGCCGACCAGTTCGCGCTGCAAGGGCACGGTCTGCGGCTTGGCCTGGATCACCGCCACCTCCGGCGGCGGTGGTTGCTGCTGTTCCGGCTTCTTGCAGGCGGCCAGCGCCGCCGTGATGGCGAAGGCCAGGGCGAGGGTGCGGAGCGGGGCGATCATGGGTGGAAACTCCATTTTCTGGTTGTTTTGAGCTGGGAGTTGCGGCGCTCAGGGAGCGAAGGCGCGCAGGAAACTGTCGATCGAGTGTTCGGCCCACCGGCGCCGCGAGGGGGCATCGGATCGGTGCTGCGTGTGGAAGCGCTGCCTTTCGAAATCGAGTCCGACGATCATGCCCAGTAACAACTCGGCCATCGCGTGCGGATCGTCATGCCTGAGCTGGCCGCGCGCGCTGGCCCGGCCCAGCCATTGTGCCAGCTGGTCCTGCAAGGCGGCGACGCCGTCGTTGTAGATCTGCCGCGCCTGCTCGGGAAAGCGGTGCGACTCGGCATCTATCAGGCGGCAGGTCTGGATGACGTGAGGACGGTTCAACTGCTCCAGGTGCTGCTCGGCAAAGGCCAGCAGGCTGCTGCGCAGGTCGGTGCCATCGTGTTCGAGGGTATCGGTGGTCAGGGCGACCTGGTCGCGCATCACCGTACGCAGCAGGTTTTCCTTGCAGCCGTAGTGGGCGTACAGGGTCTGCTTGGAGCAGCCCGCGCGCGCGGCCACCGCCTCCATGCTCAGGCGCATGCCCTGTTCGGCGAGCAGGGCGTGGACCGCCTCGTGCACGCGGCGGTCGCGTGTCTGGCGGCTGGTGGGGGCAGGGGCGGTCGGCATCATCGGAGTGGACTATACCGTCCAGTTCAGTTTTAAAGTAGCCTTGACGGGACACCTCCGACCGTGAGCAAAGCATGCCGATCTTGCCGTTCGTGGCGGTTCGCGCGTGCCGGCCGCGTGCGCAATCCGACGCAGACGCTGCTTGAACGCCATAGAAACCTGCACTGCGGTTTGCGCTATGCAGCAAGGCACTGTCATGGCGCATCGCTACAATTTGCAACTTTCCCGTCGGGCTTACTGCTCTCCGTCATGAAACCCAAGAAAGCTGCTTCGAAATCGACCAAGGCCACTGCATCCAAACGAGATGGCCAACGCGTAGTTTCCCCGGTCAGCACCGAGGTGCAGGCCTTCAGCCTTGAACCGGTGTTTGCAGCTTTGCGCAAGTGGTACCCCGCAGCGCGCCAGCCCGAGGCGCAGGCTTTTGCGGGCGACTTCTACCGCCGCATGGAAGCCGACGAGTTTCCCCATCACAGCGCCGAGGCCTGGGCCGCGCTGGCTGGCGACATGCTGGAGTTCGCCCGCGCGCGCAAGCCGGGCACCGCCAATGTGCGCGTGTTCAACCCGACCCTGAAGACCAACGGCTGGGAAACGCCGCATACGGTGTTGCAGATCGTCAATGACGACATGCCGTTCCTGGTTGATTCGGTGAGCATGGCGCTGGCTGACATGGGCATCGGCGTGCATGTGCTGGGCCATCCCGTGCTGCAGATCAGCCGCGACCGCGCCGGCAAGCTCACCACGGTGGGCGAGGGCAAGGCCGAGTCGCTGATGGTGCTGGAAATCGATCGCCAGCCGGCCGAGGAGATGGGCCGCATCCAGGCCGCCATCATCAAGGTGCTGGCCGAGGTGCGCGCGATTGTCGGTGACTGGAGCGCGATGCGTGACAAGGCGCTGAGCCTGGCCGATGACCTTGCCACGCGGCGCCTGCCGGTGGACGACGACAGCCGCCAGGAAGCACAGGAGTTCCTGCGCTGGGCCGCCGCCGACCACTTCACCTTCTTCGGCTATCGCGAATACCGCGTCGAGAAGCAGGGCGGCGAGGAAGTGCTGGCGCCGGTGGAAGCCAGTGGCCTGGGCCTGATGCGCGGCAAGGACAAGTCGCCGGCGCGCCCGGTCGAGACCCTGGCCGCGCACGGGCTGAGCGCGGCGGGCGCGCAGAAGGACGCGCTGATCCTGACCAAGACCAATGCGCGTTCGCGCGTGCACCGCGTCGGCTACATGGACTACATCGGCGTGCTGGAGTACGACGCCAAGGGCCGCATCGTCGCCGAGCAGCGTTTCCTCGGCCTGTTCACTTCCAGCGCCTACAACCGCCGGCCGTGGGAAATCCCGCTGGTGCGCCGCCGCCACGACTACGTGATGCAGAAGTCCGGCCTGGCCCCGAGCAGCCACAGCGGCAAGGCGCTGCGCCACATCCTGGAAACCCTGCCGCGCGAAGAACTGTTCCAGTCCAATGAAGAGGAGCTCTACCGCACCGCGATGGGCATCCTCGGCCTGCAGGAGCGCGTGCGCAGCCGCCTGTTCCTGCGCCGCGACAAGTACAGCCGCTTCATCTCGGCGCTGGTCTACCTGCCGCGCGACCGCTTCAACACCGACGTGCGCCTGCGCATCGAATCGCTGCTGAAGGAAGCGCTGCACGGCGAATACATCGATTCCAACGTGGTGCTCGGCGAATCGCCGCTGGCGCAGCTGCACCTGATCGTGCGGCCCAAGGCCGGCGAGGCGCTGGAGTTCGACACCCGCGAACTGGAAGAGCGCCTGGCGCACCTGCTGCGCAACTGGCAGGACGACCTGCGTGAAGCCCTGGTCGCCCGTCACGGCGAGGCCGCCGGCCTGCGCCTGGCTTCCGCCTATGGCCGCGCGCTGCCGGCCGGCTACATCGAGGAATCGACCACCGAGGCCGCGGCCAGCGACGTCGAACACCTGGCCGCGCTGAGCGGCCCGGACGACCTGCACTTGAGCCTGCAGGCACTGCGCCGCGATGGCGCCGAAGGCCTGCGCCTGAAGCTGTATCGCCAGCTCGACGACATCCCGCTGTCCGATGCGTTGCCGATGATGGAGAACATGGGCCTGCGGGTAATTTCCGAGCGCCCGTACCGGCTGCAGGTCGGCGACACGCCGCTGTACATCCAGGACTTCGAGGTCGAATCCACCGCCGGCCCGATCGATGCGGCCAGCGCCGACGCCGCCTTTGGCGAGGCCTTCGCCCGCCTGTGGCACGGCGATGCCGAGAACGACGGCTTCAACCGCCTGATCCTCTCGGCCGGCCTGCACTGGCGCCAGGTCGCGATGCTGCGCGGCTATTGCAAGTATTTGCTGCAGACCGGTGTGCCATTCTCGCAGAGCTACGTCGAGCAGACCTTCCAGCACTACCCGCTGCTGGCCCGTCTGCTGGTGGAGCTGTTCGAGGCGCGCTTTGACCCGAGCACCGGCAACGAGAGCAAGGCCGAGATCGCCGATGGCCAGACCCGCCTGCAGGCCGCTCTGGAAGCGCTGGCCGCCGGCGACGAAGCCGCGGTGAAGGTGTTGCAGGCCGTGGTCGACGCGCGCAAGGCCGACCGCGCCGCGCAGCAGGAGGCCACCCGCGCCGCCCTGCTCAAGTTGATGGACCGCGTCTCCAGCCTCGATGAAGACCGCATCCTGCGCAGCTTCATCGGCGTGATCGACGCCACCTTGCGCACCAACTATTACCAGACCGATGCGGCCGGCAAGCCCGGGCATTGCATCAGCTTCAAGTTCGACTCGGCCAAGGTGCCGGACCTGCCCAAGCCGCGCCCGTACCGCGAGATCTTCGTGTACAGCCCGCGCGTGGAAGGCGTGCACCTGCGCTTTGGCGCGGTGGCGCGTGGCGGCCTGCGCTGGTCGGACCGTCGCGAGGACTTCCGCACCGAGGTGCTGGGCCTGGTCAAGGCGCAGATGGTGAAGAACACGGTGATCGTGCCGGTCGGTGCCAAGGGCGGCTTCTTCTGCAAGCGCCCGCCGCTTGGCGGCGACCGCGATGCGATCCAGGCCGAGGGCATCGCCTGCTACAAGCTTTTCATCCAGAGCCTGCTGGACATCACCGACAACATCGTCAGCGGCAAGATCGTGCCGCCGCCGCAGGTGGTGCGCCATGACATGGACGACCCGTACCTGGTGGTGGCCGCCGACAAGGGCACGGCGACCTTCTCCGACATCGCCAACGGCCTGGCCATCGCCCACGGCTTCTGGATGGGCGACGCGTTCGCCTCCGGCGGCTCGGTGGGCTATGACCACAAGGGCATGGGCATTACCGCGCGCGGCGCCTGGGAGTCGGTCAAGCGCCACTTCCGCGCGCTGGGCCGCGACTGCCAGAGCGAGGACTTCACCGTGGTCGGCGTGGGCGACATGTCCGGCGACGTGTTCGGCAACGGCATGCTGCTGTCGCGGCATATCCGCCTGGTGGCCGCCTTCGACCATCGTCACATCTTCCTGGACCCGAACCCGGATGCTGCCAAGTCGTTCGTCGAGCGCGAGCGCCTGTTCAAGCTGCCGCGCTCCAGCTGGGCCGACTACGATGCCAAGCTGATCAGCAAGGGCGGCGGCGTCTACCCGCGCACGCTCAAGGCCATCGAGATCAGCCCGCAGGTGCGCGAAGTGCTGGGCCTGGACCCTGCGGTCAAGAGCCTGTCGCCGAACGATCTGATGAACGCCATCCTCAAGGCCCCGGTGGACCTGTTCTGGAACGGCGGCATCGGCACCTACGTCAAGGCGGCCAGCGAGACCCACGCCGATGTCGGCGACCGTGCCAACAACGGCCTGCGCGTCAACGGCGGCGAACTGCGCTGCAAGGTGGTAGGCGAGGGCGGCAACCTGGGCATGACCCAGCTCGGCCGTATCGAGGCCGAACAGCAGGCCGGCGTGCTGCTCAACACCGACTTCATCGACAACTCGGCCGGTGTGGACACCTCCGACCACGAGGTCAACATCAAGATCCTGCTCAACGCCGTGGTGCAGGACAAGAAGCTGACCGTCGATGCGCGCAACAAGCTGCTGGCCTCGATGACCGACGAGGTCGCCGAGCTGGTGCTGTGGGACAACTACCGCCAGAACCAGGCCATCAGCCTGATGGAGCGGATGAGCATCAAGCGCCTGGGCTCCAAGCAGCACTTCATCCGCACGCTGGAGCAGCAGGGCCTGCTCGACCGGCAGATCGAATTCCTGCCGTCGGACGCCGAACTGTCGGCGCGCAAGGCCCGCGGTCAGGGCCTGACCCGGCCGGAGCTGGCGGTGCTGCTGTCGTACTCCAAGCTGGTCGCGTTCCAGCAGCTGCTGGAGTCGGATATCCCCGAGGACCCGTACCTGTCCAAGGAGCTGCAGCGCTACTTCCCGCAGCCGCTGCAGAAGAAGTACGCCGAGGCGATGGAAAAGCACCGCCTGAAGCGCGAGATCATCGCCACGGCGGTAACCAACACCACCATCAACCGCATGGGCGCCACCTTCCTGATGCGCATGCAGGAAGACACCGGGCGCAGCATCGGCGAGGTTGCCAAGGCCTATACGATCAGCCGCGAGACGCTGGACGCGCGTTCGCTGTGGACGCAGATCGACGCGCTCGACGGCAAGGTGCCCGAGCAGGTGCAGATCGACGCGCTGGAAGTGATCTGGAGGCTGCAGCGTTCGTTCGTGCGCTGGCTGCTGTTCCGCCCCGGCGCGATGCCTGGCATCACCGCCGCGGTGGAGCGCTACCACGGGCCGTTCAACGACATCCGCGTGGCGTCCGGCGTGCTCGGCGACTCGCAGCGCCCGGCCTACCTGGCCAGCGTGCAGGAGTGGAAGGACAAGGGCTTGCCGCCGGCGCTGGCGCAGCAGCTGTCGGAGCTGCGCTATCTGGAACCGGCGTTCGACATCATCGAGCTGGCGCGCACGCGCAAGCTCAAGCCAGTAGAGGTGTCCAAGGTACATTTCCGCCTGGGCGAGGCCTTGCAGCTGCCATGGCTGTTCGAGCAGATCGACGCGCTGGAGGTCAACGGCCGCTGGCATGCGGTGGCCCGTGGCGTGCTGCGCGACGAGCTGGCCGCGCACCAGCGCAATCTGGCCGGACAGGTGTTGTCGATGCCGGGCGGCACGGCCGAGGCGAAGGTGGCGCGCTGGATGGAGCGTGACGATTCCAGCCTGCGCTTCACCTTGTCGATGCTGCAGGAACTGGCGGCGCAGAAGACGCTGGACTATCCGACGGTGTCGGTGGCTGTGCAGCGCCTTGGACAGCTCGCGGCGCACGGGGTGTAACCCCGTGGTCGGGGCCCGCTGGGCGGGCCCCGACCCAAAAGTTTGCGTTGCAAACTTTCGGCGCCGCACTTCTGCCTATCCCCCACGCCTTCGGCGCGCCCCCCTTAACAGAAGGGGGGCTCTGCTTCGATCCGGATTGAAGGCGCCGCCAGGTGTAACAACGGGTTGATTGCCTGCAACGGGCTGATTGCGCATCTGGCGCACGCAGCGGACTGTCCCGCAAACCCGGCTCGGGTATGCTGCCCGTCGATCCCGGAGCCGACGATGACCGCATCCCCCCGCATCGCCTTCCTAGCCAGCAACACCGACGCCGCGCAACGCGCGCGTGCCGACCTCGTTGCGCGCCACGGCGATCATTCGATCGACGACGCTGACGTGCTCTGCGCGCTTGGCGGCGACGGTTTCATGCTGCAGACCCTGCACCGCCATGGCGGTGCAGGCAAACCGGTGTTCGGCATGAAGCTGGGCTCCATCGGCTTTCTGATGAACCAGTACCGCGACGACGACCTCCTCGCGCGCCTGGCCCGGGCCGAACCGGCGCACCTGCGGCCGCTGGAAATGCTCGCGCAGACCGAATCGGGTACCACCACCGGCTCGCTCGCCTACAACGAAGTCTCGCTGCTGCGGCAGACCCGACAGGCCGCGCACCTGCGCATCGACCTCAACGGCCAGACCCGCATCGAGGAACTGATCGGCGATGGCGTGCTGGTCTCGACCCCGGCCGGCAGCACCGCCTACAACTATTCCGCGCACGGGCCGATCCTGCCCTTGGGCTCGCACACCCTGGCCCTGACCCCGATTGCCCCGTACCGTCCGCGGCGCTGGCGCGGCGCCATTCTCAAGGCCGACACCGAAGTGCGCATGCAGGTGCTGGACCCCTACAAGCGCCCGGTCAGCGTCACCGCCGACTCGCACGAAACCCGCGACGTGGTGGACATCACCATCCGCGAGTCCCGCGAGCACCGCGTGACCCTGCTGTTCGACCCCGAGCACAACCTTGAAGAGCGCATCCTCAGCGAGCAATTTGTGGTTTGAAGCTGGGAATCGGGAATGGGGAATGGGGAATCGTGAAAGCGGGGCGGGCAGCTGAGGCACAATGCCTTTCCGATTCCCCATTCCCTGTTCCCCATTCCCGACCCAATGCCAGATAACTCTCCACGCCTGCTGACCGTCGCGGTGACTTCGCGTGCCCTGTTCGATCTGGAGGAGGGCCATGCGCTGTTTGAGCGTGAGGGCGTCGAGGCGTATGCCGCTTACCAGCGCGAGCACGAGGATGACGTGCTGCGGCCGGGCGTGGCCTTTCCGGTCGTGCGCAAGCTGCTGGCGCTGAACGAGGGCGCGCCCGCGGAGACGCCGCGGGTGGAGGTGATCCTGCTGTCGCGTAATTCGGCCGATACGGGCCTGCGCATCTTCAACTCGATCCAGCATTACGACCTGGGCATCGTCCGCGCCACCTTCACTTCCGGCGAGGCGACCTGGCCCTACGTCAAGCCGTTCGGGACCGACCTGTTCCTGTCCGCCAATCCCGATTCGGTGCGCCGCGCGCTGGCGCACGGCGTGGCCGCGGCGACGATCCTGCCGCATGCGCCGGATGCGGTCATCCAGGCTGCCCAGGCCGCCGAAGGCGAGCGCCATGCGCGGCAATTGCGCATTGCCTTCGACGGCGATGCGGTGATCTTCGGTGACGAGAGCGAACGCATCTCGCGCGAGCAGGGCGTGGAAGCCTTTGGCCGGCATGAGCGCGAGCGTGCCCGCGAGCCGCTGACGGGTGGGCCGTTCCGCAACTTCCTCTCCGCTCTGCACGCGTTGCAGGCGGCGTTCCCGGCCGGTGAGGCCTCGCCAATCCGCACCGCGCTGGTGACCGCGCGCTCGGCGCCGGCGCACGAGCGGGTGATCCGCACGCTGCGCGAATGGGGCGTGCGCCTGGACGAGGCGCTGTTCCTTGGCGGACGCCACAAGGGGCCGTTCCTGGCGGCGTTTGGTGCCGACATCTTCTTCGACGATTCGCAGCACAACATCGACAGCGCCCGCCAGCATCAGCATGTGGCCGCCGGCCATGTGCCGCATGGCGTGGCCAACGATCCGCGCCCGCAGTGAGTCCCGCACCGGCGCGCCCTGGGGCTGACGCCGGCGCCTATGTGCGTCGCACCTGGCTGTACCTGGAACTGCGCTTCAACGGCGCCGTGACCCAGACCCGCATGCTGCGCCTGGCACCCAACGTGCTCTGCGTGGGGTATACCCGCAGCATGCTTGCCGCGTTGTGGCTGCGGCCGGCGCCGCGGCGCATCGGCATCGTCGGGCTCGGGGGTGGTGCGCAGGCGAAGTTCTGCCATCGCCATCTGCGCGGCGCGCGCATCGAAGTGGTGGAGAGCGATGCCGGTGTGCTGGCGCTACGTGATGTTTTCCGTATCCCGCCGGATGATGCGCGCCTGGCCATCGCCCATGGCGACGGGGCCGATTGGCTGCGCCAGCGCCGCGGTGCATTCGACGTGCTGCTGGTGGATGCCTACGACGCCGGGGGCATCCCGGCGCACCTGGACAACGAGGGGTTCTATCGGTTGTGTCGGGAGGCGCTCAGTGCTGACGGGGTGATGGCTGCCAACCTCTATGACACTGATCTGCGTGCGCAGCAGGGGCGCCTGCGGGCCGTGTTCGGTCGACGCCACCTGTTGCTGCCCGAGCCGGACATGAGCAACCAGGTTGCCTTTGCCTGGAACGGGGAGCCGGCGCCGATGCCGCGGGCGCGCGCGCTGCGTGCGCTGCCATGGCCGGCGCGTTGGCAGTTGCGTGCTTCATTTGAGCGCCTGGCCGAGGCGTGGCTGGATCGTGACTCCGCTCGTCGGGGCTGAAGCCCCTCCTACAACGGGTCCACCCCCCCGGCCGATCTTGTGTTCAGCGCGCCGCCGGCACCTGCAACGGCAGACGGATATCGGTCAGGCGCCAGCGCAGACCCTGCCGGTCGAGCACAAACACCACCGGCTCACCGGCCGCGGTATCCACAGTGGCGGTGAACCGCGAGGTCGACTCGAAATGCCCCCGCGCCTGCTTGAGGGGTTGCGCCGGCATTGGCGCCGACCAGGTGTCGCCGTCGATGGTCTGGCCGCTGGCACGCTTCCATAGCTGATGTCCCTGCAGCAGTGCACCAATCCCCAGCGGCGTCACCAAGGTATCGACGCCCGCGCCAGTCAGGCCGCCAGCCACCTGCAGCGCGATGCCGCCAAGCAGACTGGACTGCATCTCCACGCCAGCGCGCCGCACCACATAGTCATCCAGCTGCGCCTTGAGGTTGGCGCGCAGGCGCGGAAAGTCGACATGCCGCTCCAGGGCCGCCGCATCCTGGCGTTCGATCGCCTCGCTGATGCCGCGGATCGCCAGATACGGACCCGCTGCCACGTAGCCGCCCAGAGCAAGCAGCACCAGCAGGGGAATGATCCACCAGAGCTTTTTCATCCAGGCCTCCCGATCAGTGGTGACGGCATCCGCGCTTGCGCCTCAGAACTCTAGGTCCAGCGCCGCGCACAGGTAATCGACAAACGGCCCCAGGGTCGCGAAATCGGCCGCGATGATCTGGCGCAGGCGCGGGCCGGTCATCGTGGCATCGTCCAGCTGCCGCCACAGTACCCAGTTGCGGTGCTTGAGGTCGTCGAGGAACTCGAACTCGGCCGGGAAGCCGCGCGGCGTGCGCACCAGCTTCTCGCTCTGTTCCATCTCGAAGCGGCGGCGCAGCCTGGCATCGTGCGCCGCGACCTTCCAGGTACCGGGATTGTCGAAGATGAACTGCCGCACCTTGCGCTGCGTATCGGGCTCGGGATGCCACAGGCCGGCACCGACGAAGCTCTCGCCCGGTTGCAGATGCACATAGAACGAAGGCGCCGGCACCTGCTTGCGCCGTTCGTGGAAGAAGCGCGCGCCCTGCCAGGTCTTGTACGGTGACTTGTCGTTGGAAAACCGCGCATCGCGATGGATGCGGAACAGCGAACCGCCGACACCGCGCGGGTCGGCACGGTAGTGTTCGCTGACCTCGGCCAGGGCCGGTTGCAGGTCGGTGATCAGGCGCAGGAACGGCTGGCGCACATGCGCCTCGTAGTCGGCGCGATGTTCCTGGAACCAGGCCTTGTCGTTGTGGCGCGCCAGCCCGCGCAGGAACTTGAAACTGCTGGCGGTGAAATAGCTCATAGGGTCCTCTGCAGGTCGGCGCCCCAGCCGGCGAGCTGGTCGAGCAGGGCCTGGCGGCCGGGGTCATCGGCGTTGGCCAGGCGCAGCTCGGCGATCTGCGCCCAGAACTGGTCGAAGGTCACTTCCGACAAGCCATTGTCCTCGACCAGGCGCCGCCGCCGGTACTGGTCCCAGCGCAACTGCTCCTGCAAGCCAAGCGACTGCGGCCAGTTGCGCGCGCGATAGCGGAACAGCAGCTCGGGCAGGCGCGGGTCAACGAAACGGTCCTCCAGTGTCGCCAATGCCTCGGGCGTGCTGGCGCGCACCGCGGGGAACAGGCGGCGATCGGCATCGCCGAGGAAGCCGTCGTACAGCGAGGCGTCCACGTCGGCCGGCGCGCCGGCGCGCTCGCTGGCATAGACGCGGCGCACCTTCTCCGCCAGCTGCGGGCCCTGTTCGCGCAGCCGCGCCGCGTTGGCCGCCACGCGCTGCTCGTCGATGGCCAGGCGCTGCAGGTCCGCCGGGCGCAGATGCGCCCAGGCCACCAGCGCCGGCGACTTGTTCAGATGCACTTCCTTCAGGCCGATGCGCTGTTCGCCTTCGGGCAGCGCGCTGGCGGGCGTGTACAGGCGATCGGCGATGTCCTCGGGTGACAGCCGCAGCAGCGGCTCGATGTCGCCCTCCAGATCGAACACGATGACCCGGCTGTCCACTCGCGGGTGCCGCGTCAACGGCAACACCGGCGCGGCGCACAGGCGCGCGGCAGGGTAGCGCTGCGACACGTGCAGCACCGGCTGCATCGCCACCACGTCCAGCAGGCCGGCGGCAAAGCGCTTGTCGCGCAGCTTCAGCGCGTAGTCCCACAGCCGCGGCTGGTGGTGGCGGAACAGGCGCGCCATGCCGATGGTGGCAAACACGTCGGACAGCGCCTCGTGCGCGTCGCCTTCGCGCACATGGTTGGCAGCGGCCAGCTGTTCGAGCTTGAACGAGGTGGCGCCATCCTCGCGCTGCGGCCAGGTGATGCCGTCCGGGCGCAAGGCGTGCAGCAGGCGCAGCATGTCCAGCAGGTCCCAGCGCGAATTGCCGCTGCGCCACTCGCGCTCATATGGGTCGTGGAAGTTGCGGAACAGGCCGTGGCGGACGAACTCGTCATCGAAGCGCAGCGAGTTGTAGCCCAGCGTGCAGGTCTGCGGCCGGCCCATTTGTTCGACGATCCGCGAAAACGCCTCGGCTTCGTTCACGCCTTCACGCTGCGCCAGTTGCGGGGTGATGCCGGTGACCAGGGTGGCGTAGGGCGATGGCAGCAGGTCGTCGGCCGGGCGCACGAAGAAGCTGACCGGCTCGTCGATGACGTTGAGCTCGGCATCGGTGCGCACCGCGGCAAACTGGGCGATGCGCGTGCGCCGCGGGTCCTGGCCATAGGTTTCCAGGTCGTAGAACAGAAAGCTTTCCGCCATCAGTGCGCTCCTGGCAGCGGCGTCAGCCGCTCATGCACCGTGCGTTCCAGCGCCGCCCAGTCCAGGCCGTCCAGGCTGCTGCGCCCGCGCGTGGCCGCCACCAGGATCTCGCGCTGGATCTCGCTGCGCGCCAGTGCGACCGCGTAGGGCGTGCGCAGGAAGGTGACCATGGTGTAGTGCGGCACGAACACGGTCGGCCAGCGCGCCTGCAGCGCCTGTTCGAGCTCACGTTGCAGCAGGAAGTCCGGATCGTCCACGCGGTCGCGCATTTCCAGGTAGTTCTCCAGCGCCATCTGCTGGATCGCCACGGCGTTGGCGTGGCGGCGGGTCTGGAACAGGGCGTAGGCGCAGGCCAGGTCGTCGTGCGCGTCCAGGGCTTCGGCCAGGGCCACGCAGTCTTCAAAGGCGCAGTTCATGCCCTGGCCGTGAAACGGCACCATTGCGTGCGCGGCATCGCCCACCAGCACGGCGCGGCCGTCCAGGTGCCAGCGTTCCAGGTGCAGTGTGCCAAGCAGCCCGGGCGGGTGCGCCTCCCAGTCCGCGCACAGGCGCGGGATCAACGGCAGCGCATCGGGGAAGTCCTGCGCGAACAGGGCCTTCGCCTCGGCGCCGCTGTTGACCGTGGCGAAACTGGGCCGGCCTTCATTGGGCAGGAACAGGGTGACGGTAAACGTGCCTTCGGCATTGGGCAGGGCAATGCACATGTAGCGACCGCGCGGCCAGATGTGCAGCGCGTGACCTTCGATGCGGAAGCCGCCGCCGACCGCTGGCGGAATTTCCAGTTCCTTGTAGGAGTGATCGAGGAATTCGATGCGCTCGCCCAGCGGCGTCTTGCGGTTCATCGCCGCGCGCAGGGCCGAGCCCGCGCCGTCGGTGCCGACCAGGCTGTCGAAATGGATGTCGTGCGGCTGGTCATCGCGGTCGTCGATGAAACGCGCGTAGCCGGCCTCGAAGTCCACCGTGTGCAGGCGGCGGTGGAAATGCACGGTGGCGCCGGCCTGTTCGGCCAGTTCCAGCAGGGTGACGTTGAGCGCGGCGCGATGGATCGACCAGATCACCTCGCTGTCGTCGCGCCCATAGCGTTGCAGCTGCGGCGGTGCGCCGAGTGGGTGCACCATGCGCCCGCGCATCATCACCGCGTTGGCCATCACCGCGTCTTCGGCATCGGCCGCGCGCAGGGCGTGGCGGCCGCGTTCGGCCAGGGCCAGGTTGATCGAGCGCCCGGACTCATAGCCCTTGATGCGCGGATCGCCGCGGCGCTCGTACACGGTGATGCGCCAGCCGCGGCGCGACAGCAGGATGGCGAGCAGGCTGCCGGCCAGGCCGGCGCCGATCAGGGTCAGGGAACGCGAAGACGAAGAATTCAATGCGATGTCCGCGGGGGAGGGCGGGACGGGCTCAGTGCCCGGCCCAGTGTTCCACTTCCTCGACGAAGTGGTGCAGGTCCGCAAAGCGGTTGTACAGCGGCGTCGGCGCGATGCGGATCACGTCCGGCTCGCGCCAGTCGCCGAGCACGCCGACCGATTGCAGGTATTCAAACAAGGCGCGCCCCTGCGCACGGCCACCGGCCACGCGCAGCGAAAGCTGGCAGCCGCGCTGGCGCGGATCGGCCGGGGTGAGCACCTGCAGCACCTGCGGCACGCGCGCGTGGATCAGCGCTTCGAGCATGCCGGTGAGCTGTTCGGATTTCTGCCGCAGCGCGGGCATGCCGGCGCGTTCAAACAGCGCCAGCGAAGCCCGCAGCGGGGCCAGCGCGAGCACCGGCGGGTTGCTCAGCTGCCAGCCTTCGGCGCCCGGGGTGGGCACGAATTCCGGGGCCATGCGGAAGCGGCTCTCGCGGTCGTGGCCCCACCAGCCGGCAAAGCGCGGCACTGTGGCGCGAGCGTGGCGCTCGTGGACGAAGCAGCCGCCGACTGCACCCGGCCCCGCGTTGAAGTACTTGTAGTGGCACCACACGGCGAAATCGGCGCCGTCCTCGTGCAGCGACAGCGGCAGGTTGCCGACGGCATGAGCCAGGTCGAAACCGACGTTGGCGCCCTGTGCGCGCGCCAGCTGCACGATGTGGCCGAGGTCGAAGGCCTGGCCGGTGCGGTACTGGATGCCGGGCCACAGCACCAGGGCCAGGCGCGGGCCGTGGGTGGCAATGGCACGTTCGATGGCGGCCATCGACACGGTGCCGTCTTCGGCATCGGGCTGCACTTCGATCAGGTCGGTGGCGGGGTCGAAGCCGTGGAAGCGGATCTGCGATTCGACGGCATGGCGGTCGGTGGGGAAGGCGCCGGCTTCGATGAGGATGGCCGGGCGCTCGCGGGTGGGCCGGTAGAAGCTGACCATCATCAGGTGCAGGTTGACGCTCAGCGTGTTCATGGCGACAACTTCGCCGGGCTCGGCGCCGACCAGTCGCGCCAGCGGCTCGCGCACGAGTTCGTGGTAGGTCAGCCACTGCTCGGGGCCGGTGAAGTGGCCTTCCACTGCCAGTTGCGACCATTGGTCGAGCACCTGCTGGACCATGGCCTGCGCACCGCGCGGTTGCAGGCCGAGGGAGTTGCCGACGAAGTAGGTCTGGTCGCGCCCTTGGTGCTGGGGGAAGAGGAACTCAGCGCGCAGGCCGCGCAACGGATCGGCGGCGTCCAGGGCGATGGCGTGCAGGCGCGAGAGGGTGTCGGACATGGGGTGGGGCGCGGTGCGGGTGTGTGGGCATTGTAGTTGGCGGTGCGGGTGGTGCGCTGGGTTGCGGTGCGGTGCGGGGGTGTGCGGCGGATGGTTGGGCTGGCTTGCGGTGCGGGCCCCGACCCGGCGGGGGTAGGCGTCTCGGTTCCGGCGTACGTCCTGTACTCAGTCAACGAACGTGGGCCATCCATGGCCCACTGACGCCTACCCCCGCCGGATCGGTGCAGGGCGCCTTGGGGTTCCCACTTCGGTGGGTGCGCGCCTTTTGGGGTGAGGGGAAGAGCCTTGGTCTTCAGGCGTATCGCTAGCTGATGGCTTGTGGCTTCGTTTGTCGCGGCTGAAGCCGCTCCTACAGTGAGTCCGGCCGCCTTCCCAAAAAAAAGCGGCCGTCAGGCCGCTTCCGATTACCTGTTGGCAGCTGGCTCGGGTACCGGGTGCACCACTCCGCACACCGCGCAGGTCCGCCGCTCAAGCGAGCCATAGAACCGGTCGAAAACCACTGGCAAATCCTGCTCGATATCTCCCAGCGCGAAATACTCTTCGTACAACAGGTGATTGCAGGCCGGGCAATACCACATCAACCCGTCGCGCTCGCCCGGCAGGCGCCGCCGCTCCACCACCAGTCCAATAGACCCGGCCATGCGCCGCGGCGAATGCGGCACCTTCGGCGGCAGCAGGAACATCTCGCCGGCGCGGATCGGAATGTCGCGCACCGCACCGCCATCCTGCACCTTCAGCACCATCTCGCCTTCGAGCTGATAGAACCACTCCGGGCCTTCGTCGTAATGGAAGTCGGTGCGCACGTTCGGCCCGCCCACGACCATCACGATGAAGTCGCCGTCGTAGATGCACTTGTTGCCGACCGGCGGCTTGAGCAGGTCGCGGTGTTCCTCGATCCAGGCCTGCAGGTTGAGCGGCGCGGTCAGCATCGGCGTCAGCGTTCCTGGTGGTCGGCCTGGATCTTCGCCAACGCCTGCGCATAACGCGCATCGACATGCTCGTTCGCGCTCACGTCCATGCCCAGGTCGTGCACCAGGCCATCGCGCAGGCTGTAGACCCAGCCATGCACGGTCAGTTCCTGGCCGCGGCTCCAGGCGTCCTGCACCACGGTCGTCCGCACCACGTGCACCACCTGCTCCAGCACGTTGAGCTCGCACAGGCGCGCGTGCTGCAGCGGCAGCGTGCCGGCCTCGTGCAGGCAGGGGGCGTGCTTGTCGGCCACGTCGGTGACATGGCGGATCCAGTTGTCGACCAGGCCCATGCGCGCCTGGGTCAGGCTGGCCAGCACGCCGCCGCAGCCGTAATGGCCTACCACCAGGATGTGCCGCACCTTCAGCACGTCCACCGCGAACTGGATCGTGGACAGGCAGTTGAGGTCAGTGTGCACCACGACGTTGGCGACATTGCGGTGGACGAACACCTCGCCCGGCGCCATGTCGATGATCTGGTTGGCCGGTACCCGCGAGTCCGAGCAGCCGATCCACAGATACTGCGGGTTCTGCTGCTTGGAGAGGCGGGCGAAGAACTGCGGGTCTTCCTGGTTCACGCGGTCGGACCAGGCGCGATTCTTTTCGAGCAATTCGGTAAGCGAGTTCATGTTGTCCATTATCTCCGATCCCCTGGCACAGCCGCTGCCGTACGTTGCATCAGCGCCGCGGTGGCGCGCGCATCTTCGTTGCCCTGGTGTGCAAGCGCCGCGATGACGGCAGCCACGTTGGCCGGCGGGTGGTTCTGGCTCAGTTTGAATTTCATTTCGATGCGCTCGACAACGAAGCGGAAGCCGACGATTCCGCGCAGCTGCGAACGTTCGCGAGGGTTGTCGAGGTCAAAACGCCAGTCGCCGCCGGCCGTGGCTTCAAAGCGCTGGCTCAGGCGGTCGACCAGGTCGGCCAGCGCAGTTTCTTCGTTGAATGGCGTCAGTTGGCCATGCAGGTGTGCCACCGCGTAGTTCCAGGTCGGCACGCGCGCGGCCTGCACCTTGTCCGGGTACCAGCTCGGCGACACATAGGCGTGCGGGCCGTGCACCACGATCAGCGCGGGGCCACCGGCCACCTGCGGGTTGGGGCGCGCCCAATGCCCTTCGAGCAATACCTGGTCGCCGTCGCGCCGGTACAGGACCGGCAGGTGGCTCACCTCCGGCGTGCCGGAGGGCGCGGTGATCACGGTGACGAAGGGATCGTGGGCGATCAGCCCGTCCAGCGCGGCCAGGTCGGTTTCGACAAAGGCCCGCGGGGTGTACATCAGGCCCGTGCGCCGAGCTGCTGGGTCATGCGTGCCGGCAGTTCGTCGTCGCTGCCCTGCGGCGGCTGCACCTCGGTCAGCGAAAAGCCACGGGCCAGCGCGTCGTCCTCGTCCAGGCCGTCGAAGGCCACGAACTCGGCATCGAACAGCGCGGCACGCGCACTGTCTTCGCTGTCGTAGCTCAGCGTGTTGCCATCGCTGTCCAGCACCTCGGCGGTACCGGCGGACTTGATCCGCAGCCGCGCCCAGACCAGCAGCCGGCCCAGGCTCGCCAGCCACCATTGTTCGTATTCGATCGAATCGTCGTTCATGAGATCACCGTGGAAAGCAGGCCGAGCAGGGCGGCCATGCCCAATCCGGCGATCAGGGTCAGCAGAGACAGCCATGCCGGCGTCGCCAGTCCGGACAGTGCGCGGTCGCCGGTTTGCCGATAGTGGCGGCCAAGCAGCCAGTGCAGCGCGGCCGGCTTGAGGAACGCGCCCGGGCCCAGGGCTTCGGCCAGGGCAGCGTGGCGATCGCGCAGGTGTACCAGGGTCAGCGGCCAGAAGATGACGAAGGCGCAGAAGCCCGCGACGGCGACACCGACAAAGCACAGGGCAAAGAACAGGGTCATCCGCGCAGGCCTCTCATCAGAACTCCGCGCTGCCGGGCGCGCGCGGGTAGGGGATCGCGTCGCGGATGTTGCCCAGCCCGCACACATAGACCACCAGGCGCTCGAAGCCCAGGCCGAAGCCGGCGTGCGGCACGGTGCCGTAGCGGCGGAAGTCGCGGTACCAGCCGTAGTGGCTGGCATCCAGGCCGAACTGCGCCATGCGCGCGTCGAGCACGTCCAAGCGCTCCTCGCGCTGGCTGCCGCCGATGATCTCGCCGATGCCCGGAGCCAGCACGTCCATCGCCGCGACGGTCTTGCCATCGTCGTTCAGGCGCATGTAGAAGGCCTTGATGTGCTCGGGGTAGTTGGTCACCACCACCGGGCGACCGACGTGTTCCTCGGTCAGCCAGCGCTCGTGCTCGGTCTGCAGGTCCAGGCCCCATTCGACCGGGAAGTCGAACTTCTTGCCCGAGCCCTGCAGCAGGCGAATCGCGTCGGTGTACTCGATGCGCTCGAACGGCGCGTTGACGAAGGCTTCGAGCTTGCTGATCGCGTTCTTGTCCACGCGCTCGGCAATGAAGGCCATGTCATCGGCGCGCTCGGCCAGCACCGCGCGGAACAGATACTTGAGGAAGTCCTCGGCCAGGCGCGCGTCCTCGGCCAGGTCGGCGAAGGCGATCTCCGGCTCGATCATCCAGAACTCGGCCAGGTGGCGCGTGGTGTTGGAATTCTCGGCGCGGAAGGTCGGGCCGAAGGTGTAGACCTTGCTCAGCGCCAGGCAGTAGGCCTCCACGTTGAGCTGGCCGGACACGGTGAGGAAGGTTTCCTTGCCGAAGAAGTCGCGGCTGAAGTCCACTTCGCCGGCGGCGTTGCGCGGCAGGTTGGCGGTGTCCAGGGTGGAGACGCGGAACATCTGCCCGGCGCCTTCGGCGTCGGAGGTGGTGATGATCGGCGTGCTGATCCAGTTGAAGCCGTTCTCGTGGAAGTAGCGGTGCACCGCCTGGGCCAGGCAGTTGCGGATGCGGGTGACCGCGCCGAACAGGTTGGTGCGCGGGCGCAGGTGCGCCACTTCGCGCAGGAACTCCGGGGTCATCGGCTTGGGCTGGATCGGGTAGGTCAGCGGATCCTCGACCCAGCCGACGATCTCCACCGCGCTGGCCTGGATCTCGAACGCCTGGCCCTTGCCCTGCGACTTGACCAGCGTGCCGGTGGCGATCAGCGAGCAGCCCGGCGTCAGGCGCTTGACGTCCTCGAAGTTGGCCAGCGCATCGGTGGCCACGACCTGGATCGGGGCAAAGCACGAGCCGTCAGTGACGTTGACGAAGGCCAGGTTGGCGGACCCGCGCACCGTGCGCACCCAGCCCCGTACCGTCGCCTCGCCGCCTTCCGGGATTTTCCCGGCAAGCGCATGTTCAACGCTGACCACCGTCATGATGCTTCGTCCTCGCCGCAGCGACCTGTCCAATGAACTGGGAAGTGTAAATGCGGGGCGCGCGACTTGCGAGGCGAGGGCGCGGCCGCCGGGCGCTTGCATGGCGGGCCAGCGAACCCCATCTGGATGGGGCAGGGCCAAGATGCAGTGTCGCAGCGGCGGTGCCCGCCAGCGCGGCCGCGGCGCCTATAATTCCACCGTTCGTCTGGAGTCCGTCCCATGGCAGTCAGCCTTACCCCCGTCGCGCTGGAGCGCGTGCAGCGTTTCGTGCAGCAGATCCCCGGCGCGCTCGGCCTGCGCTTTGGCGTCACCCGCACCGGCTGTTCGGGCTGGGGCCATGTGACCGAGCTGGCGCGCGAGCAGCGCGAGGACGATGTGGTGTTCGAGCAAGCCGGCGTGCGCATCTATGTCGATGGCGACAGCCTGCCGCTGGTGGATGGCACGCAGATCGACTTCGGCAAGCATGGGCTGAGCGAGACGTTCACTTTCTCCAACCCCAATGCGACAGCTGAGTGCGGCTGTGGGGAGAGCTTCACCACCGAGGCTGACAAGGCCTAAGCCTGCTTCCCGCTGGTCTGCAGGGCGGCTGTAGGAGCGGCTTCAGCCGCGACCGTGCCCGCCAGGCCACAGAATCCCGCAGACCGGCAATTCCCGGTCGCGGCTGAAGCCGCTCCTACAAGAGGTGCAGGGCGGCCACGTGGCGCCCTAGCGCCGCCCATTGCAGCTAACCCCTTGAGCTGCCATACTTTCCCGCTTCCTGTCCGGCTCCGGGCAGGAACCCTTGCCCCACTGGCGTCCGCCGGGGGGCTGTCCGGCCCGTCAGGGCCACATCCGAAAGGCAGATAAAAACATGAGTCGTCATTACGAAGTCGTGTTCCTGGTCCACCCGGACCAGAGCGAACAGGTTCCGGCCATGATCGAGCGCTACAAGTCGCTCGTCGAGAATGGCAACGGCAAGATTCACCGTCTGGAAGACTGGGGCCGCCGTCAGCTGGCCTACCCGATCCAGAACCTGGTGAAGGCCCACTACGTGCTGCTCAACATCGAGGCCGACCAGGCCGTGCTGAACGAGCTGGTCGAAAGCTTCCGCTTCAACGATGCGGTGCTGCGCAACCTGGTCATCAAGCGCGACGGCCCGGATACCGAGCAGTCGCTGATCATGAAGAGCAAGGACGAGAAGGGCGACAAGCCCGAGCGTGGCGAGCGTCGTCGCCGTGACGACGAAGAGGGCGACAGCAGCAACGCCGCCACCGACAACGACGGCGACAACGCCGAAGCCGCTTAAGGAGCGCTCACATGTCCAAGTTCTTCCGCCGCCGCAAGTTCTGCAAGTTCACCGCCGAGGGTGTCAAGGAGATCGACTACAAGGATCTCAACACCCTGCGCCAGTACCTGACCGAGAACGGCAAGATCGTTCCGAGCCGCGTCACCGGCACCAAGTCGAAGTACCAGCGCCAGCTGGCCACGGCCGTCAAGCGCGCCCGTTTCCTGGCCCTGATCCCGTACACCGACAATCACGACGTTTGATCCGAGTCCCTCGGAAGAGCCCGCACATCCATGTGCGGGGATTCAACGGAAACGCCACAAACCCGTCCTATTCGGACAGCCACCGTTGCGGGGGCGCCATGCCCTCGCTAACGAATAACGGAGCAATACGATGGAACTGATTCTGCTGCAGAAAGTGACCAACCTCGGCGGCCTCGGTGACAAGGTCACCGTCAAGCCGGGCTACGGCCGCAACTTCCTGGTCCCGCAGGGCAAGGCCGTGCCGGCGACCGAGGCCAACCTGGCCGCGTTTGAAGCCAAGCGCGCCGAGTACGAAGCCAAGGCCAAGAGCCAGCTGGACGAAGCCCAGTCGCGTGCCGCCAAGTTTGAAGGCGCCAGCGTGACCGTGTCGGCCCACGCCTCCACCGAAGGCAAGCTGTACGGCTCGGTCGGCCCGCGCGACATCGCCGAGGCCTTCACCGCCGCCGGCCTGCCGCTGGAGAAGAGCGAAGTGGTGCTGGGCGAAGGTTCGTTCCGCAACATCGGCGAATACGAAGTCATCGTGCACCTGCACGCCGACGTCGAAGTGCCGGTCAAGGTCGTCATCGAAGCCGACCCGGCCTGATCCAGGCCACCGCCGGATGCCCCCGGGCATCGGCTGGACAACGGGCGCCGCAGGGCGCCCGTTTTCTTTTGCGGCGTGGCCGCTGCGCCTCCCGCGCACGCCGATGCCCCCGCTATACTCACGGGCCATGGCTGCGCCGGCCTGGCGGTTTTCCCGCCGTATCAAGGGCTTGGGCGCGCAATCCCTGCACACCTGCTGGCGCGCCCCCGGGCCGCGCCCGGAACCCGACGCCACATGCGCCTTTCCACCATCAAGCTGTCCGGTTTCAAGTCCTTCGTAGACCCGACCACGCTGCACCTGCCGACCAACATGACCGGCGTCGTCGGTCCCAACGGCTGCGGCAAGTCCAACATCATCGACGCGGTGCGCTGGGTCATGGGCGAAAGCTCGGCCAGCCGCCTGCGCGGCGACTCGCTCACCGACGTGATCTTCTCCGGCTCGGCCGCGCGCAAGCCGGTGGCACAGGCCACGGTCGAGCTGATCTTCGACAACGCCGACCACGCCATCAGCGGCGAGTACGCGGCCTTCAACGAGATTTCGGTCAAGCGCACGGTCAGCCGCGACGGCTCCAGCGCCTACTACCTCAACGGCACCAAGTGCCGCCGGCGCGACATCACCGACCTGTTCCTGGGCACGGGCCTGGGCCCGCGCAGCTACTCGATCATCGAGCAGGGCATGATCAGCCAGATCATCGAGGCGCGCCCGGAAGATCTGCGCGTGTACCTGGAAGAGGCCGCCGGCATCTCCAAGTACAAGGAGCGGCGCAAGGAAACCGAAACCCGCATCCGCCACACCCGCGAGAACCTGGACCGCCTCAACGACCTGCGCGAGGAAATCACCAAGCAGCTGTCGCACCTGCAACGCCAGGCCAAGCAGGCCGAGCAGTACCAGGCGCTGCAGGAAGAGCGCCGGGTCAAGGACGCGGAGTGGAAGGCACTGGAATACCGCGGCCTGGACGGCCGGCTGCAGGGCCTGCGCGAAGCGCTGGGCCGCGAGGAGACCCGCCTGCAGCAGCTGATTTCCGAACAGCGCGAAGCCGAGGCTCGGATCGAAACCGGGCGCATGCGCCGCGAAGAGGCCGCCGAGGCGCTGGCCAAGGCGCAGGCCGAGGTTTACCAGGTGGGCAGTTCGCTGGCCCGCATCGAACAGCAGATCCACCACCAGCGCGAACTCTCGCAGCGCCTGTACAAGGCCCGCGACGAGGCGCAGAGCCAGCTGCAGGAACTGACCCAGCACATCACCGGCGACGCCGCCAGGCTGGCCGTGCTGCGCGAAGCCGTGGCCGCCGCCGAGCCGCAGCTGGAGCAGCTGCGCGAGGAAAACGAATTCAAGCAGGAAGCGCTGCGCGAAGCCGAAGCGCGCCTGGCCGACTGGCAGCAGCGCTGGGAACACCATAGCCGCGACACCGGCGAGGCCTCGCGCGCGGGCGAAGTAGAGCGCACCCGCGTGGACTACCTCGACCGCCAGGCGCTGGAAGCCGATCGCCGCCGCGAAGCGCTGGCCGCCGAGCGCGCCGGCCTGGACCTGGACGCGCTGGCCGAAGCCTTTGAACAGCTGCAACTGCAGCACGAAACGCAGAAGGCCGCGCTGGACGGGCTCAACGAGCAGGTCGAGGCGCGCAAGCAGGCCGTTGCCGCCCTGCAGGAGCAGCAACGTGGCAGCCAGGCCGAGCTGGCCGAGGTGCGCAAGCTGGCACAGGCCTCGCGTGGCCGCCTGTCTTCGCTGGAAACCCTGCAGCAGGCCGCGCTCGGCCAGGAGCAGGGCGCCGCGGTGGCCTGGCTCAAGGCGCGCGGGCTGGATTCGGCCGCGCGCGTCGGCGAACGCATCAGTGTCGAGGACGGCTGGGAAACCGCCGTCGAAAATGCGCTGGGGCAGCTGATCGAAGGCGTGCTGGTCGATGATCCGGGCGCACTGGTCGATGCCTTGGGTGAACTCGGCGACGGGCGCATTGCGCTGGTTGCCGAGGAAGCGGGCGAGGGCGACTTCGCGCCGACTTCGCTGGCCGCCAAGGTGCGCGGCCCGCTGGCGATCCGTCGCCTGCTCGCGCGCCTGCACGGCGCCGAAGACCTGGCCGCGGCGCGCGCGCTGCAAGCCCAGCTGGGCGAGCAGGACTCGGTCATCACCCGCAATGGCGAGCGTCTGGGCGCGGGCTGGGTGCGCGTGTCGCGCTCGGGCGCGGCCAAGCAGGGTGCGCTGCTGCGCGAACGCCAGATTCAGGAACTGCGCACGCAGATCGAGACGCTGAGCGAACGCGAAGCCGAACTCGAACACCGGCTTGCCAGCTTCCGCGACCAGCTGCTGGCCGCCGAGCAGCAGCGCGAAGACGCGCAGCGCCAGCTGTACATGGCACACCGCAGCGTCTCCGAACTGGCCGGCCAGTTGCAGAGCCAGCAGGGCAAGGTCGAGGCCGCGCGGTTGCGCATCGAGCGCATCGAGACCGAACTGGCGCAGCTGATCGAAACCCTGGACAACAGCCGTGAGCAGGCGCGCGAGGCGCGCGCCAAGCTGGAAGATGCGGTTGGCCGCATGGGCGACCTGGAAAGCACCCGCCAGGCCCTGGAAACCGAGCGCCGCCAGCTCACCGAAGCGCGTGACCTGGCCCGCGATGCCGCGCGCAGCGTGCGCGACGCCTCGCACGCCCTGGCCCTGACCCTGGAATCGCAGCGCACCCAGATCACCTCGCTGAGCCAGACCCTGGAGCGCATGGACAACCAGCGCGGCCAGCTCGACACGCGCCTGGAAGACCTGCTGGCCCAGCTCAGCGAAGGCGACACGCCGGTGCAGACGCTGGAACAGGAACACCAGGCCGCGCTCAGCGAGCGCGTGCGCACCGAGCGCGTGCTCGCCGACGCCCGCGCCCAGCTCGACGGCATCGACCACGAGCTGCGCAGCTTCGAGCAGACCCGCCAGCAGCGCGACGAACAGGCCCTGGCCCAGCGCGAGCGCATTTCCCAGCGCAAGCTCGACCAGCAGGCCCTGGTGCTCAGCGCTGAGCAGCTGTCGAGCGCGGTGATCAAGGCCGGCTTCGTGCTCGAAGACGTGATCAACGCCTTGCCCGAGGATGCGCGCGCCTCCGACTGGGAACAGGCGGTGACGCAGATCGACGGGCGCATGCGCCGCCTGGAGCCGGTGAACCTGGCCGCCATTCACGAATACGGCGAGGCCGCGCAGCGCGCCGAATACCTCGAAGCGCAGAACGTGGACCTGACCACGGCGCTGGAGACCCTCGAAGACGCGATCCGCAAGATCGACCGCGAGACCCGCGGCCGCTTCAAGGACACCTTCGACCGCGTCAACGCTGGCGTGCAGGCGCTGTATCCGCGCCTGTTCGGCGGCGGCCATGCCTACCTGGAACTGACTGGCGAAGACCTGCTCGACACCGGCGTGGCGATCATGGCCCGGCCCCCGGGCAAGCGCGTGTCGAGCATCTCGCTGCTGTCCGGCGGCGAAAAGGCGATGACCGCCGTGGCCCTGGTGTTTGCGATCTTCCAGCTCAATCCGGCACCGTTCTGCCTGCTCGACGAGGTGGACGCGCCGCTGGACGAGGCCAACGTTGGCCGCCTGGCTGCGATGGTCAAGGAGATGAGCGAGAAGGTGCAGTTCCTGTTCGTCAGCCATAACAAGGCGACGATGGAGGCGGCGCACCAGCTGTCCGGCGTGACCATGCGCGAGCCGGGCGTCAGCCGCCTGGTCAGCGTGGACCTGGAAGAGGCCGCGCGCCTGGCCGGCGCCGCCTGATCCGGCGGTTGCGATGCAGCATGGCGCCCGTGCAAGCGGGCACTGGCGCAAGACCCATGACCGCTCAGGGTTTCAATTTTGCCGCTTAGCTGACAGGCTTATGCGAATTCCCTTTCTGTCCCATTGCCGGAGAGCCTGCTGATGTCCGACATGGCCATGATGCGACTTGGCATCTTCATCGCCGGCGTGCTGCTGGTTGTTGCGATCTTCTTCTTCGGCCGCCCGAAGAAGGCGCCGCAGGGCCGCCGCGTCGAAAGCGAACCCACCCCGGCGACCGGGCGCGAACGCCGCGAGCCGGTCATCGGCGACGACGCGCTGGCCGCCTCCGGCGATTTCAGCGGCGATGCGGTCTCGCAGCCGGAACTGGGCCTGGATGCGGGCGAGGGTGCTCACAGCGACCTGGGCAAGCGACCGACGCAGGACTTCGACAAGATCGTCTCGCTGTTCGTCGCGGCCAAGGCCGGGCAGATGCTGCGTGGCGAGGACATCGTGGTGGCCGCCGAGAAGACCGGCCTGACCTTTGGCCACATGGGCGTGTTCCACCGCCTGGTCGAGGGTCACCCCGAGCGCGGCCCGATCTTCAGCATGGCCAGCATCCTCAAGCCCGGCAGTTTCGACATGGCCAACATCCGGACCATGGAAACCCCGGCCATCGCCTTCTTCCTGACCCTGCCCGCACCGCTTACCGCCCTGGACGCCTGGGAGCGGATGCTGCCCACCGTGCAGCGCATGGCCGAACTGCTCGAAGGCGTGGTGCTGGACGACAGCCGCAATGCCCTGGGCCGGCAGCGCATCGCGCATATTCGCGATGATTTGCGTGCCTATGACCGACAGCATCAGGCCCCGCCGTTGACGAAGGCCCCGCGCTGGTAATCCCGCCACCTGCACGTGCTGCATGCACTGTAGGAGCGGCTGTAGGAGTGGCTTCAGCCGCGACTGCGATCTGGCCGCCCGCCTCTTCGCCCGTCGGGGCTGAAGCCCCTCCCACAGCGACCCCAGCAGCCTTCAGGATGTCTGGTGAGTGCACTGTGGGAGGGGCTTCAGCCCCGACAGGGCGGAGTCGGGATCGGTCAGATCGCGTTCGCGGCTGAAGCCGCTCCTACAGTGTGTCCATCAGGTGTGTGCATCCATCAGGCGTCCGCTCAGGCAGGCGCTTTGACCGCCTCATTGAACGCCTGCCGAAAGCGCTGCATCTCCGCTTCCGTGCCCACCGTCACCCGTACCCGCTGCGGCCAGATCGGCCAGCTTCGCCCCACCACCACGCCCTGCGCCGCCATTGCCTGCGCAAACGCAACGCCATCGGCGCGCACGTCCACCATGAAACAGTTCGACTCGCTCGGCAGGCACGGATAACCCTGCGCCTGCAGCCAATCCATCGTCTGCCCGCGGATCTTCGCGTTCGCCGCGCGCCGGGTCGGGACCAGCGCGCTGTCGCGCAGGCTGGCATCGGCCGCCAGCATCGCCGGTACCGATAGCGGGTTGTCGCCCACTTCGCCCAGCCGCGCCAGCAACGTCGGCGACGCCACCGCCGCCCCCAGCCGCAGCCCCGCCATCCCGTACAACTTGGAGAACGTGCGCAACACGATCAGGTCGTCGCGCGTGGCTGCCAGGTCCACCACCGACGGCTGCTCGCTGTAATGGATGTAGGCCTCGTCCACCAGCACCACTGCGCCGGCCGGCTTGTGCGCCAGCAGCCACTCGATACGCGCCCGTGGCGTGACCGAGCCGGTGGGGTTGTTCGGATTGCACACATAGATCAGCCCGGCGCGCGTATCGGCGGCCGCCATTGCCTCCACGTCATGACTGAAATCTTCCGCCAGTGGCACCTTGTGCACCGCTGCGCCGCGCGCGGCCGCCACCTGCGCAATGGCCTCGAACGTCGGGTCGGGCACCACCAGCGGCGACTGCGCCGAAGTGAACAGATGACCGGCGCGGTTGAGCGGATCGCTGGACCCCGGATACAAGGCCAGGCGCTCGGCTGGCACCCCCAGCTGCGCGGCCAGCAGCGCACGCAACTGCGCGGCCAGATCGAAACGGTAGCGCCCCGTACCCGGCAGGCCGCGCGCGATGGCTTGCAGCGCAGCCGGTGAGGGGCCGAGCGGGCACTCGTTGAAATTGAGGAAGACCTTCCGCTCCACACGCTCGACCGCGCTGGCCGGGGTGTTGGCGACCGCGGCGGCCAACGCAGCTGGCGCGCCGCCGAGCGAGGAGGCGGCCAGGCCGGTACCGGCCAGTTGCAGGAAGGAGCGGCGCGACACGGACAGGGACGGGGTCGAGGGCACGGCGGCATTCCAGGCGAGGTGACAGCGCACGCTAGCGGCGTATCCCGACGCCGGCAAGAGTGCTCGTCTCATCCCACCTTCGCCGGCCGCTCGCTAGAATTCGGGTTTCCGTATCAGCGCCCTTCGACTCGATGACCGCCCGCCCGGACCCCGCCAAGCGCGCCGAACACCTGCGCCGCCAGCTCGAAGACGCGAACTATCGCTACCACGTGCTCGACGAGCCGCAGATTCCCGACGCCGAGTACGACGCGCTGCTGCGTGAACTCGAAGCCCTGGAGGCCGCGCACCCGGAACTGGCCAGCGCCGACTCGCCCACTCGCCGCGTCGGCCACGCCCCGGCCCCTGGCGCAGGCTTTGCCGAGGTGCGCCACGCCGTGCCGATGCTGTCGCTGGGCAATGCCTTCAGCGACGAGGAAGTGCAGGAATTCGTGCGTCGCATCAACGAACGCCTGGATACCCGCGCGCCGGCCTTCTCCGCCGAACCCAAGCTCGACGGCCTGGCGATCAGCCTGCGCTACGAGGGCGGCCAGTTCGTGCAGGGCGCCACCCGCGGTGACGGCGCCACCGGCGAGGATGTCAGCGCCAACCTGCGCACCGTCGATGCCATCCCGCTGCGCCTGCGTGGCAAGGACTGGCCCCAGGTGCTCGAAGTACGCGGTGAGGTCTACATGTCGCGCGCCGATTTCGAGGCCTATAACGAACACGCGCGCCTGCATGGCGGCAAGGTGCTGGCCAATCCGCGCAACGGCGCCGCCGGCTCGCTGCGCCAGCTGGACCCGCGCATCACCCGCCAGCGCCGTCTGAGCTTCTATGCCTATGGCGTCGGCCAGGTCGAGGACGGCGCGCTGCCGGGGCGGCATTCGCAGATTCTGGCGCAGCTGCGGCAGTGGGGTTTTCCGGTCAGCGACCTGGTCGAAGTGGTGCAGGGCGTGGACGGCCTGCTCGACTATTACCGCCGCATCGGCGAGCGCCGTGACAGCCTGGCCTTCGACATCGATGGCGTGGTCTACAAGCTCGACGACCTGGCCGGCCAGCGCGAGATGGGCTTTGTCGCGCGTGCGCCGCGCTGGGCGCTGGCGCACAAGTTCCCGGCCCAGGAACAGTCGACCACGGTGGAGGCGATCGAGATCCAGATCGGCCGCACCGGCGCGGCCACGCCGGTGGCGCGCCTGCAGCCGGTGCATGTGGCGGGTGTGGTGGTCACCAACGCGACCCTGCACAACGCCGACCAGATCGCGCGACTGGACGTGCGCGTGGGTGACACGGTGATCGTGCGCCGCGCTGGCGATGTCATCCCCGAAGTGGTCAGCGTGGTGGCCGACCAGCGCCCGGCCGGCACGGTGCAATGGCAGATGCCGCGGCAATGCCCGGTATGCGGCTCGGAAATCGTGCGCGAGGAAGGCGAAGCCGTATGGCGTTGCTCCGGTGAGCTGAGCTGTCCGGCGCAGCGCAAGGAGGCCATCCGCCATTTCGTCTCGCGCCGCGCCATGGATGTCGATGGCCTCGGCGAGAAGTTCATCGAGGTACTGGTCGACAGCGGCGTGGTGCAGGGTGTGGCTGACCTGTATCTGCTTGACCTCGACCAGCTGCTGGCGCTGCGCCTGGTCAGCACGGCCGAATCGGCGCAGGCGTTCCTGCGCGACGCTCGCGAGCACCTGGCCGAAGCTGCCTATCGCAAGCTGGAACAGCGTGTGGAAGCGCTCGACGTGGACGCCCAGTGGCAGGCTGACCTGCTGCGGGGCGGCCTGCCGACGTTCGACTGGAACCGCAAGAAAATCGCCACCAAGTGGGCCGAAAACCTGGTGGCCGCGCTGGAAGCCAGCCGCCATACCTCACTGGAGCGATTTCTCTACGCGCTGGGCATCGAGCACGTCGGCGAGAGCACCGCCAAGGCGCTGGCCAACTGGTTCGGCGAACTGGAACTGGTGCGCTTCCTGCCGTGGCCACTGTTCAAGCGCGTGCCCGATATCGGTGGCGAAGTGGCCCGTGCCATCGGCCACTTCTTCGACCAGCCCGGCAATCAGGAGGCCATCGATGCGTTGCTGGCGCGCGGCGTGGTCATCGCCGACAGCCACGCGCCGAGCGCGAAACTGCGCGGCGAGCTGTCGTTCGCGCGGCTGCTCGAAGACCTGGAGATTCCCAAGGTCACCGCCGTGCGCGCAGCGCAGGTGGCCGAGGCCTTCGCCGATTTCGACGCCGTACGCGCCGCAGATGCCGAGACGCTGGCCGCCGCCGGCGTACCCGCAGCAGTCGCCGAATCGCTGCTGGAATGGCTGCAGGCGCACGAAGCCTTTGCCCAGCGTGCGCAGCAGGCCTTGCATGAGCTGCTGGCGCGCCTGCCCGAAGCGGCGCAGACCCAGAGCGGTCCGCTTGACGGGCAGACCGTGGTGCTTACCGGCACCCTGGTGGAACTGACCCGCGACCAGGCCAAGGAGCGTCTTGAGGCGCTGGGCGCCAAGGTCGCCGGCAGCGTGTCGAAAAAGACCGCCTTCGTCGTCGCCGGCAGCGAGGCCGGCTCCAAGCTGGACAAGGCGCAAGCGCTGGGCGTGCCGGTGTGGGACGAGGCGCAGCTGCTGGAACTGCTGCGGAAGCACGGCGCATGAACGTGGCAACCATGCCGGACGCGGCCGACCTGCAGGCGCTGCGCCTGCGTGCCGCGCTCAATGCCGACATCCGCGCGTTCTTCGCCGAGCGCGGCGTGCTCGAAGTCGAGACGCCGGTGCTGTCGGCGGCCGGCAATACCGAGCCCAACATCGAGAGTTTCCAGGCGCGCTTCAGCGGTCACGTCGACGCCGGCCCGGCCGTGCGCTGGCTACGCACTTCACCCGAATACCCGCTCAAGCGCCTGCTCGCTGCGGGCATCGGCGATTGCTACGAACTGGGTCGGGTGTTCCGCAACGGCGAGGCCGGGGGCCGCCACAATCCCGAGTTCACCCTGCTGGAGTGGTACCGCGTAGGCTGGAACGAGCGGCGCCTGGCGGAGGAAACCACCGAACTGGTGCAGCGCGCGCTGGCCCGGGTCGGGCGCCAGGCCGAGGTGCATGCGACCACCTACCGCCAGCTGTTCCTCGACGCGCTGGGTTTGGACCCGTTCAACGCCAGCCTCGAACAGCTGCAAGGCCCGCTCGCGCAGGTGCGCATCGACGGCGAAGGGCTGGGCCGCGACGACTGGCTCGACCTGCTGATGACCCACCAGCTGCAGCCGGCGTTCCCGCGCGACCGCATCACGATTGTCTTCGACTGGCCGGCCACGCAATGCGCGCTGGCGCGCATCCGCCCCGGCGAGCCGCCGGTGGCCGAGCGCTTCGAGCTGTACCTGGGCGCCTACGAACTGGCCAATGGCTACCACGAGCTCAACGATGCCGCCGAACAGCGCGCCCGTTTCGAGCGCGACCACCGCGTGCGCGCCGCGCGCGCGCTGCCGCAGCCGCCGCTGGACGAGGCCCTGCTGCAGGCCTTGCCGCAGCTGCCCGACTGCGCCGGGGTGGCGGTGGGTATTGACCGCCTGCTGATGGCTTTGTGCGACACAGCGCGCATTGCCGACGTACTGGCATTCGATTTCTCGCGCGCCTGAGTACATCTGTATTGATTTCTTCACGCCGGGGATGCTCTGATCGCGGCGCAGGAATCCGCAACGGCGGGTTCCCCAGAACGGGGTGGTGCGATGAGGGCGGTCGGCCGACGAGAGAGGACAGGGCACTCGCCCAGCTTCGCGTTGTGTGCCGGGCTGCTGCGCGCGCTGGCGCTGGCCGCCGCCCTTGGCCTGGTGCCAGCCAATGCCGCTGTTGCCGAGCCCGTGGGTGCTGGCGCTGGTGCGAGTAGCGATCCCACTCTGGTCCGTTGCGAATCGCGCGACATGGCGCGCACGCATTGCCCCATGGACACCCGCAACGGCGTGGAGCTGGTGCGCCAGCTCTCCAGCAATCCGTGCATACGCGGCAGCGAATGGGATATCGAACGCGAGGGCGTCTGGGTCGCCCTGGGCTGCCGTGGCGAGTTCCGGCCCCTGCGCGGCCCCGCCGCGAAGGTGCAGATGCGCCGCGTAGTGCGCTGTGAGTCGGATGGACGCCAGAGCAGCTGCCCGGTCATGCTGCGCGGCGCACCGGTGCGGCTGCTGCGGCAACGATCGGTATGGCCGTGCAAGGAAGGCCGCAGCTGGGGCGTGCGCCGCAATGAAATCTGGGTCTCGCGCGGCTGCGATGGCGAATTTGAAGTGGGCGCCGAGGACGGCTCGGGTTTCGTCGACGTGCCGCGGCTGGTGACCTGCGAATCCAAGAGCAAGGCGCGCCGCCTGTGCGGCATCACCGTCGAGCGTGGCGTGCGCCTGCAGCGCCAGTTGTCGGCGTCGGCCTGCGTGGAGGGCACCTCCTGGGGCTGGAGCCGCGACGGGGTCTGGGTCGATGACGGCTGCCGCGCCGAGTTCGTGGTGGACTGACCGGTCGGCCTGAGAGCGCCGCAAAGCGCGCGGCCAGCGCGCTTACAATGGGCGCATGAACGAGACCGCCATCGATTACGCCCGCTACGACCACATCCGCCCGATCCTGTGGACCGGCGAGGCGCTGGAACTGCTGGACCAGCGCAAGCTGCCCTTCGTGGTGGAACACGTGCATTGCCACGACAGCGACGAGGTTGCCGCCGCGATCCATTCGCTGGCCGTGCGCGGCGCACCGGCCATCGGCATTGCCGCGGCCTGGGGCGTGGTGCTGGCGGCGCGCACGGTGGAGGCCGAAGACGGCCCCGACGCGGCGCGCAAGCTGGAGCCGGCGCTGCAGCGGCTCAATGCCGCGCGACCGACCGCGGTGAACCTGGCCTGGGCCCTGGCGCGCATGCGCCGTGCCCTGGCCGATGCCGGCAGCGACTGGCGCGGCGTGCTCGAACGCGAGGCCCAGGCCATTGCCGAGGAGGACCTGGCTGCCAACCGGCACATGGGCGAACTCGGCGCCGGTCTGGTCGCACCGGGCAGCGGCGTGCTCACCCACTGCAATACCGGTTCGCTGGCCACCGCGGGCTTCGGCACGGCGTTGGGCGTGATCCGCGCCGGCATGGCCCAGGGCCGCATCAGCCGCGTGTTTGCCGGCGAAACCCGGCCCTGGCTGCAGGGCGCGCGGCTGACTGTGTGGGAGCTGCAGCAGGACGGGATCGAGGCCACGCTGATCGCCGACTCAGCCGCCGCGCATCTGATGAAGACCGGCGCCGTGCAGTGGGTGGTGGTGGGCGCCGATCGCATCTGCGCCAACGGCGACACCGCCAACAAGATCGGCACCTATCAGCTGGCCATCGCCGCGCGCCACCATGGCGTCAGGTTCATGGTGGTGGCGCCGTCCTCGACGGTGGACATGGACACCGCCGACGGCGCGCAGATCGAGATCGAGCAGCGCGATCCGGGCGAACTGTTCGGCATTGGCGGCACCCGCACCGTGGCCGAGGGCATCGCCGCCTGGAACCCGGTCTTCGACGTCACCCCGGGCCATCTGATCGATGCGATCGTCACCGAGCGCGGCGTGGTCGAGCAGCCGACGCTGGAGAAGATGCGCGCGGCCTTCGGCTGAGCCGGGGAGGGCGCCGCCAGCGGCCTTCCGCCGCGTCCAAGTCCTTGTAGAAACAGGGCGAAAAGCCCTGTTCGTGGTACAATCCGCGGGTTGAAGGAGAGCCCCCGCGCGGACCGCGCCACACCGGCTTTCCGGCCTACAAACTGAACAAGACACGGGCAGCGAATGGCAGAAACCGCCAAGGAAATCATCCAGGTCAACCTGGAAGACGAGATGCGCAAGAGTTACCTCGATTACGCCATGAGCGTGATCGTCGGGCGCGCGCTCCCGGATGCGCGCGACGGCCTCAAGCCGGTGCATCGCCGTGTGCTCTTCGCCATGAACGAACTTGGCGCGCACAGCAACAAGCCGTACTACAAGTCCGCGCGTATCGTCGGCGACGTGATCGGCAAGTACCACCCGCACGGCGACCAGTCGGTGTACGACACGCTGGTGCGCATGGCGCAGCCGTTCTCGCTGCGCTACCTGCTGGTGGACGGACAGGGCAACTTCGGTTCGGTCGACGGCGACTCCGCCGCGGCCATGCGTTACACCGAAGCGCGCATGTCGCGGCTGACCCATGAGCTGATCGCCGACATCGACAAGGAAACCGTCGATTTCCAGCCCAACTACGACGAGAAGGAACTGGAGCCGACGGTCATGCCGACGCGCTTCCCGAACCTGCTGGTCAACGGTTCGGCCGGCATCGCGGTGGGCATGGCGACGAATATCCCGCCGCACAACCTCACCGAGTCCATCAACGCCTGCATCGCGCTGATCGACAACCCCGAGATCGATGTTGACGGGCTGATGGAATACATCCCGGGCCCGGATTTCCCGACCGCCGGCATCATCAATGGCACCGCCGGCATCGTCGCCGGTTACCGTACCGGCCGCGGCCGCGTGCGCATCCGCGCCAAGGCCGAGATCGAGGTGGCCGACAACGGCCGCGAGGCGATCGCGGTCACCGAGATTCCCTACCAGGTCAACAAGGCGCGTCTGATCGAGAAGATCGCCGAACTGGTCAAGGACAAGAAGATCGACGGCATCTCCGAGCTGCGCGATGAGTCTGACAAGGACGGCATGCGCATCTACATCGAGATCAAGCGCGGCGAGTCGGCCGAGGTGGTGCTCAACAACCTCTATCAGCAGACGCAGATGGAGTCGGTGTTCGGCATCAACATGGTGGCGCTGGTCGATGGCCGTCCCAAGTTGATGAACCTCAAGGAGATGCTGGAGGCGTTCCTGCGCCACCGCCGCGAGGTCGTCACCCGCCGCACCATCTTCGAGCTGCGCAAGGCGCGCGCCCGCGCGCACATCCTGGAAGGCCTGACGGTCGCGCTCGCCAACATCGACGAGATGATCGAGCTGATCAAGACCTCGGCCAATCCGCAGGAAGCCAAGGAGCGGATGCTGGCCAAGACCTGGGAGCCGGGTCTGGTCGGCGCGCTGCTTGGCGCCGCCGGTGCCGAGGCGTCCAAGCCCGAGGACCTGCCCAAGGGTGTGGGCCTGGTCAATGGCTTCTACCAGCTGACCGAGGTCCAGGCGCAGCAGATCCTGGAAATGCGCCTGCACCGCCTGACCGGGTTGGAGCAGGACAAGCTGACCGAAGAGTACAAGCAGCTGCTGGAGACGATTGCCGGGCTGATCCGCATCCTGGAAAACCCGGATGTGCTGCTGCAGGTGATTCGCGACGAGCTCAACAACGTGCGCGAAGAGTTTGGCGACGCGCGCCGCACCGAGATCCGCCACAGCGAGGAAGACCTCGACATCCTCGACCTGATCACCCCCGAAGATGTGGTGGTCACCCTGTCGCATGCCGGCTATGCCAAGCGCCAGCCGGTCAGCGCCTACCGCGCGCAGCGCCGCGGGGGCCGTGGCCGCAGCGCGGCGGCGACCAAGGAAGAGGATTTCATCGACCACCTGTGGCTGGTCAACACGCATGACACGCTGCTGACCTTCACCAGCAGTGGCAAGGTGTTCTGGCTGCCCGTGCACCAGTTGCCGGAGGCCGGCTCCAATGCGCGCGGCCGCCCGATCATCAACTGGATTCCGCTGGAAGCCGGCGAGCGCGTGCAGGCGGTGCTGCCGGTGCGCGAATATGCCGACGGCCAGTATGTGTTCTTCGCCACGCGCGACGGCACGGTCAAGAAGACCCCGCTCAGCGAGTTCGCCTTCCGCCTGGCCCGCGGCAAGATCGCCATCAACCTCGACGAGGGCGATGCGCTGGTTGACGTGGCCCTGACCGACGGCGAGCGCGACATCCTGCTGTTTGCCTCCAACGGCAAGACCGTGCGCTTTGCCGAGGACAAGGTGCGCTCGATGGGCCGTACCGCCACCGGCGTGCGCGGCATCAAGCTGGCCAAGGGCGAAGAGGTGGTGAGCCTGATCGTGGCCGAGTCGGCGGCGAACGGGGTCGAGGACGACAGCGAAGACGAGAGCCAGGACGACGTGGCCGAGCAGGTCGTCGAGGTCGGCGTGGACGAAGTGACGCCGATCGAAGGCGACGACAACGGCGCCGCCTACATCCTCACCGCCACCGAGAACGGCTACGGCAAGCGCACCGCGCTGGCCGAGTATCCGCGCAAGGGCCGCGGCACGCAGGGCGTGATCGGCATCCAGACCACCGAGCGCAACGGCAAGCTGGTGGGCGCGGTGCTGCTGGGCACGCGTGACGAGGTGCTGTTGATTTCCGACGGCGGCACCCTGGTGCGCACGCGTGGTTCGGAAATCTCGCGCGTCAGCCGCAACACGCAGGGCGTGACCTTGATCCGCCTGTCCAACGGCGAAAAGCTGCAGGCGGTCGAACGCCTGGATGCTTCGCTGGACGAGGGCGAGGAAGTGGCCGAGGTCGAAGACACCGCCGCTGCCACCGCTGCCGAGGCGCCGCCGCAGGGCTGATTACCGCGGCAAGAGACTGTGGAACGCCGGCGCAAGCCGGCGTTCTGCTTTGCGCTCGCGGCTGCGCGCGCTCTGCGATGTACAGATTCCGTGCACGGCACCATGCCGCCACGCACGCGCGCCTTTCACCTTGTGTCTGCGATAACGCGTGGCTGCCGGCATCGCAGTTGCCGGCGTAGTCCGGGACGTGAGGAGAAATCGATGTCCGAGCCCACTGTCGCGCGACCCCAGCGTTCCTGGCTGCTGTCGCTGTTTTCCGTGGTCATCCTGCTGCTGGCGGTGACCTTCCTGGCTGGTGGCATCTGGCTGGCCGTATTGGGCGGCAGTTGGTACTACGCGTTGGCCGGCATTGGCCTGCTGGTGTCGGGCGTCGGCCTGTGGCGTGGCCGCATCGCCGGCGCGTGGTGGTACTGGGGCGTGTTCCTGGCGACGCTGCTGTGGACATGGTGGGAATCGGGCAGCCAGTACTGGCGCTGGGTGCCGCGCCTGGGCCTGCTCACGGTACTCGGCCTGCTGCTGGCATTGCTGATGCCACGCCTGTGGCGTCCGGCATCGCGCGCCGTGCCGCTGGGCCTGGCCGGATTGATGGCCGCGCTGTTCGCCGTGGCCTTCGCGCTGGCCTTCGTGCCGCACGGGATTACCGGGCCGGATGGCGCTTTCCCGCAGCAAACCGCCGCGGCTGACACCAGCGCCTCGCCCGCGTCGCAATCGATCACCGACCGGCCTGCTGCGGCGGACTGGACCGCTTATGGTCGCAGCAACGCCGCCGAGCGTTATTCGCCGCTGACCCAGATTGACCGCAACAATGTCGCGCAACTGCGGCAGGCCTGGGTCTTCCGCACCGGCGACCTGCCGGACAAGCGCTGGGGCGCGGAGACCACGCCGCTGAAGATTGGTGACACGCTGTACCTGTGCAGCGCACGCAACCAGTTGATCGCCCTGGATGCGACTACTGGCAAGGAGCGCTGGCGCTACGATCCCAAGGTCGAGGACCGTTCGATTCCGTACACCGCTGCCTGCCGTGGCGTGTCGTACTACGAGGTGCCAGCGGCTGCGGCGCCGGCGGACTGCCGTGCGCGGATCATCGAAGGCACGCTCGATGGCCGGCTGATTGCCGTCGATGCGGCCACCGGCAAGCCCTGTGTCGGCTTCGGCGCCAACGGCCAGGTCGACATCACGACAGGCATGGGCGATACGCCGCCCGGCTATGTGTCGATCACCTCGCCGCCGGCCATCGTCCGTGGGGTCATCGTCACCGGCCACCAGGTGCTGGACGGTCAGCGCCGCGATGCGCCTTCCGGTGTGATCCAGGCCTACGACGCGGTCACCGGCCAGCTGCGCTGGGCCTGGGACATGGAACACCCCGAACGCACCAGCCTGCCGCCTGAGGGAGAGACGTACACCCGCGGCACGCCGAACATGTGGACCACCGCCACCGGTGACGACGAGCTCGGCCTGGTCTACCTGCCGATGGGAAATTCGGCTGCCGATTACTGGAGCAGCTCGCGCACCCCGGCGCAGAACGAGTATGCGACTTCACTGGTGGCGATCGACGTGGACAGCGGCCGCGTGGCCTGGCACTTCCAGGCGGTGCGCAAGGACGTGTGGGACTACGACTTCGGCTCGCAGGCCACGCTGGTGGATTTCCCCACTGCCGGTGGCGTGGTCAAGGCCATCCTGTTGCCGAGCAAGCAGGGCGACATGTACGTGCTCGACCGTCGCACCGGCGCCCTGCTGACACCTGCAGAGGAGCGCAAGGTGCCGCAGGGTGGCGTGGAACCGGAGCAGCGCGCGCCGACGCAGCGTTTCTCGCTCTACCACACGCTGCGCAAGCCCGACCTCACCGAGCGCGACATGTGGGGCATCACCCCGATCGACCAGCTGGTGTGCCGCATCCAGTTCCGCAAGGCCAGCTACCAGGGCTTCTACACGCCGCCGGAGGCCGACCGCCATTCCATCGAGTACCCCGGCTACAACGGCGGTTCGGACTGGGGCAGCGTGGCCGTGGACCCACGCCGCGGCGTGATCGTGGCCAACTACAACGACATGCCCAACTACAACATCCTGGTGCCGCGGGCCAAGGCCGACAAGCTCGGCTGGGCTCCGCGCGAGGACGTGCGCGGTGAGATGGGCGGCGCCGAAGGGGCGGGCGACCCGCAGGTCGGCACGCCGTACGCGATCAACGTCAACGCCGGCTGGCGGCTGCCCTTCACCAAGCTGCTGTGCAAGCAGCCGCCGTATGGCGGCATCCGCGCGATCGAGCTGAAGACCGGGCGTACCCTGTGGGACCGGCCGTTTGGCAGCGCACGCGGCAATGGCCCGTTCGGTATCCGCTCCGGTTTGCCGATCGAGATCGGTACGCCGAACAACGGCGGCCCGGTGATCACCGCCAGCGGCCTGATCTTCATCGCCGCGGCCACCGACGATCTGATTCGCGCCATCGACCTGGAAACCGGCAAGACCTTGTGGCACGCCAAGCTGCCCGCGGGCGGCCAGGCCACGCCCATGGTGTACGAGGCCAATGGGCGGCAGTACCTGGTCATCATGGCCGGCGGCCATCACTTCATGGAAACGCCGAAGGGCGATTACGTCGTGGCCTACGCCTTGCCCGAGCGCTGAGGCGTTGCCGCGCTCAGCGCGGCACGCGCACCATGCGTTCCATCAGGTGCTCGACGATGCGCTCGGGCTGCGTGGTGCGGCCGACATGCGCAGGCGAGACCTGCACGATCGAACTGCGCTTGGCGGTGAGCCAGTGGAAGCGCGCGCGCGGCGGCAGCGCGGCAATCGGGCCGGCGTCGGCATCGCCGCGACAGATTGCCTCGATGGCGGTGAGATAGGGGCGCAACGCGTCCAGGTCCAGACCGGGCGCGAACGCGCGCAGGCGCGGCTCGTCGATCTCGATGCGTGCCTCCAGGTGGCGCGCGCTCGGGCAGGACACGATCACCCCGACGTTGACGAATTCCTCGCGCTCCACCCGCGGCACCACGCGGATGATCGCGTAGTCATAGGTGTGCGGCGCGGGCACGGATGGCCTCCTCGACGAAGACCTGGCGCTGGGCCAGGCGCTGCAGCAGGTGTTCGACATAGGCGCGGCGTTGCGCCTGTTCGTCGGCGAAGACCGGGTCGGGCAGCAGCCATTGCGCCGGGATCAGATCGACGATCGCATGGATCGTGGCCGCGTCCAGCAGCGGCGCCAGCGCTGCATCGGCCGCGGCGATGTCGCCAGCAAATGGCAGCAGCACATGGTCGCGGATCATCGCGAAGGGCTTGGCCGCGGCGTCGCCGGCGCTGGCCCAGTCGTGGTGGAAATACAGCGAGGCGCCGTGGTCGATCAGGTACAGCTTGCCGTGCCACACCATCAGGTTGGTGTTGCGCGTGGTCCGGTCCACGTTGGAAATGCAGGCATCGAACCAGACGATGCGCGCGGCTAGTTCCGGGTCCGGACGCATCGCGGCCGGGTCGTAGTTGATCGCGCCGGGCAGGTAGTCCAGGGCCAGGTTCAGGCCCTCGCTGGCGCGGATCAGATCCTGGATTTCCGGGTCGGGCTCGGTGCGCGCGAATTCGCGGTCGAGTTCGGCCAGCACTAGCTCCGGCATCGGCAGTCCCAGCGCACGCGCCAGCTCGCCGGACACCAGTTCGGCCACCAGCGCCTTCGGCCCCTGGCCTGCGCCACGGAACTTCATCACGTACAGGCCATCGTCATCGCCCTCGATCACCGCGGGCAGCGAGCCGCCTTCGCGCAAGGGCGTGACGTAGCGCGTGGCGTGGATGGTGCGCAGGGTGGGGGACGAGGTCATCAGGGCTGCAAGGTTACGCGAATTGGACGGTGGCCTGTAGCGGCAGGATGACCGTTGGATTTTTCTCCTGGTTCCGCTGCCTCTCAGTGACTTCTTGCGGATATCCGCACATTGATGCCGGGCCGATGCGGCGCGATGGGCGGT
>DASPIU010000081.1:0-17362 GCA_035629025.1 Stenotrophomonas sp.
GGTCGCCGCGGAAGTCCTGGCCGAGCTTGTCCACTTCGTCGAGCAGGAACAGCGGATTGCGCACGCCAGTCTTGGCCAGGCTCTGCAGGATCTTGCCGGGCATGGAACCGATGTAGGTGCGGCGGTGGCCGCGGATCTCGGCCTCGTCACGCACGCCGCCCAGCGCCATGCGCACGAACTTGCGGTTCGTGGCGCGCGCAATGGACTGGCCGAGCGAGGTCTTGCCCACGCCCGGAGGACCCACCAGGCACAGAATGGGCGCCTTGACCTTGTCGACGCGTTGCTGCACGGCCAGGTATTCCAGGATGCGTTCCTTGACCTTTTCCAGACCGTAGTGGTCGTCGTCGAGTACGGTCTCGGCATTGCCGATGGAGTTGTTGATCTTGCTCTTCTTCTTCCAGGGAAGATTGATGAGCGTATCGATGTAGTTGCGCACCACGGTGGCCTCGGCCGACATGGGCGACATCAGCTTGAGCTTCTTGAGCTCGCCCTCGGCCTTCTTGAGCGCTTCCTTGGGCATCTTGGCGAGCTTGATCTTCTTCTCGATCTCCTCGATGTCCGCGCCCTCCTCGCCTTCGCCGAGCTCCTTCTGGATCGCCTTGACCTGCTCGTTGAGGTAGAAGTCGCGCTGGTTCTTCTCCATCTGGCGCTTCACGCGGCCACGGATCTTCTTGTCGACGTTGAGGATGTCGACCTCGCGCTCGAGCTGGCCGAACAGGTTCTCGAGCCGCGCCTTCACGTCGTCGAGGTCGAGCACCGCCTGCTTGTTGTCGAGCTTCAGCGGCAGGTGCGCGGCGATCGTGTCCGCCAGGCGGCCCGGGTCGTCGATGGAGGCGATGGAGGTCAGGATCTCCGGCGGGATCTTCTTGTTCAGCTTGACGTACTGGTCGAACTGCTGGAGCACCGCGCGGCGCAGCGCCTCGATCTCGGCGGACTTGCCGTCGGGGCTGCTGGAATCGACCGGCACGACCGTCGCCACGAAGTGAGCGGCGCCGTCGGTGATCTTGGAGACGCGCGCGCGCTGCTGGCCCTCGACCAGCACCTTCACGGTGCCATCGGGCAGCTTGAGCATCTGCAGGATGGTGGAGATGCAACCGACCTCGAACATGTCGGAGACGGAGGGCTCGTCCTTGGCGGCGGCTTTCTGGGCCACCAGCATGATGCGGCGCTCGGCCTCCATCGCGGCTTCCAGCGCCTTGATGCTCTTGGGGCGGCCGACGAACAGGGGGATGACCATGTGGGGGAACACCACCACGTCCCGCAGGGGCAGGAGCGGCAGGTCCATCGGGTCAGAAGGCAGGGGGGTATGTCCGGACATGGCGATCCTCAAAGTGACCAGCCACAGATGGCTGGCGATTAGCCATTTTCAACCCGGCCGCTCCTCTTGGGTGGCGGACAGGACTGAAAGGGCACAAAAACGAAGGGGGGACCGGGAAGGCGGCTCGTCGCGAGCCTGGGGAGGGAAGGGGCCGGTCCCGGGTCATCAGGCCTTCTTCGCGGCCTCGCGGTAGACCAGCAGCGGAGGCTTGTTCTCCTCGATGGTGCTCTCCTCCACCACCACCTTCTCGACGTTGCTGATGTTCGGCAGCTCGAACATCGTGTCGATCAGCGACTGCTCCAGGATGGACCGCAGGCCGCGCGCGCCAGTCTTGCGCTGCAGGGCCTTGCGGGCGATCGCCTTGAGGGCGTTGGGCCGCACCTCGAGGTCGACGCCCTCCATGGCCAGCAGCTTGGCGTACTGCTTGACCATCGCGTTCTTGGGCTCGGTGAGGATCTGCACGAGGGCGTCCTCGGTCAGCTCCGCCAGCGTGGCGACCACCGGCAGGCGGCCCACCAGCTCGGGGATCAGGCCGAACTTGATCAGGTCTTCCGGCTCCACTTCGGCCAGCACCTTGCCGACCTCGGTCTTGCGCGTGCTGCTCTTGACCTTGGCGCCAAAACCAATACCGCCTGAATCGTTGGAGCGCTGCTGGATCACCTTGTCCAGCCCGGCAAACGCGCCACCGCAGATGAACAGGATGTTCTTGGTGTCCACCTGCAGGAATTCCTGCTGCGGATGCTTGCGCCCGCCCTGCGGCGGCACCGAGGCGACCGTGCCTTCGATCAGCTTCAGCAGTGCCTGCTGCACGCCTTCGCCGGACACGTCACGGGTGATCGAGGGGTTTTCGCTCTTGCGCGAAATCTTGTCGATCTCGTCGATGTAGACGATGCCCTGCTGCGCCTTCTCGACGTCGTAGTCGCACTTCTGCAACAGCTTCTGGATGATGTTTTCCACGTCCTCGCCGACATAGCCGGCTTCGGTCAGCGTGGTGGCATCGGCAATGGTGAACGGCACATTGAGCAGGCGCGCCAGCGTCTCGGCCAGCAGCGTCTTGCCCGAACCGGTCGGACCGACCAGCAGGATGTTGGACTTGGCCAGTTCGACGTCGTCGTTCTTCTGCCGGCTTTCGATGCGCTTGTAGTGGTTGTACACGGCCACGGCCAGCGTGCGCTTGGCCCGGTTCTGGCCAATCACGTACTGGTCGAGCACCTCGAGAATCTCGCGCGGCTTGGGCAGGCTCGAGCGTGCCGACTGCGCCTTCTCCTCGAGCTCCTCGCGGATGATGTCGTTGCAGAGCTCCACGCACTCGTCGCAGATGAACACGCTCGGGCCCGCGATCAGCTTGCGGACCTCATGCTGACTCTTGCCGCAGAACGAGCAGTAGAGAATCTTGGTGCTGTCGCCGGAACGACCTTGGCGGTCTTCGCTCATGCTTCTGTTACCCAGTTGCCCCACCCGGTGAACGGGGGTTCGATTCGAGAATAACACAGGGTCGGGAGGACGAAAGTCCGGCCCCGACCCCGCAGGTTTTGCCTTGGATTTCCTTGCCTTGGGCGCTCAAGCAGGCAATCAGCCCGGCTGGATCGACTCGTCCGGCCGGCGCTCGAGCACCTGGTCGACCAGACCGTAAGCCTGGGCATCCACGGCGCTCTTGAAGTTGTCGCGCTCGGTGTCGCGCGCGATGGTCTCCAGCGACTGCCCGGTGTGCTTGGCCAGCACCTCGTTCAGGCGCGAACGCAGGGTCAGGATTTCACGGGCATGGATGTCGATGTCCGTGGCCTGGCCCTGGAAGCCACCCAGCGGCTGGTGGATCATCACGCGCGAGTTTGGCAGCGCATAACGCTTGCCGGCCGCACCCGAGGCCAGCAGCAGGGCGCCCATGCTGGCGGCCTGGCCGACGCAGATGGTGCTCACGTCCGGCTTGATGTACTGCATGGTGTCGTAGATCGCCATGCCGGCCGTGACCACGCCGCCGGGCGAGTTGATATAGATGCTGATGTCCTTTTCCGGGTTCTCCGCTTCCAGGAACAGCAGCTGGGCGATGACCACGTTGGCGACGTGGTCATCGATCGGGCCGACCAGGAAGATCAGCCGCTCTTTCAACAGGCGCGAATAGATGTCGTAGGCGCGCTCGCCGCGGCTGGTCTGTTCGACCACCATCGGCACCAGGTTCAGGGCTTTGGTCTCAATGCTCATCGGTCTTCCTGTTGTGGCACCGACCTGCGCCGGCACCCGGGTCAATTGCGGATCGCGTCCTGGAACGACATGGCCTGCTCGGTATGCTGGGCGCGCTCGGCGATCCAGTCGATCACCTGCTCTTCCATCACCCGGCTCTGCAGGCTCCCCATCAACTGGGGATCGTTGCGGTACATCTCAATGACCTGCTCCGGCTCCTCGTAGGTGGAAGCGATGAGCCGCAGGGTTTCGTTCACCCGCTTGGGATCCAGGCGCAGCTGGTTGGTCCGGGCGACCTCGCCGACCAGCAGGCCGACCAGCACGCGCTTGGCGGCAGCGTCCATGAAGCCCTGGTGGGCGTCGGCCGGCGGCTGGCCCGGGTCGCGGCCGTTGCGGCGCATCTGCTCGACCTGCTGCATCAGCATGCTGCGGGCCTCGTTCTCGACCAGGCGCGGCGGCAGCTCGATGTGCGAATAAGCGGCGATCAGCTGCTCGCCCACTTCGCGGCGCAGGCGGTTCATCAGCGCGCCCTTGAGCTCGCGCTCCAGGTTGGTGCGGATGTCGGCGCGGAACTGTTCGGTGTCGCCGCCCTTGACGCCAAAGCTCTTGATGAAGTCCTTGTTGACCTCCGGCAGCACCGGCTCGGAGACCTCCACGGCCTTCACGTGCACTTCGACCGTCTTGCCAGCCAGCTGCGGCACGCGCCAGTCGGCCGGGAACTCGACGGTAAGGGTCTTTTCCTCGCCCTTGGCCAGGCCTTCCAGGCCCTTCTCGATCTGGTCGAACATCACCCCCGAGCCGAGGATGCTGGAGCCGCGCTCCACGCCCTCGGCCGGCAGGCGCTCGTCACCGGCCTGCGACCAGGTTTCCAGCGCGACCAGGTCACCGGTCTGCGCACCGCGCTCGACCGGCTGCCAGGTGCGGCGCTGCAGACGCAGGTTCTCGATCATCTGGTCGATGTCGGCGTCGGTGACCTCGGCGGTGTGGCGGATCACGTTGAGCTTGGTCACGTCGATCTCGCCGAACTCGGGGACGACCTCGAAAGTCGCCACGAAGTCGAACTCGCCGGCGCCGGCCTTGTCGATGCGCGGGTTGCCGGCCAGGCGCAGCGAGTGCTCGCGCACAGCCGACTCGAACGTCTCACGCAGCAGGCCGTCCAGGGCTTCGGCACGCACCTGCGGTCCGAAACGCTGCTCGATCACCTTGGCCGGCACCTTGCCCGGGCGGAAACCCTTGATCCGCGCGGTCCGCGCGATCTCGCGCAGGCGCCCGCCGATATGGGTCTCCAGACGCTCCTCCGGCAGGGTGAAGGTCAGGCGGCGTTCCAGGTTGCCGGTGGATTCGATCGAAGCTTGCATGTTGACTCCTGCCACCGACCAGCCTCCGGTCGGCACGAAATGATGAGCGGTTAGGGAGGGCGGCGAGCCCCGAGCCGCCTAGTTTCGCCGATTCCGGCGGGCTCTGCCAGCCGCCGCGAGGGTGGCCGGGATAGTGCGAAAGGGGGGACTCGAACCCCCACGCCTTGCGGCGTCAGAACCTAAATCTGGTGCGTCTACCAATTCCGCCACTTTCGCCTGGCGCCGGTCCGCATTGCGGTGGCGGGCGCCATTGTTGCAGGGGACCCCTCAACAATAAAGGCACCCGCCACAGCAGGTGCCTTTCCCTGGATCACGTCTGCCAGAACCGATGATTCGGAGAATCAATGACTTAGGTCGCTAGTGTGCGCCCAGCCACTCCACGATGCGGCGGTGGTAATTGCGGCGGTGGCTGGGCCGCCCTGACCCGGCCAGCGTGTGGCTGCCCTCCGGGTAGATGACCATCCGCGCCTTGGAGTCGGAGTGCCGCACCAGACGGGCAAACAGCTCCTCGACCTGGCCGACCGGGCAACGCTGGTCGTCCTGCCCGCTCAGCAGCAGCACGGCGGCGGAAACCTCCTCGAAATATTTCACCGGCGACAGCGCATGGTAGCGATCGAGCTTGTCATCGATCTCGCCGCCCATCGCGTACGGGGTGACGTAGAAGCCCGTATCGGAGGTGCCCGAATGCGACGCCACGTTCGCCACCGGGGCGCTGACCACGGCAGCGCCGAAGCGGTCACAGCGGCCCACCGCCCAGGCGCTGAGGAAGCCGCCATAGGACTTGCCGGCGCAGGCGGCGTGGTCGCTGGCCACGCCCTCGGCCTGCAACTGGTCGAGGATGGCCAGGTGCTGCGGCAGGTCCAGTTCGCCCCAATGCCCCTGCAGGCGCTTGGCGAATTCGTCGCCGTAGCCGCCGGAACCCACGCTGTTGGGCGCCACGATCAGCCAGCCGCGCGCCAGCAGCTCATACCAGTACACATGACTGGCGTAATCCATGAGTGCCACGCTTTGCGGGCCGCCGTGCATGTCGAACAGCACCGGGTATGGGCCAGGGCTGTCGCCCGGCGGGCGCAGCAACCATGCATCGATCTTTTCGGTGCCGCCCTTGCCATCGGGCACTTCAAAGCGGCGCAGGCTGCAACGCGGCCGCTTGCGCTCCCTCATCCACTGCCGGTTGAAACGGGTCAGGCGGCGGTCGTTGCTGCCATCCCAGGAGATGAAGTACGCCTCGTCTGGCCAGCACATCGTGGCCGAGACGAACGCCAGGCCGTCATCGCATGCGATGGGCTGCGAGGCCTGCGCGAGGCCGCGGCCGATGCGCGAACATTCGCCGGTGACAGTATCGACCATCGCGATCTCGAACCGGCCGCGGTGGTTGCAGATTGCCGCCAGTCGCCCGCCGCCTGGATGCCATTGAATCTGCCCGCCTTCCAGGTGGAGGTCGCCGCCGCCGTATTCGCACGGCTCACCGCCATCGGCGGCAATGCAATAGAGTTTGCCCAGCGAATCGCCGGGCACCTTGCTGCCACTGAAGGCGATCTTGCTGCCATCCGGGCACCAGGTCGCGCCGGTGACGAGAGCGAAGTGGTCGGTGATGCGGCGTGCATCTCGCCCCTGCGCATCAGCGACCCAGAGCTGGGTGATATGCCGCTGATGGTGGCCTTCGTCGCGGCTGTAAGCCAGGCGGTTACCGCGTGGCGACCAGCTGCCCGCGGACACGTTGAAGTCGCCCTGGGTGAGCTGGAGCGGCTTGCTCCCATCCAGCGGCACCCGAAACAGATGCGTGCGCGCGCCGACGGTAGCGCCATCGCCGTCCATCTTGTAAGGGAGGAAATTCGCCACGATTGGGCGCGAAGCGCTGCCGGGATCGTCCAGCGCGTCCTCGGCGTAGGGAACGCGCACGGTGGCGAGCAAGGCGCTGCAATCGCTGGACCATTCCAGGATCTGCTCGATCTCCAGGTCGCCGGTGTCGAGACGATTGGCCTCACCGCCAGAGAGCGGGAGCAGATAGATGCGCATGCCCGGGTCGTCGCCACGCTGGCTGAGCATTGCGATGGCGGACTCGTCCGGCGCAATGAGCGCCGAGGATACGGGGAAATCCGGAGGGGTCAGGCGACGCGGCGCGGTCTTCTGCCGCAAATCCACTGCCCATACGCAGGAGGAGTAGTCGTCTTTGGCCTCGCCTGGTTGCGAGGCGATCAATATCAAGGTGTCGTGCTGCGGGTGTCCACTCAGGGACAGGATTTTCATGTGCAGGAACAGATCATCGACGCTGAGGTCTTGCATGGCTCGCCTTGAATAAGTGGGGCCCCGTCCGAGCGCTTTGCTGTGCCTGCTCACTACCCGGACGGGGTGAACCCAAGGGCGCCCGAGTGGGCGCCCCGATGGATCAACGGCGCTCGTTGTTGCGTTCGTTGCGCTGGTTCTCGTTGCGCTCGTTGCCCTGTTCCTGGTTCTGCTGCTTCTGCTGCTGATCCTGCTGGTTCTGCTGATTCTGCTGCTGGTTCTGCTGGTTCTGCTGGTTCTGCTGATTGCGGTCGTTGTTGTTGTTCTGGCCGCCCTGCTGATTCTGATTGCTCACGGGTAGATCCTCTTGTGCGACATGCCGATCTACGATTGGGACGCTTTGTCACCCCCGTTCGGCACGTACAAGATGCGGGGAGGCCCAGCAAAAACGCGTGTGGATGCCGTGCACACGCCGTGACATCGCGCATTGCGGATGAATGGTTGGGCGTTCACGGTTTCGCAGCATTTGCAGGACTATGTTCGAGTGGCCAGCCGCCTGATGCGCGCGCTGGCATGAAGTGGAGGTCGATATGAGATGCCAGTTCGAGTCCAGGGAAGCGGCTGCACGCCGTTTCAACGCGGACATCCCAGGAGGTCATTGGACCCCGCGGGACATGGCGCTTCACGATGTATTCCTCACGGGCTGGCCGGAAGGCGCGCTTCCAGAGCGCTGCTGGTTGCCGCTTCGCGACATCAAGCCGATCGAAGCGGCCGCGGTGGAGCAGCAGGTCGATCCACGCACGGTTGTGGCAGTGGAGCGGCTGAGCGCGGTGGAGGAAGCGGAGGTTGAGCAGACGATCGAGGCGATTGACTGGCGCTGTTATGGGCCTGAGGGGTGAGGGGCGCGCTCGACCTGATCCTTCGCCGCCCTTCAGCATCGCTATTTTTCTGGAACTTGCCGGCTCACATCTTGTCTGAGGCGGCAGACTCTTCTGCGAAACCCCGATGGACACGCGATATACCCCATCCCGAGTGCGGATGCGACTTCACTCCAGTCGACCCGGCACGCTCAACTGGCTGCTGTTGCCTGGCGGCCCCGGCATCGGTTCGGAAAGCCTGCTTGAACTGGCCGATGCGATGGACGTGGCCGGTTCGATCTGGCTCATTGACCTGCCTGGCGATGGCTCCAACCTGGTGGAAGCAAGCGATCCGTACGCCGATTGGCCAGGCGTCCTGTGCGAGGCCGCGGAGGCCGTCCAGAACCCCGTCTTCGTCGGCCACTCCACCGGCGGCATGTACTTGTTGGCGACACCGCGACTGCGCGGCCTGATCCGCGGCATGGCGCTGCTGGACACCGCGCCTGACTGCAGTTGGCACGCCGAATACGTCGAGATGACCCGCCACAATCCCTTGCCCGGGTTTGAAGAGGCGGCCGCGGCGTACGCGCAGGACAAGTCCATCGAGAAGCTGACGGCGCTGGCCGTGGCATCGGCGGAATGGAACTTCACGCCAGAAGGGCTGGAGGCCGGACGCGCGCTGCTGGGGCGGATGCCCTACAACAGCGATGCGGTCGAGTGGTCGGACGCAAACTTCGACCATTCCTATAGCGCGCAGTGGTGGCCCAGTGATATCCCGGTGCTGCGGCTGTGGGGCGAGAGCGACCGGATCGTCAGCCAGCGTGCTTGGCAAGACGCTGCATACACCACGCCGAACGTGATGGCGCGGGAAATCCCAGGGGCCGGCCACTTCCCGTGGATCGAGAACCCAGCGGCGGTGCGGGCGGCGTTTGGTGAGTTTGCTTCAGTGCTGGCGGGGACGGGCGATGGGAACGGCGGGTCCGCAGAGAGCGCTTGACGTTGACGCGGCGGAGCTCCACGGCGCAAGCGTGATCGTCGGCGCATAGAAAAACAGCCACTCAACTTTCGCTGAGTGGCTGTTCTATTTGGTGGGCCGTCAAGGATTCGAACCTTGGACCTATTGATTAAGAGTTAGGACGTCTGAGCTTCAGGATCAATGACTTAGGTGGCGGAATTTTCCCGGACCACCCTCAGTAAGCGCTTAATCTACCTAGTCGCGCTCGTACTTTTCCCGGTCCTTGGAGGCCGTTCTGGGCAACGCGGAACGTAACCCACGTATGCCGGGTCATCGACGAAGCTGCCGTTTATAAGCCGCCTGGTCGTCGTTGGTTAGCGCCGACCAGACAGCACCGCCGGACCCAATGTCCGCTACCGGCCAGGAGCGGATGCTCTCAGGTCGGTCGCGCGGCGACCGACACCAATGCGCAGCGCTTGGCTACAGCTCCACTACCTCAACTGGGCCGTCGCCAAAGCCTTCGGTCAGCTGCTTCGCAAGTAAGACTGCGTCCTCGACCGTTTCGTTATCGGCGTGCGATGCCGTGAGCATGAAGTAGGGGTTGGATCCAAACGCCGACGCACTGTTCGTCAATGATGTCCTCGAGGCGGGCAGCATCGATTCCGACCACACCGACGTACCTGACGCCTTCCTGGATCCAGTCAGCGACCCGCGCGTCCAACTCGCGCGTGTAGCCTTGCCTCGAAACCAGTACGATCTTCCTCGTGGCGGCCATATAACTCCCTATGCAGTCGCTAACCCTTCGGGTCGGAAGCAGACTCCAGCACTCGCTCAGCCCTGACTGGCCAAGACGCCGGCCCCGGGGTGGAAAGACGCTAAGCGCGCGCGGCCGGAAGCGGACATCTGCGTTTGGTCAGGGGCGCTTGATCAGCGCGAAGTCGTCAGCGGTTTCGACGGTGTAATGCACTAGACCGCCGAAGTCGGTGTCGACCATGATGCCCTCGCCGAGATATGCCCAGCCTTCCTGCCCGGGCAGATATTTTTCCGTATCCATCGAGGCGATGACTCTTCCGCGGTACTTAGTGGCGATCTGGATGATGTCGCCTGGCGCGATGTCGGTGCCATCCATGTATTTCACGCCCTGCCCCCCCTGATCTCGCCCGATGTCCATTTCGGGCCGGAAGCAGACTCTAACACCCGCACTGCGCCAACCGGCCAAAGCCATCATGGCGAAGGCTAGCAAGACGACGTCAATGTTCGCTATCGGCCCGCAGCGGACGTTCGCAACTCTGGGATCAAACCGGCCCGCCCAGCGGGTTCGGCCTGAATGAACTCTTAGGCACCCGCTCGGTGTGCGAGAAGCCAGCCTAAAGCGGAACTGGCAAGCCCACCCCAAATCACTCCGAACGAAAAGCTGCTTCCGCTGAGGTATGCCACGGCCGCGCCGATGGCCGAGCCAACGAGAGCAAACCAAGCTACCTTGCGCTTGCGCGAAAGGTGCGCTGCCTCGATTGCTCGCTTCTGTCGAGTCTCTTCCTGACGGTTTAGATCCGGCGCCAGAATGGCCTGCGCGATTGCGTCTGCCTGTGTCCTTTCCATCTCGCGAGAACTCCTGATAGCGCCTAACTACCTAATGGACGGACCCGAAGGGTTATCCGACTTATCCACAGCGCTCCGTATGGCTATCCCCTGGTGCAGCTGGATACTAGAGCCCGCTGGGTCAGGGTAACAATCTGACGTTAGCCAGACCTAGCGCTAGGCTCGGCGGCCGCATCAATGTCCACTATGGGGCGAAGTGGACATTACCACCGATGCGGTGGCCCCTGTTTGCTAAAGGCCACCAGCAGCTATTGGATGCCGAGACGATTCAGTGCATCGCGGCCGGCTTCAGTCAAGGTGATTTCCCATGTGTCTACCTGATCGAATGGATGCAGACCAACGTCGTTGGAGTAACAGAACTCTGCAAGGCCACTTTCTGAAATCTGCCGTATGGCTCTCTCCAGACTAATGACCAAGTGGCCTTCAACGACCTCTCGAAAGACCTGTTGCATAGACGAGGGCGAATCAAAATACCGAGCGTTGGCGAGCGCAACGAGGATCTCCTCGGTGGTGTGGTGCTTCCCCACTGAACACCCCTGGCCTGTTTGGGGCGGAAGCAGACTCTAGCACTCGCTCTGCGCCGACCGGCCAAGACCATCATGCCGAAGGCTGGGAAGACGGCGTCAACTGCTCTACCCATGCTGCATCGAGCGCATCAAGGGGTTCAGCAGTTCCACCCACCCGTATTTTCCCGGACCGTGAAAAAGAAAAAAGCACCTAGGGGCTACCTAGGTGCTTGTTCTATTTGGTGGGCCGTCAAGGATTCGAACCTTGGACCTATTGATTAAGAGTTCTCGCGTCTAAGGCCTAGAATCAAGCACTTAGGCCGGCTTTTTTTCCCGGTTCGACCTCCCTAAGTCCTTGAACCGCCTCAACCGCCCTCGATTTTTTCCCGGTGGTTTGGCCTATCGGACCGCTATGTGGCGCGGCCGCGCCGCGACCTTTGCCGCCACTTCCGACCTGATGCGATCTTGATTGCGCGCTGCCCACATTGCCACGCCTCGCCGCCCCTGCTCGAAGCTGCTGCAGTCGCGCTTGACGAGCGGAGCGAAGGGCTGGCCAGTGGGCGCCGGCCGCTGCCGCTCCAGCAGGACGAACCAGCCACCGGCCACCTTGTCGATCAACCTGGCCGCCTCTTCGCCGTCGAGCGTGAGCGCCCTGGGCGGGCCGATCTCGTGCTGCGACGCCTTCTCCCATCGGAAGCCGGGGGGCAGGCCATTCGAGTCATCGGCGCTCATGCCGCGGCCGCCACCTGGTGCTCGTAGAACGGGTGCCGCTTGTCATCGAAGATGGCGTACAGCGCGGCCAGGTCCCCCGGATCCGGGTTGAGCCAGGCGGCCACGTGCTCGGGCTTGATGTTGATGACGGTGCGGTCGTGGCCAGCCTCGGCCACTTCGGGCTCCGGCTCGTCAGTGATTGCCGCGAAACACGGCAAGTCTGGCTCGACGCCGGCGGGATCGGTCCAGTTCGCCCACAGGCAAGCCACCAGCATGGGTTCACCGCTGCGCGGCGTGAATTGCAGCTCCTGGTTGCGGCCATCCGAGATCTGCACGTTCTCCCAGAACGTGTCGATCACCATCAGGCCGTGCGTGTAGCCGAACTGCCGGCGCCAGTACCGCTCCAGGTTGTCGCGTCGGGCGTTGTACGTGCCCGACAGGCGCTTGCGCCCGGTGTCGCGATCGACCACGTAGTCCGAGCTGGAGGGCTTGCCCGGCTGCCGCAGCTGGTAGCGCATCGGCCGCACCACATACCGATCGCCCTCGCGCAGGATCACGGGCGCCCACCACTGCGGCCAGAAGCGCCAATCGGATGGACGCAACTCGGTCCGGTGCAGGCCAGCGATCTTCCGTTTCAGCTGCTCGATCTTGTTGCCGGCGATCCGCACCTCATTGGCAGCGGTCTTCGTAGGCTTCGTGGCCAGCTTGCGCTCGTTGTCCGCTTTGCGCTTGGACTGGGCAAAGACCTCGGCTTGCCACGCCTGTTCGTCCTCGGCGAAGCGCGCGTCCAGCTCGGCTACCACGTCGGCCGACAGTAGCGGCCGCAGTGCCTCGATCAGCCCGCGCGGAATCTTCGATCGCGCCGAGCCATTCTCCCGCAGCCATAGCCGCGCGAAGGCGTCCAGGTCCATGACCGGGCCCTGCTCGCGCAGCAGCTTTCGGTAGTCGGCGTAGATCTGGGCGGAGTAGCACATGGGATCAACCCTCCTCGTCGCCGGCGGGTGGCGTCTCAAGGAGGCCGTGCTTGGCCAGGATCAGCGTCACCTGGTCTTCCACCCAGCCGGCTTGCGCCCCGGCGTCCGCGGCTATCTCCTCGCCAAGGGACACGATTTCCTCGACGGCGTGACTGTCGTCACCGAGCGCGGCGCGGATGCCGTCAACGCTGCGGTCCAGATCGAGGAGACGGGTGGCCAGGTCGTCGCGAATCATGGCGGCTCCGGTGGTAGCGAGTGGCTGGCAGACCACTCTACCCCGCCCCTGTCTCAATTTTTCAGACGACCATCGGGAACAGGTAATTTAGGTAATCCCTTAAAATTTACTCCAATTTCATCAATGTTTTCAATGACATAAGAAGATGTGTCAAAGGTAATTCCGGGGTAATTCCAGGGTAACGGGATTACCTTTTGGGGAGGTAATCGGCCCCAAAAAAAAAGCCCTTATGAATCAATGACATTACCTTTCTCGGCTCAGCGGATTACCTCAAATTACCTCCCGAGGTAATCCCGGTTTTCCTCGGTAGATCAATGGCTTGTACCGCTCGCACGGCCCCGAATTACCTGGTTACCTCTCTCCGATGGTCATCTGGAAATTCTGGCGAGCGACGAATGCCGCGAGTCCCAAGCCCGGACCTGCGGACAGGGGCCGTGTTGGCGCAGGGATCCGCAGGTTGTGGGCGCCCCACTGGATGCCCGCGAGCACCAACAACGGCGAGCCCTGGCCGGCCCCGCGGGGGTGCGGAAAAACGGGCGCATGAAGACCGCAGGCGTGGCGGGGCGACGACTGCGCGCGCCGGGCCTTAGGCGCGAACCGCGCCCGCGACGAAGGTGGGCAAGTGGACAGAGCCCAATTAATATTGATTCGTACGGCGCTTCGTGTTACCCAAGCTACGCTCGGAAGAGCAAGTTCCCGCGCTGGGCGAAGCGCACCTTGCCGGCGGCGCGGATGTCTGCCCCTAAATGCAAATGGAGCAATTGCATGAACCCGAACAGGATTGCGCTCGCGGTCTCGGTAGCAGCGCTGGCCTTCATCCCCTCAGCGATGGCGGTCTGCGGCATTGGGTACGTAAATGGCGTTCCTCAAGAAGTCTGTTACGACGATGGCGGCGGGACAGGTGGTGGAGGAGGCGGAACGGGTGGAGGCGATTCAGGAGGCGGAAGCGGAGGTGGGGCGGGCGAAGGTGGCGGAGGGGGCGGTATTGGCTCCGGGACCGGGGTATGGGTCACCGTGCCGGGCTTCCCAGGTGTTCGCATCAACTTGCTCAAAAAGGAAGTTGAGACAGTGAACCTGAGCTGCGACGACGAGGAAATCCTGCGTCAGCGCGAAATGCAGGTGGTGGTCATTAAGAACCCTACCACTGCCGTAACCTCATCCCAGTTCACATTGATCATGACCACCACTGGTCAGACCCAGAAGTTCTGGCGGGCAACCACCAGTGGCTCGATTCAGATGTTCCCAACGACGGGGTGCCAATAATGAACATGAAGACGTCCTCTCTCGCCGCAGGCATCGCCATCCTGGTGGCTGCAGCCGGTTGGCATTTCTACTCGTCGACGAAGTCAGAAGGTTTTGCGTCGGGTGGCCCTGCGGCCGCCGATGGAACCCGATCTGAGCAAGCCACTGCTGGATCGCAACCAAAGGAGCTGACCAGCACTGTTCCCGGGTCTATTGGCACTCGCGCGCCGTTGTCGGGCGTTACCACGTACGGAGAGCTCACCCAACGCCTAGCCGGCAATCGCATCGATGAGGGACAGCGCCTGCAGTATCTGCTTACCGCTGCGCAGGTATGCGAGGGCTTTGAACGCGAAGCGGCTAACAAATCTATTTCGGAATCCACGACGCACTACAACAACTACGTGCGACGCTTCTGTTCAAACTTTTCGGGAAACTCGCAAGAGCTTGAGGCAGAACTGTTGGCCCATTCGGGCAGCGACGTGGTTCAAGCACGCGAACTGTCTGTCATGGCATCAGACGGCTTGTCGCGTTCAGCCGAGCTGACGGGAGAGACCATCGTATTGACTTCCGACAATCCGGATGCGGTCTACAACGCAGCCGCGGCACTGGCAAGCCGGCATGGCTGGGAATTGGGGCAGAATGTAGCTACGTCGCCGCAGCAGAAGGCCGCTTTGCCTGCGGCTCAGTGGATAGCAGCACAGATGCTCGCGTGCGATCTTTCAGGCGGTTGCGAAGCAAATGGACTGACGACCGCCATCGAGTGCGCCTCGTACAGTCTGTGTGAACCTGGGGTAACGGTACGCTCACTCTTGCAGCGGACCTCGACGCCAACCGAGTTCGAACTTGCAACTAGGGTGTACGAGCAATTGATGCGGGACCGTAATCTGGCCACAAAACTTCGGTCATAGTCGGTCATGACGACCGGCGGCGGTGCCGCCGCCGGTCTCTCGCGCCTGCTAGCGCCGTCAAAAGCCGCTGGCGGATGCGAACGACGCAACCTCTGCGGCAGCCGTGCGGTGCGGACTTGGCAGCCAGCTGGCCGGCCAAGCCTTTTCGCCCAAGCCCACCTAGTTCCCGCTCGGTGGCCAGGCCAAGAACGCCGATCCGCCCACATCAGGGTCGCCAGAGGCAGCGTCGATCCTGCCGCTACACAAGAATTCAAAATGCCCCTAGAACTTCAGCCCCAGCTCCGCGACAGGCTCGTGGCACAGCTCACAGAGCGGCTGGAACGCGCAACAGTGTTAGCAAACTACGTCATCCTCACCCAGTCCATGGATCTCGCGTCGATCCGAAGCCTTCCTGACAAAGGCGAGCTCGCCGAGGCATTGCGGGCCTATATCGGTGAATCGCCGTTCGACACCTTTGTTGAATCGGAACTCAAGAAGTTCCGCGGTCGCGGTCCCATCCTCGGGGCAGAAGAGAAACCTCTCGCAGAGGTGCCCGAATTCGGCGCTCCGTCGCGCATTGCGCGCGAGGTGGTGGACCGGTTCGACTCGCTCCCATGGCAGTATGAGTTGTCGGTTCGCCTCCCGAATGCTGTCGGCGGATTTCTAGCTACGAATGTAGGCCGCTTTGACCTATCCCCGCACCACCGGCTGGTCACGGGTGCGGACCTTCGGGCCTTTCCGCTGCGGCACAGGCGGAAAAGCCTTGATGTCCTCGGCCTGGCAAACCAATCAGCATGGGAGGACGACGCGACCTATTTTCAGGTGTCGATGTCGGGTTACGTTGACGGACAGCCCACGGAACCGTTCTATCGAGCTCGGGAATCACTCTCCGCGTTCTTTGGTTTGGGAATTGCCCTCGGCTTGTTCATTGATCGAACGAGCCGTATTCGCCTTGGGCCCGACATTGAGGAGTACCTCGTGCATCGGCTCTCCCATAACGGCTGGCTAGAGCACCACCCATTGGAAGTCGAGGAATTCCACGAGCTGGGATTCCATCGGGTCGCTTTAGCGACGAGAGAACCCGACAAGCTTCGTTCTTCGCTCGACGCCATAGCAACGGTGCTTCGCGCACCGGCCGGCGCCAATATCGCCCTCGCGGCAAGATGGCTTTTCGACAGTTATTGTGGCCAAGATGCTCTGCTGCAGTACGTTCAAGCTGCGGTCGCCATCGAGATTCTATTGGGTGACGAGAATGCCGACCCCGACGTCGGCTTGACGGCATTGATGGCAAACCGGTGCGCGTATCTGATCGCAAAGACGCCTGATGCGAGAGGCGAGCTAATCAAACTGTTCCGCGAGATCTATAAGGTGCGATCCAAGATCGTCCATCGCGGCAAGAATCGACTGAACAGGCAGGAGCAGCAACTCTTTCTCGCGCTCCGTGACATTTGTCGTAGCGTAATCCGGGCGGAACAAGAGCTACTGGCTCGGGCGGAGCAACAGCGAGCCAAATAGCAGGGGGCGCCGCCGCGCCCCCTGCGAGGCTCTCACAGGCGATTCGACAAGCGCTCTCGCGCTTTATCGGCGTAGTGGGACGTCATCTCGATACCCGTGCAGCAGAATCCCTCAGCAGCTGCGGCGACCAGGGTTGTACCGCTACCGGCGAAGGGATCCAGGATCCGCCCACTACGCTCGCAGATCCGCACCAGTTGGCGCATCAACGCCGTCGGCTTGCCGGTCAGGTGGTGCTTGTCCGCCTTGCGCACTGGCTCCCGAATCACCCCCGGCAACACCGGCGCGTTCCGCTGCAGCGGCATGTGCCCCTTGCTGCCCCACACAATGTACTCGGCCTGGTTGCGGAAGCGCCCCAGCTGCGGCCGCACGCCTTCGGTCTTGTCCCACACGGTGATGCCGCGCCAGGTGAAGCCGGCCAGCTGCAGCGCGTCGGTGGTGAGGGGGAGCTGCCGCCAGTCGGTGAACAGCAGCACCGGCGCGCCCTCTTTCAGCACGCGGGCGCACTCAGTCAGCCAGAGATGCATCCACCGCAGGTGAGCGCGCTGGTCGCGCTCGTCGCCCACGAAGTCGGCATGGGCGCCAGCACGGCAGTACTTCTTCGACGGCGACTGAGCCCGGGCGGCTGCGGTGACGCCGCCGCTGGCATACGGCGGGTCAGTTATCAGCGCGTCGAACGATTCCGCGTCGAGCGTGGGGAGCAACTTCAGGGCATCGCCCTGCAACAGCTGGTTGGTCATGGTGAGAGCCTTCATTGTCGAATCGCTCGCGGCGATCTGAGGTGAGGCTCTCGGCCTTCAGGTG
>DASPIU010000082.1:0-39130 GCA_035629025.1 Stenotrophomonas sp.
GGAGGAACTGACCTCCACCGTCAAGCAGAACGCCGAACACGCCCGCCAGGCCAACCAGCTCGCCATCGGTGCCGCTTCGGTGGCCTCGCAGGGTGGCGAGGTGGTCAGCCAGGTCGTCACGACCATGGGTGATATCGAGACTTCCTCCAAGAAGATCGCCGAGATCATCTCGGTCATCGACGGCATCGCCTTCCAGACCAACATCCTCGCGCTCAATGCCGCGGTCGAAGCGGCGCGTGCCGGCGAACAGGGCCGCGGTTTCGCCGTGGTCGCCTCCGAAGTGCGCACCCTGGCCCAGCGTTCGGCCAATGCGGCCAAGGAAATCAAGGGTCTGATCGACGACTCGGTTGGCCGCGTCGCCGACGGCTCCGCACTGGTCCACAAGGCCGGCGCGACCATGGGCGAAATCGTCGCCTCGGTGCAGCGCGTGACCGACATCATGGCCGAGATCTCGGCGGCCTCGCAGGAACAGTCGGCCGGCATCGAGCAGGTCAACCAGACCATCACCCAGATGGACGAGACCACGCAGCAGAACGCTGCACTGGTCGAAGAAGCCACCGCTGCCGCGCGGGCGATGGAAGAACAGGCCGGGCAGCTGTCCGATGCGGTGTCGATCTTCCGCCTCGACGAGTCCAGCGCGCCCATCCAGCAGCCAGCGGCACCGGCCCCGCGTGCCAGCCAGCACACCGCCACCCGCCCGCCGACCCAGCCGCGCGCGCTGCGCCCGGCTCGGCAGGAAGCCGAAGTGGTCGCGGCCGAAGGCGACTGGCAGGAATTCTGATCCAGCGGCACCTGTAGCACTCATGCAGACCCCGGCCACGGCCGGGGTTTGCTTTTGTACGGCACCTACAGTCCCCTCGCCCACGGCCGATATCCCTATCAGTACGAGGTGCCGCATGTCCAACGTTTCCCCAAGTCCGACCGACAGCCGCGAGTTCGAGTTCGCCGACCGCGACTTTCGCCGTGTCTGCGAACTCATCCATCAGCGCGTGGGCATCGCCCTGGCACCGGCCAAGCGCGACATGGTCTATGGCCGCCTGTCGCGGCGCCTGCGCGTGCTCGGCCTGCGCTCGTTCCGCGACTACCTCGACCTGCTCGAACGCGGCGAGGACGAGGAGGAGTGGCAGTCGTTCACCAACGCGCTGACCACCAACCTCACCTCGTTCTTCCGCGAGCCGCACCACTTCGAGCGCCTGCGCGAAGAACTGCAGCGCAGGCGCGACGAGCCGGCGCTCAAGCTGTGGTCGTGCGCGGCGTCCACTGGCGAAGAGCCGTATTCGATGGCGATCACCGCCTGCGAAGCTTTCGGCACGCTGCAACCGCCGGTGCGCATCCTTGCCACCGACGTGGACACCCAGGTGCTGGAAACCGGTGCGCGCGGCGTCTACCCGGTGGACCGCGTCTCGGCGCTGGACCCGGCGCTGCGCCGCAAGTATTTCCAGCGCGGCAGCGGCCCCAACGAGGGCAAGTGCCGGGTCCTGCCCGCGTTGCGCCAGCTCATCGAATTCCGCCAGCTCAACCTGCTGGCGCCGCGCTATGACGTCGGCGGCCCGTTTGCCGCGGTGTTCTGCCGCAATGTCATGATCTACTTCGACAAGCCCACGCAGCGCGGCATCCTCTCGCGCCTGGTGCCGCACCTGGGCGATGACGGCCTGCTCTACACCGGCCACTCCGAGAACTACCTGCACGCAGCCGACCTGATCCAGCCCTGTGGCCGCACGCTGTACCGCCGCGCCAAGGGAGCGGCCGCATGAGTTCCGCGTTGAAGATCGACGCGGTGATGCGCTACCGCGATACCCGCTTCCAGACCATTGCCGCCAAGCTGCTGCCGACCCAGTACCTGGTCGTGGACGACGACACCGCACTGACCACGACGCTGGGCTCCTGCGTGGCTGCCTGCATCCGCGACCCGGTGCTGAAGATCGGCGGCATGAACCACTTCCTGCTGCCCGAGGGCCAGGTCGGTGATGGCGCGCCCGCGCGCTACGGCAGCTATGCGATGGAACTGCTGATCAACGACCTGCTCAAGCGCGGTGCGCACCGCAAGCGCCTGGAAGCCAAGGTGTTCGGTGGCGCCAACGTGCTCAAGGGCTTTACCTCCAACCCGGTGGGCACGCGCAATGCCGAGTTCGTGCGCCAGTACCTGCTGGCCGAGCACATCCCGATCGTCGCCGAGGACTTGTGCGGCATCCATCCGCGCAAGGTCTGGTTCTTTCCGGTGACCGGCCGGGTGGTCGTGCAGCGCCTGCCGCACGCACACGAAGCCGAAGTCGCCGCGGCCGAATCGGCGGTGCGTGCCCGCCTGTCCAAGGCACCGGTCAGCGGTGACGTGGAGCTGTTTCAATGAACCTGCAAGCCCCCGTACGCGTACTGATCGTCGACGACTCGGCGGTGGTACGGCAGATTCTCACCGAGATCCTCTCGCGCGACATCGGCATCGAGGTCGTCGGCAGCGCCGCCGATCCCCTGCTGGCGCGCGACAAGATCAAGCGCCTGAACCCGGACGTCATCACCCTGGACGTGGAAATGCCGCGCATGGATGGGCTGGCGTTCCTGGAAAACCTGATGCGCCTGCGCCCCACGCCGGTGGTGATGATCTCCTCGCTCACCGAGCGCGGCGCCGACACCACCTTGCAGGCACTGGCCCTGGGCGCGGTGGACTTCGTCTCCAAGCCCAAGCTCGACGTGGCCCGCGGCCTGGAGAGCTATGCCGAGGAAATCGTCGGCAAGGTCAAGGCCGCGGCCCAGGCCCGGGTACGCGCACTGGCGCGCACGCCGGCACCCAAGGTTGAACTCGACGTGCAGGCCGCTGCCGCGCCGGCAACGCGGGCCGGCCTCTTCCGCACCACCGACCGCCTGATCGCCATCGGCGCCTCGGCCGGCGGTACCGAAGCCCTGCGCGTGGTGCTCGAAGGCATGCCCGCCGACGCGCCAGCCATCGTGCTGACCCAGCACCTGCCGGCCAGTTTCAGCACCGCGTTTGCCGAGCGCCTGGACCGCCATTCGGCCATGTCCGTGCGCGAGGCCAGCGATGGCGAAGCGGTGCTGCCCGGCCATGCCTACCTGCCACCGGGCGGGCGCCACCTGCGCGTGATCCGCGATGGTGCGCGCTGGCGCTGCCGCATCGACGACAGCGACCCGGTGAACCGGCACAAGCCGGCCGTGGATGTGCTGTTTCGTTCGGTCGCCGCCAATGCCGGGCCCAATGCGATCGGCGCCATCCTCACCGGGATGGGCGACGATGGCGCGCGCGGCTTGCTGGAAATGCAGCAGGCCGGCGCCGCCACGCTGGTGCAGGACGAGGCGAGCTCGGTGGTCTGGGGCATGCCCGGGGCCGCGTTCAAGCTTGGCGCCGCGCAGGAAATCGTGCCGCTGGAGCGCATCGCCGAGCGTCTGCTGACCCTTTCCCACGCCAGCCGCTGAGCATGGACAACACCACCGCCCTTGCCGGACTCGCAGGACTCGCCTCCGCGGCCGACCCCGACCGCGCCCTGCTCGACCCGCGCGACCTGGACTCCCTGCTCGGCTACACCCTGGCGCAGATGCCGCACGGGGTGATCGCGGTGGACGGCGCGCAGCGCGTGGTGATGTTCAACCCCGCTGCCGAGCGCATCTGGGGCGTGGATGCCGCGCAGGTACAGGGACGACCGGTGGCGCAGTTGCGCCCGGCCGCGCTGGCCGGCTGTTTCGCCGAGGTCGCGCAGGACGCGCCGGGCCGCGCCACCGAACCGCGCGACCTGGTGCTGGCGCGCGATGATGGCCGCGAAGCGATCCTGGCGGTATCGCTGATGAGCGTGATGCGCGAGGAACGCCACCTGACCGTGGCCTTCGTCCGCGATGTCACCGCCCAGCGCGCCCACGAGGCGCGCATGCGTCAGCTCAGCGTGGCGGTGGACCGCAGCGACACCGCCCTGATCACCCTGGATGCGCAGCTCGGCGTGACCTATGTCAATGCCGGCTTCACCCGCCTGTTCGGCTATACGCTGGAAGACATGCGCGGCAAGCGCCCGACGCAGGTGCTGGCCGGGCCGCACAGCGATCCCAACACCATGCGCTACATCTACGAGCAGGCCGCGGCGTGGCGCAAGTTCAGCGCCGACCTGCTGATGTACCGCAGCGACGGCCGCCCGCTGTGGACCTCGATCATCACCAACCCGGTCAGCGACAGCCCCGGCACGCCGAGCGAATCGGTCGCGGTGCTGACCGACATCACCCACAGCAAGATGCACGAGGTGCTGCACAACGGCGTCCTCGACGCGCTGGTGCGCGAACAGCCGCTGACCGACGTGATGGCGATGATCTGCGTCGAGCTCGAACGCGTGGCGCCGGCGCTGAAGGCCTCGGTACTGAGCGTGGACCACGACAGCAAGCTGCGCCCGCTCGCCGCGCCCAGCCTGCCGGCCGAGTACAACGCCGCCATCGACGGCCTGCGCATCGGCGCCGGGGTCGGCGTGTGCGGCACCGCGGCCTGGCGCGGCCGCCCGGTCAGCGTCAGCGACACGCGCACCGACCCGCTGTTTGCCGACTTCCGCGAGATCCCGCAGCGCTACGGCCTGCTCGCCGCGTGGTCGAGCCCGATCAAGTCCAGTGGCGGACGCGTGCTCGGCACCTTTGCCATCTACTACACCGAAGCGCGCGAACCGGACCCGTGGCACATCAAGCTGGCCGACATCTGCCTGCACCTGTGCGCACTGGCGCTGGAGCGCGAGCAGACCCGCGCACGCGTGCACCAGCTGGCCTTCTACGACGCGCTGACCGCCCTGCCCAACCGCATGATGTTCAACGCGCGCGCCGAACAGCTGCTTGTCAACGCCGAGAGTCAGAACACGCCGGCGGCGGTGCTGTTCCTCGACGTGGATCGCTTCAAGCGGGTCAACGAAACCCAGGGCCATGCCGCCGGCGACGGATTGCTGCGCGATATCGCCCAGCGCCTGAGCGAGAATCTGGGCCTGGGCGACCTGGTCGGGCGCCAGGCTGGCGATGAGTTCGTGCTGGCCCTGCCGCTGTGCGGTGCCGAGCAGGCCGCGGTGACCGCCGAGCGTCTGCTCGGCGCGGTGGCCGCACCCTCGGTGGTCGGCCACATGACCCTGCACCCGTCGGCCAGCATCGGCGTGGCGATCTTTCCGGAGGACGGCCGCGACATCAACACGCTGCTGCGCCATGCCGACCTGGCGATGCACCGGGCCAAGGTCGAAGGCGGCGGCAGCTTCCGTTTCTTCAGCGCCGACATGAACCGTCTGGCGCAGGAACGCGTGGCGCTGGAAACCGCGCTGCGCGAAGCCCTGCGCCGCGACCAGCTGCAGCTGCACTACCAGCCGCAGGTGCTGAGCCATCCGCCGCACCCGCTGTATGGCGTGGAAGTCCTGCTGCGCTGGGACCATCCGCAGTTCGGCCCGATCTCGCCAGCACGCTTCGTGCCGCTGGCCGAGGAAAGCGGGTTGATTGGCGATCTCGGCCGCTGGGTGCTGCGCAATGCCATGCGGCAGCTGGCCGACTGGCGCCAGCGCGGGGTGCCGATCCCGCGCATGTCGGTCAACCTCTCGGCCAGCAACTTCGATGATCCGCTGCTGTTGGAAGAGCTGCTGCGCCTGTTGCAGCAACACGGCCTGCCACCGGCCGACATCACCCTGGAAATGACCGAAAGCGTGATGCTGTCGCCGCAGCCGCGCGTGCTCGACAACATCGCCGCGATGCAGGCCGCGGGCCTGGCCCTGTCGCTGGACGACTTTGGCACTGGCTACTCCAGTCTCAGCCATCTGCACCGCCTGCCGATCACCGAACTCAAGCTGGACATGAGCTTCGTGCGCGACCTGGAGCACAGCATGTCGGCCCGCGCCTTGACCAATTCGGTCCTGCGCATCGGCGAAAGTCTGCGCAAGCACGTGGTCGCCGAAGGTGTGGAAACCGAACGCCAGCGCCGCCTGCTCGCCGGGCTGGGCTGTGAAGTGCTGCAGGGCTTCCTTTTCTCGCCGCCGCTGCCGGCGGCGGAGCTGGAGGCGTGGCTGCTCGGCCACGGCGACTGAGCCACCTCGCGGCAAAGGCTGCGACCGACCCACAAAGACAAAGCCCGGCTTGCGCCGGGCTTTGTCGTCTCCACAACCGCAATGCGTGCGCTTACGCCGCCACGGTCTCGGCCTGTTCCTGATAATCCTGGATCTGGTCGAAGTTCATGTAACGGTAGATTTCCGCGCCCTGGCTGTTGATCACGCCGATGTCAGCCATGTACTCGGCCTTGCTCGGAATCCTGCCCAGGCGCGAGCAGATCGCCGCCAGTTCCGCCGAACCCAGGTAGACGTTGGTGTTGCGGCCCAGGCGGTTGGGGAAGTTGCGGGTGGAGGTGGAGAACACCGTGGCGCCTTCGCGCGCCTGCGCCTGGTTGCCCATGCACAGCGAGCAGCCCGGCATTTCCATGCGCGCGCCAGCGGTGCCGAAGGTGCCGTAGTGGCCTTCCTTGGTCAGCTCCGAGGCATCCATCTTGGTCGGCGGCGCGACCCACAGGCGGGTCGGGATATCGCGCTTGCCTTCCAGCAGCTTGGCCGCGGCACGGAAGTGACCGATGTTGGTCATGCACGAACCGATGAAGACTTCATCGATCTGCGCGCCGGCCACTTCGGACAGGGTCTTCACGTCGTCCGGGTCGTTCGGGCAGGCCACGATCGGCTCGTGGATGTCGGCCAGGTCGATCTCGATCACCGCGGCGTATTCGGCGTCGGCATCGGGCTCGATCAGCTGCGGGTTGGCCAGCCACTCTTCCATCTTCTTGATGCGGCGCGCCAGAGTGCGGGCATCGGCATAGCCTTCGGCGATCATCCACTTCAGCAGCGTGATGTTGCTGGTGAGGTACTCGATGATCGGCTCCTTGTTCAAACGCACGGTGCAGCCGGCCGCCGAACGCTCGGCCGAGGCGTCGGACAGCTCGAACGCCTGCTCCACCTTCAGCTCGGGCAGGCCCTCGATTTCGAGGATGCGGCCGGAGAAGATGTTCTTCTTGCCCTGCTTGGCCACCGTCAGCAGGCCCTGCTTGATCGCGTACAGCGGGATCGCGTTGACCAGATCGCGCAGGGTCACGCCCGGCTGCATCTGGCCCTTGAACCGCACCAGCACCGATTCGGGCATGTCCAGCGGCATCACGCCCGTGGCCGCGGCAAAGGCGACCAGGCCAGAGCCGGCCGGGAAGGAAATGCCGATCGGGAAGCGGGTGTGCGAGTCACCGCCGGTGCCGACGGTGTCGGGCAGCAGCATGCGGTTGAGCCAGCTGTGGATCACGCCATCACCCGGGCGCAGCGACACGCCGCCGCGGGTGGAGATGAACTCCGGCAGGGTGTGGTGGGTCTTGACGTCCACCGGCTTCGGATACGCGGCGGTGTGGCAGAACGACTGCATCACCAGATCGGCCGAGAAGCCCAGGCAGGCCAGGTCCTTCAGCTCGTCGCGGGTCATCGGCCCGGTGGTGTCCTGCGAACCGACCGAGGTCATCTTCGGCTCGCAATAGGTGCCCGGACGCATGCCCTTGCCTTCCGGCAGGCCACAGGCGCGGCCGACCATCTTCTGCGCCAGCGAGAAGCCACGGCCCGTATCCGGCGGGTTGACCGGCAGGCGGAACAGGTCGGTGGCCGGCAGCTTCAGCGCTTCGCGCGCCTTGGCGGTCAGGCCACGGCCGATGATCAGCGGGATGCGGCCGCCGGCGCGCACTTCGTCCAGCAGCACTTCGGACTTCAGCGCGAACTCGGCGATCACCTGCCCGTTCTTCAGCGCCTTGCCGTCATAGGGGCGCAGCTCGATGACATCGCCGTGCTGCATCTGCGACACGTCCACTTCGATCGGCAGTGCGCCGGCATCTTCCATGGTGTTGTAGAAGATCGGGGCGATCTTCGAGCCCAGGCAGACACCGCCGAAACGCTTGTTCGGGATGAACGGGATGTCCTCACCGGTCCACCACAGCACCGAGTTGGTGGCCGACTTGCGCGAGGAACCGGTGCCGACCACGTCGCCGACGTAGGCAACCAGGTGGCCCTTGTTCTTCAGGTCCAGGATCTGCTGGATCGGACCGCGCTTGCCATCCTCTTCCGGGGTGAACGGCGCGCCGTCGCGCTTGTTCTTCAGCATCGCCAGCGCGTGCATCGGGATGTCCGGGCGCGTGGTCGCGTCCGGGGCCGGCGACAGATCGTCGGTATTGGTTTCGCCGGGCACCTTGAATACGGTGATGGTCAGGCTCTGCGGCACTTCCGGCTTGCTGGTGAACCACTCGGCGTCGGCCCAGCTCTGCAGCACGGCGCGCGCGTGGGCATTGCCCTTCTCGGCCTTTTCCTGCACGTCATGGAAGGCATCGAACACCAGCAGCGTGTGCTTCAGGCCCTCAGCCGCGACCGCGCCCAGCTCGGGGTGATCGAGCAGTTCGATCAGCGGATGGATGTTGTAGCCGCCCAGCATGGTGCCGAGCAGTTCGGTGGCGCGCTGCGGGGACAGCAGCGGAGTCTTCTCGGTACCGAAGGCGACCGCCGCCAGGTAGGAAGCCTTGACCTTGGCGGCATCGTCGACGCCGGCCGGCACGCGGTGGGTGATCAGGTCGACGAGGAAGGCTTCCTCGCCGGCCGGCGGCTGCTTCAGCAGTTCGATGACATCGGCGGTCTGCTGCGCGCTCAGCGGCAGCGGCGGGATGCCGAGGGCGGCGCGTTCGGCGACGTGGTGGCGGTAGGCTTCCAACATGACAACACTCCGGGAATCGGTGGGAATACGGTGGGATCTGAACTTGGGACAGGGGGCTCAGGCTTGCGGCACGATCAGCTTCAGGCCCTTGAAGTAGTCGCGATAAAAGGTGTCGTTCCAGGTGATCAGGCCGTCGCACTGCAGCAGCGCGTGCGCCCCGACCATGAAGTCGTCCAGGCTGCGGTGGCCGCCGCCGCGCTGGCGGTGGCGGCGGTGCATCTCGCCAGCGCGCAGGGCTGACTTGGCCTCCAGCGGGTTGAAGTGCACGCCCATTTCCTCCAGCGCCTCCAGCACTTCGGCGCCGCCGCGCAGCGCCGCGCAGATCTCGGCCAGGGTCGCGCCGCAGACCACCACGCGGCCACCGACCAGGCTCTGCCGCAGGCAGGCCTCCACCGCATCGGCCTGCGGGCCGTTGCTGAGCAGTTCGATCAGGACCGGGGAGTCGACGGCGATCACCACGGCTTATTCCTCGTCGCGCACCGCGCGCACGGCGGCCTGGGCCGAGTCGAAGCCATCGAGGGCGAACTTGCCGCGCGCCCGCGAGATGGCATCGTCCACGCTCTTGCGCAGGATGATCCGGCTGCCATCGAGTTCGACCTTGAGCAAGGTGCCCTTGGTCAGGCCCAGGGCATCACGCACGGCCTTGGGCAGGGTGATCTGTCCGCGTTCGGCAACGGTGGCTTCCATGGGTAGGCCCTCTTCGGTATGCACGAATTATACATACCGAGAGCGTCATACCGCCAGCGCCGGACCGGCCGGGCGCTGAATCCATCGGCCCTGGATAGGCGTCGGGGTCTCAGGCGTCGGCGAGACTCATCTACCCGACCCACCCGCGGCGGGCCGCCAACGCAGCAGACGCTGTTCCGCCTGGTCGAGCAGCGCATCGATCAGCAATACGAAGCCGGCCAGCAGCGCGATGCCGGCAAACACGCCCACCACGTCGAAGTTGCCCTCGGCGCGCGCAATGACGTAGCCCAGCCCCGCCGACGAGCCGAGGTACTCGCCGATGATCGCGCCGACCACGGCAAAGCCGACCGAGATGCGCAGCGAGGACAGAATCCAGCTCGTCGCCGCCGGCAGGTAGACATGCCACAGCAGGTCGCCGCGCCGCGCGCCGAGCAGGCGTGCATTGGCGAGCACGACCGGGTCCACCTCGCGCACGCCCTGCACCGCGTTGAAGAAGGTGGTGTAGAACACCAGCGTGGCCGCCAGCGCCACCTTCGACCACAGCCCCAGGCCCAGCCACATCACGAAGATCGGTGCCAGCACCACGCGCGGCACGGCATTGAACGCCTTGATGAAAGGATCGAGCACGCGCGCGGTCTTGCGGCTGAGGCCCAGGGCCACGCCGCCGACGATGCCGAACCCGGTGCCGGCCAGGTAGCCGAGCACGGTCTCGGCGCCGGTGATGCCGAGGTGGCGGTAGAACGTGGCACTGCGCAACCAGCGCCCGACCTGGGCCAGCACGTCCCATGGCGCCGGGAAGAAGAACGGGTTGATCCGGCCGCTGCTCACCCCGGCCTGCCACGCGCCCAGCAGCGCAACGGCCAGGCCCGCCTGCAGCAGGCGCTCAGTCCCTCGCCGCATGACGCTTGTCCACTTCGATGCGCAGGCACGACCACACCTGCCGATACAGATCGAGGAAGCCCGGCTCCAGCTTGACCTCGGCCACGCGCCGCGGCCGTGGCAAGGTGACGCCGAATTCGCGCACGACGTGGCTGGCAGGACCGGCCGCCAGCACCAGGACGCGGTCGGCCAGGGCAATGGCCTCTTCCAGATCGTGCGTGATCAGAACCACCGCGCAGCGCTGCTCTTCCCACAGGGCCAGCAACTCCTGGTGCATCTGCTGGCGCGTATGCACGTCCAGCGAGGAGAACGGCTCGTCCATCAGCAACACCTGCGGTCCGGTCGCCAGTACCTGCGCCAGCTGCGCGCGCTTGCGCTGGCCGCCGGACAACTGGTGCGGATAGCGCGCCTCCAGCCCGGCCAGGCCGACCTTGCGCAGCCACATGTCCACCCGCCCCTGCCGCTGCTCGGCCGGCATGCGTGCGAAGCGCAGGCCAAGCTCGACGTTCTGCCCTACCGTCTTCCACGGCAGCAGGGCTTCCTGCTGGAACAGGTAGCCCACCGCACCCCCGCCGGCTGACGCGTCATTGCCGGCGATGGCGACATGGCCCTGCTGCGCAGGCAACAGCCCCGCCAGCACGTTGAGCAAGGTGCTCTTGCCGCAGCCGGTCGGGCCGACCAGCGCCAGGAACTCGCCAGCACCCACGCGCAGATCCAGGCCATCGAGCGCGCGATACGGCCCGAACGACACGCCCAGCCCCTGCACCGTGACCGCGTCGCCCATTCGCTGATGGCCGTGCGCGGCCATGTCCGCGGCACGCGGCGGGCGCGGGCGCGCACCGCTGCCGCTCATGGCTTGCGCGGTTCGTCGGCGAGCGCGGCGTCCACAAAGTGATTGGTGTAGGTCTTTTCCAGATCCACCCGCGCGGCGGCGACCACCGGATCGAACAGACGCATCACCGCCAGTGGCGTGGTCAGGTCCGAATGCTCGAAACGCCCGGTCTGCGAATAGATCGGCTTGACGTTCTCGATGGCGCGCGCGTACAGGGCGCGGTCGCCGGAGACATAGCGGTCCGGCAGCGCCGCGGCGATCTCGGTGGCCGGGGTGCGCGCGATGTAGCGCAATGCGCGCAGCTGCGCCCCGGCAATGCGCTGGGCGATATCCGGATTCTGTTCGAGGAAGCTGCGCCGGGCCAGCAGCACGGACGTGGGATACGGCCCGCCGAAGACCTGGGCGGCACCGGCCTCGCCGCGCGCGTCGATCAGGATGCGCCCGCTGCCACGCGCTTCGATCAGCGTCGCGGCCGGGTCGTAGTTCACCAGCAGGTCGACCTTGCCCTGCTCCAGCGCGGCCACCGCCGAGGCGGCCGAGCCGACGCCGACCACCGACACGTCCTCCTGGGCGATGCCGTGGCGCGTAAGGAAATAACGCACGAAGAAGTCGGAGGTCGAACCTGGTGCGGTCACGCCGATGCGCATGCCGCGAATGCTCTGCGGCTGTTGCGGATCGAAAGTGGAGCGCTCGGTGCCGGCGAGCACCAGGCCGACGTTGCGTGCAAGCATCACGAACGCCTGGATCGACTGGCCCTTGGCCTGCATCAGGATGCTGTGGTCGAACGAACCCACGGCCACGTCGGTGGAGCCGGACACCAGCGCCTGCAGCACGGTCGAGCCGCCGCCGGCGAAATTCTCGGTGCGCACGTCCAGGCCGGCGTCGCGGAAGTAGCCCTGGGCATCGGCGACGAAGAACGGCAGGTTGTTGAGGTTGTAGGAGCCCACGCTGATGCTGACCGAGCGTGGCGTCTGCTGCGCCGGCTGCGGCGCCGGATCGCAGCCGGAAACCACGGCCGCCACGAGGATTGCCAGAACAGGAGCCGCCAGCGCGGCCAGCATGACTTGCAGACGACGAATACGCATGACGGACAACCTCGCAACTCAACACTGCGTTTCATTATCTGCAGCGCATCACCGCTGTCATCCGGATTCATGCATGCATCTGCGAGCGCGCGCGGGGCACCGCCAAGCGCAGCCCTGGAAGGCATACACGCCGCCGACGCCGGCATCGTGGATAATCGGTCTGGTCCAGCAGCCGCGCCGATGGACCGGGTCTCCCGGCCAGGCGCCCGCCACATCCGACAGGAGCTCCCCCATGCGCGATTCGTTCTCCACCCGTGCCACGCTCGAGGTCAATGGCCGCAAGTACGACTACTTCAGCCTGCCGGCACTGGGCAAGCATTTCGACCTGGCCCACCTGCCCTATTCGATGAAGATCCTGCTGGAGAACCTGCTCCGGCATGAAGACGGCGGCATCACCGTCGGCAAGGAACACATCGAAGCGGTGGCGCGCTGGAACCCGACCGCCGAGCCGGACACCGAGATCGCCTTCATGCCCGCGCGCGTGGTGCTGCAGGACTTCACCGGCGTGCCCTGCGTGGTCGATCTGGCGGCGATGCGCGACGCGGTGGTCAAGCTCGGCGGCCGCCCGGAGCAGATCAACCCGCAGATTCCCTCCGAGCTGGTCATCGACCACTCGGTGCAGGTCGATGTCTTCGGCAAGCCGGAGGCGCTGGACCTCAATGGCCAGATCGAATTCCAGCGCAACAAGGAGCGCTATGGCTTCCTGCGCTGGGGCCAGAAGGCCTTCCACAACTTCAAGGTGGTGCCGCCCAACACCGGCATCGTGCATCAGGTGAACCTGGAGAACCTGGCGCGGGTGGTGATGACCGGCGGCCACGACGGCAAGGCGATTGCCTATCCCGACACCGTGTTCGGCACCGACAGCCACACCACGATGATCAACGGCATCGGCGTGCTCGGCTGGGGCGTGGGCGGCATCGAGGCCGAGGCGGCGATGCTGGGCCAGCCGTCGTCGATGCTGATCCCGCAGGTGGTCGGCTTCAAGCTCACCGGGCGCCTGCCCGAGGGCGCCACCGCCACCGACCTGGTGCTCACCGTCACTCAGATGCTGCGCAAGCTCGGCGTGGTCGGCAAGTTCGTCGAGTTCTATGGCGACGGCCTGCAGCACCTGCCGCTGGCCGATCGCGCCACCATCGGCAACATGGCGCCCGAATACGGCGCCACCTGCGGCATCTTCCCGATCGATGCCGAATCGCTGAATTACCTGCGCCTGTCCGGGCGCGGCGAAGAGCAGATCGCGCTGGTCGAGGCCTATGCCAAGGCCCAGGGCCTGTGGCACGACGCCGATACCCCGCACGCGCAGTACAGCGCCACGCTGGAACTGGACATGGGCCAGGTCAAGCCTTCGCTGGCCGGCCCCAAGCGTCCGCAGGACCGCGTGCTGCTGGAAGACGTGCAGGCGAATTACCGCGAGAACCTGGGCGGGCTGACCAGCCAGCGCGACAAGCGCAGTGCCGAGGTCGCCACCTTCGTCAGCGAAGGCGGTGGCGCGGCGGTGGGCAATGGTCAGCTGGCGAAGGGCTATGCCGACATCGAACTGGACGGCCAGACCGTGCGCCTGAAGGATGGCGCGGTGGTCATTGCCGCGATCACCTCGTGCACCAACACTTCCAACCCGGCGGTGATGATCGGTGCCGGCCTGCTGGCGCGCAACGCCGCGGCCAAGGGGCTGACGCGCAAGCCGTGGGTCAAGACCTCGCTCGGGCCAGGCTCGCGCGTGGTCACCGACTATCTGGACAAGGCCGGCGTGCTGAGCGAACTGGAGAAGCTGGGCTTCTTTGTCGTCGGCTACGGCTGCACTACCTGCATCGGCAATTCCGGCCCGCTGCCGACCGAAGTCAGCGCCGGCATTGCCGCCGGTGACCTGGTGGTGACCTCGGTGCTGTCGGGCAACCGCAACTTCGAGGGCCGCGTGCACCCCGAAGTGAAGATGAACTACCTGGCCTCGCCGCCGCTGGTGGTGGCCTATGCCATCGCCGGCACCACCGACATCGACCTGACCCGCGAGCCGCTGGGCACGGGCAGCGATGGGCAGCCGGTGTATCTGCGCGACATCTGGCCGAGCAACAAGGAGATCGGCGATGTCATCGCGGCCACCCTGGGGCCGGAGATGTTCAAGCAGAACTACGCCGACGTGTTCAAGGGCGACAGCCGCTGGAACACGATCGCCTCGCCCGATGGCGACCTGTACGTGTGGGACGTGACCTCGACCTACATCAAGAACCCGCCCTACTTCGAGGGCATGACGATGGAGGTAGGCCGCATCGAGGATGTGCGCGGCGCACGCGTGCTGGGGCTGTTCGGTGACTCGATCACCACCGACCACATCTCGCCGGCGGGCAACATCAAGAAGGATTCGCCGGCCGGTCGCTTCCTGCAGGAGCGCGGCGTGCAGCCCGCCGATTTCAACAGCTACGGCAGCCGCCGCGGCAATGATGATGTGATGGTGCGCGGAACCTTCGCCAACATCCGCATCAAGAATTTGATGTTCGGCGGCGAGGAAGGCGGCAACACGCTGTACTACGCCGCCAGCGGTGCTGCGCCGGAGAAGCTGGCGATCTACGACGCGGCAATGAAGTACAAGGCCGACGGCGTGCCGCTGGTGGTCATCGCCGGCAAGGAGTACGGCACGGGTTCATCGCGCGACTGGGCGGCCAAGGGCACCAATCTGCTCGGGGTGAAGGCGGTGATTGCGGAGAGCTTCGAGCGCATCCATCGTTCCAACCTGGTCGGCATGGGCGTGCTGCCGTTGCAGTTCCTGCCGGGCGAGAACGCGCAGAGCCTGGGCCTGGATGGTTCGGAGGTCTTCGATGTGACCGGGCTGGAAGATGGTGCGAGCAAGCGCGCCACGGTGACGGCGCGCAAGGCTGACGGCAGCAGTCGCCAGTTCCAGGTGTCGGTGATGTTGCTGACGCCGAAGGAAGTGGAGTACTTCAAGCATGGCGGCCTGCTGCAGTATGTGTTGCGGCAGTTGGCTGGGAAGAACGAGGCTGCGTAGGGTTTGCGTGGGCGGTGGGTCGCGGCTGAAGCCGCTCCTGCAAATGTAGGCCCTGTAGGAGCGGCTTCAGCCGCGACCGCGACCTGACAGATCGCGGCTTCGTTGGTCGGGGCTGAAGCCCCTCCTGCAACGTCTGCCGGGTGCAACGTCTGCCGGGCCTCGGACCCGCGCAGCCCTACTCCCACCGCGCACTCACCAGCCGCCACTCCCCACCCTCTTCCCGCCACCCCGTCTCCACCTCATAGCCGCGCGCCTCATCCGGCAACCAACGACCCTGCCCACCGGTCAGCAGCGCATCGAAGCGGACGATCGCATGGCCCTGCCCCATCTCCACCCGCGTGCGCCCCACCGTCACCCCGACCTGCGAACGCGCCAGCAACTGCAAACGCATGCTGCGACGCAGCAGATCGCGATCCATGCCCTCGGGCCCGCGGAAGTCGGCCGAGACCCGCGCCAATACCGCGTCCGGGTCACGCGCCTCCAGCCCGGCCTGCATTTCCGCCAATGCAGCCCGCAGCCGCTGTTCCGGCGGCTCGCGCTGGCATCCGGCCAGCAGCGCGCAACAGGCCAGCAGCCAGCCGATCCAGCTTCCACGATGATCCGGTTTCACGCGCTCTTCGCCTTTTCCATTCGGAACGGTATCCTCATCGCGGGCCCGGCAATCCACCGTGGCGAATCACCACACCCTGGAGGGGGGCAGAATGAGTCAGGCACGTCCTTGGTTGCAAAGTTATCCGCACGGCGTTCCGGCCGAGATCGATGCGGACGAGTTCCACACCATCGCCGACGTGTTCCAGACCTCGGTCAGCAAGTTCCGTGACCGCCCCGCCTATTCCAGCTTCGGCAAGACCCTTACCTATGGCGAGGTCGATGAGCTGTCGCGGCAGTTCGCGGGCTACCTGCTCGGCGAGCTGCAGCTGAAGAAGGGCGACCGCGTCGCCCTGATGATGCCCAACTGCCTGCAATACCCGATCGCCACCTTCGGCGTCCTGCGGGCCGGCCTGACCGTGGTCAACGTCAACCCGCTCTACACCGGGCGCGAACTCAAGCACCAGCTCGTCGATGCCGGCGCCAGCGTGCTGGTGGCGATCGACAACTTCGGCAACACCGTCGAGCAGGTCATCGAGCAGACCCCGGTCCGCCACGTCATCACCACCGGCCTGGGCGACATGCTCGGCTTCCCCAAGGGCGCGCTGGTCAACTTCGTCGTCAAGTACATCAAGAAGCTGGTGCCCGAGTACCGCGTGCATGGCGCGGTGCGCTTCCGCGACACGCTCGCGCTGGGCCGCAAGCACACCCTGCCGGCGCTGGACATCGAAGGCGACGACATTGCCTTCCTGCAGTACACCGGCGGCACCACCGGCGTGGCCAAGGGCGCAATGCTGACCCACCGCAACCTGGTGGCGAACATGCAGCAGGCGCATGCCTGGATCGCCGCCACCGGCAAGCTCGAAGAAGGCAACGAGGTGGTCATCACCGCGCTGCCGCTGTACCACATCTTCGCCCTGACCGCGAACGGCCTGGTCTTCATGAAGCTGGGCGGCTGCAACTATCTGATCAGCAACCCGCGCGACATGCCTGGCTTCGTCAAGGAGCTCAAGGGCACGCGCTTCACCGCGATCACCGGCGTCAACACGCTGTTCAACGGCCTGCTCAACACGCCGGGGTTCGACCAGATCGACTTCTCGTCGCTGAAGATGACCCTGGGCGGCGGCATGGCCGTGCAGCGCGCCGTGGCCGAACGCTGGAAGAAGGTCACCGGGGTGACCCTGGTCGAGGCCTACGGCCTGACCGAGACCTCGCCGGCCGCCTGCATCAATCCGCTGGACCTGGCCGAATATAACGGCGCCATCGGCCTGCCGATTCCGTCCACCGACGCCTGCGTCAAGGACGATGCCGGCAACACCTTGCCGCAGGGCGAAACCGGCGAACTGTGCATCCGTGGCCCGCAGGTGATGAAGGGCTACTGGCAGCGCCCGGAAGAGACCGCCAGCGCGATCGATGCCGAAGGCTGGATGCACACCGGCGACATCGCGCGGATGGACGAGAAGGGCTTCTTCTACATCGTCGATCGCAAGAAGGACATGATCCTGGTCTCCGGCTTCAACGTGTACCCCAACGAGATCGAGGACGTGATCGCGATGATGCCAGGCGTGGCCGAAGTGGCCGCCGTCGGCGTGCCGGACGAGCGCTCCGGCGAGGTGGTCAAGGTGGTCATCGTCAAGAAGGACCCCAACCTCACCGCCGAGCAGGTCAAGGAGCACGCGCGCGCCAACCTCACCGGCTACAAGCACCCGCGCATCGTCGAGTTCCGCAAGGAACTGCCCAAGACCAACGTCGGCAAGATCCTGCGCCGCGAGCTGCGCGACGGTCCCGCCGCCTCCTGAGCCCCCTGCCGGGCCCTGCCCGGCCGCCGCCCCCCTCCCTGAAGCGCCCGTGAGCCCTGCTTGCGGGCGCTTCACTTTGCGCGCATAGAATCCCTCGTCGGCGCGCTTCCTCTTCCTCCCCCTCTTTCTCCGTCCGCAAGGCGACCGATCGGACGGTCTTCACGGAGAATCCACATGTCAGTCGTCCACCCGTTCCCGCAACACATTTCCACCCGCACCCTGCGCATCGTCGAGGAGACCGAGCGCGATGTGTACTGGATCAACATGCACGCCAACCTGGTGATGCAGCCGGGCCGGGCCTGCTTTTCCTCGCGCCTGGTCGATGACATCGTCGACTACCAGCACCAGCTCGGCCGGCGCCTCACCCTGAAGGGCGCGCTGACCCCGCACGTGGTGCTGGCTTCCGACAGCGACGTGTTCAACCTGGGCGGAGATCTGGAATTGTTCTGCCGGCTGATCCGCGAACAGGACCGCGCCACCCTGCTCGACTACGCGCGCCGCTGCGTCACTGGCGTGCATGCCTTCCACGACGGCCTCGGCGTGCAGGCACACAGCATTGCCCTTGTCCAGGGCAATGCGCTGGGCGGCGGCTTCGAGGCGGCACTGAGTTGCCACACCATCGTGGCCGAGGAACACGTGCTGATGGGCTTGCCCGAGGTGCTGTTCGACCTGTTCCCGGGCATGGGCGCCTATTCCTTCATGTGCCAGCGCGTCAGCCCGCGCCTGGCCGAGAAGCTGATGCTGGAAGGCAACCTCTATACCGCCCGCGAACTGCACGAGATGGGCCTGGTCGATGTGGTCGTGCCGACCGGCGAAGGCGTGGCGGCGGTAGAACAGGTGATCCGCGACAGCAAGCGCATCCCACATGCGCGCGCGGCGATGCACCGGGTGCGCGAGCTGGCAACCTCGGTTCCGCTGGAAGAGATGATGCGCATCACCGAGATCTGGGTGGACACGGCGATGACCCTGGGTGAGAAGTCGCTGCGCACCATGGACCGCCTGGTCCGCGCGCAGAGCCGCCGCGCGGAGCCGGCCTTGGCCTGATCGACGGTCCCTGATCGGCGGCGCTGACCCGGGAGCCAGGCCGAAGACTCAGGGACGAGGCGTGCGCTCCTCGCCGCGGACCCGGTTGCTCTGGGTCCGCGCGTCGAGCGCGGCGCGGCCTTGCTGGATCTGCTCGCGCAGCCGCGTGAGGCGTTGCCGCCATTCGCCCTGCACCTGCCAGTCCGGCATGCGCATCAACTCGCCGCCGCCATTGGCCACGCCAACCAGTCCCAGGTTGCTGGCCACCCCGCGCAGCGCATGGGCCTGTTCGCGCAGGCGTTCCCACTGCCCAGCTTCGCCGGCTTCGGCAATGGCGCTCATGCAGTCCTGCGTGTCGCTCATGCATTGCGCAATGAACTGCTGCTCGAAGCCCTCGCCCATGCCCAGGGCGGCCAGTTCGTCGAGCACGCCGGGGTCGAGCACCGCGTCGCCGCCCTGCGCCGCGTTGTGCACCAGCACGTTGCCGCCCGCCGGTGCAATGCGTCCGTTGGCGGCGATCTCCCCCAGCGTGTCCAGCAGCTTCACCGCCATCACCGGCTTGGCCAGGAAGGCGTAGGCGCCGGCCTGCTGGCAGCGGCGGATCGAGTCGGGGGTGACATCGGCGCTGAGCACCATCACCGGGGTGTAGGCCAGGCCGCTGGCCTGCATCACCCGCAACTGCTTGAGCATGTCCAGTCCGCTCATGCCGGGCATGTGCAGATCGACGATCACCGCGTCGAAATCCGCATCCGAGAGCAGGTCCAGCACCTGTTCGGCGCCATTGACGCAGACCACGCGGTGCCCGGCCTTTTCCAGCAGGCGCTGCAGCACCATGCGGTTGGCTTCATGGTCGTCGGCGACCAGGATGCGCATGCTGCGCACCCGTGCACGGTGGCGCAGGAACGGGTTGCTGAAGGCGATGACGTTGGAATCACTCGCCTCACCCTCGGCGCTCGCGCTGGCAGGCAGGCCGGCAGCCGCGTCGGCCACGGCCGGCTGGCCGGCTTCCCCGATCGGCATTTCAAACCAGAACAGGCTGCCGCGCGGCAGGTGCTCCTCGTGGCCGATGCTGCCACCCATGGCCTCGACCAGGCCCTTGGCGATCGTCGTGCCCAGGCCGGTGCCTTCATAGCGCCGGGCCAGGCCGACATCGGCCTGCTCGAAGGCATCGAACAGGCGCGCGCGCATCGCCGGTGGCACGCCGATGCCGGTGTCCACGATCTCGAAGCGCAGTTGCGTGCGCTCACGCGCGGCGCCGGCCTGGCCGAGGTTGCGCACGCGCAGCAGGACGAAGCCTTCATGGGTGAACTTGACCGCGTTGCCGGCCAGGTTCAGCAGCACCTGGCGCAGGTGGCCGGGGTCGCCGGTGACCCAGTCGGGCACGTCGGCGGCGATGTCAACGCGGTAGTCCAGGCCCTTGCTGCGCGCCTGCGGCAGCAGGATCAGGCCGATTGCCGCGACCAGCTCGCGCAGCGAGAAATCCTCGCGGTCGATGCGCACCTTGCCGGCTTCGATCGCCGAGATGTCCAGCACCTCTTCGACCAGCGACAGCAGGCTGCGCGCCGACGCCTGGATCGTCCCCAGGCATTCGCGCTGTTCGCTGTCCAGTTCGGTGGTCGCCAGCACCTCGGTCATGCCCGACAGACCGTTGAGCGGGGTGCGGAACTCGTGGCTCATGTTGGCCAGGAAGCGGCTCTTGGCCTCGTTGGCATGGCGTGCCTCGCTGACCGCGCGGGTCAGCGCATGCAGCAGCGAGTCGAAGTACAGCGGAATGGCGATCAGGCCGAGCAGCAGACCCCAGGCCAGGTAGGGGTTGGCCTGCCAGTACGGCGACAGCAGGATCGCCATCAGGAAGCACAGCCCGCCCAGCGCGGTGGCCGCACGCAGGTAGCTGCTGCCATAGCGCATACCGTTGCCGATGGTGACCCACATGCACACCGCGTACAGCGGCGCGGCCGGCTCGCCCTGGATGGACATGATCGCGCCCATGCACACGTAATCGGTGCACATGCCGATCCAGCGCCGCACATGCGAGACCTGCGGCCGCGCCAGGATGGCGGCCATCAGCCCGACGGCCACGGTCAGCTCGAACAGCAGGATCAGCCAGGTGGTCGGCAGGGTGTCGTCATGATTCTGGTGCGCCCAGCGCCAGCCCAGGTAGGACATGAACAGCGCGGTGATGACGATGCGGATCAGGTTCTGCGCGTGCTCGCTGTCCGGGCGCCGGGCCAGGCGCTGCTTCACCCAGGCGAGCGCCGGCCACATGCTCAGAGCCCCGGCCGCACCGAGGCGGTGGAGAAGCGGTCGCAGATCTGCTGCAGCGCTTCACGGCCGCGGATCAGCGCGTCCACGCAGCGCGGGTCGAACAGGCGCCCGCGCTGGGCATAGAGGTAGGCCAGCGTGGCTTCCATCGTCCACGCTTCTTTATATGGGCGCGGCGAGACCAGGGCGTCGAATACATCGGCCACCGCGACGATGCGCGCTTCCAGCGGAATCGCCTCGCCGACCAGGCCATCGGGATAGCCGCTGCCGTCGTAGCGTTCGTGGTGGCGCAGGGCGATCAGCGCGCCGACCTGGATGAAGCGGTTCTGGCTGCCGCTGAGCAGCTCGTAGCCGATCCGCGGGTGCCGGCGCATGATCGCCAGTTCGGCCTCGTCGAGCTTGCCTTCCTTGAGCAGCACCGAATCGGGGATGGCGATCTTGCCCATGTCGTGCAGCGGCGCGGCCGCTTCGATGATCCGCACCTCGTCCTCGGACAGACCCAGCTGCTCGGCGATCAGCCCGGCCACATGCGACATGCGCTCCAGGTAGGCGCTGGTGCCGGCGTCGCGGTATTCGATGGCGCGGGCCAGGCGCGACAGGGTTTCGCGTTCGCGCTCCTCGACTTCATGCATGGTCGCCAGCAGGCGCTGTTCCAGCGACAAGGCGCGCTGCTTGACGTTCTCGCTCTGCTGGCGCAGCTGCAGCAGGTTGCTGCAACGGGCGCGCAGCTCGCGCGGGCGGATCGGCTTGACCAGGAAGTCGATGACCCCCGCTTCCAGGGCGGCCTGGCGGATCGGCTCGTCGCCGACCACGGTGATCAGGATGATCGGGATGTCGCGATGGCTGGGCAGCCGGCGCAGGCGCCGGGCGAACTCGAGGCCGTCCATGCCCGGCATCCGATAGTCGAGCAGCAGCAGGTCCACGTGCCCGGCCTCGCACCAGGCCAGCGCGGCCAGGGGGTCGCCGAAATCATGGACCTTCAGCTCCGGGGCGATGTCCTCGATCACGTGCCGCAGCATGGTTCGCGCGGAGGTCTGGTCGTCCACGATGACGATGTTCAAGCCCGCATCCGTCCTTTCCGTCCAGCCCATGTGGCCGACAGGCGACGATACGCCCGAACGCTGTTGTCCCGCGAGATCCTGCATGCGCGATGCTCCTCTGCCAGAGAACGCGGAAACCGCCGGAATTCCGGCGCCATTGTCCACCTGCCCGCGGCATCCGCCAGGGATGCCGCCACCTGCCAAGCATATGCAGGAAACATGCCAGCCGCACGCTTCCGGGGGAATCTTCTCAGTTTTCCGGGCGCATGTACGGGAACAGCAGCACATCGCGGATCGAGGTGCTGCCGGTCAGCAGCATGACCAGGCGGTCGATGCCGATGCCCAGGCCGCCGGTCGGGGCCATGCCGTACTCCAGGGCCCGGATGTAGTCGGCGTCGTAGTGCATGGCCTCGTCGTCCCCGCCCTCCTTGGCCTCGACCTGGGCGCGGAAGCGCGCGGCCTGGTCTTCCGGGTCGTTCAACTCGGAGAAGCCGTTGGCCAGCTCCTTGCCGTTGATGAACAACTCGAAGCGGTCGGTGTAGCCCGGTTCGCTGTCGCTGGCCCGGGCCAGCGGCGACACCTCGACCGGGTGGTCGGTGATGAAGGTCGGCTGCACCAGGGTGTGCTCGACGGTGGCCTCGAAGATTTCCAGCAGCAGCTTGCCCCAGCCGTAGGACGGCTTGACCTTGATCCTGAGCCGCTCGCAATGGCGCAGCAGTGCTTCGCGGTCGGTGCAGTCGGCGGCGCTGATCTCCGGGTTGTAGTGCCGCACCGCCTCGTCCATGCGCCAGCGGCGGAAGGCCGGGCCCAGGTCGATCTGCGCGCCATCCCATTCGACCTGGGTGGTGCCCAGGACCGACTGCGCGGTGTCGCGGATGATGTTCTCGGTCAGGTCCATGATCTCGTGATACGTGGCGTAGGCCTCGTACAACTCAAGCATGGTGAACTCGGGGTTGTGGCGGGTGGAGACGCCTTCGTTGCGGAAGTTGCGGTTGATCTCGTAGACCCGCTCCAGCCCGCCGACGACCAGGCGCTTGAGGTACAGCTCCGGTGCCACGCGCAGATACAGCTGCAGGTCCAGCGCGTTGTGGTGGGTGACGAAGGGCTTGGCCGCCGCGCCGCCGGGGATGTAATGCATCATCGGCGTTTCCACTTCCAGGAAGCGGCGCGCGTCCAGCCAGGAGCGCATCGCGCGGATGATGCGCGAGCGCTTGATGAAGACCTCGCGCGCCTCGGGGGTGACGATCAGGTCCACGTAGCGCTGGCGATAGCGCTGCTCCACGTCCGACAGGCCGTGCCACTTGTCCGGCAGCGGGCGCAGCGACTTGGTCAGCAGGCGCAGCGAGGTGGCCTTCACCGACAGCTCGCCGGTGCGGGTGCGGGTCAGCGCGCCCTCGACCGCCACGATGTCGCCCACATCCCAGCCCTTGAACGCGTCGTAGCTCTCGCCCAGCGTGTTGGCCTGCAGGAACAGCTGGATGGCCCCGGACTCGTCCTGGATCTGGCCGAAACTGGCCTTGCCCATGACCCGCTTGGCCATCAGCCGCCCGGCCAGGCGCACCACGCGCGGCTCGCCCTCCAGGGTTTCGGCGCTCCAGCGGTCCTTGTCGGCGAACTCGGCCTGCAGGTCACCGGCGTAGTGCTCGCGGCGGAAGTCGTTAGGGAAAGCGTTGCCCTTCTCGCGCAGTGCCCCGAGTTTGGCGCGGCGCTCGGCGATGAGGCTGTTCTCGTCGACAGGAGTCTGCGGCGCGGGGGTCTGCTCGGTCATGGCGTGGGGCTTTGCGGTGAGGTCGGAGGGAGGGTTGCGGGGATCAGGCGTCGGCGCGCTTGGCGCCGACTTCCAGGCCGGACTTGAGGCTGGCTTCGATGAACTCGTCCAGGTCGCCGTCCAGCACCTTCTGCGTATCGCTGCGCTCGATGCCGGTGCGCAGGTCCTTGATGCGGCTCTGGTCGAGCACGTAGTTGCGGATCTGGCTGCCCCAGCCGATGTCGGATTTGGTCGCCTCCACCGCATCGCGCTCGGCGTTGCGCTTCTGGATTTCCAGCTCGTACAGCTTGGCCGCGAGCATCTTCATCGCGCGGTCGCGGTTGGCGTGCTGGCTGCGCTCGGTCTGGCAGGCCACGACAATGCCACTGGGGACGTGGGTGATGCGCACGGCCGACTCGGTCTTGTTGACGTGCTGGCCGCCGGCACCGGAAGAACGGTAGACGTCGGTCTTCAGGTCCGCCGGATTGATCTGGATATCGATCTTGTCGTCCACTTCCGGCGACACGAACAGCGAGGTGAAGCTGGTGTGGCGGCGGTTGTCCGAGTCGAACGGCGACTTGCGCACCAGGCGGTGCACGCCGGTCTCGGTCTTGAGCCAGCCATAGGCAAAATCACCTTCCACGCGGAAGGTCGCCGACTTGATGCCGGCCACTTCGCCGCCGGACACTTCCAGCAACTCGGTCTTCCAGCCACGCGACTCGGCCCAGCGCAGGTACATGCGCAGCAGGATCTCGGCCCAGTCCTGGGCCTCGGTGCCACCGGCACCGGCCTGGATGTCGACAAAGGCGTTGGCGCTGTCCATCTGCCCGGAGAACATGCGCTGGAATTCCAGCTTCTCCACCTCGCGGGCGTAGCGCTCCACATCGGCGACGACGGCATCGGCGGTGGACTCATCGCCCTCCATCTCGGCCAGTTCGAGCAGCTCTTCGCCACCGCTCAGGCCGTCAGTGAGCGTACGGATGCCGATGACGACTTTTTCCAGCGCGGAGCGCTCGCGGCCCAGCGCCTGGGCGCGTTCGGCGTTGTTCCAGACGTCGGGGCTTTCCAGCTCCCGGTTCACTTCTTCGAGACGTTCGACCTTGCTGTCGTAGTCAAAGGTACCCCCTCAGCGCATCCAGCCGACCCTTCAGGTCAGCGATGCGCTGGCGGACGGGATTGAGTTCCATCATGTCCGTGGCGATTCGATCAAGGAAAACGCGATTCTAACAGTCGCAGACACCTCCGGGGCGGCGACCGGCCCGCCACCGGCTTACCCCAGAGCCCCGGCGAATCGGCGCCTGTCGGCGGAACGAGAACCGACAGGCGCCGCGGGACGTGTCCCTGTCCGAAACGAAGGCGAGATGCCCGCGCGGCCGCTACCCGGCCCTGCCCATCTTCCAGCAGCGCCGGCGGCCACATCCAGTCGAAATTTCGCAGGCTTCACTGCTCATGCTCAGTGCGCATGGAGGGTGGCGCCGTTGCGTCGCGGCGGGGGACGCTCACGGCTCGCGCTTGACTGCGCCGCCGCGGCCTTGCCGTCCGCCGGCAGGATGCAGAAGCCGTCGCGCCGGTTGCGGATCATCGGCAGCGGGAACGGGCGATCCAGCTCGTCGCGCAGCGTGCGCATCCGCACGCGCACGCGCGCCTCGGCCACCGGCGCCTGCTCGTCGAGCAGGCAGCTGCCGAGCTCGCGGAACGACACCCGCTTGGGCGATGCCTCCATCAACGCCTGCAACAGCGGCAGCAACGCCGACTCGATACGCAGGATCCTGCCCTGCCGCTGCACGCGCTGCTCGGCCAGGTCGAACACCAGGTCGCCGACCTGCAGCACCGTCGGGTTCTTGCCACGGCGCCGGCGCAGGATACCGAGCCGCCCGGTGATCGCATCCAGCGAATAAGGCGGGACCAGATAGTCGTCCGGTCCGCTGCCGTCGCCCACTGCCGGCACGGTCGCGCCGTGCGCTCCCAGCATCAGCACCGGCAGCGGCTTGCGCATCAATGCGCGCAGGCTGCTCAGGGCGCGAAAGCCGCAGCGTTCGCCGAGGCGCTCGGCCAGCACGATGGCGTCGAAGCGGTTGTTGCTGAGCAGGTGAACGGCCAAGGCTTCGTCGGCCGCGAAGTCCACGCAGTGGCGCAGGCCTTCTAGATGGTTGACCAGGGCAACGGATATGTCCCGGCGCGATTCGATGACGAGGATGCGCATTTCGACAACGTCCTTGGAACTACAGGCGCGGCACGAGCACGCCGAGCAGGAGCAGCAGGTAGCCGCCAGTAAGCAGACCGAAGGAAAGTGGCTCCAGCCAGGACAGGTAGCCCAGCCGCGCGGCCAGGCCGGCCAGGCCCAGCAGCAGCGCGGCCAGGAACGTCGTCCAGCGGGGCGCGCTCATGCCTGTTCCGTCCGCTCGGTATTGACAGCGCGGTACACCAGCGCACCGGCCAGCGCACCGACACAGGGCGCCAGCCAGAACAGCCACAACTGGTGCAGCGGCATGTAGGCGGCGCTCTCGCCGACGAATGCGGCCACGCCGGTGGAGCGCGCCGGGTTCACCGAGGTGTTGGTGATCGGAATGGAGATCATGTGGATCAGCGCCAGGCTCGCGCCGATCGCCAGCGGCGCCCAGCCAGAGGGGGCAGCCGGACGGGTCACGGCCATGATCACGTACAGGAACACGCCGGTCAGCACGGCCTCGGCGAGGAAGGCTGCTTCCATTGGATAGCCTCCGGGCGAGAACGCATCAAAGCCGTTGGTGGCAAATGCGCCGGGGCCGCCCGGCGGAATGAAGTCCGGGTTGGCGCTGGCCACTACCCATAGCAGCGCGCCAGCCACCAGGCCGCCGATGACCTGGCTGATCACATAGGCCGGCAGGTGTCGGCCGGAAAAGCGCCCGCCGATCCACAGGCCGAAACTCACCGCGGGGTTGAAATGTCCGCCGGAAACCGGGCCGAAAGCGAAGGCCGCCGTCGCCACCGCCAGCCCGAACGCCAGCGATACGCCGAGATAACCCAGGCCCAGCGGATTGAAATCTCCTCCCACATGAGCCGCCAGGACAGCGCTGCCGCAACCGCCAAGCACCAGCCAGAACGTCCCCAGGCCTTCGGCCGCGCACTTCTTCATCAAATTCTGCATAACCATCCACTCTCTTGTTGCATCGCCCGGGCGTCGCGCTGCAAGCTGCGCTAGCGGTATGCGATAGGAGTGGCTATTGAACGAAGGCCGTACGCGGAGCTCCATGCGACGATTCGCAGGAAGTGCGCATCACCCCCTCCCGACCGCCGGGTCGCGCCGTCACCGGACATCACCCAGAGCAGCCGGGGACAAGGGTCCGGGCCGCGGCCGTAGCAGGGCTTCGCTACGTCAACATTGTTGGCTATTGGAAAAATCGCATCGTTTTCCGATACGCCTTCTCGGCTTTCAGATACGCAGCGTCACACTTGCGCTGTCCGGCCACGCGCAAGCTCGTACGACACCCTCACCCGTCGTTCACGCCGTCGTACCGCGCGCAGCGGTGTGGCCACCTCCCTCATTGCGCCGGTCTCCGGCCATCGACTCAAGGTGACTTAATGGAAACGCAGGCCCTCAATGTCATCGTCGCCGATGACCACCCCGTGGTCCTTGCCGGAGTCCGCGCCATCCTCAAATCCGTTCCGCAGCTGCATGTCGCCGCCGAGGCGCATTCGGTGAACGAGACCTACGCCCGCCTCGCCGACACCGTCTGCGACGTGCTCGTGACCGACTACTCGATGCCCGATGTCGGCGAGGCCGACGGACTGTCGCTGGTGTCGGAAGTGCGCCGGCGCTATCCGCTGATGCCGATCGTGGTGCTTACCATGATGGGCAACCCCGGCATGATCCAGATCCTGCTCGCCCATGGCGTGCTGGCGCTGGTGGACAAGAGTTCGTCGATGGACGAGCTGCCCACCGCGATCCTCTCGGCCTCGCGCCGGCGCCGCTTCATCAGCGCCAGCTTCCGCAGCAAGCTGGCGATGCTGCACCAGCCCGGCAGCGATGCCAGCCCGCCGCCGCCGCGGTTGTCACCGCGCGAGACCGAAGTGGTGCGCATGCTCGCACTGGGCGCGACCCCGAGCGAAGTGGCCGAACGCCTGGGCAGCGGCACCAAGACGGTGAGCAAGCAGAAGAAGGATGCGATGCGCAAGCTGGGCCTGGCCACCGATGCGGCACTGTTTGAGTACGTGCGCGCGCAGGGCTGGCTGGGTTGACGGCCGGTGCGCGTCTTTATGCGCGCCGGGTTGCCGGCTGCCGTACTGCTGGCGTGGCTGGCGGGCGCGCCTGTGGCCGCGGCCGCGCCCGCCGCACCGCCCAGGCTGGCCGCGCAGTCGCTGGCCACGGCGCCCGGCAGGCTTGAACTGAGCGCAGCCGAACGCGCCTGGCTGCGGCAACACCCCACGCTGGTGGTCGGCACGGTGGCCGGCGGCTGGCCGCCTTACGAAACCAATGTCGGCGGCCGCGTCGGCGGTCTTTCATTCGACTATCTGCAGGCCATGGCCGCGCGCCTGCGCGTGCGCCTGGAGCCACGCACCTATCCGACGTGGCCGGCGTTGTTCGAGGCCGCCTGCCGCGGCGAGGTGGACGTGGTGATGAACGTCTCCATCACCGCCTCGCGCACACGCTGCCTGTCCTTTACCCGGCCCTACCAGAACGTGCAACCGGCGCTGGTCGGACGGCGCGAGGACGCCGAGCGGTTGCGCGCTTCGCAGGCGCAACTGCGTTTCGTGGTCGAATCCGGGCACGTGCTCGACGAAATGCTGCCGGAAACCTTCCCGGCATCGCGCACGGTCGCCGTGCCCGATCTGCGCGCCGCGCTCGCCGCGGTGGCAGCGCAGCAAGCCGACGCCTATGTCGGCGACCCCTACGTGACCTCGCACCTGCTGCACAGCGAGCCGCGGCCATCGCTGGCCATCCTGGGTCCGTTGCCGCTGCCGCCCAACGGCCTGCATTTCGCCACGCCCAACGATCGCCACGTGCTGGCGATGGCACTGGACCGCGCGCTGGCCGATATCCCGCCGGCCAAGCGCGAGAAGCTGCGCGCGCGCTGGCTCGATCCGGAGCTGGCCTGGGCCAGCGAGCCGCCGCTGCTCGGCGAGGACGAACGACAATGGCTGCGCACCTTGCCGCCGCTGCGCGTGGTGTTTGATCCCACCTGGACGCCGCTGACCGAGCGCGGTCGCGACGGGCAGATGTCGGGCATTCTCGGCGACTACCTGCAGCGGCTGCGCGACCAGCTCGGCCTGCGCCTGGAGGTCGTGCCGGCGCAGGACTGGCGCGAAGCGCGCGCGTTGATCGAGGCCGGCAAGGCCGATATCGCACCGGCGATCGATGGTGCCGGCTATGGTCCGGACTGGCAGCTGACCCATCCACTCGTCACATTTCCATGTGTCATCGTCACACTCCGCGACAGTGATACCGTCGGTGGACTGGACGACCTGTCGGGCAAGCGCATCGCTGTCACCGACCCGGACCTCGGCCAGACCCTGGCGCGACGCCTGCCGCATACCCGGCGGATCGAGGTGGCCAGCGATGCCGATGGCCTGCGCCTGGTCATGCAACGCGGCGCCGATGCCTATATCGGCAACCTGGCCTCGGTCGACAACGCGCTGCGCGACCATCGCTACGACAGCCTGCACGTGGCCGCGCCCGCCGGATTCTCCGACCGCATCGGCCTGGCCGTGCGCGACCCCTACGCGCGCCTGGTGCCGCTGTTTGACCGCGTGGCCGAAAGCATGGGCCCGGAGGCGCGGCAGCAGATCCGCAAGCGCTGGCTCAAGGTCGACTACGACTATGGCTTCGCGCGGGCGGTGGTGCTGTGGAGCAGCGCCGGCGCGCTGGCGATCATTGCCCTGCTGGTGGCCGCCTACCTGCGCCTGCGCGCGGAGATCGCCCGGCGCCGCGAGGTCGATACGCGCCTGCGCGAGATTTCGCGCAACCTGCCCGCGGTGGTGTTCAAGCTGCGCCGCTCGCGCCAGGGCGACTACACCTTCACCTACGTCACCGGCAATCCGCAGCCACTGTTCGGGCTGGAGGCCGGGCAGATACTGGAAGAAGCGCAGGTGCTGTTCCGGCGCGTGGCCGAGTGCGACCGGCAGGGCCTGTTCGCCGCGCTCGACGCCTCCGCGCGCGATCTCAGTCCCCTGCTCTACGAGTTCCATGCGCGCGGCGCGGAAGGCTTGCGCTGGATTTCGCTCAATGGCGTGGCCCGCCTGGCCGAGGACGGCGCGGTGCACTGGAGCGGCTACTGGGTCGATTCGACCGCCCTGCACGAACAGAACGAAGCGCTGGAACAGGCACGCTCGGCAGCGGTAGCCGCGGCCACGGCCAAGACCAATTTCCTGGCAATGATGAGCCACGAAATCCGCACGCCGATGGCTGGCCTGTCCGGGTTGCTCGAACTGCTGGGGCGCACGCCGTTGAACCCGACGCAGCGGCAGCTGCTGGCCACCAGCACCGAATCGGCCGCCGCCCTGCGGCAGATCCTCGACGACGTGCTGGACTTCTCCAAGGCCGAGGCCGGCGAGATGCGCCTGGAAGCCATCGACGTGGACCTGCGCCAGGTCGCGTGCTCGGCGCTGGAGGTATTCGCGCCGCAAGCCCAGCAAAAGCGCCTGGAAATGCGCCTGGCGCTGGCCCCGGCGCTGGCCGCGTTGCACGTGGGCGATCCGTTCCGCCTGCGCCAGGTGCTGCTGAACCTGGTCGGCAATGCGGTGAAGTTCACCCATGCCGGACACGTGACGCTGACCATCGAGGTGGACGAAAGCGAACCGCCGGCGGTGGGCTGCATGCAACAGATCCGCCTGTGCGTGGCCGACACCGGCGTGGGTATCGCGCCCGCGCAGCAGGCTTTGTTGTTCAGCCCCTTCATGCAAGGCGACGCGACCACCACGCGGCGCTACGGCGGCACGGGCCTGGGCCTGTCGATCTCGCACCAGCTGGTCGAACTGATGGGTGGCGAGCTGCTGCTGGAAAGCGAACCGGGCGTGGGTACGCGCCTGACCATGAGCGTGGCGCTGGAGGTCAGGCAGCGGGCGCTGAGCGACGCACGGCTGGCCGGGCGCCTGGTCGAACTGCAGATCGCCGATCCACCTTGCAGGCGAGCGTGGCCAGCCTGCTGCAAGGCTGGGGCGTGGATACCGACATCCCCACCGGCACCCTGCCCGACGCCTGGCTCAGCGACAGCGTGGCGACAACCACCCCGGCCGCGCGCACCCTGGTGCTGGCGCCGCTGGCCACGGTGGTGCCCGAGCCGCTCCTGCACGTGCCGGTCGATCCGCTGCTGCCCAGCACCTTGCAACGCTGCCTGCACGCGCTGTTTGAAACCGCGCCGACGGCAACCGGCAGCGGCCAGGGCAGCCGCGCGGGCCAGGCGATTCCGCCGATCCTGGTGGTCGAGGACCACCCCACCAACCGCACGCTGATCGCGCTGCAGCTGCGCGAGCTGGGCTATCCGCATGTGATCGCCGACGACGGGCTCGCTGCGCTGATGCTGCTCGACCGCCTGCTGCCCTCGCTGGTGCTGACCGACATCAGCATGCCGCACATGGACGGACATACGCTGGCGCGGCGGATTCGCGAGCGCGAACGCGAACGGCATGCGCCGCGCCTGCCGATCATCGCCATGACCGCGAACGTGCTCGACCAGGGGACGGTGGATGGCGCCGCCGACCTGGACGCGCAGATCCACAAGCCGGTCAATCTCGCGCAACTGGCACAGGTGCTCGGTCACTGGCTGCCCGCGCCCACCCTGCCCTCGGCCAGCGCGCAGGCGCTGCAGCTGCGCGAGCGCATGGGCGCCCACCTGCAACCCTTGCTGCGCACTTTCCTCGACAGCACGGCACTGGACCGCGCGGCGGTGGCGGCGGCCGTCGATCGCGGCGACGCCACCGAGGTCTCGCGGCGCATCCATCGCATCGCCGGCGCCCTGGGCTACTTCGGCTACACCGACCTGGCCATCGCCGGACGCGACCTGAGCAACGCCCTGGAGCAAGCATCCCTGACCAAGCACCGGAATGACTGTGAAAACTTCCTGCGCGAACTGACCACCGTGTGTACAGAATTGGCCGGTTTGCTCGAACCGACGCCGCAAAAGTGACGCACGGTCACCGCGGGAACAGTCGGTTACGCCTACCCCTGTGAGAGATTGGATAAATCGAATATCACCCGAAAGGCCCGGTTGTTAGCTTTGCGTGCATGGGCGTCTGTCGCCTGCTTGATGCCTTGCACCACCATGGCCGCCGATACTTCGACCTTCTTCGCGCCGTCCTCCCTGGACGATGACGGCGCCTCCAACCACGCCGGCAACGGTCGCAGCGAGGGTAGCGGTCGCCGCCACTGGCTGTCGCCCGAACTCGTGCTGCATTCGACCACGACCCTCGGCAGATCCCCGCTCTCGCCCAGCGTGGTCGACATCGAGGCCGAACTGGTGTTCTGGCAAGCGCACCATCGGCGTACCGGCGCCTGGCACCGTGACGTGCTGCCCTTCAATGAGTACGTTCCGGCTTTCACCCTGGGCATCAGCCTGTTCCTGCAGTGCCATGACTGCGCGCTGGAGGCATTCGACATGCAGGTCATGGCGGTGCGCTACAACCGCGTGCGCCGCGCTTCCCGGGTCGAATGGCACGAAGCCCGGCAGGCGATGCTTGCCGCCTACTCACGCCTGCAATCGCACTGGGAAAGCACCTCCGCCGCGCGCCTGGCCGATGCCGATGCCGACGCGCCGCCAGCCCTGGCATCACTGCGCGGTGGCATCGGCGCCATCGGCCGCGGTTTCGCGCGCGGCCGTCCCGGACGTGATCGCTGGCCGCTGAAATAACGGCGTCGACAGATGCCTCGCCCCATTCCTCCGCTCGCAAACACCCTCCCCTGCCGCGTCCACTGGCGGGGGATACACAGGACATATTTGTGACACACCGCCAATCCAGATCGGCAGTGGCTCTTCGCCACAGCCCGCACGACAGCATGGGCACCTTGCGCCCGATCCTCGAAAGCCGCGGCTACCGCACGCGCTACCACCCCGCGGTACCCGAGCGCATCCGCGCATTGGACCCACTCGACATCGACATCCTGATCCTGCTCGGCTCGATGCCGCCGGACCCGACCACCCGGCCGAGTGGATATTGCCAGGAGGCCATCGACCTGGTGCGTGTGCGCTTTCACTATGGCCTGCCGGTGTTGGGGATCGATCTGGGCGCACAGCTCATCGCCTGCGCCCTGGGTGGCCATGTGCGGCCACTGGCGCGCGCCGAGATCGCCTTTGCTCCGCTGCAACTGACCGAAGCCGGGCAGCGCTCGTGCCTGGCCCCGCTGGGCGCGACCACGCCGGTACTGCATTGGCACCGCGACGAGATCGTGCTGCCACCCGGCGTGCGCTCACTGGCGGCCACCCCTGCCTGCGCGGTGCAGGCGTTCAATCACGGGCCGACGACGCTGGGCCTGCAGTTCCACATGGAAGCGGACATGGACGACGTCAACACGCGGCTGTATCACCTGCGCGACTCACTCGCCCTGGCGGATATCGACCCGATGATGCTGCGCATGCACGCCAGCGAATCGGCGCAGCGCCTGCGTCATGCCTGCCATGCGGTGATGACACGCTGGCTGGATGATGTGGACAGCGGGGATGGCGACCCGCTTTCCGGCCGGATCCAGGCAGCGCGCTGAGAACGCCCGTCGCCGGCCGATCCGGCGGCGGGCACGCGCCTTCATTCCACCGCGTACACCAGGTTGAGCGTGGTCACCGTGTCGGTCTTCTTGAAGCCCGGGTCGACCTTGCTGTTGTAGCGCACCTGGTAGCCGAGCTTCAGCGCCAGGCGCTTGCTCATCGCCACCTGCAGGCCGATGTCGTTCTGCACGAAGGTGCTCAGCCGCCCGGTTTCCAGCAGCAAGGTATCCAGCAGCTTGGTGTTGTCGGTCAGGCGCCAACTGAAGTCGGCCAGGCCGCGGACAATCGTTTCGTTGGCCACGTGGCCGGTGGCCGCCTCGCGGCTGCGGCGGAAGCCGGGGCCGAATTCGGTCAGCAGGTGCCGGCGCGCATCGTCGAACCAGCGGTAGCCGTAGCCGATGCCGGCCACGCCGCGCCACTGGTAGCTGGCAAAATTGTCGTGGTCGTAGCGCGCCGAGCCGACCAGGTAGCTGCGCTTGCTCAGGTCGTAGGCGGACGACAGGTTCACGCCAAAGCGATTGGCGGTGTCGCGCGTCGTCGATCGGGCCACGCCGTTGTCGTCAATCAGCACGTTGCCGCGGCTGCGCAGCCAGAAGGCCGAAGCATCGTGATGCCAGCGGCCCTCGTCCAGGCCCACCGACAGCAGCGCATTGAGGTTCTGCGAACGTGTGTTGCCGCTGGCGCTGGTCAGGCCAAGTTCGCCGCTGCCGGTCCACTTGCGCGGCGTTGAGGCCTCTTCCTGTGCCAGCGCCGGGAAGGAGACGGCCAGGGCGACCGCGAGGAATGTGCCAGGGAGAACGCCGACCAAGGCGCCAAGGTACTTGCGATGCATCAGACCACCCGTGAGTAAGGAACGGGCAATCTAGACACGCAGGCAGGACAGCGATATTGGACGCATCGCACGTCGCGCGTGCTTGTCTGGCCGCCTGGACACGCAGGGCTCAGTCGTCGGCTGCCTCGCAATGTTCGACGATCAGCTGGATCGCGCCGCCACCACGGTAGTCATCGCGCGCCAGCCGATAGGCCAGGCGCAGGCGCGGGGCTGGCGCCTGGCCGCGCCAGCCGTCGAAATGGATGGCGTTGAGCGGCGCGGCCAGCCCTTGCAGGCGCAGCGTGTAGCGCAGGTGGCGTTCTTTCAGCGGGCGCCATTGCACGACATCGAACAGACCGTCGAACAGCGGCTCGGGGAAGCCCTGTCCCCAGGGCCCAGCCAGCTGCAGAGCTTCGGCGTGATGGAAATCCAGCTCGTGCGGCGCCAGTTCGCCATCGCTGTGCAGCTGTGCCTGCAGAATCGCAGGGTCGAGTTGCCGGCCGACCTGCGCCAGCAAGGCGTCATTGAACGCCGCCAGCGCCGCCTGCGGCAGACTCAGGCCGGCCGCCATGGCATGGCCGCCAAAACGTTCGATCAGTCCGGGGAATTGCGCATCCACTGCGGCCAGCACGTCGCGCATGTGCAGCCCGGCAATCGAACGCGCCGAGCCGCGCAACAGCGTCGCGCCGGGCTCGGCCGGGGCGAAGGCGATGACCGGCCGGTGCAGCCGGTCCTTCAGCCGCGACGCCACCAGCCCGATCACGCCCGGATGCCATTGCGGATCGAACAGGCACAGCGCCAGCGGCTGTGTTCCTTCGGCCTGCAACAGGGCACGGGCCACGGCGGCTTCGGCGTCGTCGGTCATCACCTGCTGCACGGCGCGGCGTTCGGCATTGATCTGTTCGAGCAGCGCGGCGATCTCGCGCGCACGCGAGGGGTCTTCGCACAGCAGCAGCTCGATGCCCAGCGCCATGTCTTCCAGGCGCCCGGCGGCATTGAGTCGCGGCGCCAGCGCGTAGCCGATGTCACTGGCGGTCAGGCGCGCGGCATCGCGGCCACTGACCTCGATCAGCGCCTGCAGGCCCACGCAGCCCCTGCCCTGGCGCAGGCGCTTGAGTCCGGCCAGCACCAGCGCGCGGTTGTTGACGTCCAGCGGCACCAGATCGGCGACGGTGCCGACGGCGACCAGGTCCAGCAGCACGCCCAGGTCGGGGCCGCCATCGCTGAAGGCGCCACGACTGCGCAGCTCGGCGCGCAATGCCAGCAGCACGTAGAAGATCACCCCGACGCCGGCCAGCGCCTTGCTCGGGAAAGCATCGCCGGCCAGGTTGGGATCGACGATGGCATCGGCCGGCGGCAGCTTTTCACCGGGAAGGTGATGGTCGGTGACCAGCACCTTCCAGCCCTGCGCGCGCGCCGCGGCAATGCCCGCATGGCAGGCGATGCCGTGGTCGACGGTGACCAGCACATCGGGGCGCAGCGGTGCGAGTTCGGCCACCAGCGCCGGCGACAGCCCATAGCCATGCACCATGCGATTGGGCACCGCGTGCAGCACGTCGTGCGCGCCCAGCAGGCGCAGGCCACGCACGCCGACCGCGCAGGCGGTGGCGCCGTCGCAATCGAAATCGCCGACGACCAGGATGCGCTGGCGCGCGGCAATGGCGTCGGCGAGCAAGGCGACGGCGCGCTCGATATTGGACAGCGCCGATGGCGGCAGCAGCCCGGCCAGGCGGGGTTGCGCGGCCTGTGCATCGAGTGCGCCCCGGGCGGCATACAGTCGCTGCAGCAGCGGCAACATGTCATCGGGCCAGGTGCCCGTCGCCTCGGCCTGGCGGCGCACGATCCGCGCGGCAGCCTTCATCCGGTCAGTTGCGTCCGTGGTCCGCGCCAGAAGCGCCAGCGCTGCGCACGCGTCAGCGTCAGCACTTCGCCGTCCTGGAAGTCCAGCACCAGCCGGTCCAGCTCGCCGCGGGCCATGGCCTGCAACAGCGGCTGCACCACTTCCTCGTCGAACTGCTGCAGCGAGCGCATATGGCGCAGGTCCACCAGCGCATCGACCTGGCCGGCGGCATCGGCGTCCACGCCGGCAGCCAGCGCCAGCGCGCGCAGCAGCGAATCACGGCTGCGCACCTGCATGTGCGTCGAGGCCACCGTCTCCGGCAGGCGTCCGCCGCCCCAGAACCACAGCGAGTTGATCGCCGGCTTGCCGCGCGCGGCGCGTTGCCGGTTCCAGGGATGCTGGTGCAGGACGACTTGCGACTCGGTCAGCAAGGCACGCCAGCGGCGCCCGGCTTCGCCTTGCGGCAGATGCGCGAACAAGTCCTCGCCCAGGGCCGCTTCCGGCGCGGCAAACTCCGGCAGTTGTGCTTCGGGCGACAGCCGCAGATACCAGCGCGCCGGGTCCGGAGCATCGAGCACGAAGCCGGCGTCGGCAAACAGCGGCCGCAGGTCCGGCAGCAAGGCCGCGGCGTCTTCCGCCTCCAGGCCGAGCGCTTCGCCATAGGCCATCATCCGCGCGCCGGTCATGTCCGGCACCACGTAGGCCGGATCGGCGCGCAGCCAGCTCGCACCGGCGGCGTCGCCGGCATCGAGTTGCCGGGTCAGCGCGGCGACCGGCCAGGGTGCCTGCGCCATGGAAAAATGCCGCTGCAACTGCGCGCGCTCGCCGGCCTGGCCGGACCGGTGATCGGCGCGGGCCAGCGCGCGGGCAACCGCACCGGCCGGCAGCGTGCCCGGCAGGCGGTCACGCGCCGGCAACAGCAGGGTCGCCGTGGCCACGGATCAGTCGACGTAGGCGACGCTGACCACTTCGTACTCGCGCTGGCCGGCGGGCGCGTCAATGGTGACGCTGTCGCCTTCCAGCTTGCCGATCAGCGCCCGCGCCAGCGGCGAGGAAATCGCGATCAGGCCCTGCTTGATGTCCGCTTCCAGGTCACCCACGATCTGGTAGCGCTTCTCCTCGTCGGTCTCGACGTCGGCCAGGGTGACGGTGGCGCCGAACACGATCTTGTTGCCGGCGCCGAGCTTGGTGATGTCGATCACCTCGGCGTGCGACAGTTCGCTCTCCAGCTGCTTGATGCGGCCCTCGATGAAGCCCTGTTCCTCGCGCGCGGCGTGGTACTCGGCGTTCTCCTTGAGGTCGCCGTGCTCGCGGGCTTCGGCAATGGCGGTGATCACCCGCGGCCGCTTGACCGACTTCAGGTGGTCCAGCTCCTCACGCAGGCGCAGCGCGCCCTTGGCGGTGATGGGGGCTCTCATGCTTCCAACTCCTTGTGCAGTTCCTGCAGCGACCACACCGGGCCGGTGCCGCGGAACTCCAGTGAATTCACCAGCGCGCGGGCGCCGGCAATCGTGGTCGAATAGGTCACGCGCTGCTGCAACGCTTCCCGGCGGATCGAGAACGAGTCGGCGATTGCCGCGCGGCCTTCGGTCGTGTTGACGATATACACGATTTCGCCGTTCTTGATCGCATCAACAATGTGCGGCCGGCCCTCGACCACCTTGTTGACGATCTCGCAGGACAGGCCGTGCTGCTGCAGCCAGGCGCCGGTGCCGCGGGTGGCGACCAGGCTGAAGCCGCGCTCGATCAGCGCCCGGGCCACCGGCAGCACGCGCTTCTTGTCCGGATCGCGGACCGAGACGAAGGCCTTGCCCGGCTGCGGCGCCTTGATCCCGCCGGCTTCCTGCGCACGCGCCAGCGCCGCGCCGAAGCTGCGGCCCACGCCCATCACCTCGCCGGTGGAGCGCATCTCCGGCCCGAGGATCGGGTCCACGCCCTGGAACTTGGCGAACGGGAAGATCGCTTCCTTCACCGAGTAGTAGTCCGGCACGATCTCGCGGGTGGCGCCCTGTTCGGCCAGGCTCATGCCAGCCATGCAGCGCGCGGCGATCTTGGCCAGCGGCACGCCAATGGCCTTGGACACGAACGGCACGGTGCGCGAAGCGCGCGGGTTCACTTCCAGCAGGAAGACGGTGTCATCGCCCTCTTCGTTGGTCTGGATCGCGAACTGGGTGTTCATCAGACCGACGACGTTGAGCGCCTTGGCCAGCTCGACGACCTGGCGGCGCAGCTCATCCTGGGTCCTGGCCGACAGCGAGTATGGCGGCAGCGAGCAGGACGAGTCGCCCGAATGCACGCCGGCCTCCTCGATATGCTCCATGACGCCGCCGATCAGCACCTGGCCGGTGCTGTCGGCAATGATGTCCACGTCAACCTCGACGGCGTTGTCGAGGAAGCGGTCCAGCAGCACCGGCGAGTCGTTGGAGACCTTGACCGCGTCACGCACGTAGCGCGCCAGGTCCGATTCGCCATAGACGATTTCCATCGCGCGGCCGCCCAGCACGTAGCTCGGGCGCACCACCAGCGGGTAGCCGATCTCGCGCGCCAGCAGCAGCGCTTCTTCGGCGTTGCGGGCGATGCGGTTCGGCGGCTGCTTCAGGCCGAGCTTGTCGACCAGCTGCTGGAAGCGCTCGCGGTCCTCGGCCAGGTCGATCGAGTCCGGCGAGGTGCCGATGACCGGCACGCCGTTGGCCTCCAGCGCGCGCGCCAGCTTCAGCGGGGTCTGCCCGCCGTACTGCACGATCACGCCCTTGGGCTGTTCCAGCTCGACGATCTCCAGCACGTCTTCCAGCGTCAGCGGCTCGAAGTACAGGCGGTCGGAGGTGTCGTAGTCGGTCGAGACCGTCTCCGGGTTGCAGTTGACCATGATGGTCTCGTAGCCGTCCTCGCGCAGGGCGAGCGCCGCGTGCACGCAGCAGTAGTCGAACTCGATGCCCTGCCCGATGCGGTTGGGCCCGCCGCCCAGCACCATGATCTTCTTGCGGTCGGTGGGCTGCGCCTCGCACTCGTCCTCGTAGGTGGAGTACATGTACGCGGTCCTGGTCGCGAACTCGGCGGCGCAGGTATCGACGCGCTTGAATACCGGACGCACGCCGAGCTCGTGGCGCCGCGTGCGCACCGCTTTCTCGCTCGTATTGAAAAGATAGGCGAGGCGCCGATCGG
>DASPIU010000083.1:0-4261 GCA_035629025.1 Stenotrophomonas sp.
GCAGCCGCAGAACCTGGCCTACACCACGCAGACCACGCTCTCGGTGGATGACACCCGCGGCATCATCGATGCCCTGCGCGCGCGCTACCCGGCCATGCAGGGACCGAAGAACGACGACATCTGCTACGCCACCCAGAACCGCCAGGACGCCGTGCGCGACCTGGCCCGCGAATGCGATCTGGTGCTGGTGGTGGGTTCGCCGAACAGCTCCAACTCCAATCGCCTCAGCGAACTGGCGCGCCGCGACGGCGTGGAGTCCTACCTGATCGACAACGCCAGCGAGATCGATCCGGCCTGGGTGGCCGGCAAGCGGCGCATCGGGCTCACCGCGGGCGCGTCCGCGCCGCAGGTGCTGGTGGATGGCGTGATCGCGCGGCTGCGCGAACTGGGCGCGCAAAACGTGGCCGAACTGGCGGGCGAACCGGAGTCGATGGTGTTCGCGCTGCCGAAGGAACTGCGGCTGCAGTTGGTCAGTTGAAACCGGTCAGTGGAAAACGGTGAGTCGAAGCCGGTGAGTTGTGCCCGGCTTGCGCTCAGATCTCCGGATCGCGCCGCGGCCGCCCGAAACGGTTAGGTGAGGGTGAGCGCGGCACGCGGGTAAGGGCACGGAATTCGGCCATGCTCAACGGCCCCTGGCAGCGTTCGGGGTGCTGGCTGCGCAGCCGTTCCAGCCGCTGAGGGGCCGAAGCCTGGCAGCACGGGCCGATCCGGCCGATGAGCAGCCCCGTGGCGTCAATGCGCAAATCGTGCAGCTCGGAACAGAAGTTCCGGCATAGCTCGCAGGTCAGTCTCATCTCTCCCCCGGATGAAAGTAAGTGCTGACTTAACAATAAGTCAGTGCTTACTGACAAGTCCCGGCGCGGAGAAAGCCGTGCGTTCACCTCAGACCACCGCCAGGGAAGGGCGCAGCTTGCTGCTCACGTCTTCGTAGGAGAAGACGTAGGAGTGCGAGATCGTGGACATCATGATCGCCACCGTGCCCAGCTGCGGGTGCACGCCGAGGTAGCTTTCGCGGTCGCCGAGATCGACGTGGCGCTGGATTTCCAGTTTCTCGACCAGGCCGACGGCCACGTTCCAGCTCACGGAAAGCCCATGGGTAAAGCCGTGCGCGCGGGCAAAGTCGCCCAGGATGTTGGAGGAAATCGAGGAGCCGGCCATGTGGTTTTCTGGAGTGCCGCGGAGCGCGTTGCATGTTGCATGACAGCCTCATGCACGACAAGCGCGCGAGCCATGACGCATGGGATGGCCGCATGGCAGCGATGATATAGTCCCATTCAGTCAGCGCCCGGATGTGCTGTGCTGCCTGGATCAGGGGGATTGATGTCGGAAAACGGCTCCAGCAAAGTCGCCGCCTTCATTGCCGCGGCCATCGAGAAGAGCAGCAAGACCCAGCTGGAAATTTCCGCCGAGGCGGGCTTTCCCCGCTCCAGCGTGCTGTCGATGATCAAGCAGGGGCAGACCAAGATGCCGCTGGCACGGATTCCGCAGATGGCACGCGCGCTGGACGTGGACCCGGTCGAGTTCTTCCGCCTGGCGATGGCCGAGTACATGCCCGAGCTGTTGCGCATCTGCGACGACATCTACGGCAACCCTCAGCTCAGCGAAGCCGAGGCCGCGCTGCTGCAGCGGCTGCGTTCCAGGCTCGGCGAGCGCGAACTGCAGTGGACCCCGAAGGTCCAGCAGGCGCTGGAGCGCTTTCTGCTCGATATCGGCGGCTAGCCGGTTGGCGCCACCTGGATGAACCCGTTGTCTTTGTAACCGGCCGGAAAGGCCACCTTCGCGCCGCATCAACAGCCTGCGCGCCAGTCTTCGCGCATGGCCAACCGTCAAACCATCGAACAGCTCCTGGACGCCTTGCAGGCGCGCATCCCGCGCGAAGGCCGCTCAGCCCACCACGCGCTGCAGAAGCTGCGCTTCGAGCAGGAACTGGAAGAAGTCGTCCAGCTGGCTGATCGCGCCGACTGCGCCCACTTCCGCGACCGCATCGACCACATCCTGCGCAGCCGCAGGCACTGAGGCCCGCGGCTGCGAAGCCGTCATCGCTTGAGGTCGGGGTACCGGCTCGATCAAGCGACTCCCAGCTTCCCGCGTAATCCCTGGTGCGGCGGCGCGGCCCGCTCTTCGGGGGTGAGGAATTCGGTCAGGTCCTCGACTTCATAGAACGGCCGGATTTCGATTTCGCTCGGTCCGGACATGGGGTTGGGCGAACGTCTGGCCCACGCCACGGCCTCGTCGATGTCCTTGACCTCCCAGATCGAGAACCCCGCCACCAGTTCCCGGGTCTCGGCAAATGGGCCATCGCTGACCGTGCGGCTGGCGCCATCAAAGCGAACGACCCGCGACTGCGCGCCACTTTTCAAGCCGGCTCCGGCGACCCAGACCCCGGCTTCGACCAGTTCCTCGGTGAAGCGGTCCATGGCCGCGAAAGCCTCGGCGCTGGGTGGGCTGGCGAGCTGATCTTCGGTCGTCTTCATGAACACCATGACGCGCATCTTGCTTCTCCTGTGGTGCCGCCCGTGTTGGCGGCTCATCCAAGCGACGCGCGTACTCGCCTGAAATCGACATGCGGAGGAGCTACGAGAAGGGCGGCGGCGATCCAGTAGATTTGCTGGCACCTATTCAGTAGTTGCACGGGCGCGCGTGCAGGCTGGAATTGGTGCAATGGGCGCATGTTTCTAAACGCCTGTCGCTGGAGATATTGATGCGTACACCGCACCTGCTGTCCTCACTCCTGGTCATCGTCGTCGCGTCCGCGGCGGGTGGATGCCAGGCAACATCCCCGGCCGAGAGCGCCCAGGCGGCACCAGCGTCCTCTGGTCCGTACACGGCCGCGGCGTCGCAGGTCACGTTGCAGGGCGAGATCACCGCCCTGGATCGGGCCAGCCGCGCGGTGACGGTGACCGGCAGCGACGGCGCGAGCCTGGAGTTCATCGCTGGCCCGGCCGTGCGCAACTTCGGGCAGCTGCAGGTGGGCGACAAGGTCAGCCTGGATTTTGAAGAAGCCGTGGCCCTGGAACTGCAGCCGGCCGGCAGCGCCCAGCTCGGGGTGAGTACCGCCGAGGGCGGCGCCGTGGCGCCGGCGGGCGGCAAGCCGGGCGGCGCGATGTCCGACACGGTCAGTCTCGTCACTGAAGTGGTCGCGGTCGACCCGGTCGCGCACACCATTGCGCTCAAGGGACCGCGCGGCAATACGCAGCTGATCTCGGTGCAGCGCGAGGATTTGCGCGCCAGGCTGCCGAAGGTCAAGAAGGGCGACCTGTTGCGGATTTCGTATACCGAGGCGGTGGCGGTGAGTATTCGGCCTGCGGGTTCCTGAGGTTGCCGGGGCCGGCGGGACATCGCGCCGAACTGGTCGGTGTCGCGTCGGCGCTGGTCCCTCAGTTGCAATCGAGGCGCGAGCGCCGTCCGTTGGGATGAGGGGACGTTAAAGGCAGCAGCTTCTCCAGCAGCGATGCGTGCCGATCCGAAGGTACCTCGGATACCCTAAGGAGGCGGTGAGATTGGGCCACGATGGTAACGGCGGCCGGCCCCATGCCGCTGACGATGCACCTTCAGACAGGACGTTCGCTGATGCTCAGATCTGTAAAGTTTCCTCTGTTGTATCTAATCGAACTCGCACTCTGGATTCCGCTCGTTACTGGCTTTGCCTGGACTGTTTCCTTCCTGGCGGCCGTACCGATTGGGCGGCTTGATCTTCGGGGTAAATCACTTCCGGCAGGCTGGGAGGCGGCCGTTCCCTCCCACGGGAAGTTCCTGGAGGGTCACCTGATTGCCAATAACCCGTTCGAGTTCGGGGCCGCATTGGCGTTGACGATCTTCTCGGCCGCTGCGCTATACCCGGTCTCCAAGGCGCAGAAGTATCAACGCGAGATGGCCGGCCCATCTCGAAAGCGCGTGCATGCCTTTGCAGAGATTCGGTCATGGCCGCACTACTTGTCGCTGGCTACGTCGTCGTGCAGCGATACCTGATCGGCGTGTCCGCCGCGTGACTCCGAGGGTCCGGTTCAAGGAGTAGCGCGGACGTTGCCGGCAAGCTGCCTCCCCGGTGGGAATCTTCTCCCGCAGCGCTTGCAGGCCGAGACCCGGCAGGGCCACCTTCTGGAATTGACCGCCCGCCCGCCCGAACCCTAGAATGCACGGCTCGCCGGAATAGCTCAGTTGGTAGAGCGGCGCATTCGTAATGCGTAGGTCGCAGGTTCGACTCCTGTTTCCGGCACCAAACACCCGCGCCACGCTTAGGTTTCGACCGGCGTGGCGTAAT
>DASPIU010000084.1:0-49216 GCA_035629025.1 Stenotrophomonas sp.
GCACTGAAGGGCGGCAAGAGGTGGAAAGGCGGGGTGCTGCAAGTGACTCATGGAGAGGGACGTGAATTCTCCGGCTTCTCCTTCCATCAAGGCGGTCGATCCGAGCTTCAATTCAACGTTGGGTTCGAGGACGACCGGTACTTTCGATACGGCGTGGCGTTCAGCCTCGAGCCTGATCGAAACTTGCGGGATCCTGTCTCGGTGCTGGCGCCGAAGATCCGCCGCTTTAACGCATCGCTCAACCTGTTCCCGGCGCTCAAAGCGCTCAAGATGTGGCGTTTCGAACGGCACATGCGCATGGGCGAGGGCCCGGTCCGCCCAATTGCTTCGACGGAGATCGAGGCCGGGAATTTCATCTTCGTTGGCGAACGGGTTGCGGTGCCTGCCTCGGGCGTAACACAAGGAATGCTGGAGCGGGCGGCTCAGCTCATGACCTCCCTTCTGCCCGTCTACGAACACGTTGAAGGCAGTGCTCCGGCCCAAGTTCCCTACAAAGTGGCCAGGCTTTGCTGGAACACCGATTTCTGGCACCAGCCCTCGGGAAGGCTAGGCAAGTCCGCCAATAGGGATGCGTTTGAGGCGGAACACGGATTTGGCCACGAAGAATGGCTGTTTGACCTGAGCCGGCTGATTAGGGGCTACAAGTACGGATTCATTCAAGCCCTCAACCACTCGCACGAGAAGTACGCCGGCAAGCCGCTCAACCTACTGCTCTACACGATCGATAATAAGACGAAGAGCCGATATTGGGTGGCGTCCATCGAGGGGGCGCAAGCTCTAACGGCCGAGGAGGCCCGTCGCGTCAAGAAGGCTCTGCAGGCGAACGGCTGGTTGAGGGAAATGCGTCAGCAGGTGCGGGCCCAGGGGCTGGACGATTCAACGTTGCAGGATGCCAATCCCATAGAGTTGATCAATCTCAAGTACCGGCCAGAGAGCCTGCAACTTTTCGCGAGTCCGATCCAGTTCCCCGCGGAAGACCTCCCAGCAACCTATTACGGAACTCTGCAGGATGTTCCCAGCGGGCAGGTTGGGGTGGTGGACGGATCGCCGCAGGAACTTGAGCAGTTGGTTGAGAGGAACATTAACAAGCTCAAGGCGAAACGGTCCGCCTACTTCTCGAGCGTCGAAGTCGACCTGGTGCACAAGCGCTGGCAGGCAGAGCTGAAGAAGAGTTTGAAGAAGGTGCTGCCGAAAGCCAGTGTACTTGTTGAAGCTAATGTTTCTGGTCACGCGATCGATGTGGTGTTGGAGCAGGCCGGCAAGCGGATCTTTGTTGAGCTAAAGACACGCAGCATCGTCCGTCATGCGATCCGAGAGGCCCTTGCGCAGCTGATGGAATACTCGTACTGGCCTCCGGCCGAGTCGCGAATGGATGCGATGCTAATCGTCGCGGCGGGTATGGCTGACGCGCGGGACAATGAGTACCTGCAGCTGCTGCGCGAACGCTTCGGGATTCCGGTCCATTACCGGCAGTATCGTGATGGCTCCATTGAAGGCATCTCAGACTTCGTGGAGGCTATCGTCAATTCCGCTGAGCCTCGCGCGGAAGCGTATACGCATCGAGCAATAGTCAATGACCTACGGTCAATCGGGTAACTGAGGCTACGAGCAAAGGCAAGGTATGAAAGAAGAGGAGCGACAGCCCGGGGAGGGTTGGCAGCATTGGTGGCTTCGAACCGGAGGGTTCCATGGATGGTTCGGCTGGATCGAGGCACTGACACTAACGGCGGTCTTTGCCACCGCCACCCGTAAAGTCGATCAGCTTCCACTTAAGCTACTGCTAGGCGCGATAACGGCCATTTCAGCGTGGTATGCGTTCAATTGGGGCATCGCCGGGATTTCGAAGTTCATGGGGGACCGGTTAGCCAGGGCTCGCATCCCGAACTGGGCAAAGGATCCACTGGCGCTAATTCTCGGAATTGGGGTCTCCCTAGCGGTCGTCCTTGGTCTAATACCTGTCTTCTTGGACTTGCTGGAGTAGCAGGCTAGGGACATCGGCGGCCTTGAGCAGACCCGGATCGAAGTCGATCTGGCGCTGAGGAGTTCTATGCGTTTGGTGCAGATCGTCTGTTGAACGGCTTCGCCTTCTGGCGCACGCGACTGACCTCTGTAGGCAAGGGGCGCGCCTTGACTCCTTGAGTACCTCGAGCACGGCGTCCGTAATGCCGCGTTGCCGTGACGTTACTCGCATGGCCCATTAGCGCAGCAATCTCTTCGCAGGACAGGCCGCTTGCCTTGGCATTAGCTGCAAACTGATGCCGGAGGGAGTAGAGGGAGGGGTAGTGCCGGCGTTTCCCCAGGGTTCTGCGCGCTACGTCGCGGAAGTACAGTGCGATTCTCCGAATTGCCGCCGCCGGAGTGTATTGGCCAGCATGATGTGCCAGTACTTCGGGCCAACAGGCTAGCGCATTCAACTGCATGTCGGTGAGGTCGCGTAGTTCAATGGAGCGGGTCTCGCCATTCCCGCGGCCGTTACTGGTCTTAGCATTGCCGAAGGTTACGAAAGCGTATCCGGGGGCGCTGCTTACGACCCGGAGGCTGGCGAGCTCGCTAGGCCGCACGCCTGTGAGAAGGAGAACGTGGATGGCCAGTATCGTGGGCTCGGCCCAGCGTGAGCGCAGATTCGCTTCTTTCAAGTAGCGGAGCATCCGCTCGACGTCATCTGGTGGGAAGGATCGCGACTTCAGGCTCGACGTCTTAGTCCCCTTCCGGCGTCCGCCCGTGGATTGTTCGGCGGCTAACAGGTCAATCGCCGACTGGATCCGTGGCGTATCGCGGCCTGGCCGCCCCGCGATTCCTCGGAGTACACAGAGGATGGCGGCCTTGTACAGACGAAAGGTGGCCTTTGCCATCTCCCAAGCAAGTACCACCGGACCGGCTCCCCACGTCATTCCCTTGCCCAAGGCGCCCCAGGCGCGCTGGAGCTCGAGACTGGCCCCCGCCGGGTGAGCGACCTGGCCAGAAATTGGTGTTGAAGTTTTTCCGGCTTGCTGTAGAAGACCTGACCGTCGCACTTGAGCCTGATCTGGGCTGTGTGATTAGCACTACGCCAAAAGATTCAGGGAAGCGCGCTAAAATTGCACATAATGGAAGCCGAAAATGCCCCCGCAGATCAGACGAGTAGCGCAGAAATTCAACGCTACACCGCCTCCCTGCGCCTGTCCGTCGCCCCCATGATGGACTGGACCGACCGCCACTGCCGCGTCTTCCACCGGCTCCTCGCCCCATCGGCACGCCTCTACACCGAGATGGTGCACGCCAACGCGGTCATCCATGGCGACCGCGAACGCCTGCTCGGTTTCGATCCCGTTGAACAACCTCTCGCCCTGCAACTCGGCGGCAGCGAGCCGACGCTGCTGGCACAGGCCGCGCGCATTGCGGGCGAGTGGGGCTACATGGAGGTCAACCTCAACTGCGGTTGCCCCTCCGATCGCGTGCAAGCCGGGCGGTTTGGTGCCTGCCTGATGCGTGAGCCAGCGCTGGTTGCCGAGTGCGTGGCGGCGATGACCGAGGCCACCAAGATCCCGATCACGGTGAAGTGCCGCCTGGGTGTGGACGAGGACAACGACTTCGACGCCTTCGCCGCGTTCGTGGACCAGGTCGTGGCCGCCGGCAGCCGCATGGTGGTCGTGCACGCACGCAACGCCTGGCTGCAGGGCCTGTCGCCCAAGGAGAACCGCGAGATTCCCCCGCTGCGCTACGACTGGGCCTATCGCCTGAAACAGGAACGGCCGGATCTGCCCGTGGTACTCAACGGTGGCATTGCCGATGTCGAGGCGGCCGTGGCGCATCTGCAGCAAGTCGATGGCGTCATGCTGGGCCGCGCCGCGTATCACGACCCCTACGTCCTGCATCGGCTGGATGCTGCCTTGACCGGCACCGCACCGCGGCCGCGGGCCGAATTGCTGCGTGACCTGCGGCCCTACGCCGAGGCCTGCCTGGCCCGCGGTGTGGCGCTCAAACACCTGACCCGGCACGTGCTCGGGCTGTTCCTCGGCCAGCCCGGCGGTCGCGCCTTCCGGCAAATCCTCAGCGAAGGCGCACACCGCCTTGGCGCGGACTGGACCTTGGTGGAGCAAGCCCTGGCGGTCACCGAGGCGCAGGCGCGCCGGGCCGCTGCCTGAACGAACCGGGCGCTTTGGGTTGCATGTCGGCGCCCCATAGGTAACCTTTATCGTTCATTTGCCTGAACGTAGCAGCCCGTGGCGGGAAAAGTTCAGACCGGATTCACCCCGAAAAATCAAGAATTTGCCTCGTTTTCCGCCCCGCCGCGGGATTCGCGCGCAGTACGCATTTCACGATTTTTGAACGATTCCCCCCGCTCCGCTAGGATTCTGGCCGTGACGTCTGCCCCCCTCCGCCTCCCGAGTCTGATCGTGGCCGCCGTGATGGCGATGGCCGCGCTGCCGGCGATGGCGGCTCCGCAGGACCGCGGCCCGCCCGAAGCGCGCGATGCCTTCCCGCGCGGCCCACGCGCTGGCGGCGCCGATGGCCGTTCGCTGTCCGACGCGATCCGCCGTGTGCAGCGCACCACCGGCGGGCAGATCCTGGGTGCCGAGCAGGTGCCGTTCGACGGGCGCAACATCAACCGCGTCAAGTACATGGATGACCGTGGACGGGTCCGCTACATGGACGACCCGGCGCAGGACCGCCCGCCGCCGCGCGCCCCGCGCCCGGCCGAGCCGGCGACGCCACCACGCGGCGATAACCCGTAACTGGCGATAGTGGCTTAACCACTTCAGTTTCCACTGGCCGCCGGCCAGCCAAACGTAACTAGGGAGAGTTCATGCGTATCCTTCTGGTCGAAGACGAAGCCCCCCTGCGCGAAACGCTTGCCGCGCGCTTGAAGCGCGAAGGCTTCGCGGTCGATGCGGCGCAGGACGGCGAAGAGGGGCTGTACATGGGCCGCGAGGTGCCGTTCGATGTCGGCATCATCGACCTCGGCCTGCCGAAGATGTCGGGCATGGAGCTGATCAAGGCCCTGCGCGACGAAGGCAAGAAATTCCCGGTGCTGATCCTTACCGCGCGTTCGAGCTGGCAGGACAAGGTCGAGGGCCTGAAGCAGGGCGCCGACGACTACCTGGTCAAGCCGTTCCATGTTGAAGAGCTGCTTGCGCGCGTCAATGCGCTGCTGCGCCGCGCCGCCGGCTGGAGCAAGCCGACGCTGGAATGCGGCCCGGTGGCGCTGGACCTGGCCGCGCAGACGGTCAGCGTCAATGGCAGCAACGTCGACCTCACCAGCTACGAGTACAAGGTGCTGGAATACCTGATGATGCATGCCGGCGAACTGGTCTCCAAGGCCGACCTCACCGAGCACATCTATCAGCAGGATTTCGACCGCGATTCCAACGTGCTCGAAGTCTTCATCGGCCGCCTGCGCAAGAAGCTGGACCCGGACGGCGAACTGAAGCCGATCGAGACCGTGCGCGGCCGCGGCTACCGTTTCGCGATCCCGCGTACCGAGGGCTGACCCCTCGCGTCACGGAACAGACAGCAGCGTGGCCCTCCGTCTACGGTGGTTCAAGCGTTGGCGGCCGCGCTCACTGCAGGCACGCCAGCTGCTGGCTGCGAGTATCAGTCTGGTGGCGTTTCTGGCGCTGGCCGGCTACGCGCTCGATGCGGCATTCGCCGACAGCGCGATGGTCAACCTGCGCAGCCGGCTGAAGAACTTCGCCACGGCCTATAACGGCAGCATCGACTTCCTCCGCGACGGCTCGCTGTATATCCGCGAGCAGTCACCCGACGCGCGTTTCGATGTGCCGGGTGGCGGCCTCTATGCAGAGGTCATCCGCCCGGATGAGCGCTGGTCATCGATGTCAGCCGAAGGCCCCGTGCTGCCGCCCTCTGGCCCGATGCTGGGGCCGCGCCAGGAGGAATTCTCCGGCCCGCTGGACATGGTCCAGATCGACGGCAGCAAGGGCCAGGTCTACCGCTACGGCCAGGGCGTCATCTACGAATCCGAACCCGGCCACGAAATCCCCTACACCATCTACGTGATGGAGGACGCGCGCTCGCTCGGCGCGCAGCTGCGCGTGTTCCGCAGCGAGGTGTGGTTCTACCTTGGCATCACCGGCATCTTCCTGCTGCTGCTGCAGACCTTCATCCTGCAATGGAGCCTGCGGCCGCTGCGGCGCGTGGTCAACGAACTGACGAAAGTGCAGCGCGGCGAAGCCTTGCGCATGAGCGAGCACCATCCGCGCGAGCTGGAACCGCTGACCGACAGCATCAATGCCTTCATCGAGAGCGAGCGCGAGAACCTGGACCGCCAGCGCAACACCCTGGCCGACCTCGCCCACAGCCTGAAGACGCCGCTGGCGGTGCTGCGCACGCAGCTGGACACCGGCACCGACCTGGCCGACGGCGAGCTGCGCGAGGAACTCGACGTACAGCTGCGGCGCATGAACAACCTGGTCTCGTACCAGCTGGCGCGTGCTGCTTCCAGCGGCCACAAGCTGTTTGCCGCGCCGGTGCCGATCGAATCCAACGCCGAGGAGATCGTGCGCGGCCTGGAGAAGGTCTACGCCGGCAAGGGCGTGCTGTGCGAATTCGAGATCGACGCCAACGCGCGCTTCTACGGCGAACCCGGCGACTTGCAGGAACTGCTCGGCAATCTGCTCGAAAACGCCTTCAAGTGGGCGCGCAGCCGCGTGCTGCTCACCGCGCGGCCTACCGCTGGTGCGAGCAGCAGCAAGCGCGCCGGCCTGATGCTGGCGGTGGACGATGACGGCCCCGGCATCGCGCCGGAAGACGTGGCCAAGATCCTGCAGCGCGGCGTGCGCGGCGACGAGCGCGTGCAAGGTCACGGCATCGGTCTTTCGATCGTGCAGGACCTGGTGCGTGGCTACCGTGGCGAACTGCACGTCACCCGTTCGCAGGAACTTGGCGGCGCGCGCTTTGAAGTGACCCTGCCGCCCGGGTTGTAGACGGCGGCTCTCGCCGCCGTGCGCGCTACTCAGCTGCGCCCTTCAAATGGCGAAGGGCCGTAAAAGCGGCGCAAGTGCGCGGCGACCTGCGGCATCGCTTCGGCCAACACGCCCGGGGCGGAGAAGTGATATTCGCTGACGACCGCGAAGAATTCCTCCGGCGCCTCCGCGGCGTACGCGTCGATGCGCGTGCGCTTGCCTGCATCCACGCGTGCGCAGAAGGCGTCGTACTCGCGTTGGAAATCCTTCGCCCATTGCTGCTGCCACTCGCGCGGCAGCGGCGGCGTGCCATCGAGCGCGCCGTCCAGTGCGTCGATCTTGTGCGCCATCTCGTGCACGGCGACGTGGAAGCCGGCGCAGGGATCGTCCAGGTCAGCCTGCACGTCGGCCCACGACAGGATCAACGGGCCCTGGTCCCAGGCCTCGCCGATCAGCTCGTCATCCCATTCGTGCAGGACGCCGGCCGCATCGACATGGCTGCGGTGCACACGGAATGCGTCGGGGTAGATGATCAATTGCGACCAGCCACGCCATCCACCGGCGCCGACCTCCAGCAGCGGCAGGCAGCACATGGCTGCGAGCAGCACGCGCTGCCATGGCTGCAGTTCCAGTCCGCCCAAGGGCGACAGCGTCTTCTCGTGCAGGAAGCGCGCGGTCAGTTCGCGCAGTCGCACCTGGCGCGGGGCATCGAGCGCGGTGATCCACGCACAGTGCTCGCGCGCCTGTGCCCAGTGGCTGTCATCGATGCTCGGGGGCGGGCGCCGCAGCCAGCCCAACAACCGCTGGATCAGCGGAACATGCCCGGCAGGAAGCTGTGCCATTTCGGCATCCGGCCACGGGGCGGCAGCAGCTCGCCATCGTCGCCGCCGCCGCTGGGGATCGCGCTGCTCGGGCGATGGCCAGGCGAATGCGAGGGAGCAATCTGCGCGGGATCCGGCGCCGGGCCATGCGCCGCGGAGCTCGGGGTGACGCAGCTTCCGTGGTCGGGCTCGGACGCGCCGGTCGATGCCCAGGCCAGTGCCGGGGACAGCAGCAGGAACAGACAGGCGAATCGGCGCATCGTCCACATCCCGGCAAGGGTCCAAGCTCGCGATTCTAACGCGCTTTTCACGGCCCCTGGCAAGCGCTGCTGGGCGGCCCGGGGCGCTTGCCGCATAATTCTGGCGCTCGCCCCTGGGCGAAATGTTTGGAGAGCCCGTGGACGACCGCGCTTTACTGGCCAGGCTAGCCCTGGGCCGCCTGTCGGGGGACGCGCTGGCGCGGGATTTCGGCCTGACCCGGGCCGCAGTCTGGAAGCGCATCCAGAACCTGCGCGCGGCCGGCATCGACATCCAGGGCCGGGCCGGCGAAGGCTACGGCCTGGGCTACCCGGTGGAACTGCTGGACCGCGCGCGCATTCTCGCCGCGCTGCCCGAGGAGGCGGTCGAGGCGCTGGACCGGCTCGAGATTGCCTGGACCCTGGAATCGACCAATACCGAACTGCTCGCCCAGCCCGTACCCGAAGAGGGCGTCTCGGTGTTGCTGGCCGAACGCCAGACCGGCGGCCGTGGGCGGCGCGGCCGGCAATGGGCCTCGCCGTTGGCGGCGCATATCTACCTGTCGTTGTCGCGGCGCTTTGCTGGCGGCCTGGCGCAGCTGGCGGGGCTCAGCCTGGCGGTGGGCGTGGCCGCGGCCGAGGCGCTGCGGGCGGCCGGCTTCGCTGATGTCGGCTTGAAGTGGCCCAACGACCTGCTGGTCGGCGAGCGCAAGCTCGGCGGCTTGTTGATCGAAGGCGGCGGCGAACTCGGCGGGCCCGCGCGCGCGGTGATCGGCCTGGGCATCAACGTGCACATGCCCGAGAGTTTCGCCGCCGGCATCGGCCAGCCGTGGATCGACCTGGACGCGATGGCCGGCGCGCCGCAATCGCGCAACGCCATCGTTGCCAACCTGCTTGCGCACCTGCTGCCGGCGCTGGACCTGTTCGATGCGCAGGGCCTGGCCCCCTTCCTGCCGCGCTACGCCGCGCTGGATCTGCTGGCCGGGCGCAAGGTGCGGGTGGAAGAGGCCGGTCGCCACCACGAAGGCGAGGCACTGGGTCTGGCCGAAGACGGCGCGCTGCGCGTGCTGGGCGAGGGCGGTGAGCGCCACTTCCATGCCGGCGAAGTCAGCGTGAGGCCGGCATGAGTCAGTGGTTGTTTGATTTGGGCAATTCCCGTTTCAAGTTTGCGCCGCTGCGCGAGGACGGTCGCGTTGGCGACGTGCAGGCCTGGGCGCACGGGGTGCAGGCGCTGTCCGCCGCCCACGCCGAGGCGCTGCCGCGCGGCGAGGTGGCCTGGGTCGCCAGCGTCGCCGCGCCGGACCTGACCGCCGATGTCATCGCGCATCTGCAGCAGCGCTTCGCGCAGGTGCACGTTGTGCGCACGCTGGCCGAATGCGCCGGTGTGCGCGTGGCCTATGCGCAGCCGCAGAAGTTTGGCGTGGACCGTTTTCTCGCGTTGCTGGGGGCGCGCCGGCTGGGGCCGGTGCTGGTGGCCGGCGTCGGCACCGCGTTGACCGTGGACCTGATGGATGCGGAAGGCGGCCATCGCGGTGGCCGCATCGCCGCTTCGCCCACCACCATGCGCGAGGCGCTGCACCAGCGCGCCGCGCAACTGCCAGCGGAGGGCGGCGACTACGCCGAGTTTGCCAACGACACTGCCGATGCGCTGACCTCCGGCTGCGATGGCGCAGCCGTGGCCTTGGTTGAGCGCAGCCTGCAACAGGCCAGCCTGTTGCTGGGGCCGGTGCGCCTGCTGCTGCACGGTGGCGGCGCGCCGCCGCTGCTGCCGCTGTTGCCGGGAGCGGAGTACCGGCCTTCGCTGGTGCTCGATGGCCTGGCGGTATGGGCGGCGCATCACGCCACGCGGCTTGACTGAAGGGCATCGTGAGCCGGCCGGCCTGCGCCGCGCCGCCGGCGGTTAGAATCGGCCCATGTACGTTCGCGCCCTCATCGTCGTGCTCGCCATCCTCAACGCCGGTGTCGCCCTGTGGTGGGCGCTGCGGCCTGCGCCGAGCCCCCCTGCGCCGCCGCCGGCCACCGCGTCGGGCGTGGCTTCGCTGCAACTGTTGCTGACCCCGGCACCACCTGCCGCGGCGCCCGCGGCCGAACCGGCGCCGGCCACGCCGGCAGCCGCGGCGAACGTGGCCGCGCCCAAGCCGGCGATTCCCCCGAGCACCGATCGTTGCGTGCGGCTCGGCCCCTATCCGGATCAGGCCAGTGCCGAAACCGCGCGCACGGCTGCCGGTGGCGTCCTGCGCACGCCGCGGGTCAGGGAAGTGGCCGAGGCCAGCAGCTTCCGCGTCATGCTCAATGGCGTGGGCGACCGCGAATCAGCGCAGGCCGTCATCGCCAGGATCAAGGCGGCCGGTTTGCGCGACTACTACGTGGTGGGCAACGGCGGCCAGAATGCGATCGCGCTGGGCCAGTACCGCAGCCGAGAAGGCGCCGAACGGCGCCAGAGCGAGCTGGCCGCGGCCGGCTTCCAGGCCGAGGTCATGCCCAGCGGCGGTGGGGCGACCGGCTCGCGCTGGTGGATCGAGGCGCGCGCCGCTGGCGACGAAGCCGCACTGCGCGGCTTGCATGCGCCCAGTCTGCGATCGCTGGATTGCGCGACCCTGCGCTAGAATGCGCGCGCCGCAGGCTGACAGCCCGGCTTGCACTTGCCGCTTTAGCTCAGTTGGTAGAGCAACTGTCTTGTAAACAGTAGGTCATCCGTTCGATTCGGATAAGCGGCACCATCCCCGGCATATCTCGTCCTTGCTCAGCCGTCGCGCAGCGCGCCTGCTGCAGTGCCGCAGGGCGAAAGCGCGTGCGGCGACTAGACTTCATGGTTTCATCTGCAACCAGGAGGGCCGCAATGGCCACGTCGTATCCCCCCGTCTCGATCATCGGCGTGCCCACCGACATTGGCGCCGGCCATCGGGGTGCCCGGATGGGGCCCGAGGCGCTGCGCATTGCCGGCCTGGCCGAGGCGCTGGTCGCACGCGGCGTGGAGGTGCGCGACACCGGCAACCTCGACGGCCCGCGCAACCCCTGGACGACGCCGGTCGGCGGCTACCGCCACCTGCACGAGGTGGTGGCGTGGAACCGCGCACTGATGGACGCCACCTATGCGGAACTGGCCGACGGCCGCATGCCGATCATGCTGGGCGGCGACCACTGCCTGGCGATGGGCTCGATCACCGCGGTGTCGCGCTGGTGCCGCGAGCGCGGCCGCAAGCTGCGCGTGCTGTGGCTGGATGCGCATTCGGATTTCAACACCAGCGAGGTCACGCCCTCGGGCAACGTGCATGGCATGCCGGTGGCCTGCCTGTGCGGCCTGGGCCCGAGCGAACTGACCGAGCTGGGCGGCAGCGCGCCGGCGCTGCTGCCGGAGCAGGTGCGGCAGATCGGCATCCGTTCGGTGGACCCGGAAGAGAAACGCTTGATCAAGCAGCACCGTGTCGACGTCTACGACATGCGCTACATCGACGAGAACGGCATGAAGCGGACGATGGAAGCAGCGCTGGCCGGGCTCGATGCCGACACCCACCTGCACGTGAGTTTCGATGTCGATTTCCTAGATCCCAGCATCGCCCCCGGCGTGGGCACCACCGTGCCCGGTGGCCCGAACTATCGCGAAGCGCAGCTGGTGATGGAGATGATCGCCGACACCGGGCTGCTGGGCTCGCTGGACATCGTCGAACTCAACCCGGTCATCGACACGCGCAATCTGACTGCCGAGCTTGCGGTGGATCTGGTGGAAAGCCTGTTCGGCAAATCCACGCTGATGCGGGACTGAGTTTCCTGAACGTTTTCCCTGAGCCGTTTTGACGAAACCGTCCGCGTTCACGCGCGCTCGACGGCTTCGCAGTCAGATTCTCCCGCAAGCGGTACCGCCACCCACCACGGGGCGCCGCGTCACTCGGAGAAGAACATGAAGCGACTGATGACCCTGGCGATGCTGGCCCTGTTTTCCGTTGGCATGCTGAGCGGCTGCAACACCGTTGCCGGTGCCGGCAAGGATGTGCAGAAGGCCGGCGAAAAGGTGGAAAACACCGCTGAGAAGTGCAGCGACGGCAAGTGCTGAGCCGTCAGGCAATCGCACCCACTGGCTAATCGCGGCAACGCCGCGGTAACGAACTGACAAAGGAGAGAGACATGAAGCGAGTGATCACCCTGCTGGCCCTGGGCATGTTTTCCATCGCCGTGCTGAGCGGCTGCAACACCGTTGCCGGCGCCGGCAAGGACGTGCAGAAGGCGGGCGAGAAGGTCGAAGACGCGGCGAAGAACTAAGTCACCGCATCGATCGTACGAAGGCGGGCTCCGGCCCGCCTTTTTCGTGCCCGGCGGAAACCGTCACGCTCGGCTATACCGACGTTCACCGCGATGACGAGCTTCTTGACGCGCGTTGACCCCTGCGCAACGCCAATCGGAGGAATCTGTTGGCGCGGCGGCAGCCATGCCGCAAGCCCGCAAGTCCGGCCGACCAACACCGGCCCCCATACCGTAGGAGCGCACGAATGAACAAAGACATCATTTCCGGCAAGTGGACTCAGCTCAAGGGCCAGATGCAGGCCAAGTGGGGCGACCTCACTGACGATGACTTCGACGTGGCCGAGGGCAATGCCCAGTACCTGTCGGGCAAGCTGCAGGAGCGCTACGGCTGGGATCGCGACCGCGCCGAGCGCGAGGTGAAGGATTTCGACGCAGCACTGCGCAAGGAATACAAGGACTACTGAGCGTCTTCGCCGTAGTCTTCAACCGGAACGGGCCGCCCAGTGCGGCCCGTTTCCTTATGGGCAGCCGCGCTTGCGGTAGGCCGCCCGGCGCCGCCAACGGTACACTGACGTGGTTTGCTCCTGGCCCCTTGTATCGCATGACTACCCGCGTCCTTACCGGTATCACCACCTCTGGCACCCCGCACCTGGGCAACTATGTCGGCGCCGTGCGCCCGGCCATTGCCGCCAGCCGCGCGGCCGACGCGGAGAGCTTCTACTTCCTGGCCGACCTGCACAGCCTGATCAAGGCCCAGGACCCCGCGCGCACGCAGCGTTCGACGCTGGAGATCGCCGCCACCTGGCTGGCCTGCGGCCTGGACCCGGACAAGGTCTGGTTCTATCGCCAGAGCGATGTGCCCGAGACCAACGAGCTCAACTGGTTCCTGACCTGCATCGCCGGCAAGGGCACGCTCAACCGCGCCCATGCCTACAAGGCGGCGGTGGACAAGAACGACGCCGAAGGCCTGGACGCCGATGCCGGCATCACCGCCGGTCTGTTCATGTATCCGGTGCTGATGGCCGCCGACATCCTGATCTTCAATGCGCATCAGGTGCCGGTCGGCCGCGACCAGGTGCAGCACATCGAGATGGCGCGCGACTTCGCCCAGCGCTTCAATCATGTCTACAAGCACGACTACTTCGTGCTGCCGGAAGCGCTGATCGACGAGCAGGTCGCCACGCTGCCCGGCCTGGACGGGCGCAAGATGAGCAAGAGCTACGACAACACCATTCCGCTGTTCGCCCCGCGCGACGAGCTGCGCAAGCTGGTGTTCTCCATCCTCACCGACTCGCGCGCGCCGGGCGAACCCAAGTCCACCGAAGGCTCGGCGCTGTTCCAGCTGTACCAGGCCTTTGCCACGCCGGAGGAGACCGCGGCCTTCGCCCGCGCCTTCGCCGAGGGCATCGCCTGGGGCGATGCCAAGCAGCAGCTGTTCGAGCGCATCGATGCCGAGATCGCCCCGCTGCGCGAGCGCTACGAAGCGCTGATGGGCGATCCGGCGGCGATCGAGGCGATCCTGCGCCGTGGTGGCGAGCGCCTGCGCGAGCGCTACGCACGTCCGTTCCTGGCGCGCCTGCGCCACGCCGTGGGGCTGCGCGACCTGAGCGCCCGCGATGACGCCGATCCCGCGCAGAAGCCGGCGAAGGCGGCGCTGCCGCTGTTCAAGCAGTACCGCGAGCCCGATGGCCGCTTCTACTTCAAGTTGCTCGATGGCGAAGGCGAGCTGCTGGTGCAGAGCGAGGGCTTCGATTCACCGCGCGAGTGCGGCCAGACTATCGCCGTGCTCAAGCAGGCCAGCGCCGCCGACGCGCTGGAGTCGCCGCTGTTCAAGCTGCAGGTGGCCACCGACGCGGTGCTGGATGCGCTGCGCGCGCTGCGCGAGGCGGCCTGAGTTCGTTCTGCGACCAAGGAAGCCCGATGACCCCGCACGGCATCCTCACCATAGACACCGGCTTCCAGCGCCCGCGCTTCGATGCCGCCTACCTGGTCGTCGAACAGGGCCGTGGGGCCCTGATCGACTGCGGCACCGCGCTCGCCGTGCCCGCCGTGCTCGATGCGCTGTCCAGTGCCGGGCTGGCGCCAGCGGACGTCGACTGGCTCATCCTCACCCACGTGCACCTGGACCACGCCGGCGGTGCCGGTACGCTGCTGCAGCATCTGCCCAATGCGCGCGTACTGATACATCCGCGAGGCGCACCGCACATGATCGACCCGACGCGCCTGCTGGCCGGCGCCACCGCGGTCTATGGCGCCGAGGAACTGGCCCGCAGCTATGGGCAGGTGCTGCCGGTGCCGGCCGAGCGTGTGCAGCTGGCCGAGGATGGCGGCAGCGTGGCCCTGGCCGGACGCGCGCTGCTTACCCTCGACACCCCGGGCCATGCGCGCCACCACTTGTGCGTGTGGGACGCGCGCAGCCGCAGCTGGTTCACCGGCGACACCTTCGGCCTGTCCTACCGCGAGCTCGATTCGGCACGCGGGCCTTTCATCCTGCCCACGTCCTCGCCGGTGCAGTTCGAGCCGGAGGCGATGCGTGATTCGATCCAGCGCATGCTCGCCTACGCGCCGGAAGTGATGTACATCACCCACTACGGCCGCGTTGCGCCGCCGGCAGCGCTGGGTCAGGCGTTGATCGAGCAGATCGAGGCCATGGCCGAGCTGGCGCGCGGCTGCGACGGGCGTCCGGACCGCCATCGCTGTCTGGTCGCCGCCCTGACCGCGTTGTACCTGGAGCGCGCGCACGCGCACGGCGTGCCACTGGACGATGCGCAAGTGACGCGCGTGCTGGCCATGGACATCGAGCTCAACGCGCAGGGCCTGGCGAGCTGGCTGGACCGCGCCAGCCGCTGAGTGCGCACCATGCTCGGCGCTGCACGCCGCGCGCACTACACTGTGCACCCCCTGTCTGCCGAAGAACCTCGCCGTGAATCCGATGCGCATCCTGCTGCTGTCCGCCTGCCTGTTCGTCGGCGGTGTCGCCCAGGCCGCCAACGATGCAGTGGCGCAGGCCATCGACGCGGCGGCGTTGTCGCGCCACGTGCAGGTGCTGGCGTCGGACGAGTTCGAGGGCCGCGCGCCGGCCAGCGCCGGTGAGCAGCGCACCATCGACTATCTCGTTGCGCAGTTCCGCGCCGCCGGCCTGCAGCCGGGCGGCGATGCCGGTGGCTGGACCCAGTCGGTGCCGCTGGTGCGCGCGCAGGTCGAAGGCCCGGTACAGGCGACGCTGCGCCAGGGCGGCAGCAGCCGCGCGCTGCGCAATGGCGAGGACATCACCTTGCAGAGCCTGCGCCCGCGCGAAGCGGTGGCGGTGGAAGATGCGCCGCTGGTATTCGTCGGCTACGGCATCAGCGCGCCGGAGCGGCACTGGGACGACTACAAGGGCGTGGACCTGAAGGGCAGGATCGCGGTCGTGCTGATCAACGATGCCGACTTTGAAAGCCCCGGTCCGGGCGCCTTCGATGGCAAGGCGGTGACCTACTACGGCCGCTGGACCTACAAGTTCGAGGAAGCCGCGCGCCGCGGCGCCGCCGGCGTGTTGATCGTCCATGAAACCGCGCCGGCCGCCTACGGCTGGAACACCGTGCGCAGCTCGGGGCTGTCGCCGCTGTTCGATATCGAGCGCGAGCCGGCGCAGGCGCTGGCCCTGCACACGCCGCTGCGCGGCTGGCTGCAACGCGAACAGGCCGTGGCGATCTTCCGCGACGCCGGGCTGGACTTCGATGCGCTCAAGCGCCAGGCCATGCAGCCCGATTTCAAGCCGGTGGCTTTGGGTGACGCACGGTTGAGCGCGCACTTCCGGGTCAAGCGCGAGCGCGTTGTCACCCATAACGTGGTGGCGCGTCTGGCCGGCACCACGCATGCGGACGAGACGGTGATCTTCTCCGCGCACTGGGATGCCTTCGGCGTTGGCGAGCCCGATGCGCAAGGCGACCGCATCCGCCATGGCGCGGTCGACAACGCCACCGGCGTGGCCAGCGTGCTGGAACTGGCGCGCAGCTTTGCCGCCGGGCCGCGGCCGCAGCGCAGCCTGCTGTTCATCGCTCTCACCGCCGAAGAAAAGGGGCTGCTGGGCGCGAGCTACTACGCGGCCCATCCGCTGGTGCCGCTGGATCGCACCGTCGCCGTGTTGAACATGGAGATGTTCAGCCCGGACGGCCCGGTCCGCGACATCGCTTCGTGGGGTCTGGGCAAGGTCTCGCTGGAAGACGACCTCAAGCGTGCCGCGCAGGCGCGTGGCCGCCAGTACAGCCCGGACCCGAACCTGGAGGCCGGCTTCTTCTATCGCGCCGATCACTTCGCCTTTGCCCGTGTCGGCGTGCCGGCCATCACCATCGGCCCGGGCCTGGACCGCGTGGAAGGTGGCGTCGCCGCCGGCAAGGCGCTGCGCGATGCCTACTTCCGTGATTGCTATCACCAGCCCTGCGACCGCTGGACGCCGCAATGGGACGCGCGTGGCCATGCCGCCGACACGCAGATCGTCTACGACCTCGGGCGCCTGCTCGCCAATAGCCGCACCTGGCCCACCTGGGCGGAGGGCAGCGAGTTCAAGCAAGCGCGCGAACGCAGCGAGGCGGCGCGGCGCTGAGCCGGCGCGCCCGCGTGCGGGCGCCAGCGTTGCATTCGCGCCGGGCGTCGTTCCATTGCGGACACGGCCGCTGCGCGGAAAAAGACTAGAATCCGGTTGTTCCCGCTTCGCCCTGTCTCGTATGTCCTCCAACGTCGACGCTGGCGCGCCTGCTGCGCGCCGCGGTTTTGTCGTCCTTGCCCTGTTGCTGGTCTACGTCGTCTGGGGTTCGACCTACCTCGGTATCCGTCTGGCCCTGGAAGGCGGCGCGCTGCCGCTGACGATGGTCTCCGGTGCGCGCTTCATCGTCGCCGGCACGCTGCTGTACGCGGTGCTGCGCTGGCGCGGCGTACCCGCGCCGACCCGCCGGCAGTGGCCGAACGTGGCAATGATGGGCGCGACCCTGCTGCTGCTCGGCAACGGCATGGTGGTGCTGGCCGAGCGCGATGTGTCCTCCGGCCTGGCCGCGACCGCAGTGGCATCGGTGCCGTTGTGGATGGCGCTGTTTTCCGCGATGCGCGGCCAGCACGCGACGCGCGGCGAATGGCTGGGCATCGTCATCGGCTTTCTCGGCGTGGTCTGGCTCAACGCCGGCAGCAGCCTCACTGCCACGCCTACTGGCCTGGTCCTGCTGCTGATCGCGCCGGTGGGCTGGGCGTTCGGCTCGATCTGGTCGCGCGGCCGCGACCTGCCAGCACCGTTCATGACCGCCGCCGGGCAGATGATCTGCGGTGGTGTGCTGATTTTCCTGGCCGGCCTCGTCATGGGCGAGCGTCCGCATACGCTGCCCACGCCGCAGGGGTTGCTGGCCGTGGCCTACCTGTGCGTGTTCGGTTCGATCATCGCCTTCACCGCTTACGTGTGGCTGCTTCAGAACGTGCGCCCGGCGCTGGCTGGCAGCTATGCCTACGTCAACCCGGTGATCGCCGTGGCGCTGGGCGCGTGGGTCGGCCATGAGCAGTTCACCACCGCCGACCTGGTGGCGATGGCGGTGATCCTGGCCGGTGTGGTCGTGGTCACCCTGTCGCGCGGCCGCGCGGGGGCGCCACGATGACGACGCCTGACGAGGCCGCGCGCCAGCGCCGCCAGGGTGTCGCGATCACCGCGGGCGCGTTCGTCATCTGGGGCCTGTTCCCGATCTACTGGCATCTGCTGCAGGCGGTGCCGTCGCCGTTGATCATCGCCCACCGCATTGTCTGGAGCACGTTGCTGGTCGTGAGCTGGCTGCTGCTGTCCTCGCGCCTGGGCTGGCTGCGGCGCATTGCCGCGCAGCCGCGCGCGCTCGGCCTGCTGGCCTTGAGTGGACTGGCCATCGGCTTCAACTGGGGTCTGTATATCTGGGCCATCAATGCCGGGCATGTGATCGAAAGCAGCCTGGGCTACTACATCAATCCGCTGGTCAGCGTGCTGCTGGGCGTACTGGTGCTGAAGGAGCGCCTGCGTTCGCTGCAATGGCTGGCGGTGGGCTGCGCCGCCCTCGGCGTGGCCTGGCTGACCTGGGCCGCCGGCACGCCGCCGTGGATTGCACTGGGCCTGGCACTGTCGTTCGGCCTGTATGGCTTGCTGCGCAAGATCGTCGCGGTGGACGCGGTGGCTGGCCTTGGTGTGGAAAGCCTGTATTTGTTCCTGCCCGCGCTCGGCTTTGTGTTGTGGAGCGAGCAGGGCCACGGCGGTGGTTTCGTGCACGGCTGGACCCTGCGCGACGACCTGCTGCTGGCCTTTGGCGGCGTGGTTACCGCGGTGCCGCTGATCGCCTTTGCCTACGGCGTGCGGCGCATTCCGTTGTCGCTGGTGGGCATCCTGCAATACATCGCGCCGACCCTGCAGTTGTTGTTGGGCGTGTGGTATTTCCATGAACCCTTCGATCCGGCGCGCGTGGTTGGATTCGTGGCGATCTGGATCGGCCTGCTGGTGTTCCTGGGCGAAGGGCTGTGGCGCTCGCGGCGCATGTTGCCGGCACGCTGACGGCAGCCACGACGCCACGCGGACCCGAGTGCGGGTAGGCTGTTCCCACCTGCGCAACCGCCGAGTCCTCCACGCCCCATGACGGCCGCACGCCATGCCATCGAAGCGAGCCTGGTCGCCTTCCGCGCGGGCGAGCCCGCGACCCTGGCGCTGGTGGTGGCCACCGAGGGCTCGACCTACGTCAAGCCGGGCGCGCTGGCGCTGTTCGCTGAGCAGGGCACGCGCGAGGGCTGGCTCAGTGGCGGTTGCCTGGAAGCGGATATCGCCTTGCAGGCCGCTGCCGCGCTGCAGGCCGGCGAGCTGACGTTGATGGAGATCGATACGCGCAGCGACGAGGACCTGCTCTCTGGTTCGGCCGTAGGTTGCCGTGGCCGACTGCATCTGGCGCTGCTGCCGTTGCCGGCGCTCAGCGGCTGGGACACGCTGGCGCGTGCCTGGCTGGCACGACGCGGCGCGCTGTGCCTGCAGCTGGACGCGCAGGGGCGATGCTGTGCATCGATTGGCGATGTGCTCCAGGAATGGCCGCTGCCACTCGACACAAGGCATGTGGCCGCGCGCTTCCATGTGCGCATTCCGGCGCCGCCGGCGCTCGCGCTGTTTGGCGCCGGACCGGAAAGCGAGGTCCTGCTGCCCTGGCTGCGCCAGCTCGGCTGGATGACCACGCTGGTGGAAAAGCGGCCACGCTGGCGCGGGCAGGGTGTGCTGGCCGACCAGCATGTCGAGGCCACGCCCGCGCAGGCGCTGGCTGCCGGACTCGATGCTGAGGCCGTACTGGTGATGCACCACCACTTCGAGCTCGATCGCGAAGCCCTCGACGCACTCGCCGCGCATCCGGCGCGCTTCATCGGCCTGCTCGGGCCGCGCCGGCGTCAGCAGGACCTGTTCCAGCTGCTGGCCCCTGCGCAACGCGAGCAGCTGATGCCACGGCTGCGGTCGCCGGTCGGCCTGCACCTGGGGGGCGAGGGACCGCAGGCCATCGCGCTGAGCATTGCCGCGCAGCTGCAGCGCTGGCGCGAGGACGAAGACGAGGACGCGATCACGTGACCGCGGAGTTTGTCGCCGTGGTGCTGGCGGCCGGTGGCAGCCAGCGGCTGGGTTATCCCAAGCAGCTGCTGCGTCGCGACGGAACTACTCTGCTGCGCCATGCCGCAGAGCTGGCCTCCAGCAGCGGCGCGGCGCGGGTGCTGGTCGCGCTCGGTGCGCAGCGCGAGTTGCTGCAGGCCGAGTTGTGCGACCTGCGCGTGGAGATTGTGGACGTGGCGGATTGGCTGGATGGCCTGGGTGCCAGCCTAGCGCGCGTGCAGCAGGCATTGCGCAGCGCTCGGTATCGTCATGTGCTGGTGCTGGGCTGCGACCAGCCGGCGCTCGCCGCGTCACATCTGCAGCAGCTGCTGACGGCGGCCGCGCGTAGCGGTGGCAGCGCCTTCAGCGGCTATGCCGGCGTGCGCGGCTTGCCGGCCGTGGTTGCCTGGCCGCTGTGGACGCAGGCACGTTTTGCCGGCGACGCGGGTTTGCGCGAGGTGGCGCGCAGCGGCGCGCACGCCGTGGCAGTGGTGGATGCGCCGGAGCTGGCGCTGGATGTGGATACCGCGGCCGACGTCAGTGCGGCTGTCAGCCTTGGGTGGCTGGATCGGCCTGGTTGAGGTCAGCGCGAATCGCGTCGCCGGCCGGCAATTGCAGCGGCGCCGGACACTGCGCTTGCGCCTGCGGATTGGCCGCGAACCACTGCTCGACCATCGGTGCCAGCAGGTCCACACGCATCGGCAGACTCAGGTGATTCTCGCCATGCAGTTCCAGGTAGTGCGCGCGCGGCGCCGAAGCGGCCAGCAGACGACCGTGCGCCACCGGGATGTGGCGGTCCGCATCACCATGCAGCAACAGCACGCAAGCGCGCGTATCGGTCACGGCGGGGGCCACGTCCAGCCGGTCCAGCTGGATGCCCAGCTGCTGGTCGGCGGCGGCGATCACCTGGTCGAGATTCTGGTCGCCATAGCGCCAGCGCATGTACCCCGACACCGCGCGCGCTTCCCAGTCGCGTGGCGTCTCGGCCAGCATGTGCGGGACCATGTCGCGGATGCCGCGGCCGGCGTTGGCGAAGGACTCCACCGCCACCACGCCGGCGACCTGGTCGCCGAGCTTGTCGGCACTGAACAGCGCGGTGGCCGCGCCATACGACACCCCGAACAGGTAGAGCGGCCCGACGATCTCGCCGCGCTCGCGCAGCTCGCCGATCACCCGCACCACGTCGTCGGATTCGCGGGTGCCGTAGCCGGCCAGGCCGCTGCCGGACTGGCCGTGGTTGCGCAGGTCCAGCGCGATGGCGCGATAGCCCGCCTGTGCCAGCGACAGCGACCACGGCAGCAGCGAATTGCCGTCCATCATCCAGCCGTGCAGCAGGATCACCGTGCCGCGCGGCGCGCTGCGTGGCTGCGCGGCCAGGCGCGGATTGAAGTTGAAGTCGAAGGCAACGTGCTGGGTGCCGGCGGAGTTGGGGCTGCGCTTGAAGTGGTACTCGAAGCCGTACTCGCCCGGGTCGAACGCACGCCAGAAGATCGGCACGCCGTCGCGGCCGGGCAGGGTACCGCTGCGGGTGGGCAGCTTCTCGAGCAGGGTCTTGGTATCGACCATGCCGAGCAGCGGCGATGCGCCGCCGGGGGCGACCAGCCGTGAACTGAGCGAAGTGGAGGAGCAACCGCTGCCGGCCAGCCAGACGCAGAGCAGGGCCAGCAGGCCGGCCGCGAGCAACGGGCGCGACATGTGGGACGACCAGAGGGACAATCGAGAGCCGCAGCCTAGCGCCGTCCAGCCCGTCTATCTACCGCGCGCTCATGACAGGGGTGTGACCGTTGCCGGATGTTTGGAGTGGTGCGCTTTGCGTGTGTTGCGTTGCGGGAGGCGACGCGTCGACGCCTGCCGGGACCACTGTAGGAGCGGCTTCAGCCGCGACCGCCAATTGACAGATCGCGGCTTCGCTAGCCGGCGCCAGCCGCCCGGCCTCAGACCTCGCGCAACGCCACCGTGATCGGCAGCCGCGCCGCGCGCAGGGCCGGGAACAACCCGCCGACCAGGCCAATGCCCAGCGCCCACTTCAACCCCGTCCACAGCAGTTCGGGCGAGACGCGGAACTGGAACACGACCTGGCTGAAATTGCTGCCCAAGGTCGACACGCTGTAGCCATTGAAGATGGCCCAGGCGATCAACCCACCCAGCACGCCGCCCAGCAGCGCCAGCAGCATCGTCTCCAGCATCACCGCCATCACCACCGGCAGGCCGCGGAAACCAATGGCGCGCATCGTCGCGATTTCTCGCGCCCGCGTCGCCACCGCAGCGTACATCGTGTTCAGCGCACCGAATACCGCACCGAAGGCCATGATCGTGCCGATGAACTTGCCCAGGATTTCCAGCACCTTGCTCAGGTTGCCGCCCTGCTTCTTGTAGTACTCGCGGGTGGTGAACACGTCGAGCTTCAGCCGCGGGTCGGCCGCCATCGCGGTCTTGAACTGGCTGAAACCTTCCTTGCCCGTCGTACGCACGCTGATCGACTGGTACGCGCGGCGGTTGTAGGTGCTGGCCAGGGTTTCGGTGTCGGTCCACATTTCCGAGTCATGCGCATCGCCGCTGGCAAACACGCCGACCACCGTCCACGCCTGGTTGCCCAGGTTGATGGTCTTGCCGACCTCCAGCCCGCGGAACTGCGACTGCGCACCCTTGCCGACCACGATCTCGCGCAGGCCCGCGCCGAACTTGCGGCCCTCGATGATCTTGACCTTGTCATGCACCGCCCAGGCCTGCTCGCCGACACCGCGGAACTGTGCGTTGACATCGGTGCCGTCGGACTTGGACACCAGGTTGACCACCTGCGACAACTCCGGCGATACCAGCGGCCGGTTGCTGGCGTCGCGCGCCACGCCAGGGAGGCTTGCAATCAACGGCGACTGGTCGCGCATGATCACCGAGTTGGTCTCGGCCTGTGAGCCGCCGCGCAGCACGATCGCGGTGGTGTCATCGCCGGTGCTGTCCAGGGTGGCCTGGAAGCCCTGGCCCATCGCCAGCATCGCCACCAGCACGCCGACCACGCCGGCAATGCCGACCACGATGACCGACGAGGCGCCCCAGCGCTGCGGCAGGCTGGCGATGCCGATGCGCGCGGCGGCCAGCGACAGCCGGCCACTGCGCGTCAGCAGCAGCCACAGCGCCAGCACCACCGCCACGCCCAGCACCGCGTACCAGGGCAGCATGATCCACACCAGCAGCGCGACGACCAGCGCGAGGATCGACAGCAGATTCCACATCCATTGCTTGTTCATGCGTGCTCTCCTAGCGGCCAGCCAGCGCGTCGACGATCTTCAGCCGCTGCGCGCGCAGCGCCGGCAGCAGTCCCACCACCACACCAATGCCGACCATCAGCGCCAGCCCCACCAACCACGTCTGTGCCGGCACGAAGTGCACGGGGAGCGCGCCACCGCTGGCCTTGGCCAGGCCGGGGATCGCCCCCGAGGCCAGGGCCATGCCAAGCAGGCCGCCGAGCACCACCAGCAGCACCGACTCGAACATCACCAGCGCCAGCACGGTGCGGTCCTGGAAGCCCAGCGTCTTCAGCGTGGCCAGCTCGGGAATGCGCTCGCGCACTGCCTGGGCCATGGTGTTGCCGGTGAGCAGCAGCAGGGTGAAGAACACCGCGCCCATGATCGAGGTGACGATCAGGCCGATATCGGCGAACTGCTTGATGAAGGCCTGCTGGAACGCCGACTCGGTCTGGGTCTTGGTCTCGTGGTCGGAGTTGGCCGACAGCGCATCGATGGCCTGCGCCACACGCGAGGCCTGGTCGGCGTTGGCGAGCTTGACCGTGTACCAGCTGACCTGGCTCTTGATATAGTCGTTGGACTCGTCGAAGTACTTCCAGTTCATCATCAACTGGTTTTCGGCCTGCACATTGGCGCGGTCCTTGGCGCGGAAGATCAGCTTCAGCTCCAGCGGCCAGTCGTTGCTGCCACCGCGCGGGAAGATGGTCGCCTGCAGCGGGATCACGTCACCGACCTTCCAGCCGAACTTCTTCGCCAGTGCCTCGCCGACCGCCGCGCCGTTGCGGGTGTTCTGGAAGGCCTTCAATTGATCCGGCGGTACCTCGTACTCGGTGTAGACGTCGAAGAAGTTCGGCGCCACCGAGAAGTTGGGAAAGAAGTCCTTCGGGTCACGGTAGATGCCGCCGAACCACATCGCATAGGTGACATCACGCACCCCGGCGATGCTGCGGATCTGCGGTTCCAGCCGCACCGGCAGCGACTGGGTGATCGACAACCGCGAAGCCACCACGAGGCGGTTGGCGCCTTCGACCGAGCCACCGGCGGTGAACGCCACGCGCACCGAGTCCAGCAGCCCGAACAGCAGGAACGCGACGATCACCGAAAACAGGGTCAGCAGTGTCCGCGTCTTGCTGCGGAACAGCTGCGCCCATACGAGCGAGAGATATTTCATGGCGTCCCCCGGTCAGTGCGCGGCGGGGGCGTCAGCCAGCTCGCCCTTGTCGAGGTGGATGGTGTGGGTGGCGTACTCGGCGGCCTTGGGGTCGTGGGTGACCATGATGATGGTCTTGCCGTGCTCGCGATTGAGCTGCTGTAGCAGCTTGAGGATTTCCTCGGCGTTGTGGCGGTCCAGGTCGCCGGTGGGCTCGTCGCAGATCAGGAAGGTCGGATCGGAGACGATCGCGCGGGCAATGGCCACGCGCTGCTGCTGGCCGCCGGACAGCTCGTTCGGACGGTGGCTGGCACGATCGGCCAGGCCGACCAGGGTCAGCGCGATCTCGGCGTTGCGCTTGCGCTGCGCCGCGCCCAGCGGGGTCAGCAGCAGCGGCAGTTCGACGTTCTTCTGCGCGTTGAGCATCGGCATCAGGTTGTAGAACTGGAACACGAAGCCGACGTGGTGACTGCGCCAGGTCGCCAGCTGGCTGCCGCTGAGGCGGTCGATGCGCTCGCCCTGGATTTCGATCTCGCCGCCGCTGGGCGTGTCCAGGCCGCCGATGAGATTGAGCAAGGTGGTCTTGCCCGAACCGGACGGACCCATGAGCGCGACGAAATCACCGCGCTCGATCTCCAGGTCGATGCCGTGCAGCACCTGCACCTTCTCGGGGCCGCGTTGATAGGTCTTGGTGACGTTGCGCAGGGTGACCAGGGCAGACATGGGCTTTCCTCTGTGAATGCGGACTGCGGTGTGGTGGTGTGCGAACGCGCCTATTCGGCCTGCGCGTCAGCCAGTTTTACCTTGTCGCCATCCTTCAGGGTGGCGGGTGGGTCGAGCACGACGGTGTCGCCGGCGGTCAGGCCCGACAGCACCTGGCGGTCATCGCCCAAGGCAATGCCGGTCTTCACCGGTTGCAGGGCCACGACGTTGTCTTCGCCGACCACGAAGGCCGCGCTGCCGCCCTCGCGTTCGACCAGTGCGGCGCCGGGCACGCGCACGCCTTGCGGCTGCTGCGCCTGCTGCGGCTTGGCTTCTTCCAGGAAGCTCACGCGCACGCCCATCTCCGGCACGATGCGCGGGTCCTTGACCTTCATCGACACGCGTACCTTGACCGTGGCCTTGCCGCGGTCGGCGGTGGGGATGATGGCGATCACCTCGCCGGGAATCTTCCAGTCCGGGTAGGCATTGAGCACCACTTCCACCGGCATCTTCGGCTGCACGCGGCCAATGTAGGCCTCGCCGACATCCACTTCGACTTCCAGCGATTCCATGTCCACGATGGTGCCGATGCCGGTGCGGGTGAAGCCGCCAGTGGCCAGCGGCGAGACGATTTCGCCTGGCTGCGCCGCCTTGGCCGTGACCACGCCGGAGAACGGCGCGCGCACGATGGTGTTGTCCACGCCGAGGTCGGAAATCGCCAGCTGGTTGCCGGCGACTTTCACGTTGCGCTCGGCGCTTTGCAGTTGCGCGCGCAGCGCATCGCGCATGGCGACCGTCTCGTCGTACTGCGAGCGCGAGACCAGCTGCTGCCCGACCAGGGTCTGCAGGCGCGTGGCATCGGCTTCGGCACGCTTGAGTTGGGCACGGATGTTCTCGACCTGGCTGCGCGCCGCGCCGACCTGCGAGGCGGACAGGTCGCGGCTGGCATTGGCGTCGATGGGGTCGAGCGTGGCCATCACCTGGCCTTCCTCCACCCGCATGCCTTCCTCGATCTTCACCTCGCGGACCTTGCCGGTGATCTTCGCCGACACCGTCGCCATGCGCCGGGCGACCACGTAGCCGGAGGCATCGAGCACCGAGGCGCTGCTGCCGCCGGCAGTGATCGCCACTACCGGCGCGGTGCGCACCTCGACCGCGGGCTTGCGCCCGAACAGCGCCCAGGCGCCAGCGGCCAGCAACAGCAGGAGCACGACAACGGCCAGGCCGATCCACAGACCGCGCCGCGATGGCGGCTCGCGTCCTGCGGGCGACTTGCGGTCGATCTTCAGTTCCTTCAACAGATCAGCGGAGGTATTCATCGGCAACCAGGACGGCGGGGCGGGAACAATGTGACCGCGGCGGCCAGACGTCGACAAGCTGCCGGAAGTCACCACTTGCAAGCGGCGCAGCATGACGGCGATCACGGTCTGCGTCCAGCCGCCGCGCGCCGGCGCCGTACACTGCCCGGGCTCTCCCCACGGAACCGACCGAATGCCCCGATGCTCTCGCGCCGCCCGCGCGCTGCTGGCCCTGCTCCTGTTCGCGCTGGCCGTCCCGGCCTGGTCCCAGCAATTCAAGGTGCTGGTCGCGGCGATCCCCAACAAGTACCACCACGACTACATCCCGGTCGCCAAGCCGCAGTTCGAGCAGCTCGCCCGCCGCCATGACTTCGCCCTGACCTGGGATTGGGACGGCCGCGCCTTCGACGGCGATTTGTCGCAGTACCAGGCCATCGTCCTGCTCAACAGCCCGGCCAGCGATCTCGACGCGGCGCGCCGCGCCAACTTCCAGAAGTACGTGCGCAGCGGCGGCGGGGTGGTGGCGGTGCACAAGGCCTTCGCCATCAGAAAGGGGGACTGGGACTGGTACGACCGTATGATCGGCCGTTCCTTCCGCACCCATCCGTTCGTGCAGACCGCCATGGTCGATGTGGTCGATGCCAGCCACCCGGCCACCGCCGGCCTGCCGCGGCGCTGGCTGTGGAGCGACGAGTGGTACGAATACGACCCGCCCTACAGCGACGACCTGCAGGTGGTGATGGAAGTGGACGAGCGCAGCTACGACCCGACCGCGATCTGGCCCGGCCAGGTCGCCAAGGGCATGGGCCGCCACCACCCGGTGGCCTGGTACCACGTATTCGAGGGCGGCCGCGTGTTCGCCACCGCGCTGGGCCATCCGCCGGAAGCCTATGCCGACGCGCTGTACCTGGGCCACCTGTATGGCGCGATCTACTGGGCGGCGACGGGGCGCGGCATCGACAGCCAGCGTTGAGGTGGTCGCTGCGCCATGAGCGGCCGTTGGATTACGATGGCCTTCGCATCACGCGTGGCGCGCACCTGCCCTCACGCGCACGCTGAACCAGGGTCGTGGCGTCATGAACTTCGAGGCATTGCTGCATCAATACCGCGGGTTGCTGGCGCTGCTTTCGGTGCTGGCCACCGTCAACGTGCTGTACGCGCACCGCGCCTTGCTGCGCCTGGCGCAATCACGCCCGCAGTTGTTGCAGGCGGTCGGCATTCGCCGCATCGACTGGTGGCCGCGTTGTGTCCTAGGCGTGGCGCGGCTGGGTTTCAGCGGGGCCGGGTCGGCGCTGTCGTTGCGCACGCGCCTGCACTTCCAGGGCGTGACCGTGACCTATGTGGTGTTGCTGGCGCTGATCGCGCGTGCCGCGGTGGATATCGCGCGGCTGCTTTGAGGAATGAAAACGGCGCCGCGTTGCAACGCGGCGCCGTCCAATCCCGCAGATAGATCAGGAAACCTGCTTCAGCGCGTGCTTGCGGTTGCGCATCACGTCATGGCACTCGCGCACGCGCGGCAGCAGGGCCTCGACTTCGGCGCGCGCGGCGGCCGGGGTGTCGGTGTCGGTGAGGGTGTCCTGGAAAGCATGCAGCAGGCGATCTTCGGATTCCTCCAGTTCGGCAACATAGCTGTAGTCGGTGTCGCTGAGCATGGCGCGGACCTTGGCGTAGAACTGCTGCATCGTGCCGACCATGGTGCCGTGTTCGGCCGGCGTGCCGCCGGAGGCTGCAACTACCGCGCTCAGGCGGGTCACGATGTCGCTCTTGACGGTGGCGATGCGGGTGAACAGGGCAGTGAGTTCGGGAATGTTGACCTTGCTCGCGGCCTCGGCATAGAACTCCTGGCCGTCGCGGGCGATCTCGATCAGGTCGTTGAGGCGGTGTTCGATCTTGGACTGGGTATTCATCGTCTGCATTCCGTGTTTGAGTGAGTTGCTTCGAGTGTCTTGCCGACGCAACCACTTTTTCGCAACGCGGATAAAGAGCACGTGACCACGCGTGGCGCGCGTTCACCCGTGTCGGTGTACTGCGAAGCCGCTGCATGGTTGAGGTGAACGTCCTGCGGACTCTTGCGCTCCGCCTGGGCATTCTTTTGCAGCGCGTTCACCGGCCCTAGCATCGCCCTTAACCCATGGCTCTCTAGCTTGCGCAGGGAAGGCAGCAATCCGCTGCTCACACCTGACCACCCGGAGACCCAGAACATGGCTGTCAAGACCATCGAAGAATTGTTCATCCACGAACTCTCTGACATCTACAGCGCCGAAAAGCAGCTGACCAAGGCGCTGCCGCGCCTGGCGCGCGCCGCCACCAACCCGGACCTGGCGGCCGCGTTCGAGCTGCATCTGGAAGAGACCCAGGGCCAGATCGAGCGCATCGACCAGGTGGTCGAAGTGCTGGGCATTCGCCTGAAGCGCATCAAGTGCGCCGCGATGGAAGGCCTGGTCGAGGAAGGCAAGGAAGTCATCGACGAGGTCGAAGCCGGCCCGCTGCGTGATGCCGCGTTGATCGGCGGCGCGCAGAAGGTGGAGCATTACGAGATCGCCTCCTACGGCACCTTGGCCGCTCTGGCCAAGCAGCTCGGCTACAAGGACGCGCTGCCGCTGCTGCTGGAAACGCTGCAGGAAGAAAAGAACACCGACGAGAAGCTGACCATGCTGGCCGAGGGCGGTGGCAATCAGGCCGCCAGCCAGGAGAAGGGCCAGAAGGGTGGTTCGCAGAAGGGCAGCAAGGCCGCCTGACGGAGTCCGCGCCAATGCCTCGTGCCCGCGATTGGAAACAGCGACTGGCCGAGGCAATGGCGCGAGCGGACCTGGGTGCCGTCTCACTCCGCGAGGCGGCGCGGATGCTGGAAGAGGCGGTGCCCGACTATGCCGAGCACCGCTATCAAGGCAGTGGGTGCGATGGCGATGGCGTGCGCTGGTTCGAGGCGCCGCAACTGGCCATCGCCCATGCGGTGTGGGCCGCAACCCATCGCCCGTACGACCCCGACTGGCGGGTCGTGGATGTAGTCGGCGAACTGAGCATGAGTGAGCGCGGGTGGTGGTCCAGCCGCCTGCGCCTGCCCGTGCGCCGGCATCCGCAGCCGGCGCGTCTGCATTCGTGAAGCCTAGTTGCGCTGATACCAGTCCCACACGTGTTCAGGCAGATGCGTGCGCAACTCGATGCCGAGCGCCGCATGGCTGTCGAGCGTGTCGCGCAGGGCCTGCTGCGCCGGAGTGAGGGAGCCGGTGCTTTCGTGCTCGCCCAAGGGCAGCTGCGCGCTGGACCAGTCGTAGAGCAGATCCACGCGTTGCAACGTGGCCGCGCGCGCCCAGGGGCGCAGCGGGTAGACCCGAAAGCCCCGTGTCGCCAGCGCCCGTGCCGCTGCGGCGAGCTGCGCATTGGCGCCGCGCACCCATTCGGTCTTGCCACCGGCGTTGGCGGCAATGGTGAGCGGTGCCGGCGCACGGTGCGCCTTCAGCGGCCGGCGCAGTTCCAGTTCCAGGTCGCGGGCATCGCGCTCGGTTTCGGTTTCCACCAGCGTTCCCGTGTCCAGGTCGAAGAACTCGAACCAGCGCGGATGCAGGCTGCGCAGGCGCGACAGGGGATTGCGCGAGAAGCCTATCTTGCAGAAGTCTTCCCAGGCGCAAGGCAGCACGTAGGTAAAGCAGCGGCCGTCGGTACGGATTTCCCCGGGTTCGTGCTCGTGGGCCATGGCCGCGGGCGGTCAGCCGCCGTAGCGCGCCTGCAGCATCGCCCAGGCCGAACGCAGCGCCAGCGCCTCGCCGCCCGCCGGGCGGCCGGGGCGGTCGGCGTCGTTCCAGGCATAGACGTCCAGGTGCGCCCAAGGCTGTCCGCTGGGTACGAAACGCTCCAGGTACAGCGCCGCGGTGACCGCACCGGCCATGCGCGAGCCGGCGTTGGCCAGGTCGGCGACATGGCTGGTGAGATAGCGCAGGTACGGGCGCCACAACGGCATCCGCCACACCGGGTCGCGGGTATGTTCGCCGGCTTCGATCCAGGCCTGGGCCACGGCGTCGTCGTTGGCGAACAGGGCCGGCAGGTCCGGGCCCAATGCGATGCGCGCCGCGCCAGTGAGGGTGGCGAAGTCCAGGATCAGCGCCGGCTTGGCTTCGCCGGCATAGGTCAGCGCATCGCACAGGACCAGGCGGCCTTCGGCGTCGGTGTTATCCACTTCCACGCTGACGCCGGCGCGAGTGGTGATCACCTCGCCGGGACGGAAGGCTTCCGGCCCCACCGCGTTTTCCACCGCGGGGATGAGCAGGGTCAGCCGCACCGGCAGTTGGCGCGCCATCACCAGCCCGGCCAGGGCCAGCGCGTGGGCGGCGCCGCCCATGTCCTTCTTCATGTGGCGCATGCCGTCGGCCGGCTTGAGGTCCAGGCCGCCGGTATCGAAACACACGCCCTTGCCGACCAGGATCAGGTGCGGGCGCGCCGCGTCGCCCCATTGCAGTTCGATCAGGCGCGGCGCGCGGTGCGAGGCGCGGCCCACGGCGTGGATGGTGGGGAAATTGCGTTCCAGCAGCGCGGCGCCGGTGATCACCTCGATGCGTGCGCCGTGCGCGGCGGCAATCTCGCGCGCCGCGGCTTCGAGCTGTTCCGGGCCCATGTCCTCGGTCGGGGTGTTGACCCAGTCGCGCACGCGCAGGCAGGCCTCGATCAGGTCCGCAACCTCGGCCGACGGCGCGGCGACCAGTTCGGCCGGCGCGCGCGTCGGCTTGCGGTAGCGCGCGAAGCGATAGCTGCCCAGGCCCCAGCCCAGCTGCAACAGGGCCTGGCCGGCATCATCCAGGCCTTCGGCGCGCCATTGCGTGCCGGCCGGCAGCGCGAACGGGCCGTGCGCATAAGCGTAGGCATCTTCGCGATCACCCACGCCCAGTACCGCGCCGGCCAAGCCATCGCTGCCCGGCAACAGCAGCACGCTGCCCGGTGCCGCTTCAAAACCCTGCGCCTGCGCCCAGCCCGCCAGTGCCGCCGGCTGCCGCGCCAGCCAGGTGGCGAACTGCGCACGGTCGAGCACGTGCAGCGGCAGGGCGGAGGGGGTGTCGGCAACGAAGCCTTGAGGCAATGACATGGGCGATTCCTTGAATCAGGCGCGCGCGGGCGCACCGGGACGGGAGGGGTGCGAGGCGGCGCTGCCGGCCTGGGCATCGAGCCAGTCGGCCAGGCCGGTGAGGGTGTCGAACTGCAGGTCGGGCAACTTGTCGGCGCGTGGCCAACTGACCTCGGTGCGGTTGATCCAGCAGGCGCGCAGACCTGCATCGAGCGCGCCGACCACGTCCATATCGACATGGTCACCGACGTGCAGCACCTGCGCGGGCGCCACGCCCAGCCTGGCGCAGGCGGCGTGGAAAATGCTCGCCTGTGGCTTGGCCGCGCCGTGTTCGCGCGAGCCCAGCTGAAAGACGAAATGATGGTCCAGGCCGATCCGCGCCAGATCCGCGTTGCCATTGCTCAGCGCCGCCACCGGCACCCGCGCGGCGATCCGCGCCAGTGCGTCGAGCGCGTCGGGATAGCACTCGACCCGGTTGCGCGCGGCATAGAACACCTCGTACGCCGCTTCGACCAGGCTCACGTCGCCGCCACTCAGCTCCAGCGCCTGCTGCAGGGTGAGCCGGCGCAGCGCGCTCAGGTCGTGATGCAGATGCGGGTTGTCGGCAAAGCTGCGCTCACGCAGTTCGCGCATGCCGGCCAGATCGAAGCGCGCCGCGGTGACCGGGCTGTGGACGCGCATCCAGTCGTGCAGCACCTGGTCGATGCGCGCGCCGATGGGCGCGAACGGCCACAGCGTGTCGTCCAGGTCGAGGGTGATGGCGCGGATCGGAAAGCTCACGCGGGCATTTTAGGTCAGATGGACCCTGCCGAGCAGCGGCGCGCGTCCACGCACCCGGCACTGCCAGGCCGGGTCACTCCAGCAGCCGCGCCCAGCGCTGCGTGCCTTCCAGCCGGCTCAGGATCATCTTGATGCAGACCAGCAGCGGCACCGCCAGCAGCAGGCCGACCAGCCCCCACAGCCAGCCGAACAGCATCAGCGCCAGGATCAGCATCAGCGGCGAGATCGCCATGCGCCGGCCGAGGATGATCGGTGTCACCAGCTGGCCTTCGATGGTATGCAGCACCAGATACAGCGCCGCTGGCAGCGCCGAGGCAGCCGGCGTGTCGAAGGTGACGAAACCCATCAGCAGCATCAGCATCACGCCGATCAGCGGGCCCACATACGGGGCGAAATTCAGCAGCGCCACCACCGTGCCCCACAGCAGCGCTTCAGGCAGCGGCACGCCCAGCGCGTACAGGATGCCGCTATAGATCATGCCGACCGCGGTATTGATCAGGCTGATCGTCAGCACGTAGCGCGACACCTCGCGCTCGATCTCCAGCAGGATCTCGGTGGTGAAACGCTGCTGCGCGCGGCTGGGAAACAGCGCGATGGCATGCCGTTGCAGATTTTCCCCGTACACCATGAAGAAGAACGTCAGCAGGATCACCGCCAGCACCGAGGCGGCCAGCTTCGGTGCGCGGACCAGGGCGCGATAGGGATCATCGAGCTGGGTGCGCACTACCTGCACCTGGCGCCCGGTTTCACCGCCGGCGGCACGCGCGAAGTTCTCCGCGGCCTGGTTGGCCTGCTGCACCGGCTTGGTGAAGTCGCGCACCTCGCGGGCGATCTGCCGCATCTGCGTTGGTGCCTGCTGGAACCATTCCGCGGCCGGGCCCACCAGCTGCACCGCCAGCGACACCGTGCCCGCCACGCCCAGCACGATGACCAGCAAGGCGGCGATGAAGCGCGGAATATGCAGGCGCCGCAGCAGGCGGATGATCGGGTTGCCGACCATCGAGAAGAACGCCGCGAGCATTATCGGCAGGATCACCGTCTGCGCCGCCCACAGTGTGTAGCCCACGGCCAGTACCGCCAGGACGACGAGCGAGGCCGGCCCGCGTGGGCGCGGCTTGGGCGGAGGCGGGAGGGCAGGTGCGGGTGCGGCGGGCGAATCGGGGTCGAGCGGAACGGGTTGGCTCATGGGCGCAGGCCGGCAGGGATGGCGCATTATCGGGGGTAGCGGTGTCAACGGCGCGCCTAGTCGCGCGCGACCCGATGTACTTGAGCTGGTAATCGCCGGGCCTAGCCGCGGCGCAACACGTCAGCGTTCGGAAACGTCCGTGGCTGCTTCGGCCGCGCGCGGCGGGTGAAAGGCGTCGGCCGCCGCATAGGGCGACTCTGGCTCGCGCGTCCGCGCTGTTGATGCCGCGGCCGCCGCCGCGGCTGCGGCAGCGGCGCTGGCTGCTGCCGGGGTTTCGGTTGCCACCACGTCGGCATTGTCCGCGGCACGTTCGGCGTGGTCGCCCGCGCGCTCGGCCTCTTCGGACGCGGTGCGTGCCTGCATCGCGGTGAACATGCTCGATACCGCGCTGAAGATCTGCACCCAGCGCGTGGCCTGGCTGGCGACCGCGCGGCCCTTGCTGGGCTGCAGCTTGCCGGCAATGAAGCCGGTGATCAGCCCGGCCACGACGATGCGTGGCGCGGTCCAGCCTTCGCGCCAGCCGTGGCGCAGCGCGGTCCAGTGCACCCGGGTTTCCTCGGCGCGGCCTTCGACCAGCCATTCGGCGCGATCCACACGGCGGCGCAGCTTTTCAAAATTCATGGCTGCTGTTCCTCGCGTTCGCGCGCTGCCGTGCTCGAGTGTTGCGGGCGCGGTGTTGGCGTCGGGGCCGGTTTCGTTGCCGGCGTGGGCGGCGTTCCGGTGTCCGCCTCGTCCTCGTCGTCGTGTTCGTCGAACAGACCCAGGCGACTGAGCTGGCGGCGGGTAGCGTGCATGCCGGTATGGTCGAAGAAGTGCGACACGCGCCAGACCGCCACGCCGGTCACCACCAGGCTGACCAGCGCGGTGAAGAACAGCGACTGGAACCAGGTCAGGCCCAGCCGCTGCAGCAGGGCGATGATCGCGCCGGTCAGCAGCAGCCACGACGAGGCGCCAAACACGATGGCCGCGCCGGTCCAGGCCAGGGCGCGGCCAAACGCGCTACGGGCCAGCGCCAGATCGGCCGAGATCAGGCGGCGCAGGGCGCGGCCGGTGTCGCGTGCCGAGCCGAGCGTGGCGCGGCCGGCCGCGTTGACCTGGCGCAGGCTCTCTTCCAGCCCCGGCGGCGTGGCCTCGGGGACCGGAGCGCCTTCCGGTGGCGGAGTCGCGTCGCTCACGCCGCGCGCTTAGCGGTCGCCGCCGCTGCGCGCGAGCTTGGCAATGACCCAGCCAGCGGCAAAGGCCACGCCGAACGAAGCCAGCGGGCGTTCGCGGATGAGTTCCGAGGCGCTGTCGAGCAGATCGCGGCCCTTGTCCATCAGCGCGTCCATCTGTTCCTTGGCCGCCGCACCGCCGACTTCCGCAGCGGCCAGGCCCGACAGCGCACTGTCGCTGAGCTCGGACTTGACGGTGGCCTTGCCCAGGCGCAGTTCGTCGCCGGCGGCGGTGGCCGCGCTGCGCACGGCATCGCTGGCGGCGGATGCGGCGGACTTGAGATGGCCACCGGCTTCGCTGAGGTTGCCCTTGAGCTGGTCGGTATTGGTCGGAACGCTCATCGTGATCTCCTTGGGGTCGGCCTCCGCTAAGGGGCGGAGAGGGGAGACTAGCAATATCATCGCCCTGGTGTAGGCCATGTGTGAGCAGCAACGCGCGACGATGAGACGTTCATCGCCGCGCTGCCCGTTTACCCCCGCGCGGGATCACCCGGCGCCGGCATCGATCAGCGGATGAGCACCGTGTACTGCACATTGCGGCGCACGATGCTCAGCACAAGGCGCTGCGGCGGGCGGGCGAAGTTCGCGCGCCAGCCGGCCAGGTCGGAGAACTCGCCGGCAGAGGCGGCGACCACCACATCACCCGCGGCCAGCCCGTTCTGCGCGGCGCGGCTGCCGGGCTTGACCTCGCTGATCAGCACGCCGCTGACCCCGGCCTGGCGCAGCGACTCGGGCAGGTCGGTGAAGGTGGCGCCTTCCAGTCGCGGGTCCAGTGCGGCGCCGCCGGCTGCGCGCGCCTGTTCCTTGAGTACGGCGCGCAGCTGCAGCGCGCGGCCGTCGCGGCGCACGTCCAGGTTCACCGCGCTGCCCACCGGTTGCAGGCCCTCGTAGTTGTGCAGGGCTTCGGCGCTGTCCACGCGCTCGCCATTGGCGGCAACGATCACGTCGCCCGGCTGTACCCCGGCCGCCGCAGCGGCCGAACCCGGCAGCACCCGCGCCACCAGCGCGCCGCGCGCGCTCTCCAGGCCCAGGCCCTGGGCGATCTGCGCGGTCACGTTCTGGGTTTCCAGGCCCAGCGTGCCGCGGATCACCACGCCGTTGTTCTTCAGCAGCTGCTCGACCACGCTGCGCGCCAGGTTCGAGGGAATGGCCAGGCCCAGGCCGATGTTGCCGGCCATGCTGCCCTGCGGGTTGAAGCTGGCCGTGTTGATGCCGACCAGCCGGCCCTGCAGGTCAACCAGTGCGCCGCCGGAATTGCCGGGGTTGATCGAGGCGTCGGTCTGGATGAAGTTCTGGTAGCCGAGCCCACGGATACCGCTGCGCCCGACCGCCGAGACAATGCCCGAGGTCACCGTCTGGGTGAAGCCGAAGGGATTGCCGATAGCGACGACGAAATCGCCCACGCGCAGCTGCGAGCTGTCGGCCAACTGGATGGCGGTGAGCTTGTCGGCGGGGATGCGGATCAGCGCGATGTCGGTATCGGCGTCCGAGCCGAGGAATTCGGCCTTCACCGTGCGTCCGTCGGCCAGGGTCACCTGCACATCGTCGGCGTTCTCGATGACATGGTGGTTGGTCAGCACGTAGCCCTTGGCCGCGTCGATGATCACGCCCGAGCCCAGCGATTCGTTGATGCGCTCCTGCGGCACATCCGGAAACAGCCGGCGGAAGAACGGATCGCTGAAGAAGGGGTTGCGCACGCGCACCACCTGCTTGGTGTTGACGCTGACCACCGCGGGCATGGCCTGCTGCAGCATCGGTGCCAAGCTTGGCAGCGGCTGCCCGCCGAGCGACGCCGGCAGCGCCGCCGCGGTCGGCACCAGGCTGGCGGCGGCCGGCATCGGCGTGGCATTGGCGCGGTTGTCCAGCCATTCGTGCAGGCCGGTGGCAGCGAAGCCGCCAAAGGCGGCGGCCAGGGACAGGGTCAGCAACATGGGCAGCGGGCGCATGCGGGTCGGCTTCCGGAAGGTCGTAACGAGGATCGCCCCGGCGGGGCAAGCTGAACAAGCCTGCGGCCTGCGCATTTAATGGCTGGTGAAAGCCCGGCCGCGCGGCGGACAAGCCCTCGCCGCGGCGTTTGACAGCCGCGGAGGGGCGGCGCTAGCGTGCGCGCCAAGCCCCGGAGGTCGTGGCAGCGCTGCGGCGCGAGCCCGCTCCGGGCCCGGTTCCCAATGTAGCCGGCCCCCAGGAGGGCTCAATGAGCAACGGTAATGGCGCATCGGCGACGGCCTCACAGGTCGCTGGCAACCTCAAGGAATCGGCGGCCCACCTGGGCGAGTCGATCGCGCAGACCGCCAGCGAGGCGGTAGCCAGCGTGGAGAAGCTGGCCAAGAACGCGCGCAAGCAGGTCAGCGGCCGCGTCAGCAAGGCGCGCAAGGCGGTGGCCGGCAAGACCGCCAAGGCTGGCAAGGCGGTGAGCAAGCGCATTGCCACGGCGAAGGCCAGGCTCGAAGCGGCCAGCGCCAGCGCCAAGGCCGAAGCCGCCGCGCTGCGCCGCAAGAAGGCCAGCAAGGCAGCAAAGAAGACCGCGACCAAGGCAGCGGCAAAGAAATCGGCCGCCACTCCGAAGGTTGCCAAGAAGAGTGCGGTCAAGAAGGTGGCGGCGCGCAAATCGGTGGCCAGGAAAGCCGTGGGCAGCAAGAGCGTGGCGAAGAAGGCAACCGCGAAGAAGACCACGGCGGGCAAGAGCGCCGCGGGTACGAGCGGAGCCAAGCGCGTGGCGACCAGGTCGCCGGCGCGCAAGACCGCGAAGAAGGCGGCGCGCTAAAGGAAAGGGCGGGGGAACACCCCGCCCTTTCTTGCCCGCCTTTTCTTCATGGCCAGGGCAGCACGCGGCTCAGCCGCGTGCCCTCAGTCCCCCAGCGTCAGCAGCGAGGCATTGCCACCGGCGGCGGTGGTGTTGACCGTCACCACCTTCTCGGTGGCAAAGCGCAGCAGGTAGTGCGGGCCGCCCGCTTTCGGGCCGGTGCCCGACAGGCCCTGGCCGCCGAACGGCTGCACGCCGACCACCGCGCCGATCTGGTTGCGGTTGACGTAGACGTTGCCGACGCTGACGCGCGAGGCAATGCGCTCGATGGTCTCGTCGATGCGCGAATGCACGCCCAGGGTCAGGCCGTAGCCGGTGGCATTGATCTGATCGATCACCGCGTCGAGTTGGTCAGCCCGCCAGCGGATCACGTGCAGGACCGGGCCGAACACCTCGCGCTGCAACTGCGCCAGCGACTTCAGCTCATACGCGCGCGGCGCGAAGAAGCTGCCGTGGGTGACCGACTCGCCCGCTGGCGCCACCGCGATCAGGCGCGCTTCGGCGTCCATGCGCCGGGCATGCGCTTCCAGCACCTGCAGCGCATCGGCGTCGATCACCGGGCCGACATCGGTGCACAGCAGGCCGGGGTCGCCGACCTTCAGCTCGGCCATTGCGCCGGCCAGCATCGTCATCACCTTGTCGGCGATGTCGTCCTGCACGAACAGCACGCGCGCGGCCGAGCAGCGCTGGCCGGCGGAGATGAAGGCGCTGGCGATCGCATCCTTGACCACGGCTTCGGGCAGCGAGGACGAGTCGGCAATGAAGGCGTTCTGGCCGCCGGTCTCGGCAATCAGCACGCCGATGGCGGCATCGCGCGCGGCCATCGCGCGATTGATGGCGCGGGCGGTTTCGGTCGAGCCGGTGAAGGCCACGCCGGACACGCGCGGATCCTGGGTCAGCGCCGCGCCGACGGTGGCGCCGTCGCCGGGCAGGAACTGCAGCACCGCTTCGGGCACGCCGGCTTCGTGCAGCAGCTTCACCGCGTGGTAGCCGATCAGATTGGTCTGCTCGGCCGGCTTGGCGATGACGCTGTTGCCGGCGGCCAGGGCCGCGGCCACCTGGCCGAGGAAGATCGCCAACGGGAAGTTCCACGGGCTGATGCAGACGAAGACGCCGCGGCCGTGCAGCTGCAGCTCGTTGGATTCGCCGGTCGGCCCGGGCAGGCGCTCGGGCGCGCCGAACTGCGCGCGCCCCTGGCCGGCGTAGTAACGCAGGAAATCCACCGCCTCGCGCACTTCGGCCACGGCGTCGGGCAGGGTCTTGCCGGCTTCCTTGACGCACAGCGCCATGAACTCGGGCATGCGCGCTTCCAGCAGGTCGGCGGCATGTTCGAGGATGGTCGCGCGACTGGCCGCCGGCGTGCGGTTCCAGGCCGGCTGCGCGGCCACTGCATTGGTCAGTGCCTTGTCCACGGTCGCCGTGTCGGCCGGCTGCCAGTGGCCGACGGTCTGGCGGCGGTCGGCCGGCGAGGTCACCGCCAGCGCGTCGCTGGCAATCACCGCGCCCGGCACCAGCGGCGCGGCCTTCCACGGCTTGATCGCGGCGTTGAGCTGCTCTGCGAGCTGGCGCAGTTCCTGGTCGTTGGCGAGGTTGGCGCCCATGGAGTTCTTCCTGTTCTGGTTCTGGCTGCGTAGCAGGTCGGCCGGCAGCGGGATTTTCGGATGCGGGATGGAGGCGAACGAGGACACGGCTTCGACCGGATCGCGGATCAGGTCCTCGATGGCGACCTTCTCGTCGGTGATGCGGTTGACGAAGCTGGAGTTGGCGCCGTTCTCGAGCAGGCGGCGCACCAGATACGGCAGCAGGTCCTCGTGCGAGCCGACCGGCGCATACACGCGGCACGGCAGGCCGAGACGGTCCGCCGGGACCACCTCGGCATACAGGTCATCGCCCATGCCGTGCAGCTTCTGGTGCTCGTAGGCGCGGCCCTGGCCGACGTTGGCGGCAATCGTGCGGATCGCGGCAATGGTGTGCGCGTTGTGCGTGGCGAACATGGGATAGATCGCATCGGCATGGCCGAACAGGCGCTTGGCACAGGCCAGGTACGACACGTCGGTGTTCTGCTTGCGGGTGAACACCGGGTAGCCGGCGAGGCCGTCGATCTGCGCGCGCTTGATCTCCGCGTCCCAGTAGGCGCCCTTGACCAGCCGCACCTGCATGCGCCGGCCGCTGCGCCGGGCGAGGTCGGCGAGGTAGTCGATCGTGTAGGGGGTGCGCTTCTGGTAGGCCTGCACGACCACGCCGAAGCCGTGCCAGCCGGCGAGCGAGGCGTCGCTGAACACGCGCTCGATGATGTCCAGCGACAGCTCCAGGCGGTCGGCCTCTTCGGCGTCGACGGTGCAGCCGATACCGTAGGACTTGGCCAGCTGCGCCAGTTCCAGCACGCCGGGCACCAGATCGCGCAGCACGCGCTCGCGCTTGGCGTGCTCATAACGCGGGTACAGCGCCGACAGCTTGATCGAGATGCCCGGTGCCTGGGTCACGTCGCCGTCAACCTTGCCGCCACGGCGTACGTGGTCGCCGCCGATGGCGTGGATCGCGCGGCGGTAGTCTTCCAGGTAGCGCAGCGCGTCCTTCATGGTCAGCGCGCCTTCGCCGAGCATATCGAAGGAATAGCGGTAGCTGGCGTTGTCGCCCTTGTGCGAGCGCGCCAGCGCCTCGTCGATGGTGCGGCCCATCACGAACTGGTGGCCCATGATCTTCATCGCCTGGCGCACGGCCAAGCGGATCACCGGCTCGCCGACGCGGCCGATCAGGCGCTTGAACGCGCCGGGGGCGTCGGCGCGGGTCAGGTCGTTGAGCTGCACGATGCGGCCGGTGAGCATCAGGCCCCAGGTGGAGGCGTTGACCAGCACCGAGTCGCTGCCACCCAGGTGCTTGTGCCAGTCGGCATCGCCGAGCTTGTCGCGGATCAGCTTGTCGGCCGTTTCCTGGTCGGGGATGCGCAGCAGCGCTTCGGCCACGCACATCAGCAGCACGCCTTCCTCGCTGCCGAGATCGTACTGGCGCATGAAGGCTTCGATGGCGCCCTGGTCCTGGGCGCGGGCGCGCACGCGGGTGACCAAGTCCGCGGCCAGCGCCTGCACCTTGGCCTGTTCGGCAGCGGGCAGACGGGCCTGCTCAAGCAGCTCGCGCACGTGCTCGGTCTCGTCCTTGAGCCAGGCGGCAGTGATGGCGGCGCGCAATGCGCCCGGCGCTGGTGGCAGGTCCGGGGCAAGCAAGGGGGTCGGGGTGGGGTCGGGCTGGGCGCTCATGGCATCGGCTAAACGGTAAAGAGTGTCGCCATTCTAGGTGTGGGGCCGGCCGCGGACTTGAAGGGAAACGGCAGCCAGGGCGCCGTTTTCTGCATGGCGAGGCGGCTTGCCCGCCTTCGCTGCGGCGGAGGAAATCGTTGATTTGCAGGGGCTTTCTGGTTGCAGTGCAGCATGACGCGGGTGCCCGCAGTGCTTGCCGGCTTCGCGCGGGCAGGGCTACCATCGAACCGTTCTCCGCGGCTATGGAGTACGGTCGCGACATGATCGAAGTGTTGCCGTCCAGCGCCAATGGTCCGGCCATGCAGCTCACGCTGCGGCCGCCGCGGGCGATGACGGCCCGGCAATTCATCGTGTTGTTTGCCGCGCTGGCGGGGTTGATGTGGCTGGCAGCCGGCCTGGGGTGGTGGGCAGGAAACGTGTTTGCGCCGGCCTTCGCGCTGCTGCATAGCGCGCTGGTGGCGGTGGCGCTGCGCCAGTTGTGGCGTAGCGGTGAACGCGAAGAAGCGATCCGGGTGGGGCCGGCCGCAGTACAGGTCTTCCCTCGTCCGGATTCGCCGCCCGTGTTCCAGGCGCATCCGCACTGGGTGCGGCTCCAGGTAGGGGATGATGACAGAGTGTGGCTGGCGAGCAGTGGCAAGCAGGTCGAGGTAGGCAGCTTCCTCGGTCCGGCCGAACGACTGCAGCTGGTGGAAAAACTGCAAGGCTTGCTCGCGGCCAGCGATGGCCGCAACCGATGACGCCCAACCGATGACGCAAGGGTCTAGGCAATGAAGCAAAGCAACAGTGGTCGCAGTAGGGCGTGGTACCGGGGAATGCTTGCATTGGCGGCCTGGCTGGCCATGCCGCTGGCCTGGGCGCAATCGGCCGATCCCAAGCCGTGGCAACTCAACATGGGGCGTGGCGTGACGCACACCGCGCGCATGGCCTACGAGGCGCACATGGTGGCGCTGTGGGTCTGCGTGGTGATCGGCCTGATCGTCTTCGGTGCGATGGGCTACGCCATGTTCGCCTTCCGCAAGTCACGGGGCGCGGTGGCTGCGCAGTTCAGCCACAACACCAAGGCCGAGATCGTGTGGACGGTCATCCCGGTCCTGATCCTGATCGTGATGGCCTGGCCCGCCACGGCCAAGCTGATCGCCATGTACGACATGCGCGAATCGGAAATGACGGTCAAGGTCACCGGCTACCAGTGGATGTGGAAGTACGAGTACCTGGGCGAGAACGTGAGCTTCACCAGCCGCCTGGACCGCAACTCCGACTCGGTGCGGCAGAGCCACCAGGTGCCCACCGCCGCCAGCAACCCGCATTACCTGCTGGACGTGGACAACCGTCTGGTGCTGCCGGTGGACACCAAGATCCGCTTCGTCATCACCTCCGACGACGTGATCCACGCCTGGTGGGTGCCGGCGCTGGGCTGGAAGCAGGACGCGGTGCCCGGTTTCATCAACGAAGCCTGGACCAACATCGAAAAGCCCGGCGTCTACCGCGGCCAGTGCGCCGAACTGTGCGGCAAGGACCACGGCTTCATGCCGATCGTGGTCGAGGCACTGCCCAAGGACGAGTTCAAGCGCTGGCTGGCCTCGCGCAAGCCGGCGCCGGCTGAAGCGGCACCAGCGGCTCCGGCCGCGGCGCCTGCTGCGCCGGCCACGCCGGCGCAAGCGCCAGCCGCCGCGCCGGCCAACCCGCCCCAGCCCGCCGCCGGCTGATCCGCACTTCACGCTCCGATTCGCAGAGGTAGTCCATCGTCATGGCGCATCCCGCAGTCGATTCCCACGGGCACCACCAGCAAAGCTTCGTAGAGCGCTGGTTCTTCTCGACCAATCACAAGGACATCGGAACCCTGTACCTGGGGTTCTCCTTCATCATGTTCATCGTCGGCGCGGCGATGAGCGTGGTCATCCGTGCCGAGCTGATGCAACCGGGCCTGCAGTTCGTCAAGCCCGAGTTCTTCAACCAGATGACCACCGTGCATGCGCTGGTGATGATCTTCGGTGGCGTGATGCCGGCCTTCGTCGGCCTGGCCAACTGGATGATTCCGCTGCAGATCGGCGCGCCGGACATGGCCCTGCCGCGCATGAACAACTGGTCGTTCTGGCTGCTGCCGGTGGCCTTCACCATGCTGCTGGTCACCCTGTTCCTGCCCGGCGGCGCGCCGGCCGGCGGCTGGACCATGTACCCGCCGCTGATGCTGCAGGGCGGCTACAACGTGGCCTTCTCGGTGTTCGCCATCCACGTGGCCGGCATCAGCTCGATCATGGGCGCGATCAACATCATCGCCACCGTGCTCAACATGCGCGCGCCGGGCATCGACCTGTTGAAGATGCCGATCTTCTGCTGGGCCTGGCTGATCACCGCCTTCCTGCTGATCGCGGTGATGCCGGTGCTGGCCGGCGCGGTGACCATGCTGCTGACCGACAAGTTCTTCGGCACCTCGTTCTTCAACGCCGCCGGCGGCGGCGACCCGGTGATGTACCAGCACATCTTCTGGTTCTTCGGTCATCCCGAGGTGTACATCATGATCCTGCCCGCCTTTGGCGTGGTCAGCGAGATCATCCCGACCTTCAGCCGCAAGCCGCTGTTCGGCTACCAGGCCATGGTGTACGCGATTGCCGCCATCGCCTTCCTCAGCTTCATCGTCTGGGCACACCACATGTTCACCGTGGGCATGCCGCTGGGGGGCGAGATCTACTTCATGTTCGCCACCATGCTGATCTCGATCCCGACCGGCGTGAAGGTGTTCAACTGGGTCAGCACGATGTGGAAGGGCTCGCTGACCTTCGAGGCGCCGATGCTGTGGGCGGTCTCGTTCGTCATCCTGTTCACCATCGGCGGCTTCTCCGGGCTGATGCTGGCCATCGTGCCGGCGGACTTCCAGTACCACGACACCTATTTCGTGGTGGCGCACTTCCACTACGTGCTGGTGACCGGCGCGGTGTTCGCACTGATCGCCGCGGTCTATTACTGGTGGCCGAAGTGGACCGGGCGCATGTACAACGAGCGCTGGGCGCAGTTCCACTTCTGGTGGACGATGGTGTTCGTCAACCTGCTGTTCTTCCCGCAGCACTTCCTCGGCCTGGCTGGCATGCCGCGGCGCATTCCCGACTACAACGTGGTGTTCGCGGACTGGAACCTGATCAGCTCGATCGGCGCGTTCGGCATGTTCGTCACCCCGTTCCTGATGGCCGGCATCCTGCTCTCGTCGCTGCGCAGCGGCGCGCGCGCCGGCGACCGCGCCTGGGAAGGCGCCAAGGGCCTGGAATGGACGGTGCCGTCGCCGGCGCCGGCGCACACCTTCACCCTGCCGCCGGTGATCAAGCCTGGCGACTTGGCCCATGACGACGTCAGCCACTGATCCGGTCGCGGCCGAACTGGCCGCGCGCCGCCAGCGCGCACGGCGCACCGCGATCGTGGTGGCGCTGGTCGCGGTGTTGGTCTATGCCGGCTTCATCCTGACCGGGGTGCTGGGGCGGTGAACGCGCCGCTGCCGCCGCCACGCGCCCATGCCGGCCTGCTGCGCCTGCTCGGCGTGGTGCTGGCGGTCTTCGTGCTGACCTTCTCGCTGGTGCCGCTGTACCGCATCGCCTGCGAGAAAGTCTTTGGCATCCGTGTCGAGCGCGGTCCCGGTGGCAGCCGCGTGGCCGAGGCGGTGCCGGCCGGCCAGCGCCGCGTGCGCGTGGAGTTCGACGGCAGCGTCAATTCGCGGCTGCCGTGGTCGTTCCGGCCCGAGCAGCTGACCATGGACGTGGTGCCCGGCGAGCTCAACGAGGCGCTGTACTTCGCCCGCAACGAGAGCGACCACCCCATCGTCGGCAGCGCCGTGCCCTCGGTGGCGCCGGCGCGCGCGTCCGGCTACTTCAGCAAGACCGAATGCTTCTGCTTCACCGCGCAGACCCTGCAGGCCGGCGAGCAGCGCGACATGCCGCTGCGCTTCATCGTCGACCCGAACCTGCCGCCTGACATCAAGACCATCACCTTGTCGTACACGTTCTTCAAGAACGAAGCCCTGACCTCCGCGCTGCCGGCTGGCGTTCCCGCCGGCGCGCCGAAGGTCGTGCCCTGAGCCCACCGCTACCGATTCCGGAAAAACAAGACATGGCCGACCACAGTCCCGATGCCAATGCCTATTTCGTGCCGAGCCACAGCAAGTGGCCGTTCGTCGGCTCGATTGCGATGCTGGTGACCATGGTCGGCGTCGCTTCCTGGCTCAATGATGCCGGGTGGGGCCGCTGGACCTTCTTCCTCGGCATCGCGATGCTGGTGGCGACATTGTTCATGTGGTTTGGCGATGTCATCCGCGAGTCCAACAGCGGCAGCTACAACCATCAGGTCGGCGTGTCGTTCCGCATGGGGATGGTGTGGTTCATCTTCTCGGAAGTGATGTTCTTCGGCGCCTTCTTCGGCGCGCTGTTCTACACCCGCGTGTTCGGGTTGCAGTGGCTGGGCGGCTACGGCGACGGGGTGATGACCAATGAGCTGCTGTGGAATGGCTACTCGGCGGCCTGGCCGAGCAGCGGCCCGGGCCAGGTCGGCGGCCACTTCCAGACTATTTCGGCCTGGGGTCTGCCGCTGATCAACACCTTGGTGCTGCTCAGCTCCGGCGTCACCCTGACCATCGCCCACCACGCGCTCAAGGCCGGCCACCGCCGCCAGCTGCTGATCTGGCAGGGCGTCACCGTGCTGCTGGGCTGCCTGTTCCTGTACCTGCAGGCGGAGGAGTACATCCACGCCTATAAGGAGCTCAACCTGACCCTGGGCTCGGGCATCTATGGTTCCACCTTCTTCATGCTCACCGGCTTCCACGGCATGCACGTGGCGCTGGGCACCATCATGCTGATCGTGATGTGGCTGCGCGCCGCGCGCGGGCACTTCACCCGCGACCATCATTTCGCCTTCGAGGCAGCCGCCTGGTACTGGCACTTCGTCGATGTGGTGTGGCTGGCGCTGTTCCTGTTCGTCTACGTGCTCTGAGGCACAGCTGCCCGGCGTGCCGCGCGGCCGTTACAGGCCGTGCGGCTTGATCCAGCCGGTGTAGATGCCCAGCGCGACCAGCAGGATCAGCACCACCGACAGCGCGATGCGGCGGGTGAGCGCATTGACGGTGCGCTTGCTGTCGCCGTTGTCGGTCAACAGGTAGTACAGGCCCGCGCCGAGTTGCCAGACGATGACCAGCAGGAACGCGACAATCAGCAGGGTCTTGAGCGAATCGTTCACGGGTAAGCCGGCGGCCGGAAGGGAAGCCGCATTGCACTCCTTTTGCCCGGCGTTGTCATGATGCGCCAGCACACGCGCCTGCTGGGCTGGGTGCTCGCCCTGACGGTGGCCGCTGCCTTCGCCCTGCTCGGCCGCTGGCAGCTGCAGCGCATGCACGACAAGCAGGTCCTGCTGCAGCAGGCCAGCCAGGTGCGCCAGCATCCGCGCAGTCTGGATGCGGCCCTGGCCCGCGACGAAACCCTGCAATGGGCCAGCGGCAGCGTCGAGCTGCAGCCGCAGCAGATACTGCTGGACAACCAGATGCGCGAAGGCCGCGCCGGCGTACGCATCTACCAGCCGGCGCGCAGTGAAGGCGGGCGCTGGCTGCTGGTGGACCTGGGCTGGTGGCCATTGCCGCCGGACCGGCAGTTGCCGGTGCTGACGCCCATCGCCGGCCGGCAGCAGGTCAGTGGCCTGCTGGCGCCGCCGCCGTCCAGCGGCCTGCGCCTGGGACCGGCCCTGAGCCCGACCACGCAGACTTCGACGTGGCTGGCCACGCGCATCGACACGCCGGCAATCGGACGCGCGCTGGGCCGGCGCGACATTTCGTCGCAGGTATTGCGGCTCGATCCGGCCTTGCCTCTTGGCTATGCCCGCGACCTCGACATCCTGCCCAATACGCTGCCACCCGCGCGCCATCTGGCCTACGCGGTGCAATGGTTCGGCCTGGCCCTGGCGGTGCTGGCCACGGCCGTGCTGCTGGAATGGCGCCGGCGCCGGGAACGGCGGCAGGCGCGGATTGCCGCCCCGTGAGAAAATCCTCGGCATGACTTCCACTTCCCCGGCTCCGGCCGCATCCGGCCGACGCGGCCGCGGCAAGCTGATCGCCCTGTTCGTATTGTTCTTCGGCTCGATGCTGATGGCCGGGGTGCTGCGCTTCAGCGGCTGGCAGCCCGCTGGCCAGCGCAACCACGGCGAACTGCTGTCGCCACCGGTCGACCTGCGCGCGATGGCACCACTGCAGGCCGATGGTGCGCGCTATGTCTGGCGCCCCGGCGAACGCATCTGGCGCGTGGTGCTGGCGCCGCCGGCGCAGTGCGCGCCGGCCTGCCTCGCCCTGGCGCGCGACCTGGACAAGGTCTGGCAGTTGTTCGGCCATGACGCGGACAAGGTCGAGATCCTGTGGATCGGCACCCCGCCAGCCGGGCTGCCGAGCATGCCGGCGTTGCGCGTGCTGCAGGCCGACCCGGCGCTGCGCAATGCCTTGCCGGGTGTGGACGATGCGCGGGGCACGCCGGTCTATGTGATCGATCCCAATGGCTTCGTCATCCTGCGCTACGCCCCGGGCTTTGATGCTGGTGGCCTGCGCCAGGACCTGGCCAAGCTGCTGAAATTGCTGTGAGCCCGGTTCCAGTGAGCCCCGCCGTTGTGAGCACTGTCGTCGTGAGTACCGTTGTTGTGAGCCTGATCGGATGAATCTGTTCGTGCGCCCGGCGTTGTTCCGGCATTTCCACCGCATGGCCTGGCTGGCGGCGCTGATGACCGCCAGCACGATCATGTTCGGCTCGTTCGTGCGCCTGTCCGATGCCGGCCTGAGCTGCCCGGACTGGCCCACCTGCTATGGCCGGGTGACCTGGCCGCAGACCGCCGACGAAGCCAATGCGCACGTTGCCAGCAAGATTCGTCCGCTGGAAACGCACAAGGCGTGGCGCGAACAGGTGCACCGCTTCCTGGCCGGCGCGCTGGGTGTGGAAATCCTGTTGCTGGCGCTGCTGGCCGCGCGCCGCCGCCGCGCCGGCGTGGCGCAGATCGTCACCGCCGCGGTGCTGGTGGCGTTGTCGATCCCGCTCTACATGTCCGGCCGGCACGAGATCGGCGCGGGCGTGGCCGCGATCGGGGTGGCGATCCTGCTGCTGGCGGCGCTGCGCTGGTCGAACGTGGATCTGTCGCGCGTCGCCGTGCTGACCTTGGCGGTGGTGATCTTCCAAGCCCTGCTCGGCATGTGGACGGTGACGCTGCTGCTCAAGCCCATCGTGGTGATGGGGCATCTGCTCGGCGGCATGCTGATGTTCGCGCTGCTGGTGTGGATGGCCTGGCGCGCGACCCACCTGCCGATCACCCTGGCCGATGCGCAGCGGCTGAAATGGCTGGTGCGCGCCGGTGTGCTGCTGCTGGTGGTGCAGATTTCGCTGGGCGGCTGGGTCAGCGCCAACTACGCCGCGCTGGCCTGTGGTGGTGGTGAATGGTCGGCCGATAATTTCCCGCGCTGCGTGAGCCAGTGGTGGCCGCCACATGATTTCCGCGAAGGCTTCACGCTGTGGCGCGGCATCGGCGTGGACTACGAAGGCGGCGTGCTCGACGGCGCTTCGCGCATCGCGATCCAGATGGCGCATCGGCTCATGGCGGTGGTCGCGGGACTGTATCTGCTGTGGCTGTCGTGGCGCCTGTCGCGGCAGCCGAGCATGCGCGGCTGGGCCGCGGCGCTGGGCGTGCTGGTTTTGTTGCAGGTCACCCTGGGCGTGCTCAACGTCAAGCTGGCGCTGCCGCTGGCGGTGGCCGTGCTGCACAACGGCGGCGCGGTGGCGTTGCTGTTCGTATTGGTCAGTCTGCTCGCGCGTCTGCGCGCTCCGGAGTGACCATGCTCGCGCACGCACGTGATTACTGGGATCTGACCAAGCCCAAGGTGGTGGCGCTGATCGTGTTCACCGCACTGGTGGGCATGTGTCTGGCGATCCCCGGGCAGCCGACGGCCGAACAGGTGCGGGCAGGCTTGCTGGGTTTTCTCGGCATCTGGCTGGCGGCTTCGGCGGCGGCGGCGATCAATCAGTTGCTGGATGCGCAGATCGATGCGCAGATGGCGCGGACTTCGTGGCGGCCGCTGGTGGTGGGCAAGGTCAAGCCGGCGCAGGTGTTGGTGTTCGCGGCGATCCTGACGCTGATCTCGATGGCGATCCTGGTGCTGTGGGTGAACGTGATCACCGCGGTGCTGACGTTTGCCTCGCTGATTGGCTATGCGGTGATCTACACGGTGTACCTCAAGCGCGCGACGCCGCAGAACATCGTGATCGGCGGGCTGGCCGGGGCGGCGCCGCCGCTGCTGGGCTGGGCGGCGGTGACGGGCATGCAGGGGCCGTGGGACTGGGGCTATTCGCTGTTGCTGGTGTTGATCATCTTCCTGTGGACGCCGCCGCATTTCTGGGCGCTGGCGATCTTCCGCCGCGCGGACTATGCGAAGGCCTCGATCCCGATGCTGCCGGTGACGCACGGGGTCGAATACACGCGGCGGCAGATTTTCCTGTACTCGGTGTTGCTGGTGGTGTCGACGCTGCTGCCGGTGGTGTTCGGGATGAGCGGGGTGGTCTATCTGGTGGGGGCGGTGGCGTTGAATGCCGGGTTCCTGTGGTATGCGTGGAGGATGCAGGCGCCGCCGGATGAGTTGTATTCGATGAAGATGTTCCGGTATTCGATTGTGTATTTGATGTTGTTGTTTGCGGTTTTGATGATCGACCACTATTTGTTGGGGTGGTTGCCGCCGCCTATGGCGGTTGGGTAGGTTTT
>DASPIU010000085.1:0-18702 GCA_035629025.1 Stenotrophomonas sp.
GCGTCATCAGCACGATCGACGCCACCTGCGGCAGGCCCTGCAGGCGCAGCCAGGCGGCGCGGAAGTCCTCCGGCGACAGGCCGAGCCGATGCATGCCGCTGTCGAGCTTGAGCCAGACGCCCAGCGGGCGCGGGCTGTTGAACGCGGCCAGCTGTTGCACCTGGCGCGGCGTGGCCACCACGGTCCACAGGTCGTGTTCGGCGATGAGCGGCAGTTCGTCGGCCTCGAAGAAGCCTTCCAGCAGCAGGATCGGGGCATCCACGCCCGCCTGGCGCAGCTCCAGCGCCTCTTCGATGCAGGCCACGCCGAAGCCGTCGGCCTCGCCCTGCAGGGCCTGCGCGCAGCGCACCGCGCCGTGACCGTAGGCATCGGCCTTGACGATGGCCAGCGCCTTGCCGCCGGCGATGCGGCGGGCCAGGCGATAGTTGTGGCGCAGCGCCTGCAGGTCGATCAGGGCGTGGGCTGGACGCACGCGGCGGCTCCGGTGTTGCGGGGGACGGCACTGCGGCCGTAGCGGAAGATGTCCAGGCCTTCGGTGCTGATCTGCGGCTGGCGCGCGCTCATCAGGTCGGCGAGGTAGCGACCCGAGCCGCAGGCCATCGTCCAGCCGAGCGTGCCGTGCCCGGTGTTGAGGAACAGGTTCGGATACGGCGTGGCGCCGACCACCGGCGTGCCGTCGGGCGTGGCCGGACGCAGGCCGGTCCAGAACTCGCCGCGGGCCAGGTCGCCGCCGCCGGGGAACAGGTCGCGCACCACCATCTCCAGCGTTTGCCGGCGCCTGGGGTTGAGCGACAAGTCGTAGCCGGCCACCTCGGCCATGCCGCCGACGCGAATGCGGTCGTCGAAGCGGGTGATGGCGATCTTGTAGCTCTCGTCCAGGATCGTCGAAGTCGGCGCGCGCGCCGGATCGGCGATTGGCAGCGTCAGCGAGAAACCCTTCAACGGATACACCGGCAGGTTCAGCCCCAGCGGCGCGGTAAGCAGCGGCGAATAGCTGCCCAGCGCCAGCACGTAGCGGTCGGCCTTCTGCATGCGCCCGTCCACCACCACGCCCTCGATCCGGCCATTGCTGCCGACCAGCTTCTCGATGCGCTGCTCGAAGCGGAACTCGACCCCGGCATCGGCGGCCATCCGCGCCAGGCGTTCGGTGAACAGCCGGCAGTCGCCGGTCTGGTCATTGGGCAGGCGCAGCGCCCCGGCCAGCCGTGCACCAGCGCCGCCGAGGCCGGGCTCGACCGCGGCAATGCCGCGCGCGTCCAGCAGCTCGTACGGCACGCCGTATTCGGCCAGCACTGCGATGTCCTGCGCGGCCGCGTCCAGCTGCGCCTGGGTGCGGAACAACTGGGTAGTGCCCAGCCGCCGGCCTTCAAACTGCAACCCGGTCTCGCTCATCAGCGCGTCCAGGCAATCGCGGCTGTACTCGGACATGCGCACCATGCGCGCCTTGTTGATGGCATAGCGCCCGGGCGTGCAGTTCTGCAGCATGCGCGCAAGCCAGGCGTACTGCTGGACATCGAAGGTCGGCAGGATCGAGAGCGGCGCGTGCTGCTCGAACAGCCACTTGATCGCCTTCAGCGGCACCCCGGGCGCGGCCCAGGGCGAGGTATAGCCAAAAGAAAGCTGCCCGGCGTTGGCATAGCTGGTCTCCAGAGCCGGCGCCGGTTGCCGGTCGATCACCGTCACCTGGAACCCGGCCTTGGCCAGGTACCAGGCACTGGTCGTGCCAATCACTCCGCTACCCAGCACCAATACGCGCATGTTCGCCTCGATCCGGTCATTTCCCTGCCTCAGTGGCGGCAGGCAGCCAATCCGGCGCATTGTATTCGGGGTGGCTTGGGGCATTATCTCGTTTGGATCGCCCGATCCAGTGGAATCCCCCAACAAACCCGCCGATCCCATACCCCATGCCCAGCCGTAGCCGCGAACTCGACAAGATCGACCGCAAGATCCTGCGCATCCTCCAGCAGGAGGGCCGCATTTCCTTCACCGAGCTGGGCGAGCGCGTCGGCCTGTCGACCACGCCCTGCACCGAACGCGTGCGCCGGCTCGAACGCGACGGCGCGATCACCGGCTACTACGCGCGCCTGGACCCGCAGTACCTCAAGGCCAGCCTGCTGGTGTTCGTGGAGATCAGCCTGGCCTACAAGTCCGGCGACATCTTCGAAGAGTTCCGGCGCGCCGCGCTGAAGCTGCCCAACGTGCTCGAATGCCACCTGGTCTCGGGCGACTTCGACTATCTGATCAAGGCACGCATCAACGAGATGGCGTCCTATCGCAAGCTGCTCGGCAGCACGCTGCTCACCTTGCCGCATGTGCGCGAATCCAAGAGCTACATCGTGATGGAAGAGGTGAAGGAGACGCTGGCGCTGCCGATTCCGGATTAGCGACAGGCGCACTACCAAAAAAAACGGCGCGCTAATGCGCGCCGTTTGTCGTCATTGCGCGGAACTCAGCGCCGCTGGCCTTTCTGGTTGTCCTGGTTGCCGCGCTGCTGGTCCTGCTTCTGGTTGCCGCGCTGCTGCTCCTGGTCAAACTGCTGCTGACCCTGCTGACCCTGCCGGCCCTGCTGATCCTGGTGCATACCACCTTGCTGACCCTGCTGACCGCGCTGGTTCTGCTGGTCCTGCTGATTCTGGTTGCCCATGACTGCACTCTCTGGAAGTTTAGGGAAGCACCGCTTCGTGGTGCGCGTCCACAGTGGCGCCAGAGCGGTTAATCAGACGAGAAATGCAGGTGATTCGCGAGTTGACCGGGCTGACTGCGCGGCAACGGCTTGAATCATTCACGCGCAGTCAGCTGGATCACGGCCATCAACGCGGCTCAAGGCTTGATGCGCTGCCCATCACCCATGGGCACGGTGTTGTAGTAGCGGCCCGTGCGCGTGTCGCGGACACGGTTTGGTCCCGCCTGCTCCAAGCCGTACAGCGGGCGGCCCTGGCGGTCGTAGACCACCGCGGACTGCGCACCGACGCGCTGGGCATCATCCTTCTGCAGCGGGTTGGCCGACTGCGTCTGCGGCGGCGCCTGTACTGGTGCGGCCTGCTCGCGCTGGCCCAGGCTGGTGGGGATGGGAGGTGCCGGCGTGGGCCGCACAGGCTGGATTTGCCGCACCGGGGGCGGTGGCGGCGGCAACGGCGCGAGCTGGGTGGACGAGCGCGTCTGGTTCGGGTTTGGGTTGGCGAGCTGCGCAGCCGCCGGCAGGCTGATGACCAGCGCAGCCAGTGCCAGGGCCACGGCAAGCGGGTTGATCCTATGCATCGTTCCTCCTCGGCGCGCTGCGCGCTGCTGGCGCTGATGATTCATGGTCGCGGCAGGCTGTAATCGAAGTCGTAATAGTGCACACCGCCCTCGATGCGGATCTTCATCTCGCCGCGCAGCCCAGCCAGGGCGCCACTGCCCGAATCGGGAACGACGCTGATCGCCTGCGATTGCGCGCCGCGATCGAGCAAGCCGCGATGCACCAGCACAAAGCTGCCCTGGCGCCCGTCCAGCGTGCCCGCCACGGTTTCGATCGCCACGTAGGCGGCCGAGCCTTCCTGCGCGGTGCGCGCCGCGAGCATCTCGCCGCGCGAGCTCGCGCTGAGCGGCCCGCTGAACTGCTTGTCCAGCGACATCCGCCCCAGCCCCGCATCCTCGCGGGCCGGCTGCGGCTGTAGCTTCACTTCAAACGTGCCAGTGGCATGGTGCATGGCGGGCGCCTCCTCGCGGGCGATGGCCGGGGCCGCCAGCACGGCCAGCAGGCACGTTGGCAACAACGATGTATGCATGGTTTGCTTGAATGCGACCGGGGCGCCCACATTACCACCGGCGAGCCGGCCTCCCGCCGCCCCGTCGCCCCACTGGAGTGAACGTACATGAGCGGTTTCGATCTCAGCCCGCCCTCCCCCGCGCAGCGCGACGCGCTGATTGCCGGACTCAACGCCGAAGAACGCCGCGTGCTGCTGCAGCACGGCACCGAAGCCCCGTTCTGCGGCGTGTTCCTGGACAACAAACTCGAAGGCGTCTACACCTGCCGGCTGTGCGGCCTGCCGCTGTTCCGCTCCAGCGCGAAATTCGATTCCGGCACCGGCTGGCCGAGCTTCTTCGCCCCGTACGATCCGGCGCACGTGCGTGAGATCCGCGACACCAGCCACGGCATGATCCGCACCGAAATCACCTGCGCGCGCTGCGGCAGCCACCTGGGCCACGTGTTCCCCGACGGTCCGCCGCCGACCGGCGAGCGCCATTGCCTCAATTCGGTGTCGCTGGCGTTTACCGAGCAGGGCCAGCCATTGCCCAACCCGTTGCAACGGGAAGCTGAAGGCAGCCGCACCGCCTGAGCATCAATGCAGTTCAATACGCGACAGGCCGAAGGCTCTCGCCTAGGGTGGCTACCCCAGCAGAGAAAGGAGACTGTTATGCGCAAGTCCTCGTATTGGGTCGGCATGGCCGTGGTCACCCTGGGCCTGTCGGCCTGCAGCAAACCGGCCGAGGAGGCCATGGCCGACGCGGCCGCGCCCGTCGCGGAAACCGCGCCGATGGCTACCGGCGGCGATGCCGGCGCGGCCGGCGCCGTGCAGCCGGCCAAGATGGTGCGCGTGGACTGGATCTGCGATGGCAAGCCGGTGACGGCCGAGTATGACAACGTCAACGAGCAGGTCCGGCTACAGATCGGGGCCCAGGCCTTGACCCTGCCCATCGCGGTATCCGGCTCGGGCGCCCGCTACGCCGACAACGCCGGCAACGAGTACTGGGAGCACCAGGGCGAGGCCACCCTCACCCTGGCTGGCGGCAAGGCCCAGCAGTGCCGCAAGGCCGCTGCCGGCGGCTGAGGGAGTTCAGCGACCCGGTCCACAGTTCGGGCCGGGTCCGCTCAAGAATTGGGCCGGGGGGCCGAAAAACTGTGAGGTCCGTCCTCCCCCTGGCCACTATGCTCATCATCGCAGGTCTCATCATCGTCGTGCTCAGCGTGCTGGGCGGCTACGTCGGCGCGCACGGCAAGCTGGCCGCGCTGTGGCAGCCGTTCGAGCTGGTCATCATTGGCGGCGCGGCGCTGGGCGCGTTCCTGGTCGGCACGCCGGCCAAGACCGTCAAGGCCACCCTGGCCGCGGTGCCCGCCGTGTTCAAGGGCCCGCGCTACAAGAACCAGGACTACCTTGATGTGCTCAGCCTGATCTACGAGCTGCTCAACAAGGCGCGGCGCGAAGGCTTCATGGCCCTGGAAGACCATGTCGAGCGGCCCGCCGAGAGCGTGCTGTTCGCCAACTATCCCAAGGTGCTGGCCGACCACCACCTGATGGACTTCATCACCGACTGCCTGCGCCTGATGATCGGCAGCAACATCGAGCCGCACGAGCTGGAACCGTTGCTCGAGCTGGAGCTGGAAAAGCACCACCACGAGATGATGGCCCCGGCGCATGTGCTGGCCAAGGTCGCCGACGGCCTGCCCGGCTTCGGCATCGTCGCCGCGGTCCTGGGCATCGTGATCACGATGGGCGCGATCGGCGGCGACATCGCCGAGGTCGGCGCGCATGTGGCCGGCGCCCTGGTCGGCACCTTCCTCGGCATTCTGCTGGCGTATGGCTTCATCGGCCCGCTGGCGGCCGCGGTGGAAGCGCGCGCCGAACAGGACGCGCGCATCTACGAATCGGTGAAGACCGCCCTGCTCGCCTGCCTGCGCGGCTACAACCCGAAGATCGCCCTGGAGTTCGCCCGCAAGACCCTGCCTTCCAACGTGCGTCCGGGCTTCTCCGAGTTCGAGGCCCACCTGAAGACGATCAAGTAGGAGCGCGGCCATGGCGGAGAAGTCCACCGTCGTCATGCGACGGGTCAAGAAGGTGCAGGCCGCCGGCCACCATGGCGGCGCCTGGAAGGTGGCCTATGCCGACTTCGTCACCGCAATGATGGCCTTCTTCCTGGTGATGTGGCTGGTCGGCGCGACCACCACCAAGCAGCGCGAGGCGATCTCCGACTATTTCAAGAACCCCAGCCCGCTGGCCGGCAAGAGCCCGGTGCCAGCGCCTGGAATGAACGGACCCGGCGGCGCCAGCACCTCGATGATCAAGCTGGGCGGCACGATGCAGATTCCGCGCGGCCAGGGCCCGGAGCCGTTCGAGAAGAAGTCTGCGGCCAGCGAGGAAGCCGAGCGCAAGCGGGCGGAAAAGCGGCAGCTGGAAACCCTGATGCAGCAGCTGCAGGAGGCCGTCAGCAAGAGCCAGGCCCTGGCGCCGTTCAAGGACCAGTTGCTGCTGGACCTCACCCCCGACGGCCTGCGCATCCAGATTGTCGATCAGCAGAACCGGCCGATGTTCGACATGGGCAGCGCACGGCTGAAGGACTATACGCAGGGAATCCTGCGCGAGCTGGCGCAGTTCATCAACCAGGTGCCCAACCACATCAGCATCACCGGGCACACCGACACCGCCGCGTACAACAACACCAATGGCTACGGCAACTGGGAGCTCAGCGCCGACCGCGCCAACGCCGCGCGCCGTGCGCTGATCGAAGGCGGCATGGCCGAGGACAAGGTCAGCCGCGTGGTCGGCTTTGCGTCCTCGGTTCTGTTTGACAAGGCCCAGCCCGAGAACCCGATCAACCGCCGCATCAGCATCGTGGTGATGACTCACGATGCCGAACAGGCCGTGCTCGGAGGCCGCGCGCAGCCGCTGGCGCTGGGCCAGGTGCTGCCGGACGCCGATACGCAGATGCCTGATGCAGCGGTGCCGGCATCCGGCGCTGCCACTGATGCGCCACCGGCAACGGCAGCGTCAGCACCGACGCCCGCGCAAGCGGTCGCGCCGGCCCAGCACTGAGCCGGCGCTCCGGTTCAAAGCCGCTGCGCCTTGCCGCTGGCAATCGCCTCGCGCGCCAGGCGCTCGCCCAGCCCACGCAACTGCGCCAGCGCCGCGTCCTGGCGCTTGCCCAACTCGCCCTGCTCGCGGCCCAGTTCGCTCTGCCGCGCGCCCAAGGCTTGCTGCTCGGAGGCCAGGGCCTGCATCTGCCGCGACAACGCCTGCTGCTCGCGCTCGGTCTGCAGCTGGCGTTCCTGCGCCACCGGCTTGCCGGATATCGCCGCCGCGTTCTGCTCCACCGCCAGTTGCGCCACGCGCGCGGCGATCGCGCCCTGACGCGCGCCCAGTTCTCCCTGGCGCGCACCGAGCTCACCCTGGGCCTTGCCCAGCTCGCCCTGCTTCTGACCCAGCTCGCTCTGCTTCTGGCTCAGCGCCTGTAGCGGCGCGTAAGCCTGGCGCAACTGCGCCAGCGTCGCCGCATCGCGAACCACGTAACGTTGCTTGCCTTCGCGCACCCACCACAGCGCTTCGCCGCCATGCTGTTGCGCGCGCGCGTCCCGCACATCGCCGGGCGTGCCGAAGGCGTGCACGTGGTTGCCTTCCATCAGCACCCAGGCGTTGCGCGCGTCGCTCTCGTCGACAAAGGTGAAAGTGCCGCGCATGGCGCCCGGCGTGAGCGGCTCCGGAGCCGGAGGTGCGGGCGGCGCCGCGGGTGCGGCCGGGACTGCGGGTGCTTTCGGTGTCACCGGTGCACGCGGCGCCAGCGGAGCGGTAGCAGGTGCCGGGGCCGAGGGCGCGGCCGGCGGCGCTGGCGGCGCCGGCATCCAGTCGCCATCGGTCGAGCTGCGCGTGACCGCGCGGCTGGCCGGCACACGCGCCGGTGTGGAAGTAGTCTTGGCCGTCGTGGCCGGGCGCGCCGCGGTTTCGGCAGCGGCCAGGTTGGCGCGTTGCGCGGGATCAGTGTCCGGCGCGGCGGCCACCACGCGATAGGGCAACACGCCCACGCAGGCCACGGCGACCACCAGCACGGCAGCGCTGGCGCGCCAGGGAACGGAACGGGACTGCAGCATGGTGAGCCTCCTCTTGAGCAGGACGAAGTTGGGCGAGGCCGCGCCGACCACCGCCATCGTCCGCGGGGCCACGCCGAACTGCAGCAGCAGCCGGCCGTAGTCCTGCGGTGCATGGCGGTCGTCGTCGAGCACGGCGGCATCGCAGGCCGCTTCGCGGGCCAGCCCGTACTCACGCGCGGCCAGATGGGCCACGGGGTGGAAGAAGAACAGGTGCTGGGCCAGTGCCGGCACCCAGCCCCAGAGCAGGTCGCGGCGCTGCCAATGCACGAGTTCGTGGTGCAGCGCCATCTCGATGGCGGCCGGGGACATCTGCGGCAACAACTGCGCGGGCAGCAGCAGCTGCGGCGCGCGCACGCCGGCCAGCTGCGGTGAATCCAGCTGCGCGCTCAGCCGCAGCAGCGGTGGGCGACGCAGGCCCAGACGCGCGGCCAGTTCGCGATATTGCGCCAGCACGGCCGGCGGCACATCGGCGCTGCTGCCGCGCAGACGTGCACGCAGGGCGCGCAGGTCGGCGAAGCTGCGCAATGCCATCGTCGCCACGCCGGTCAGCCAGGCCAGCCACAAGGTCCATGCCATCCAGGCCGGCGCGCGACCGGTCACCGGTGTGACCGCGACTTCCGGCGCATGCAAGACGGCGCCCTGCTGATGGCCTGCCTGCGCGGGGATCGCGATGGCATCGGTCCGCAGCGGTGCGACGGTGGCCGGGGCGCTCGAAATCGCCAACGGTTCCGATGCCGGCAGCAGGGGCAGGCGCAGCGGCGCGGGCCAGCAGAGTCCGGCCACCAGCTGCAGCGACACCAGCCACCACAGCCAGCAGCGTGCGCCGGCACCCAGGCGCGGCAACAGGCGGCACAGCGTCCACACCAGCGCCGCCAGTGGCAGCGACTGCAACGTGGCCATGGCCAGGCGCCAGAGGCCGGCCTGCATCAGCTCGACGAGCGCGTCCATGTCAGCGCTCCTGCCGGCGCGACTGCAGCGAAGCGACCAGCGCCTCAAGCTCGGCGAGCTCGTCGTCGCTGACATCGCGGCGCTCGGACAGCCACGCCACGAATGGCGACATCGAACCCTGCAAGGTCTTTTCCACGAACTGCCCGACCGCCGAGCGCACCACCTCTTCCGGCTGCGCCGCACTGGCGTAGCGATAGACGCCGCCGGCTTGGCGGCGGCGCAGATAGCCCTTGCCACGCAAGCGTTCGAGCATGGTCAATACGGTGGACCGGGCCAGGCCGCGCGGCTCGCCGAAGGCGGTGGCCACTTCGCTGGCCGAAGCATCGCCGGCACCCGCCACGAATTGCAGCAGCGCCAGCTCCTGATCGCCAATGGTCTTGCGGGACATGCGGACGCTCCTGTCTACGTTTGTAGACACGCTAGCCCTGTCGACAACTGTAGTCAAGCCCCGATGCATGCCGGGCCTGGCTGTCGCGCGTGGTGGCCTAGAATGGCGCTCCATTTGAACCGAGCTTTCCCGATGTCCCGCAATTCCAAGGCCAAGCGCGACCAGCGCAAGAAGCGCCAGCCCAAGCGTCCGTTCCAGCGTCTGGACCGCACCCCGCAGGTCGCCAATCACGCGGTGATGGTGGACGACGAGCAGGGCGTGGTCGCCGCCATCGGCCAGCAGGACGATGGCCAGTGGCTGCTGTCGATCGGCGGGCAGACCATGGGCAACGCGGCCAATCCGGTGTCGCTGCTGGCCATGCTTCAGCACCTGGCCGCGCTGCAGCAGAAGGAAGGCAAGAACGTGCGCGTGGAGTATTCCGAAGTGCTGCAGCAGATGATCGATGAGCTGGCTGCCGCGGAAGGCATCACGTCCGACGAATACCTGACCAGGCTGGTAGCCGAATTCGCGGAAGCGGAGGGCGACGAGGACGACGCGGACACGGAGGCGGCGGACCCGCAAGCGGCTGCTGATGACACCGACACCGGGCAAGCTGCGTCCGAGCCGGCCGCCGACACGCCGGCCAAGGGCAGCTGAGCGGCGCCGGCAATGGCGGTCTACATCGACGATGCGGTCCAGCTATGGCGCGACCAGCGCTGGGCGCACCTGATGGCCGACACCTTGCCGGAACTCCATGCCATGGCGGCGCGGCTGGGCATCCCTCGCTGCGCCTTCCAGAACAAGCTCAGCGGCGCGCATTACGACGTGCCCGCATCATTGCGCGACCAGGCCATCGCCCATGGCGCGCGGCCGATTTCCCGGCACACCGATCGCGAGTTGCTGAAGGCGGTGATCGCCAACGCGCGCGCGCAGGCGCGCGCAGAGCAGGACAATTCCGGTTGACCTTGGCCGGACAGGCTCTCAACTCGCGGTGGGCCTGACGGAGAAGAGCCCCCTTTGTTAAGGGGGCGCGGCGAAGCCGTGGGGATAGGAAGCACCGTTCGCACGGCGTTCGCGCAGCGAATCCCGTGACCGTTCTAGTCCCCGGACTAGAACGGGTCGCTGCCTGGCCGCACTTCGATGCCCAACAGCGAACTCAAGGCCAGCATCGCCTCATCATCGCGGCTGAGCGCGATCCAGCCGGCATGGCCGTCGCCGCCGGTGTTCCAGGTCCACAGCGAATAGCCATGCTCGCGCAGGCTGTCATAAGCCACGCCGAGCAAGGTCGGAACATCGACGTTGTCGGCGAAGTCCTCGTCATCCAGGTCGCCGCCCCAGTCGATGCGCAGGTTCCAGCGCCCGGCCAGTTCGTCCAGTGCGGTGACCAGCGCTTCGACATCATCGGCGGCCACGCGAAAGCCAGACGTCCAGTCGATGGCCTCGGCCAGCGCCAGCAGCCAGTGATCGCCGTCTGGGTCTTCGACCTCGCCGGCCAGCGCCTCGCGCCAGGCATCGAACTGGCGCAACGCGGTTTCCTCGTCGCCGGGGTTGATCAGCAGCAGCAGGTTCCAGACCCGCGCGGCGTGGCCGTCGACGTCGTCGAAATCGGCGATCGGGCCTTCGTCTTCTTCGTAATCGGCGCTGTTGTCGGGCATGGCGGTGCAAGCATCATCGGGGGGTCAATCCGGCTATCCTAGCGCCCCCGCAAACTGCCGTCAGAAGGACGCCCGGACATGACCGACACCCCGCCCGACCGCCTCGCCGTCGATCCTCGCAGCCCCTTCCATGACGAGGCCGTGCTGGGCCGTGGCGTCGGCGTGCGCTTCAACGGCGTGGACCGCGACAACGTCGAGGAGTATTCGGTCAGCGAGGGCTGGATCAAGGTGCAAGTCGGCAAGTCCCGAGACCGCCGCGGCAACCCGATGACGATGAAGATCAAGGGCACTGTGGAAACCTACTGGCTGAACCTCAAACCCGAATAAGCTGTCGGGGCTGAAGCCCCTCCTACAACGGCCCCGTACAACGGTTCCGGCAATCGCCAAGGACCGAAGGCACCGGCCTCAGGACTTGAGCCGGTAACCGCTGCGGAAGATCGCCCAGACCACGCCCAGGCACACCAGCAGGAACACCAGGGTCATGCCGGTGCTGACCGCGATGTGCACGTCGGCGCGGCCATAGAAGGCCCAGCGGAAGCCGCTGATCAGATAGACCACCGGGTTGAACAAGGTGATCTTCTGCCACAGCGGCGGCAGCATCGAGATCGAGTAGAAGCTGCCACCCAGGAAGGTCAGCGGCGTGATCACCATCAGCGGAATGACCTGCAGCTTCTCGAAACCATCGGCCCACACGCCGATGATGAAGCCGAACAGGCTGAAGGTCACTGCGGTGAGCAACAAAAAGCCCAGCATCCACACCGGATGGGCGATCTCGTAGGGCACGAACACCCGCGCCGTGGCCAGGATCAGCAAGCCGAGGATCACCGACTTGGTCGCCGCCGCGCCGACATAGCCCAGCACGATCTCCAGCCACGACACCGGCGCGGACAGCACCTCGTAGATCGTGCCCGACCAGCGCGGCATGTAGATGCCGAACGAGGCGTTGGAAATGCTCTCGCTGAGCAGCGACAGCATGATCAGCCCGGGGATGATGAAGGCGCCATAGCTGATGCCGTCGATGGCGCCCATGCGCGAGCCGATCGCCGCGCCGAACACCACGAAGTACAGCGAGGTGGACAGCACCGGCGAGGCGATGGACTGGGTGAGCGTGCGGAAGGTGCGGGCCATCTCGAAGCGATAGATGGCGCGGACGGCGTACAGGTTCATGCGCGGGCCTCCGTGGTGGCCGGTTCGCGGGCGCCATGCACCAGGCTGACGAAGATGTCTTCCAGCGAACTCTCGCTGGAGTGCAGGTCCTTGAAGTCGATGCCGTGCTCGTTGAGCCGGCGCAGCAGTGGGCCGATGCCGGTGTCCTCGGCCTGCGCGTCGAAGGTATAGACCAGGCTGTTGCCGTCGGCGGCGAGTTCCAGCGGCAGCGTCTGCAGCGCCGGCGGGATCGCCTGCAATGGCGATTGCAAGGTCAGGGTCAGCTGCTTCTTGCCGAGCTTGCGCATCAGCGTGTGCTTGTCTTCGACCAGCACCAGCTCGCCGCGGGTGATGACGCCGACGCGGTCGGCCATTTCCTCGGCCTCCTCGATGTAGTGGGTGGTCAGGATGATCGTGGTGCCCTGCTCGCGCAGGCGCCGCACCATCTGCCACATGTCGTGGCGCAGCTCCACGTCCACGCCGGCGGTAGGCTCGTCGAGGAACAGCACCTTGGGCTCGTGCACCAGCGCCTTGGCGATGAGCACGCGCCGCTTCATGCCGCCGGACAGCGTCGAGATCTTGTTGTGGCGCTTGTCCCACAGCGACAGCTCGCGCAGCACCCGCTCCAGCAGCGCATCGTCGGCCGGCCGCCCGAACAGGCCGCGGCTGAAGCGCAGCGTCGCCCATACGCTCTCGAACGCATCGGTGGACAGCTCCTGCGGCACCAGCCCGATCAGCGCGCGCGCCGCGCGGTAATCGCTGACGATGTCATGCCCGTCCACGCGGACGTGGCCGGCGCTGGCGTTGACCAGTCCGCAGACAATGCTGATCAGCGTGGTCTTGCCGGCGCCGTTCGGCCCGAGCAGCGCGAAGATCTCCCCGCGACGTATCTCCAGGTCCACGCCACGCAGCGCCTGGAAGCCCCCGGCGTAGGTCTTGTTGAGCCCCTGGATGGAAACGATCGAGTCCACGAGTCCCCAATGCGGTCAGCGAGGTAGGAGGCCGCACAGGGTAGTGCGCCGGCTCCGCGCATAGAAGACCCGGGAACGGGAGAAAGCATCCCACCGGGTCGGGTGTCGGGGCCCGGTGTTCCGATTGTCCGATCCGTGCGCGGTAGGAGCGGCTCCGGCTGCGGTCCCTCCCGGTGACCCGATCAGGAGCGCTGCCGCGACTCGATCAGGTCCAGGTTGCGCACCAACCGCCGCGACAATTCATCGGAAATCTGCCCGCGCCGCGCCAGCTTGAACAGCTCGTTGCGCTCGGCCACCAGGCCCGCACTGCGCATCTGCCGCAGCACCTCTTCATAGGCCCGCGCCTGCACCGGGTCACTCTCTCCCGCATCGGCCACGCCAAGCTTGCGCTGGTACAACTGGCTTACGCGCTCGGCCGCGTGATTGCAGTGTTCGGCATTGGCCGCATCTGCCACCAGCTTGCGCCGCAACTGCTCCACCGCCTCCAGCGCCGCCTTCGCCGACAACACCCGCGCCATGTCTTCCTGCTGCTGCTCGCCCGACTCCTCCGGCACTTCCAGCCCCTTCAACACCCGCGGCAACACCAGGCTCGCCACCAGCAGCGACACCAGGATCACCGCCGCCGCCAGGAAGATCGTCAGTTGCCGCGCCGGGAATGGCGAACCGTCCGGCATCAGCAGGGGAATGGTCAGCACGCCCGCCAGGGTGATCGCGCCGCGCACGCCGGCCAGCGAGGTCGCCACCACGATCCGCCATGGCGGGCTGATCCCCGCCTCACCGCGCCGGTGCGCCTTGAACAGGCTCCAGCGCAGCGAGACCCACACCCACACCAGCCGCAGCAGCGCCAGGGTCAGGTTGATCGCCAGCACGTATACCGCCAGCCACCACGGATTCCGATGCCCGGCCTCGCGCACGCTGTGCATCGCCCCTTCGAGGATGCCCGGCAACTGCTCGCCCAGCAGCACGAAGACGATGCCGTTGAGTGTGAACTGCACCGTGTCCCACACCGCCCAGCGCTGCACTCGCATCGCGCCCGGCGCATTGCCGCTCAGCTCGACGTAACTCATCGTCACCCCGGCCGCCACCGCCGCCAGGATGCCCGAGGCCTGGATCGCCTCGGCCGCCAGGTACGCCGCGAACGGTGTCAGCAGGTTGACCAGGATCGCCGAGCCCGGCTCCTCGCCGAAGTGCCGCCAGATCCAGCCCTGCGCCCGGCTCAGCGCGAACGTGGTCAGCACCCCGCAGGCCAGGCCCGCCAGCGCCACCCACAGGAACGTGCCCGAGGCCGATGCCAGCGAGAACGCGCCGGTCACCGCCGCGGCGATGGCGAACTGAAAGCAGACCAGGCCGGAGGCATCGTTCAACAGCGACTCGCCTTCCAGGATGTGCATCAGCCGCTTGGGCATGGGCACCTTCTTGGCGATGGACGACAACGCCACCGGATCGGTCGGCGACACCACCGCCGCCAGCGCAAAGGCCACCGCCATCGGCATGGCCGGGATCATCCAGTGGATCAACAGCCCGGCGCCGACCACGGTGAACACCACCAGGCCCAGCGCCAGTTCCAGGATCACGCCCTTGTCGCGGAACAGGCCCTGCTTGGGAATGCGCCAGCCGTCCAGGAACAGCAGCGGCGGCAGGAACAGCAGGAAGAACAGCTCCGGCTCCAGCTCATGGCCGCGGTCGAAGACCCCGGCAATCACCGCGCCCAGCGCGATCTGCACCAGCGGCAACGGCAGCGAGAACGGCAGCAGGCGCACCAGGTAGCCACTGGCGGCCACCGCCAGCAGCATCGCCAGAACGACGTCGATTGATTGCATGGCACTCCACGATGGCAAAGCAGAAGCGGCGCCGGCGCCGCCGTCCCCACCTTAACCGGCACGCGGCACGGAGAAAACCGCCACGGCCGATGCCGGCTACACTCGCGCACCTGGACCCCAGGGAGAGCGGCCATGCAGTACCTGCTGTTGATCTACAACGACGACACGCTGCTGGAGGCGCTGCCCGACGGCGAAGCCGATGCGATGATGCGGCACTGCTTCGCCGGTGCCGATGCGATGAAGGCGCAGGGCCAGCTGCTGCAATCGCAGCAACTCGAACCGGCCGCCAGTGCGCGCACGGTGCGCATCCGGGACGGCCGGGTCAGTGTGTCCGACGGGCCGTTCGCGGAAACCCGCGAGATGCTCGGCGGCTTCAACCTGATCGAGGCCGACAGCCTGGAAGAGGCAATCGAGATCGCCAGCCGCTTCCCGTGGGCGAGCACCGGTTGCGTGGAAGTGCGCGCGATCCGCGACATGGACGCGGTACGCCGCCAGGTCGGCGCACCGCCAGCGCCGTGAGCGCGCCTCAGGCGGCCTGGCGCTGTCCGGCGGCACCGTCGAAGCGGTAGATGTCCATCGCCAGGAAGCCCATGTCGATGCCGGCGTCGATGCGCTGCGCGCCCAGTTCATCGCCACCGGCCGCGCCCGCCGCCACGAACAGCGGCAGCAGGTGCTCATCCGTGGGATGGGCGCGTTCGGCATACGGTGCCTGGCGGCGGTAGTCGAGCAGCGCGCGGATGTCGCTGGCAGCCAGGCGTGACTCGGCCCAGCCGATGAACGGCCGCACGTATGGCGCCTCGCGCGCTTCGCTGTAAGTGCCGCGCGCATCGTGCAGGTTGTGGGTGATGCTGCCCGAGCCGACCACCAGCACGCCTTGCTGGCGCAGCGGTGCCAGCGCGCGACCGAGGGCGAAGGCGTGCGCCGGTCCCAGCAGCGGCTGGATCGATATCGGCACCACCGGGATGTCCGCGTCCGGATAGAGCAGGCGCAACGGCACCCACACGCCATGGTCCAGGCCGCGCTGCGCGTCCAGGCCGGCCGGCAGCCCCGCGTCCAGCAGCAACTGTTGCACCTGCCTGGCCAGTGCCGGGTCGCCCGGCGCCGGATACTGCAAGGCATACAGCGCCGGCGGGAAGCCACCGAAGTCATGCACCGTTTGTGGCTGCTGCGCGGCGCCGACCATCGGCGCGCGCGCCAGCCAGTGCGCGGTCGCCACGACCATGGCGCGTGGCCGCGGCAGGGTGCGGCCAAGCTCGGCCAGGCGGCTGCCGACCTGCCCCGGTTGCAGGGCGGTCATCGGCGAACCGTGCGAGATGTACAGCGTAGGGAGCGTCGCCATGGCGGTCTCCGACGAGGGGTGCCTTAGGCTAGCGCGCGCCGCGTGCGCCGGTACCGCGGCTGGGTCGATGGTTTGTTCCATCCGTCGCGCTGATTGAAGACACATGCCAACGACGCACGACATTGCGACCTGGCATTGGACACATCCAATGTCATCCACCCGCCTGCGTCGGCATCGTGGGCCGCTTCGTTTCCCTGCGAAGAGGACCACCGATGCAAACCGCACGCCCTCCCCTTCTGCGCCTGCTGGTGCTGCTGCTGTGCCTGGCCTGGCTGCCCGCCGCGGCAGAGGATGCCGCGCCGCCGGCACGCGAGATGCGCTTCACCGGCCCGCTGGTCGCCAGCGGCACGCCGTTGCCGCAAGGCATGCTCATCGTCGAACCCTATCTGGTGCAGACCCAGGTCAGCGGACGTTACGACGACGCCGGCAAGCGCCGCGCGGTCCGCGGCGCCGCGGACGACTGGCGCGTGGTCACGCCGGTGATCTATGGCCTGACGCCACGCCTGACCCTCACCGCGACCCTGCGCGGCATCAACGCGATCACCACCGATTCGGGCCGGCGCTGGGCCACTGGCGATACCACGCTGGGCGCGCAATACCTGCTGTACCGCGGCACCAGCCCGGCGCGTGCAACCGTCGGTGCCGGCGTGCGCCAGAACATGCCCAGCGGCCGCCATGACCAGCTCGATCGCTACGGCCTGGCCGACGCCACCGGCAGCGGCGCCGCGTTCACCATGCTCGCCCTGTACGGCCAGGCATTCGTGCTGCCCGAACGCAACCTGCGCCTGCGCGCGAACCTGTTCTACCGCCTGCCCGGTGCCGGCTTCAGCGTGCGTGGCCGCAGCGGCTACGGCAGCCTGCCGGACTTTCGCGGGCGCGCGCACCTGGGCGGTGCGTGGCAGGGCGTGCTCAGTGCCGAATACAGCTTCAGCCCGCGCTGGGTGCTGGCCGGTGATGTGATGTACGAGCGCGAGCAAGGCACGCGCGTGCACCGGTTCGCACAGCCCGGCGCGGCCGGCACGCAGAACGATCTGCAACGCGCCGGTTCCTGGCGGCTGTCGCTGGCGCCGGCGCTGGAGTACCACCCCTCGCCCAAGCTTGGCATCCTCGGCGGCGCGCTGGTTTCCCTCGACGGGCGCAACAGCGCGGCGCTGTTCTCCCCGCAGATGGCGGTGATGATGGTGTTCTGATGCGCTGCCGGCTCAGTCCGGCGGCGGCAGGCTGGCCAGCAGCGCATCCAGCTCCGCGGGCCGGCCCAGCAGCCAGCCCTGCGCCTGATCGCAGCCGTTGGCCGCCAGCCATTGCAATTGCGCTTCGTGCTCCACGCCCTCGGCAATGACCTTCAATCCCAGGTTGTGGCCGAGGGTGATCAGCGCGCGGCAGATCGAAGCGTTGCGTTGCTCGCCTTCGACATCGGCCACGAAGGAGCGGTCGATCTTCAGCGAATCCAGCGGCATGTGCTGCAGATAGGACATGCTGGAGAAGCCGGTGCCGAAGTCATCCAGCGATATGCACACTCCCTGCGCGTGCAGGCCATGCATGGCCTTCAGCGCGCGCGCGGGCTGGCGCATCAGGCTGCTCTCGGTGAGCTCCACGTGCAGGCCGCCGCGGGTCACGCCGTATTCCGCGCAAGCGGCGGCCACATCGGCGGCCAGATCGCTGTGGTGGAACTGCAGCGCCGACACGTTGACCGCCACCGGCAAGTCGCGCCAGCCGCGATCGGCCAGGCGCCGCTGCGCGCGCGCCGCTTCGCGCAGCGCCCAGCGCCCCAGCGGCAGGATCAGCCCGGTGTCCTCGCTGAGCTGGATGAACTCGCCCGGCAGAATCCACGCGCCCTCGGCCGTGCGCCAGCGCAGCAGCGCCTCCAGCGCCACCGGCTTGCGCGTGCGGCAGTCGAAGATCGGCTGGAAATGCAGCACGAATTCATTGCGGTCGATGGCCTGGTGCAGGCGTCCGGCCAGACGCAGGCGCTCGCTCAGGCGCGCCTCGATACCGGCGTGGAAGCGCAACACCGCTTCGTTCTCCTCGCGCGCGGCGTGCGCGGCCTGCGCGGCCTTGCCGATCACTTCCTCGGCCGTGCCGCCATCGTCCGGGTGGCTGGCCACGCCGATGCGCAAGTCGAGCTGGTGGAAGGAGTCACGCCCCTGCACCGGTTCGGACAGGCTCGTGGTCAGCACCTCGATCACCAGATCCAGCGAGTGCTGCCCGGCAATGGCGAAGACGAAATCCTCCGCCGGCTGGAAAGCCAGCCAGCCATAGCGTTCGGCCAATGCCTTCAGCCGCTGCTTGAGATGGCGCAGCACCGCCTCGCCGGTTTCGCGGCCCAGCGTGTCGCCGATCAATTGCAGACCGCGCAGCTCCACATGCGCGACGTGATAGCGCGCGTCGCCTTGTTCGCGATCCAGCCACTCGGCCAGCGCGCGCACGGTCAGCAGCCCGGTCGCCGCATCATGGCTGGCGCGGAAGGCCAGCTCGCGCTGGTAGGCAACGTGGTCGCTCACGTTCTCGGCCAGGGCCAGGCGCGCGCGAATGCCGGCAATCTCCAGCTGCGAGGTATGCACGCGCACGTCGATCAGGCTGCCATTGCGGCGCCGGTGCACGTGCAGCAGCGGCACC
>DASPIU010000086.1:0-9631 GCA_035629025.1 Stenotrophomonas sp.
ACCGCCCCTAGGCCCTTCATCCACGCGACTGGAGAGTCACATGCAACAGCAACTGCAAGCAGCTACCCCTGCACGTCCGCAGATACCGGGCACCGGACCCGGCGCGGAGGCTACCACGCCCGCGGTGGCCGCCTACGAGCGTGCCATGGGTGAGTGCTCGGCCACGATCACCATGCACGTCACCCACGACACCGTAGTGGTCGCCGCCGTGCTGCACATGGGGCAGCACCGCGGCGCCAGCCAGCGCTGGGAACGGCGTCGCGGCGCGGGCCAGGGCTGGAAGCTGGTCGAGGGGCCCCGCCTTTGGACCGCTGACGAGGAGCGCATCAGCACCGAGCTGGCGGACTTCATGGATGGGCTGGATTTCCCCTTCGCGCTGGCCAACATGCTGCCCCGCCCAGCATCCGCCGGTGCCGCCGCGGCGATCGCAGCGGCCGCCGAGGAGGTCTCCCGTGGCTGAGCTGCTACTGATCCTGCTCGCGCCCGCCGCCGGTGGCGCGCTGCTCTACAAGCTGTGGTCGACGCGCCGTCCGCGCGTGACCCACACCGGCATGGCCGTTGGCCAGGTACCGCAGCGGCTGCGCCGTCGCAGCCGCATGGCCGTGCGAATGGCCGGACGCCGGGAGGTGCAGGCATGAATCTGCAGCGCATCGTAGAAGTCACACGCGCGGCGGTGCGGATGGGCGAGCCCGGTCCCATGTCCACCGGGGAAGCATTGACGGCCGCCCTGGTCCTGAACCGCCATGACTGGCTGATGGACATGGGCTTCACCATCGCCGAAGCGCTCGACCGCATCGATAGGGACACGATCCAGCATCTGCGCGACGCCGAGCGAATGCTGCAGGAGGACGCCCGCCATGGCTGACTTCGAGATCCTGCACGGCCACCTGTTTTGTGGCCTCGGCGGCGGCGCCGCTGGCTTCAACGACGCGCGCCCGGACATCGGCACCGCTCGTGGCGCTTTCCGCTGCATCGGCGGCATCGACGTAGACGCCGGTGCCATCGCTGACTTCGGCCGCCTCGCCGGCGTGCCGGGGACGGTGATGGATCTGTTCGACCGCGACCAGTACCGCGCGTTTTGGGGCTGCGAGCCGCCGGCGGACTGGCGCGAGGCAACTACCACGGACGTGCACCGCGCCTTCGGCGGTGAGCGCCCGCACGTGGTGTTCCTGTCGGCGCCCTGCAAGGGCTTCTCCGGCCTCATGGCCGAGACCAAAAGCCGCACGGACAAGTACCAGGCGCTCAACCGCCTGACCGAGCGCGGCGTGATGCTGTGCCTGGAGGCGTACAAGGACGATCCGGTGGAGATCTACATCTTCGAAAACGTGCCGCGCATCGCCACACGCGGTCGCCACCTGCTCGATCGGATCACCGCGCTGTTCCGCGCCTACGGCTACGAGGTGGCAGAGACGACGCACGACTGCGGTGAGTTGGGCGGACTGTCGCAGAGCCGCAAGCGCTTCCTGATGGTGGCCCGCCATCGGGAGAAGGTGCCGCCGTTCCTGTACGAGCCGGTGAAGCGCCCGCTGCAGTCGGTCGGCACGGTGCTGGGCCGCATGCCGCTCGCCGGCGACGTGGAGCGTGCCGGCCCGATGCATCGCGTGCCGTCGCTGCAGTGGAAGACGTGGGTCCGCCTGGCCTTCGTGGAGGCCGGTAACGACTGGCGCAGCCTCAACCGACTGGCCGTCGAAGATGGCCACCTCCGTGACTACCTGATCGTGCCTGAGTCGCGCGGCGGGTACCTCGGCGTGCGTACCTGGGGTGAGCCTGCTGGCACCGTCGCCGGCGAAAGCCTCCCCAGCAACGGCGCCTTCAGCGTGGCCGATCCTCGCGCGGCTGCCGATGCCGCGCAGTATCAGCAGTACGGCGTGATGCGGATGCAGGACACGGCCGGCGCGGTGATCGGCGTGAAGTCGCCCGGCCAAGGCACGTTCTCGATCGCGGATCCGCGCCACGCCGGCCCTGCGAAGCACAACAACGAGTTCCGCATCGTGCCTTGGGCCGGCGGTGCCGGCGCGGTCACAGGCGCCCATGGCAGTGGCCAGTGCGTACAGGACGTTCGCGCGGCAGGCGGCTTCGAGGGCAAGGGCAAGTACCGCGTGACCGGCTACGGCGAGAGCGCCGGCACAGTCATCGCGCGCAGCGACACGGGCCAAGGCGCCTTCGCTGTGGCCGACCCCCGTCCCGCCAATCAGCGCCAGGCGGGCGACGCCTACCTGACCAACGGGCACTACGGGGTCGTGTCCTGGGAGGGCGCCAGCGGGGCTGTGAGCGCCGCTGCGGGCCACGACAACGGACGCTGGTCAGTCGCCGATCCGCGCCTGCCGGGCGCGCGGGAGAACCTGGTGTGCGTCATCCGCAGCCTTGACGGCACCTGGCATCGGCCATTCACGACGCTGGAGCTGGCCGCGCTGCAGTCGCTGGTGGACCCGGAGGAGAAGCTCGAGCTTGACGGCCTCTCCGATCAGGCCTGGCGCGAGCGAATTGGCAACGCGGTGCCGCGCTACTCGGCCACCGCGATCGGCCAGGAGATCGGTCGCACGCTGCTGTTGGCCTGGACGGGGCAGACCTTCGCCCTTTCCAGCACGCCCATATGGGTGCGCGACGTGGCCGTGGCCATGTCCCTGCAAGGAGCACACGCATGACGCAACGACAAGTTGACCACGACACGCCCCTGCCGCCCTGCAGGAACGCCCACAGGGCTCGCCACATGCTCGATCACCGCCGGCCCGACGCTGGCGGCGGGCATTTCGTGGAGTGCGCCTGCGGGCGCACGCAGAAGCACCCGAGCTATGCCCTGGCCCTGCGCGAATGGGTCCGCGTGAACGGCACAACCGCGCCACTGATCCCTCTCGCGGCCGATTCCAACGTGGTGCAGATGGGACTGGGTTTGACGGGAGGAAGTGGGCGGTAATGGAAGACGCTACAGAGCTGCAACGGCGCGCCAGCGAGGCGCGCCACTATCTGCGCCAGGGCTACACCGACACGGCTTCGGTCGCGATGCTGATGGAACGGATCCGCAAGAACCGCGGCCAGGAGGCCGCTGACCAGCTGCTGGCGGACATGCGCGAGCAATGGCGGAAGCGTCGCCAGTGGTTCGGGGGGCATTCGTGACAGACCGATTCGTGACCTTCGAGGGCCTGCAGCGGTTGTGTGCGCCCAACGGGCCCGAGCCACGGCCATCAACAGTAGTGCGCTGGGCACGGGCCCAGGGCATCCGGTACAAGTACGACGGCCGCGGCGGGATCTGGACCACCGTCGATGCTTTGAATGCCGCGCTCGGCCTGCAGCCGGGTGTGGAGAGCGAGAAGAACGCCATGGAGTTGATCTGATGGGACGCGGCAGGAAGCGCAAGTTCAACCCGAACATCCCGAGCCACATTGACCAAGACGCCCTCCCGAGGGGCGTCTATTGGGAGAACGGGCGCTGGTATGTTCAACAGGACCATCCCGACGGCGGTAGGCCGCGCAAGCGGACGATCGCCTACGGAGACGCGCGGCTCTCTGAGCTGCACGCCTTCGTGGAAGTGGCCAGAGGCGACAAGGCGCGGGGCACGCTGTCCTACCTGTGCGACCAATTCGAGCTATCCAGCGAGTTCAAAGAGCTGGCGGCAGGCACGCAGGGGAACTACCGCGGTTGCGCGAGCGAGGCGTGCGGCTACCAGCTAAAGGACGGCACCAAGCTCGGCGAACTGCAAGTCTCTCGCCTCAACGTCCCCGCGATCCAACGCCTCATCGAGACCATCGCAGTGGGCCGCGCTGCTGCGGGGCAGCGCGCCGCCTTAGATCCTCGGCCCAGCAAGGCGAATCACGTTCTCCGCTATCTCCGACGCATGTTCGGCTGGGCGATCCGATTCGGCCACTGCGAGAACAATCCGGCCAAGGGCGTGCGCCAGGTCAAAGAGGTCGGCGCCTATCGCATGCCCGAGCCCGAGGAATTCCAGGCGGTTCTCGACTTCGCAAAGCAGCGCGGCCGCCTCAAGGCGCACACACGTGGCAGCGTTCCGCCCTACCTGCATGCGGTGATGCAGCTGGCGTACAACCTACGCTTGCGCGGCGTCGAGGTCACGGATCTGACCGATGCACATGCCGACGCGGTCGGCATCCGCGCCACGCGCCGGAAAGGCTCGCGCGACAACGTGACCAGCTGGAACGACGAACTGCGCTCAACCTGGTCTTGGCTGACGGAATACCGAGCGGCCGTCACCAAAGCGCATGGCGTGCCGGTGCCGATCAAGCCCGGCCAGCGCAGGCTCCTGGTCAATCAGTCGGGTCTGCCATTGTCGAAGTCCGGCCTCGACAGCGCGTGGCAGCGGATGATCCACATGGCCATCACGGAGAAAGTCATCACGCCGGAACAACGCTTCAGCCTGCACGGACTCAAGCACCGCGGCATCACCGACACCGAGGGCAACCGAGCGGATAAGCAGGAAGCAGCAGGCCACGCGACGCCGCAAATGACCAACCGATACGACCACGCGGTGCCTGTCGTGCAACCTCCGAAGCGACGCGGTTGACCGCCAATCTCAAGCAGCGGTGAGGCTATTTTTCCCACGAATTTTCCCAGCTGGCGAATTAATCGCCAGCCGCACGCGCGTAAGTGATTGAAAGAATGGTGGGCCGTGAAGGATTCGAACCTTCGACCAAAAGATTAAAAGTGCTGGCGCCGAAGCCGCAAAATCAATCACTTATTGAGTTTTATTTTCCCAGCCGCCCCGCGCTAAGCGGTTGAAATGCCGATGGCGTTTTGAGGATTTTCCCAGCGATGCGCGCCCGTCCACCTCATGCACCGGGCTACCGTCTCAAGCCGAGCCGTTGGGCCCGCGCGGCGTTTTTGGCACCCACCTCGGCGCGGATCCGCGCTTCGTTCCGGGCGGCCCAGATCTCGGTCCCTCGCCGCCCCTGCGCGAAGCTACTGCAGTCGCGCTTGACGAGCGGAGCGAAGGGCTGGCCAGCGGGTGCCGGCCGCTGCCGCTCCAGCAGAACGAACCACCCGCCGGTCACCTTGTCGATCAACCTGGCCACCTCCTCGCCATCGAGCGTGAGCGCCCTGGGCGCCCCGGTCTCGTGCTGCGACGCCTTCTCCCAACGGAATCCAGGGGGCAGGCCATCCGAGTCATCGGCGCTCATGCCGCGGCCGCCACCTGGTGCTCGTAGAACGGGTGCCGCTTGTCATCGAAGATGGCGTACAGCGCAGCCAGGTCGCCCGGATCCGGATTGAGCCAGGCGGCCACGTGCTCGGGCTTGATGTTGATGACGGTGCGATCGTGGCCGGCCTCGGCCACTTCGGGCTCCGGCTCGTCAGTGATCGCCGCGAAGCACGGCAAGTCGGGCTCGACACCAGCGGGATCGGTCCAGTCGGCCCACAGGCAAGCCACGAGCATCGGTTCACCGCTGCGCGGCGTGAATTGCAGCTCCTGGTTGCGGCCGTCCGACATCTGCACGTTCTCCCAGAACGTGTCGATCACCATCAGGCCGTGCGTGTAGCCGAACTGCCGGCGCCAGTACCGCTCCAGGTTGTCGCGTCGGGCGTTGTACGTGCCCGACAGGCGCTTGCGCCCGGTGTCGCGGTCGATCACGTAGTCCGAGCTGGAGGGCTTGCCCGGCTGCCGCAGCTGGTAGCGCATCGGCCGCACCACATACCGGTCGCCCTCGCGCAGGATCACGGGCGCCCACCACTGCGGCCAGAAGCGCCAATCGGATGGACGCAGCTCGGTGCGGTGCAGGCCAGCGATCTTCCGTTTCAGCTGCTCGATCTTGTTGCCGGCGATCCGCACCTCATTGGCGGCGGTCTTCGTAGGCTTCGTGGCCAGCTTGCGCTCGTTGTCCGCCTTGCGCTTGGACTGGGCAAAGACCTCGGCTTGCCACGCCTGTTCGTCCTCGGCGAAGCGCGCGTCCAGCTCGGCGACCACGTCGGCCGACAGCAGCGGCCGCAGTGCCTCGATCAGCCCGCGCGGGATCTTCGATCGCGCCGAGCCATTCTCCCGCAGCCAAAGCCGCGCGAAGGCGTCCAGGTCCATGACCGGGCCCTGCTCGCGCAGCAGCTTTCGGTAGTCGGCGTAGATCTGGGCGGAGTAGCACACGTGTCAGCCCTCCACTTCCGCCGGCACCACCAGGCCGCGCCGTTCAAGGATGGCCACCGCCTGGCTCTCCACCCAGCATCGGTCGGCGCCGGCAGCCTCATCGGCGATGGCGTCGGCCATGCCGGCAAAGGCAACGGAGAAGCAATCACCCTCGGTGGCCAGCAGCTCATCGACGGCGGCGGCGAGGTGATCGAGTTGCGACTGCAGGGCTTCGCGGCTCAGTGCCATGGCGGCGGCTCCGGTGGTAGCGAGTGGCTGGCTGACCACTCTACCGCGCCCCTATCGCAATTTTTCAGATGACCATCGGGAACAGGTAATTTAGGTAATCCCTTCAAATTTCCATCCATTTCATCAATATTTTCAATGACATAAGAACATATCTCAAAGGTAATTCCGGGGTAATTCCGAGGTAACGGGATTACCTTTTAGGGAGGTAATCTGTCCTTGAAAAAAAGTCCTTATGAATCAATGACATTACCTTTCATGGTTCACCGGATTACCTCAAATTACCTTCCGAGGTAATCCGGCTTTTCCTCGGAAGATCAACGGCTTGCAGCGTTCGCACGGCCCCGAATTACCTGGTTACCTCTCTCCGATGGTCATCTGGAAATTCTGGCGAGCGGCGAATGCCGCGAACCCCCAGCCCGGACCTGCCGACCGGGGCGGTGTTGGCGCAGGGATCCGCAGGTTGTGGGCGCACCGCTCCATGCCCGCGAACGCCAGCGACGGCGCGCCCTGCCCGGCCCCTGCGGGGGTGCGGAAAAACGGGCGCATGAAGACCGCAGGCGTGGCGGGGCGACGACTGCGCGCGCCGAGGGATGACGCCTCCCGGTCGCCCCCTGAGCAGGCGGGAACCGCCGAGACGGTCGCCAGGCCGCCTCCACGGCCCACGGCGCCCCCCTCGCGGCCACGGCCGACCGATGGCGCCCACGAAAAGCCGCCCCGTGGGGCGGCTCCTGTGCGGTCTGGCGCGGACGGTTCGCCTTACCTGGCCGAGGCCTTCTTGCCGTGGCCACCCAGCTCGTGCTCGGCCGCCAGGGCGAGGAACGCCGACCGGGTCATGCGTCGGCTGGCTGCGGCCGCGTCGATCTTGCCAACCAGGTTCTCGGGCAAGCTGATGTTGAGCCGCACCGCGCGAGGGTTGATCTTCGTCAGGTCGATATCGACCAGCATCCAGAACCCGCCCTTGAACTCACGCTGCCGGCGATACTTGTCCACAATGTTCGCGCGCGGCGGCGGCTGCGCCTCGCCCTCGTACATCAGCTCGACCGCCTCCTGCAGCGCAGCCGGCAGATCCTCCAGGTCATCCACGGCGCTGTGCACGCCGGGCATATCGGGCACGATGGCACCGAAGGCGGTGTTGTCGTCCTTATGGACGTACACGGGATAGAGCATCACTTCCTCCAACCGGCTTGCCGGAAAATGCTGGCGACCGTGCCCTGCGGCAGGTCTTTCTTCGGGTGCGGAACGATGACCGTCCGGTCACCCTTCCGCAGCTTGTGGTGGCTGCCGCGCACGGAGACGATCTCGAATCCATCGGCCTGAAGTTGCTTCAGTAGCATGCGGCTATCCATGTGTGTAAGTATACACACCACACCGGGCGTTGTACACACGTTTACACACAGTAATGACAGGAGCGCGGGGAAATGATTTTCGCCAAGCCTGAATACTCGCGGGGCGAAGTGGAGCGCGCGGGCGCAGGCCTCGCGCGCGCCGGCGACCTCTCACCGGTCGAGCGGGCCGCCGCGCTCACAGTAGTGAACAACTGGCGCGCCGCTCACGTGTACCCGCTCAACACCTTTCAAGCCACCCTCCGGGATAAGTTGACGCGGCTTGGCGTGGCGGCCGTAGTCGGCCAGCGGCTTAAGCGGCTACCGTCAATCATTGGAAAGCTCCAGCGTCAGCCTACGATGAACCTACAGCAGATGCAGGACATTGCTGGGCTGCGCGCTGTGGTTGCCAACTCGGCAGCCATCGGAATTCTTCGCCGCAATTACGAGGCATCAAGGTTCCAGCACCGGTTAATCGGAGTGGACGACTACATCGAGAACCCAAAGCCCGACGGCTACAGAAGCCTTCATTTGAAGTATCGCTATCGTTCGCAGCGTGCGCCCGCGTACAACGGCCTGAACGTCGAGCTGCAGATCCGGACACAGTTGCAGCACACGTGGGCGACCTCCGTTGAGACGGTCGACACTTTCACGCACCAGGCTATCAAGGCGGGAAGGCCTCAGCCTGGCTGGGGCGAGTTCTTCGCCCTGGCGAGCGCGATCTTCGCCATAGATGAAGGCCAAGCGGTACCGCCCGCCTTTCGCGGCGTAACCTATTCCGACCTGCGGGAACAGCTTTACGCTGCCGAACGCCAGCTGGCGGTGCGTGCGCGACTGAGGGGCTACACCATTGCTGCTGACCAGATCCACGCAACCGGAAAGGCCAACGCAGCATGGCACGTAGTGGTCTTGAAAACGGACACGCGGCGACTTTTCGTGTACTCCTTCGCCGAGCACGAGCAGGCCCGGATGAACACGGTGTACGCCCATTACGAGTCGCGCTCCGCTGCCGGAGAGCCGCTCGACACCGTTCTCGTGCGAGGCGGCGACTTGCGGTCTTTGCGGAAGGCCTACCCCAACTACTTTCTCGATACGACCGCTTTCGTGGGCAAGCTGAATGAGATCGCTCATGGTGTAGACCAACGGCGCGCCAAGAAGGCTCTCCACAAGGCGATGGGCATCCCCTGACGCGCGTCGCACCCCAGTGGGGATGCGACGCCCGCGAGCCTGCTAAGCGTGCAAGCGAAGACGGCCGGCGGCCACCTCAACGTAGTGGTCTGTCAACTCGACTCCCGTGCAGTCGTACCCCTCCAGCTCGGCCGCCACCAAAGTGGTGCCGCTGCCAGCAAACGGGTCGAGGATCCGCCCGCCTGTCTCGCAGATTCGCACCAACTGGCGCATCAGTTCAGTCGGCTTTCCCGTCAAATGGTGCTTGTCGGCCTTGCGCACCGGCTCGCGGATCACGCCCGGTAGCACCGGCGCCCGCCGCTGCAGCGGCATGTGCCCTTTGCTGCCCCACACGATGTACTCGGCCTGGTTGCGGAAGCGCCCCAGCTGCGGCCGCACGCCTTCGGTCTTGTCCCACACGGTGATGCCGCGCCAGGTAAAGCCGGCCAGCTGCAGCGCGTCGGTGGTGAGCGGGAGTTGCCGCCAGTCGGTGAACAACAGCACCGGCGCGCCCTCCTTCAACACTCGGGCGCACTCGGTCAGCCAGAGGTGCATCCACCGCAGGTGAGCGCGCTGATCCCGCTCGTCGCCCACAAAGTCGGCGTGGCCGCCGTCGCGGCAGTACTTCTGCGACGGTGCCCGGGCGCGTGCGGCTGCGGTAACGCCGCCGCTGGCATACGGCGGATCAGTGATCAGCGCGTCGAACGATTCCGCGTCGAGCGTGGGGAGCAACTTCAGGGCATCGCCCTGCAACAGCTGGTTGGTCATGGTGAGAGCCTTCATTGTCGAATCGCTCGCGGCGATCTGAGGTGAGGCTCTCGGCCTTCAGGTG
>DASPIU010000087.1:0-66489 GCA_035629025.1 Stenotrophomonas sp.
ACAAGGTCGGGCCGAGCAGGGTGTGGTACAGCGCGGTGTAGAAGCGCGTGCGCTGTTCGGCGCTGCCCTGCGCATCGATGGCCGACAGTGCCTGGGTCCATTGCTTGCGCGCATCGGCGCGGACCGCATCGAAATCAAAGCCCGGCACTTCTGCATCGAGGTTGGCGATGGCGTTGTCCTCGCTGACCGGCGAGATCGCGACCTTCACCACCAGCGGCGCGCCGCCACCCTGGCCGAAGTCGAACACGCCGACCAGCTGCCGGCCTTCGATCTGCGCGCGCTGCCGCGGATCGTCCGCGCCCGGCGGCGGAAAGCCCTTGTAGGGCACGTTCTGCTCGCTGTCATGCAGCGCGGTGCCGGTCAGCGGCTGCGAGAAGCGCATGGCGAAGTACAGCTGCCGCCCCGGCGCCCAGCCGCGGGTCTCGCGAAAGCCGGTGACCGTCCCATCCGGACGCACGCGCAGCCGCGACCACAGCACCTTGCCCGGGTAGTCATACATGCTGGTGCGCAGGTCCACCAGTACGTGAGCGGGCTTGCCCTTGGGGAAGCTGTAGCGATGCACACCCACGCGCGCGCTGGCGGTGAGCTCGGCGCGGATGCCGTAGTCGTCCAGGGTGACGGCGTAATAGCCCGGCTGGGCCTGCTCGCTCTGATGGCGGAAGCGCGAGGTGTAGCCGCTGCCCGGTTGGCTGATGTCGCCGCGTTCGAGCTTGGGTTCGCCACTGATCGGCATCAGTAGCACGTCGCCCAGGTCCGAATGGCCCGAGCCGGAAAAATGGGTATGCGAGAAGCCGACGATGGTCTGGTCGTCGTGGCGGTAGCCGGCGGCCCACGGATAGGCCTCCTTGCGCGGCTTGATCTGCGTGTCCGGGCTGAGTTGCACCATGCCAAACGGGACGGTCGCGCCGGGATAGGTATGGCCTTCGCCCCCGGTGCCGATGAAGGGATCGACTGCGGCATAGGCCGCATCGCCGGGCGCAGCCGCGTGGGCGGTGGCGAAGGCGAACAGCAGGGTGACCAGCCAGGGCGCCAGGCGCCGCGGTGCGTTTTGGATCATGGAATGTTCCTCCCCGGGGCGCGAACGGAAGCCGGCGCCGCGAACGCTCGGCGCCGGGCGAGTCTAGCTTGGATCGATCTAAATCGGTCGCTGCGGCGCAGCAGGGGGGAGAGGGACGCATTGATGGGGGCTGACAACGGCTTCAGGCAATCGTGATCAACACGCATGCCGCCCGTCGCACAATGCGCGATGGGCGCCGGCCACTCTCGCGCCACCTTCAGCAGCCACGTACCAGGAGCACCGCATGAGCCGCCGCACCGGCAGCGCCGATCTTCCCCTGCATGGCGGCCGTGTGCCGCCGTGGCTCGGCCAGCGCATGACCCGGCTGGGCGCGGTGATCTGCGAGGCCATCGTCCACCACTACGGGCGCGACGAACTGCTGCGGCGGCTGGCGCATCCGTTCTGGTTCCAGTCCTTTGGCGCGGTGATGGGCATGGACTGGCACTCCTCGGGCATCACCACCAGCGTGATCGGTGCGCTCAAGCGTGGCCTGGCGCCGTTGTCCGGCGAACTCGGCGTGCATGTCTGCGGTGGGCGTGGCCGGCATTCGCGCGCCACCCCGGACGAACTGCTCAGCGTCGCCACGCGCACCGGCCTCGACGGCGCCGCCCTGGCACGTGCCAGCCGCCTGGTCGCCAAGGTCGACAGCGCCGCCGTGCAGGACGGTTTCGACCTGTACCTGCATGGCTTCATCGTCAGCGACGATGGGCAATGGGTGGTGGTGCAGCAGGGCATGAACGGCGCGCGTCGCCAGGCCCGCCGCTACCACTGGCTGTCCGAAGGGCTGCAGAGCTTTGTCGATGCTCCGCACGCGGCGATCGATGGCCCGGGGCAGGGCGCGCATCGTCAATCTGGCCGACCATCGCGCCGAAGCCTCGCGACAGGCGCAGGTGACACTGCTGCAAGATCTCGGCCCAGGTGCCATCGCCCGCGAGTTCGCGCGCATCGAAGGCCGCGTGCCGGCAGCGGCCAAGCCTGCACCGACCGCCACGACCGGCGTCACGGGCGATCTTTTTGCCGATGCCGCCGCTGCTGCGCCGTGGCAACCCGGCGCGCAGCCGCATCTGTCCATGCCCGACCACCACGACGTGCGCGCCGAGGATGTCGTGGTGCGGCGCCTGCACGGCGCATTGGCCGCCGCCGCGGAAAACGGCCCGCGCGATTTCACCGAACTGCTGCAGGTGCCCGGCGTGGGCGCGCGCACGGTACGTTCGCTGGCGATGGTGGCCGAGGTGCTGCACGGCACGCCGTGCCGCTTCAGTGATCCGGCGCGATTTTCGCTGGCGCATGGCGGCAAGGACCGGCATCCGTTCCCGGTGCCCACGCGCGTGCTCGACCAGACCATCGGCGTGCTCAAGCAGGCGATGCAGCAGGCAAAGCTCGGCAACGAGGAACGACTGCAGGCCATCGCCCGCCTCGATGCGCAGGCACGGCAACTGGAGTCCAGCGCCAGCGGCCCGTCGGTGGACGAATACATCGCGCAGGAACGCCGTGATTCACACCGCTATGGCGGACGCAGCGTGTTTGGCTGGGAGCCGGCGCCGCCCCCGGAGGCTGCCGATGCGCTGAGTCTGGAGACGCACGACGTGCAGCGCTCCGTAAAGCGGGGCGGCTGATCGCGCCATGGTGGATAGCGCATGACATCAACGTTGAGAGCCGTGGCCGCCTGGATCGCCGCGGTCTGCACGGCGAGCCTGTTGCCGGCGCTGGTGTTCGCGGTGCTGGCCTTCGATGGCCGCATTGCCGCCAGCCATGCCACCGGCAATGCGTTCGCGGTGGCCTGGGAGGTGGCAGTTCTGCATGTGCTGGTGCTGGGCGTGCCGATCGCGATGGCGTTGCGCGCGTGCGGCCGCTTCCGCCTGGGCTGGATGCTTGGCGCCGGCTTCATCGCCGGGCTGCTGCCCTGCGCCGCCTACCTGCTGTTGCAGACGCTGGCGGCGCAGGCGCCGTGGTCGGGGCTGGTCAACGCGGTGGTGGCGCTGATCGTGCTGTGCGCGGGCGGTTTCGGCCTGCTCGCGGCGTTTGGCCTGTGGGCAGTGCTGCGCGTGGCGTTGCCGCTGCCGATACGCGGCCGCTAGCGCGCTTCCAGTTCGGCGATGCGCGCGCGCAGGGCGGCGTTTTCCTGTTCCAGTTCCTCGATGCGCTGGCGCAGGGCGGGCACGCTGTCGGTGGCGGGCGCGGTGCTCGCTGCGGTTTCGCCCTCTGCTGTTGTTTCTGGCCGCGGCTTGCGTCGCGACTGGCGCACGCGTCGCGCCGTGTCGCGCAGTTCGTCGTGTCCGGCCTGGGCGGCGGCCTGTTGTTCGTGCAAGGGCAAGGTCGCGACCACGGCGGCGGCGTTGATCGACAGCGCGCCACTGCGCACCGCATCGACTACCTCGGGCGCGGCCTGGCGCTGGATTTTCTCGATCATCCCGAGCTGGCTGCTGCTCACGCGGGCGACGCGGGCCAGCACTTCGCGGCTGGGTGGCGGGGGTGCGGCAGACGTGGGCGCGTCGCCCGCGGCATCCGACCATGGCGCCGGGTCGTCTTCGGGCGCGGATGTCGTGGCCGGCATCGCGGACACCGCAGCCGCCGCCGTGCTGCGCTCGCGCCGCGCGGCCAGGATCTCGCGCTTGCGCAGCGCCAGCACGCCGCGCTGGAAGTCCGACACGCTGCGCCGGCCCAGGTGCTGGTCGATCATCCACAGGTGGACATCCTCCAGGCTCTGGAAGCGTTCGTTCTGCACCGTGCGGAACGGCAGGCCATGTTGCTGGCACAGGCCGTAGCGGTTGTGCCCATCGACCAGCACGTTGCCCCACAGCACCAGGGCGTCGCGGCAGCCTTCGGCCAGCAGGCTCTGTTCGAGCGCGGCATGTTCGTCCGCGGTCAGCGGTTCGATATAGGCCTTGAGTGAGGGGTCGACGACGATTTCTTGGTCCATGGCAGGCAGGTGGCGGGCGGGGCGGCATTGTAGGCAGCCACGCACGCGGCGTCGCTGCTTGACAGCTACGAGGCCGCGCCGCAACAGCGTCGCCGGCGTATGCAGGTGGTGAACATGGCAGGCCACGCCTTTGCCGCTGGCTAACGGCGCGGCGGCGAGGCTGGGCGCCATCCTCAAGCGGAGCCTTTGTCATGAAGCATGCCCGGCTGGATTTCAGTGAAGAGTTCAAGGTGCTGTTCGATGTGCGCCAGGTGCAGGCGGCGTCGATGTCGATCGCGCCGGGCGACAAGGAGGGCGGGCCGCAGAACCGCCACCGCGGCGCGGATCAGTGGCTGTACGTGGTCGCGGGGCAGGGCGTGGCGGTGGTCGGCGGCGTGGAACAGGCGCTGGCGCCGGGCGATGTGCTGGTGATCGAGCAGGGCGAGCGCCACGAGATCCGCAACAAGGGCAACGTGCCACTGCAGGCACTGACCTGGTATCACCCGCCGGCCTATACCGCCGATGGCGAACGCCTGCCTGCCGGCGAATGCTGATTTGATCAAGGCCGGTCTGATCAAACCGGTCCGATCGAGGCGGGTCTGATCAAGAGCGGGTGCACGCGCGATGCGGGTTTTGCACCCGGTGTTTACCTGTGCATTGCTACACCCGCTGGGTCATCCATGACGGAGCATTCCCATGCCCGAGAAAAAGACCCGCGAAGCCGCGGCCAAGGACAAGCGCGAAGGCAAGTCGGCGAACACGCAGGCCGGCGAATACGTGCACGAGGAGATCGAGCACATCAAGCATGGCAAGCACGGCGCCAAGAGCACCAAGCAGGCGATCGCCATCGGACTGTCGAAGGCGCGCCGCGACGGGGTGAAGGCCAAGCCGGGCAAGACCGCGTCCAAGGCGACCAAGAAGAAGGCGGCCGAGGACACGGCGGCATCGAAGTCGAAGAAGGCGCCTTCCAGGACACGCTCGGCCGGGGCGAAGAAGGCCTTGAAGACGGCGAGCAAGAAGACGACGGCGAAGAAGGTGGTGGGCAAGAAGGCCTTGTCCACGCAGGCGAAGAAGGCGGCAAAGAAGCGCCCGGCATCGAGCCGGTCGGCGGCGGCGAAGAAGGCGGCGCAGACCAAGGGTGCAGCGGGGCGCAAGACCGCGGCAAAGAAGGCGGCACGGACGCGGGCCAAGAAGTCGGCTTGATCGTTCGGCAGACCTTGTAGGAGCGGCTCTTGTGGCCTTCGGCCATCAGCCGCGACGGGCGGAGCTGCGATCTGTCGCGGCTGAAGCCGCTCCTACAAGACCCTACAAGACCCCACAAGACCTCAGCCGATATCGGATGCCATCGCATTCGGCTCCCTGAATCCCGCGATCTCGCCGGGTGCGACGGAAAGGTGTACAAAGGTACACCTATGAAAAATCTCATTCCCTTCCAAGCCAAGCGTGCTCTCCGTTCGATTTTGTGGCCCGTCGTATGGACGGTCTGAGCCCCCGCCGCGCCGCCATCCTCGCCTTCCTGCGCGAGCGCGCCCAGCTGGGGCATCCGCCCAGCCTGGCCGAGATCGCCAGTGAATTCGGCTTTGCCTCGCGCAATGCCGCGCAAAAGCATGTGCAGGCGCTGGCCGAGGCCGGACTGATCGAGCTCCGCGGCGGGCAGGCGCGGGGCATCCGCCTGCCCGACGCGCCGCGCGATGCGCCCTTGATGCTGCCGGTGCTGGGCCGGGTCGCCGCCGGTGTGCCGATCGGCGCGGACATCGGCAGCGAACGCGAACTGTGGCTGGACCGCTCGCTGTTCTCGCTGCGCCCGGACTACCTGCTGCAGGTGCAGGGCGATTCGATGATCGACGACGGCATCCTCGATGGCGACCTGGTCGGCGTGCACCGCAGCGGCGAGGCGCGCAACGGCCAGATCGTGGTTGCGCGCCTGGACGGGGAAATCACCATCAAGCGGCTCGAACGCGGGCGCACGCAGTTGCGGCTGCTGCCGCGCAACCCGGCGTATGCGCCGATCGTGGTGCCGGCCGATGCCGACTTCGCGATCGAAGGCCTGTACTGCGGCCTGCTGCGGCAGGGTTGAGCATGGGCGAAGTTCTGGCCCTGGGCGAGATGCTGGCGGCACGCACGGTGTGGCGGGCCGGGCAGGGCGTGGCCCTGCGTCGCGATGGTCAGCCCAGCGGGCATGCCGCGCTTGACGCGCTGTTGCCCGATGGTGGCTGGCCGCGGCGGGCGTTGACCGAACTGTTGTTGCCCAGCGATGGCATCGGCGAGATCGCGCTGCTGCTGCCAGCATTGGCACGCTTGACCACGGCCGGCGAACGCGTGGTGCTCGTTGCTCCGCCTTACCTGCCGTATGCGCCGGCCTGGCAGGCCGGCGGCCTCGACCTGGACTGGCTGGAAGTGATCGAGGCCGAACCAAAGCAGGCGCTGTGGGCATTCGAGCAATGCCTGCGCAGCGGTGCCTGCGCGGCGGTGCTGGGGTGGCCGCAGACCGCCGATGCGCGCGCGCTGCGCCGCCTGCAGGTGGCTGCTGACAGTGGCGATTGCTGCGCCTTTGCCCTGCGCGACCGCCGCCATGCGGTCAATGCCTCGCCCGCGGCGCTGCGTCTGGAATACCTGCCCGTGGAAAATGCCTGGCAGGTGCGCAAGTGCCGCGGCGCGCAGGTGCCCGCCCAACCGCTGCGGCTGGCGCATTGAGGCCGGCGCATGCTCTGGGCCTGCATACTGCTGCCGCAGCTGGCGCTGGACGCCGTCCTCCGGCGTTTGCCCGATGCGCAATCGCCGTTGGCCCTGGTGGAAGGGCCGGCGCAACTGCGCAGCCTGCATTCGGTCAACGCCAGCGCCGCCGAGGCCGGGTTGCGCCCGGGCATGCGCCTGGCCGCCGCACACGCGCTGCTGGCAGGAGTGCGCACGGTCGAGCATGAGCCGCAGGCCGAAGCGCGCTGGCAGCGCTTCCTTGCCGCCTGGGCCTATCGCCACAGTTCGCTGGTGAGCGCGCAGTGGTCGCATGCGATCGTGCTGGAAGCGCAGGCCAGTTTCCGTTTGTTCGGGCCCTGGCCGCGCTTTGCCCAACGCCTGCGCGATGAGTTGGACACGCTGGGCTTTCGCCACCGCATCGCACTGGCGCCCACCCCGCGCGCGGCGCGCGTGCTGGCCGGCCTGCGCGATGGTCTGGCGGTGCGTCAGCCCGGCGCGCTGCGCAGCATGCTCGACCAGGTACCGGTACGCCGCGCCGCGCTGCCGGGCGAGGATGGCGAGCGCCTGCAGCGCATGGGCCTGCGCAGCCTGGGCGAGTTGCGCGCGTTGCCGCGCGACAGCCTGCGCCGGCGCTTCGGCGTGGACCTGCTCGAACACCTGGACCGGCTGTATGGCGAGGCCGACGATCCCCTGCAGTGCTACGCACCGCCGGACCATTTCGATGCGCGCATCGAGATGGGCTACGAGGTCGAGAACCACACTGCGCTGCTGTTCCCGCTGCGCCGGCTGCTTGGCGATCTGTGCACCTATCTGTCGATCCGCGACGGCGGCGTGCAGCGTTTCCTGCTGCGGCTGGAGCATGAGCAGGGGCATACCGATATCGAAGTCGGCCTGCTCGCCGCCGAGCGCGAGCCGGGCATGCTGTTCGAGCTGTCGCGCAACCGCCTGGAGCGGGTGGAGATCGCGCAGCCAGTGGTGGGACTGCGTTTGCTGGCGCGCGAATTGCCGCCGTTCGTGCCGGCCAGCCGCGATCTGTTCGATCCGCGTCCGCAGCAGGCGCTGGACTGGCCGCAGCTGCGCGAGCGCCTGCGCGCGCGGCTGGGCGACGAGGCGGTGTATCGCCTGGCCCCGGCCGACGATCCGCGCCCGGAACGGGCCTGGCGGCGCGTGCTCGGCGATAGTGGCGCGCGCATGACCCAGGCACCGCCACGACCACCGCGTCCGGCCTGGCTGTTGCCGCAACCGGTGCCGCTGCGCGATGCGCGCCTGCGCGTGCTGTCTGGCCCCGAACGCCTGGAAAGCGGCTGGTGGGATGGCGAAGACGCACGCCGCGACTACTACGTGGTGGAAACTTCGCGCGGCCAGCGCGCCTGGGCCTTCGTGCCGCCCGGCGCGCGCGAAGGCTGGATGCTGCATGGGTGGTTTGCATGAGCTGGGGCGATGATCGCGACGGCGGGCGTCACGATGGCGTGGACCGCGATGGCGTGGGGCGCGACACCCCGGGTGGGCGCCCGCCGCGCGCCTGGACCGTGGACGCGCGCCTGCGCGCGGCTGCCAACGATGAGGTCGTGCCCGAACGCGATGCGCGCCTGCCGGCCTATGCCGAACTGCATTGCCTGTCGGACTTCTCGTTCCTGCGCGGCGCCTCGTCGGCCGAGGCGCTGTTCACGCGAGCGCGCCACTGCGGCTACGAAGCCCTGGCCATCACCGACGAATGTTCACTGGCGGGCATCGTGCGGGCCTGGGAAGCGGCGCGGGCCACCGGCGTGCCGCTGGTGGTTGGCAGCGAGATCGCCCTGCACGACGGCCCGCGCGTGCTGTTGCTGGTGGAGAACGCCCGCGGCTACGCGCAGCTGTGCGAACTGATCACCCGCGCGCGCCGCGCCGTGGGCAAGGGCAGCTACCGCCTGCTGCGCGCGGACATGGCACAGGTACTGGACGGGCAGGTGAGCGGGCTGTTCGCGGTGTGGCTGCCGGCACCCGAACCCGACCCCGCGCACGGCCAGTGGCTGCGTGCGCTGTTCGGCGAGCGCGCCTACCTGGCGGTGGAACTGCACCGCGAACGCGATGACAACGAACGTCTGGCGCAGCTGCTGGCGCTGGCGCGGCAACTGGAAATGGTGGCACTGGCCAGTGGCGACGTGCACATGGCACAGCGCCGCGAGCGCATCGTGCAGGACACCCTGACCGCGATCCGCCACACGCTGCCGTTGTCCGAATGCGGCGCGCACCTGTTCCGCAATGGCGAGCGCCACCTGCGCAGCCGCCGTGCGCTGGGCAACATCTATCCGCCGGCCCTGCTGCAGGCGGCGGTGGACCTGGCGCGCCGCTGCACCGGCTTCGACCTCAAGCGCGATCTGCATTACCAGTACCCGGCCGAACTGGTGCCAGCCGGGCATACACTGTCCAGCCACCTGCGCGCGCTCACCGAGGCCGGCATGCGCGAACGCTGGCCCCGGGGGGTGCCGGACAAGGTGGCCGCCGATATCGAAAACGAACTGGCGCTGATCGCCGAGCTGAAGTACGAAGCGTTCTTCCTCACCGTGCACGACATCGTGTGCTTTGCGCGTTCGCGACACATCCTGTGCCAGGGCCGCGGTTCTTCGGCCAATTCTGCGGTGTGCTACGCACTGGGTATCACCGCGGTGGATCCGGCGGAAAATCGCCTGCTGATTTCACGCTTCCTGTCCAAGGCGCGTGACGAGCCGCCGGACATCGATGTGGACTTCGAGCACGAGCGCCGCGAGGAAGTGCTGCAGTACGTCTACGAGAAGTACGGCCGCGCCCGCGCCGCGCTGGCGGCCACGGTGATCTGCTATCGCGGCAAGAGCGCGGTGCGCGACGTGGCCAAGGCCTTCGGCCTGCCGCCGGACCAGATCGGCCTGCTGGCCGAGTGCTATGGCTGGGGCAATGGCGACACGCCGATGCAGCAGCGCCTGGAGGAGGCCGGCTTCGACCTGGCCAATCCGCTGATCGCGCGCGTGCTGACGGTGACCGAGATGCTGCGCGACCACCCGCGCCACCTGTCGCAGCATGTCGGCGGCTTCGTCATCTCCGATGCGCCGCTGTCCACGGTGGTACCGGTGGAGAACGCGGCCATGGCCGACCGCACCATCATCCAGTGGGACAAGGACGACCTGGAGACGATGGGCCTGCTCAAGGTCGACTGCCTGGCCCTGGGCATGCTCACCTGCATCCGCAAGACCCTGGACCTGGTGCGCGCGCACCGCGGCCGCGATTTCGAGCTGGCCACCATTCCCGCCGATGATGCGGCGACCTACGACATGATCTGCCTGGCCGACACGGTCGGCGTATTCCAGATCGAGTCGCGCGCGCAGATGGCAATGCTGCCGCGGCTGCAGCCGCGGCGCTTCTACGACCTGGTGATCGAAGTGGCGATCGTGCGCCCCGGCCCGATCCAGGGCGACATGGTGCACCCCTACCTGCGGCGCCGGCAGGGCAAGGAAATGATCACCTATCCCTCGCCGGGCGTGCAGGAAATCCTCGGCCCCACGCTGGGCGTGCCGTTGTTCCAGGAACAGGTGATGGAGCTGGTGATCCACGCCGGCTACACGCCGGACCAGGCCGACGGCCTGCGTCGCTCGATGGCCGCCTGGCGCCGCGGCGGCGACATGGAGCCGCACCGCGTACGCATTCGCGAGTTGATGGACCGCAAGGGCTACCCCTCGCACTTCATCGACCAGATCTTCGAGCAGATCAAGGGCTTTGGTTCCTACGGGTTTCCGCAGAGCCATGCCGCTTCGTTCGCCAAGCTGGTCTACATCAGCTGCTGGTTGAAGCGGCACGAGCCGGCAGCCTTCGCCTGTGGCCTGCTCAACGCGCAGCCGATGGGTTTCTATTCGCCCAGCCAGATCGTGCAGGACGCGCGCCGTGGCCGCGCCGCTCGCCCGCCGGTGGAAGTGCTGGCGGTGGACGTGGTGCACAGCGACTGGGACCAGACGCTGGTGGGCGGGCAAGCGTGGCGCGATGAAGCCGACCCGGGCCAGCAGCCGGCGATCCGGCTGGGCCTGCGCCAGGTGCGCGGCCTGTCCGAGAACGTGGCCAAGGCGATCATGGCGGCGCGCGCGCAGCGGCCCTTCACCGATATCGCCGACCTGTGCTTGCGCGCCGGCCTCGATGCCAAGGCGCGCGAAGCCCTGGCCGAAGCCGGCGCCCTGGCGTCGCTGGCTGGGCATCGCAACAACGCGCGCTGGGCGGTGGCCGGTGTCGAGCGGCGCAAGCCGCTGCTGCCCGACAGCCCGGCCGAAACCCCGGTGGCGTTGCCGATGCCGCGGCAGGGCGAGGACATCCTCTCCGACTACCGCACCCTCGGCCTGACCCTGGCCGCGCACCCGATGTCGCTGCTGCGCGCGCAGATGCAGCAGCGCCGCATCCTCGGCCTGCGCGAACTGCAGGACCGCCGCCACGGCAGCGGCGTGCACGTCGCCGGCCTGGTCACCCAGCGCCAGCGCCCGGGCACGGCCAAGGGCACGATCTTCGTCACCCTTGAAGACGAGCACGGCATGGTCAATGTCGTGGTCTGGCCGCACCTGGCGCAGCGCCGCCGTCGCGCCTTGCTCGAATCGCGCCTGCTGGCGGTGCGCGGACGCTGGGAACAGGTCGATGGCGTGACCCACGTGATCGCCGGCGACCTGCACGACCTCAGCCACCTGCTCGGCGAACTGCCGGTGGCCTCACGGGATTTCCACTGATGGCTGCCATGGGTGCCGACCTCTTCGATGCCGCCCCCTACCGCACGGTGATCGCCGATGCCGAAGGTGGTGTGCGCTACTGGCCGCAACTGGTCGGCCAGGCCCAGGCCGAACGCTGGTTCACTGCGCTCCGTGATGGCATCGCCTGGCGCACCCTGCAACGCCCGATGTACGAGCGCATTGTCGATGTGCCGCGCCTGCTCGCCCATTTTGAACTCGACGCATTGCCAACCGAACTGCCCCTGGCCGAGATGCTCGCCGCCGTACGCGAGGTGGTCCCTGGCGCCTACACCCACGTCGGCCTGAACCTCTACCGCGACGGCCGCGACAGCGTCGCCATGCACAACGACAAACTCCCCTCCCTGGTCCCTGGTCAGCCCATCGCCCTCGTATCCCTGGGCGACACCCGGCGCATGAACCTGCGCGCCAAGGCCGGCGGCCGCGCCTGCGCCCTCGACCTGGCCCCCGGCAGCCTCCTGGTCATGAGCCACGCCTCGCAACTGACCCACGAACACGGCATCCCCAAGACCACCCGCCCCGTAGCCCCAAGAATGAGCGTCGTCTTCCGCGCCCGCCCGCCGCAATAGCACCGCGCCCGCTCTGCCCTGCTTTTGCTTTTGCTTTTGCTTGTGCTTTTGCTTTTTTCTCTTCCCCACCGCCCGCGCTGGTCTATCAAGGTGGGGGGGGGGCAAGCCCTTCCAGGACCCTCGACGACATGGATGTCGTCGAGGAGCCCCATGGATGGGTTCATGCGTGTCCTGGAAGGGCTTGCCCCCACCCGCCAAGCCGACCAACCCTCAGCAGCCGCCCAAGCCGACCAACCCAACAGCAGCCGCCCACACCGCAGCCAGCACACCCGCCGCCTACGTCACGGCGCGCCTTATCATTCACCCATGACGCAAATAGACGCCACCGAACTGGAAGCCCTCTTCGACGCCGTCCCCGACGTCCTGTTCTTCGTCAAGGACCGCCAAGGCCGCTACACCCACGTCAACCAGACCATGCTCCGCCGCCTCGGCCTCAAATCGCGCCCCGAACTCATCGGCAAGCGCGTCGCCGAGGTCTACCCCAGCGGCCTGGGCGCCAACTACGCCAACCAGGACGAACAGGTCCTCGCTGGCGCCGTCATCGACAACGTCCTCGAACTGCACCTGTTCGCCAATCGCGAAACCGGCTGGTGCCTCACCTGCAAGCGGCCCCTGCTTGTCGACGGCAAGGTCACCGGCATCATCGGCATCTCCCGCGACCTCGGCCCGCAGGAAGGCCGCGATGCCCAACGCGACGAACAGTACGAAAAACTGCGCCTGGCCCTGGCCTACCTGCATGCCCACTACACCCAGGCCGTGCGCATGCAGACCCTGGTCGAACTCACCGGCTTTTCCATGTCCAAGCTGCAACGCTCATTTCGCCGCGTGTTCCAGCTCACCCCGCAGCAGGTGCTGCTGCGCCTGCGCCTGCACCGCTCCATGCAACTGCTGCACGAAGGCCGGCAGAGCATCACCGACATCGGCCACGCTTGCGGCTTCAGCGACCAGAGCGCCTTCACCCGCCAGTTCAAGGCCGCCACCGGCCTGACCCCGCGCGAGTATCGCGCCTTGCCGACGGCGCAGCGCGGCCGCATCCAGCCAGAGCTGCCTTCGCAGGCCTGAGGGTTTCAACCCGGGCTGTTTACCGCGCACAGCGGCGCCTCCGCGGCTGGACCCGTCCCTGTCGCCGCTATCGCATGTGATAGCGACGGGCACTGCAGCAGCACACTGCTATTGAGCTGAGAGCGCGCCTGGCACCTGCGCGAGCCCGGCCACGTCGCGGCCACATCCAGGCCGCGGCCACGCATCACCACGTAGAAATTCTCGCGAGGCGGGCGCGCGCAGGCATCGGCAAATCGTCGCGCGCTGCCGCCGCTGTAGAACTCGCCCGAATACGAACGCTTGCCCAGGTAGTACAGCGCGCCCGGCGCATCCTTCTGCAGCTTGGCCCAGGTCTGCACCAGCGGCTTCTGGTTGTTGGGCCGCTCCAGCACGCGGCCTTCCCACACCGCGACCAGCAAGGCCAACGGCATCAGCAATGAGAGGCCACCGAACGCGAGCGCCCCGCCTGCACGTCCCGGTGTCACCACGCGTCCGCGCAGCGCGTCGGCCAGCAACAGACTGATGGCCGGCAACGCAGGCAGTGCGTAGGTCCACAGGATGTTCGCCGAAAAGGTGAAGAACAGCGGCGCGGTCGCGGCCCAGGCCAGCAGGAAACTGACGTAGAGGCGAGGCGGCGCGCCGCGCTTGCGGCCGAAGTACAACAACGGCAGCAGCAGTGACCACGGGAACAGGGCGACCAGCAGCTGCGGCCAGATACTGCCGGGCGCGCGCGCATGCGCGGTGCCGTAGAGATCGCCGGTCCAGCCGCTGACGACGTAGCGCTTCCAGTGCTCGCCGACCAGGAAATAATCGAGGAAGCCGGGCGTACGCTGTTCGGCCAGCACATACCAGGGCACGGCAATCAGCATCATCAACGCGATGCCGCGCAGCCACGGCAGGTGCAGCAGCGCGCGCCACTGGCGGTTGTAGAGCGTCCAGAACAGCGCCGGTGCACCGACCAGCACGCCGACCAGCGGACCCTTGGCGAGCAGCCCCAAGCCGAGGCCGGCAAATCCCGCCAGCGCCCATCCGGTCTGGCGGTGGACCATGCCGCGCCAGAAGCCATAGCTGGCAAGCACCACGGCAAAGCCAAGCGCAGGATCGGTGAGTACGGCGCCGGCCGCGACCAGGCCGAGGCTGGAACTGCTGAAGATGATGGCGGCGAGCAGGCCAGTGGTGGTGTCGCGTTCTTCGCGGCCGAAGCGCAACACGATCAGCGTGCTGCCCACATGGAACAGCCAGGACGGCAGGCGCACGGCAAACTCGCTGACACCGAACCATTTCATGCTCAACGCCTGGGTCCAGAACGCGAGCGGTGGTTTGCCCCAGAAGGGGACGCCGACATCGAACAACGGCGTTACCCAGTTGTCGAAGGCGAGCATCTTGCGCGCCATTTCGGCATAGCGCGCTTCGGAGGTGTCCATCAGCGGATAGAGGCCGAGGCTGCACAGGCGCAGCAGCAGGACGGCGCCCAGCAGCATCCACAGCATGCGCGGCGTGACCACCAGGCGGTTCGCGGCGCTTGCCGGGGCTGCCGTGCTCGCCAGTTGCCGCATCGGAGCTTCTCCAGGACACCGCAAATTGGCGGCCTGGTAGATATGAACCGTGCGTGGTAGTACCTACAGCTTGCGAGTGGCGTGGCCGTGTAACGGCGATTGACTTGTTGTGCCGATGGTGGAGCGCACTCAGCCGAGGAGGCTGTCGATCAGGGCAACATGGAGTCGATCACCGCAACATAGAAGTTGTGGCAGGCGTGGGTGGCCATGGACAGCATCGCCGAGAGCGGCTCCGGGCCGCCGTACAGGAATGGCAGGGTCAGGATGATAAAGGGGATCAGCACCAAGACCGGGGCCAGCGTTGCATTGCCGTAATGCAGCGCGGCAGCGATCAGCGCGCTGCTGAACACCGCCCCGCGCAGCGACTTGAACAGCCGCTCCAGCCACGTGACCATGGTCCACAGAAGCAAGGATTCGACGAAGGGATATATCACGACGCTGGCCATCTGCGGCAACAGATCGCGTGAGCGCTCACCGTAGAGGCCGGGCGCGGGACCGCCGAGCAGGATCAGGCCGTAGCCGCTGCCTACTGACACCAGCGCGAGCAGGGGTGCATATCGGAAATGCCGGACCCCGCTTGTACGATCTCGCTCGCGCTGGCCACGCGCATGCACCCATCCCCGCTCGTCGTCGCCTGGTGCGGCAATGCCAGCGTCGGATGCTTCACACCAGTCATCGATAGCGGGCGGGGAGCGTGGTGCAGCGGGATGTGTACCGGAGTCGGCGAGCCGCCCATGTACCCACCCGGCTGGCACTGATGCCGTGCCGAGCAGCGATAGCGAAAGGTCCATGCAAGGGCGGCGCTCCCGCTACCCTGAACCTGTTGCAGCCAGTGGTGCCGGGCACAGACCGGGGTGATGGTAGAACCATAGCTGCCTAAGTTCACTGCATCAGACAGACGGTCAGCTTCGGCTGGGGCCTCCTGCAACCCACCCAGCTGCACGACCTGGCGCCGGTCGAGGTTGCCGCGATTACGTCTCAGCAGCCAGAGGCTGGGCTTGATCAGCCCGGGGGCGGTAGTCATGCCGAAATACTGCATGACAGATAGAACTAACCGCTCCGATCGAAAGACCGCTACACGATCTGGCTTTCAATCATCTGCAAAACAATCAGGCGAGCAGTCACCTTGCAGCATCTAAACGCTTTCAAAAGTCTACGTTCTACAGGATCGTCTACCAGTTCAGCATCGACGGCTGCGCGTTCGAATTGGTGGCTCCCGGGATCGCCTCGGCCCGTGGCCAACCACTCGTACGAAACCGATACGGTGATAGCAATATCCCTCAGTCGTGCGCTTGAAGGTTGAACTCCTGCCGCACCTTCCCAGTTCCCGACTGCGCTGCGACCCACGTTAAGCACTTCAGCCAACTGTGCCTGCGTCAGGCCAGCCCGTCGCCTAGCAGTCCGAATTCGGATTCCAATAGCACTATCCCTAGCCACCTGCTTCCCCCCCCCCGAGACCGGGCTGGCATCTAAGCGTATGCGCCGCAGTAATGCGTCAGTCCTTGCGCACTAGGACAGCAATATTGGCCAATTATGTCAATAGCGCTGACGTCAAAGCTGGGATGCACCGGCGCTGTCAACATGACACAAAATGTCAACGATATTGACGCAATGCGCAGGTTGATCTGGTCCGCCTTTTCATTACAAAGTCCGCGCAAACTAGGGAGTAGAGATGACGAACAAGCTATTCCGCCGGGAGGTGGCGGAGTCCCGCATGGAAACTTGGCTCGGGGAGATCACACTCCTGCAGCCTTTAAGTGACTGGGTTTTGGCCCTGACCGCAGGGGCACTAGCACTAATCGTAATGCTCGGCTTGTGGCTCGGGTCCTACACGCATCGATCTTCGGTCCGTGGTCAGCTACTTCCAGCGAAAGGCGTTGCAAACGTCGTCTCACCCTCAGCTGGAGTTGTTTCGAAGGTCTTGGTCGCTGAGGGCAGGCGCGTTACCAAAGGAGAGGCGCTGGCGATTGTTTCCGTTCCAAGCGCGACTCTTGATGAGGGCGATACCGGTACGGCGTTGCAGCATAGCTTGAATGTTAGGGCGGAGAGTCTCCGCTTTTCCTTAGACGCTAAACGTGAACAACTATCGCTTAGCAGGGGTCAGCTCGAAGAGCAATGGTCGAAATCGCGCACAGAGCTCAGCCAGATCGAGAGCGAAATATTAACGCGGAGGCGTCAAGTCATTCTCGCGAATGAAGTTCTTGGTCGCTGGAAAAAACTCCAAGAATCCAGGTATGTAAGTGCACTGCAGATCGCTCAGCAGGAGTCGAGCGTGCTGGAGTACACGAGCCAAATGCAGGCCCTGCAGCGACGCGCGACCGAGCTGCAGGTTGAGGATTCGCTTCTTGCGAAAAAGATTAGCCTTCTGCCAAGCGAGAGAGCCGATGTCGAAGCAGCGCATAGGAGCGAGATGGCTTCTTTGGAGCAGGAGCGACTTCAGCTGAAAGCAGGGTCGACGCAGGTAGTCATCGCACCCGCCGCAGGCACGATCGCGTCACAAATGATCAAGGCTGGGCAGTCAGTGCAGCTTGGACAAGTCCTACTTAGCATTCTCCCAGAAGGAGACGAGCTTGAAGCGGAGCTTCTCGTCGGCAGTCGGGATATAGGGTTCGTAGAAGTAGGGGACAGGGTGTTTCTACGATATCAAGCGTTTCCTTATCAGAAGTTTGGCCACCAGCCGGGACGAGTACGCCGGATCAGTAGAACTGCAATCCGGGCTTCCGAGATCGATCCATCGAACGTTAGCCAGTCTAGCGAGCCGCAGTACTTGGTGACGGTATCGCTAACACATCAGGACATTACGGTTTACGGCCGTCGGGTGGCGCTCCAGCCAGGCATGTTGCTGGACGCCGATATTCTCGGCGAGAAGAGGCGCCTCATGGAGTGGATTATGGAGCCGCTCTACTCTATGAAAGATCGCGTTGGCACGTAACCAAGACCAGATTTGCCGAGAATGTCGGCAATGCCGGAGTGCGCAACGGCACAATTGCGCCGCAAGAGGATAGAAATGTGGAAGAACTTAGCATCGAAGACATGGAGCAAGTCTCAGGCGGCAGTCTTGCATCCGACGTCGGTAGCTGGCTGGGTAGCATCATTGGGACCGGCGCAAAGGTAATGAGCAACATCGATGCGATGGAAAATCCAATGCTTGGCGCGATGCAGTACGGCGCCTGACCTGCCGAACGTCCATAAAAGGAGCAAGTAATGAATGAGCTGACTCCCGAGCAAACTGAATTGGTTGCCGGCGGATCTCTTTACTCGGAGATCAATGATCTCTATGAAGCAGCGAAGGAATTTAGCTCTTCGTTCTGGTCTAGTGCCAAGCAAGCCTACGGAATCGAAGAGAAGTAACTTCGTTGCGCATCCGGGGCTTCTGCCCCGGATGTTCATTGACGTCTGAATTCTGGCATGTTCAATCGCGCCAACTTCATGCCGTTGGCAATAAGGCCGGATGTGAGTTTCTGATGGTGCAATGTGTACTTCAGGCAGAGGCGGCCGAGTGCGGCCTGGCCGCGTTAGCTATGGTGGCCGAGGCCCACGGCATGGACGCTGAGCTCCATGATCTGCGTCGGCGCTTTCCCGTATCGCTGAGGGGTATGAAACTAAGTCATCTCATCAGAGTGGCAGAGAGGATCGGATTCTCATCGCGCGCCGTTCGGTTGGAGATGGATCACCTGGACAGGCTGACTCTGCCTTGCATTCTTCATTGGGATTTCGATCACTACGTGGTCCTGACAAGGGTAGGGCGAGCGAAGGTAACGGTGCTGGATCCTGCCCGAGGCAGGTGTACGCTTTCATGGCAAGAGGTGTCGCGGCGCTTTACGGGCATTGCCCTCGAGTTGGATCCTACGTGCGTTCCTGAGCCTAGGCGTCGCCGCACCTCGAGCATGCCACTTGCAAAGATGGCAGGGGAGATACGAGGACTATGGGCCTCTCTTGCTCGCATTCTGCTCTTGTCGTTAGCGCTGCAGGTATTCGTGGTATTGGCGCCGTTCTACACCCAGTGGGTAGTCGATCAAGTCTTGGTCTCGGCTGACGCAGAACTACTTACTATCCTCGGGCTTGGCTTCGCTGTATCTCTCATGCTGCAGGTTGCGATTGGCTTTATCAGGGGGTGGTCAGTGACATATCTGTCCGCTACATTCGGCCGCTTATGGACTCGCAACCTATTTGCGCATCTTCTAAAGTTGCCACTTGATTTCTTTGAAAGGAGAAATCTAGGTGACATAACATCACGTCTCTCGTCCGTGCAGGCAATCCAGAAAACGCTTACGACAACCTTCGTCGAGGCAATCATCGATGGTCTGATGGCAGCGGTAACCCTGGGGTTAATGGTCGCCTACAGTTGGCGCCTGGCCGCGGTTTCGGCGGCCGCGGTTTCGCTCTATCTAATGGTCCGGGCCGCGGCCTATGAGTGGTTTCGAGAGAGGTCCGAAAATCAGCTTCTGGCCGCGGCAAAGCAGCAGACCTACCTGCTCGAGACATTGCGCGGGATTCAGACCCTAAAGGTAGTTGGTGGCGAATACCTTCGTGGATCTAGGTTCAACAATCTAGTGAACGCTACGTCCAATGAAGAAGTTAGAATCTCACGTGCCACCCAAGCCTTTACAAGTGCTAGTCAGTTAATATTTGGACTGGAGAGAGTTGCGGTCATCTGGATCGGCGCGGTGACAACGCTTCGTGGCGGTTTTTCGGTCGGAATGTTGATTGCGTACTTGGCATATAAAGATCAGTTCGCTGTTCGGGTATCTAGTTTGATAGACAAATGGGTAGACTTTCGAATGATGCGGCTGCATGGTGAACGCCTGTCCGACATCGTCTTGGCGAAGCCCGAGGCTGACGTGAAACTTCCGGAAGTATCTGGTTTCGAGGAATATCGAGTCGAAGTTCGCGACTTGTCTTTTCGCTACTCTGAGGGGGAGCCATGGGTACTTAAGGGTTGTAACTTCCAGATTAATGCAGGTGAGTCAGTTGCCTTTGTTGGTCCTTCCGGTGGCGGGAAGACGACATTGTTGAAACTGCTCCTGGGCGTTCTGAGGCCCACGGAGGGAAGTATTTTGGTGAATGGGCGCGATCTCCATAAGCTTGGAGCGCGTAACGTGCGGGCTGTGGTGGGCGCAGTGCTGCAGGAAGATCAGCTGTTCGCTGGGACGATTGCGGATAACATCTGTTTCTTTGATGGCCAGGGAGATCTCGGGAGGATTGAGGCGGCGGCGAGGCTTGCGGCATTACATGACGATGTTATGGCGATGCCGATGGGGTATCTGAGTATAGTTGGCGATATGGGGAGTGCGTTGTCAGGTGGCCAGAAGCAGAGGCTGATCTTGGCGCGTGCGCTATACAGAAAGCCGCTTGCACTTTTCCTTGATGAGGCGACGAGTGACTTGGATGTCGCCCGGGAAAGGCTCGTCAATCAGGCGATACGCCAGCTGGCACTGACCAAGATCATTGTGGCCCACAGGCCGGAGACGATTGCGTCAGCAGACCGAGTTTTGATTATGGATAGGGGGGCAGTAGTTGAGGATGATGGTCGATCCCGTGCCGGGATCGTGGCGCCCTCGTCAGGTGCGGCGCATGACTTTGCTCAGATGGTTTGACATGGCCTCAAACGTGAATCGTAAGAGTGTTGCATCTTGGATTGATCGCGAGATGTGGGGCGGCTCAGCCCTCCGGGTCTCGCTGCTAGGAGTCTCCCTGGCGCCGGTAAGTTTCGCTTTGGAAAACTGCTTGGAGTTCGTTCTGGATCGCCTTTTGACGGCGATGGGTTTTGCTAGCAGGCTAGATGCGCTCAAAGGGGCGCAAGCCGTTGGCTCATGGATTTCTCCGGTGCTGCTAGCGCCAATCTTGGAAAATCTCGTTTGCCTGATGGTACTGCGTGCCTTCTTTCAAGAGCAAAGATCCTGGTGGAAGGGGCCTCTTGCCGTGGCGCTAATGGCAGGGCTGTTTCATTCCCTGGTGTATTGGGAACCTCGCTATCTGGCAGTTGGTGCCAATTTCTTCATCATATGTAGCCTCATCGCCAATGTTCGAAATCGAACTGCTGGGTTTTGGGCATCCGTAATTGTGCACAGCCTCGGCAACGCCTTGGTTCTCTTGAGCCTCCGTTTGGCGTGAGGCAAGTCTGATCGCGTCAACGGTAGCTGGCTAAAGTCGTGATATTGCGGCTTGCCGCAGTGACCAAGGCTCTTGCGAGTGCCTAGTGCTCAAGAGACCGGATAGCGGTAGGCAAAAAGAAAGGGGGAGGCCGCGGCCTCCCCCTTCATGCCATTGCTGCTGCCCGATGCGCTCAGGCCTCGGCATCTTCCTTGTACGCATCCACCGGGATGCACGCGCACATGACGTTCTTGTCGCCATAGACGTTATCCACGCGCGCCACCGGCGGCCAGTACTTCTGCTGCTTCAGCGAGGGCAGCGGGAAGGCCGCCAGTTCGCGGGGGTAGGCGTGAGTCCACTCGCTGGCACTCACCGCCACGGCGGTGTGCGGGGCGTTGCGCAGCGGGTTGTCCTCGCGGTCGAGCTTGCCTTCTTCCACGGCGCGGATTTCGTCGCGGATCTGGATCATCGCGTCGATGAAGCGGTCCAGCTCGTGCAGCGATTCGCTCTCGGTCGGCTCGACCATCAGCGTTCCGGCCACCGGGAAGCTCAGCGTCGGGGCGTGGAAGCCGAAGTCGATCAGGCGCTTGGCCACGTCCTCGGCGCTGATGCCGGTGGCGTCCTTGAGCGGGCGCAGGTCAAGAATGCACTCGTGCGCGACCAGTCCGTTGCGGCCGGTGTAGAGCGTTTCGTAATGCGGGGCCAGGCGCTTGGCGATGTAGTTGGCGTTGAGCAGCGCCAGCTGGGTCGCGCGGCGCAGGCCGTGCGCGCCCATCATCGTCACGTACATCCAGCTGATCGGCAGGATCGAGGCCGAGCCATAGCTGGCCGCCGAGACCATGCCGACATCGCCGTTGCCACCCAGGGTGTTGGGCAGGAACGGAGCCAGGTGCGACTTCACCGCGCACGGGCCCACGCCCGGGCCGCCGCCGCCATGCGGGATGCAGAAGGTCTTGTGCAGGTTGAGGTGGGAGACGTCCGAACCCCACTTGCCGGGCTTGGCCACGCCGACCAGGGCATTCATGTTGGCGCCGTCGGTGTACACCTGGCCGCCGTGCTGGTGGATGATTTCGCAGATCTCAACCACCTCTTCCTCGAACACGCCGTGCGTGGACGGGTAGGTCATCATGATCGCGGCCAGGCGGCTGCTGTACTTTTCGGCGTTGCGGCGGATGTCTTCGACATCGACGTTGCCGTTGGCGTCGGTCTTGGTGACCACCACGGTCATGCCGCACATCTGCGCCGAGGCCGGGTTGGTGCCATGCGCCGAATCGGGAATCAGGCACACGTCGCGATGGCCTTCGCCGCGCGCGCGGTGGTAGGCGCGGATCGCCAGCAGGCCGGCGTACTCGCCCTGCGCGCCGGAGTTGGGCTGCAGGCTCACCGCGTCGTAGCCGGTGCACTCGACCAGCATTGCTTCCAGGCCGTCGATCAGTTCCTTGTAGCCCTGCGCCTGGCTGGCCGGTGCCAGCGGATGCAGGTTGCCGAAGGCCGGCCAGGTCACCGGAATCATCTCGGCGGTGGCGTTGAGCTTCATCGTGCAGCTGCCCAGCGGGATCATCGTGCGATCCATCGCCAGGTCCTTGTCGGCCAGCGAACGCATGTAGCGCAGCAGCTCGTGCTCGCTGTGGTGGGTGTTGAACACCGGGTGCGACAGGAAGCCGGTGTTGCGCAGCAGGGCGGCGGGCAGGGCGTCGGCGGTGGCGGCGTCGAGCGCATCGATGTCCTCGATGGCTGCACCGAACAGCGCCGCCAGCGCGACCACGTCGGCGCGGGTGGTGGTCTCGTCCAGGCTGATGCCCAGGCTGCGCGCGTCGATGCGGCGCAGGTTGATGCGCGCGGCTTCGGCCTTGGCGTGGATGGCGTCAGCATCGACATCGACGATGTGCAGCGTGTCGAAGAAGTCCGGGCCGACGCTCACGCCAGCCTGGCGCAGCGCGGCGGCCAGGATCGCGGTCAGGCGGTGGGTGCGCCGCGCGATGCGGGTCAGGCCTTCGGGGCCGTGGTAGACCGCGTACATGCTCGCCATCACTGCCAGCAGCACCTGCGCGGTGCAGATGTTGGAGGTGGCCTTCTCGCGGCGGATGTGCTGCTCGCGGGTCTGCAGGGCGAGGCGATAGGCCGGGCGGCCTTCGGCATCGACCGACACGCCGATCAGGCGGCCCGGCATAGAGCGCTTGTAGGCGTCGCGGCAGGCCATGAACGCCGCGTGCGGGCCGCCGAAGCCGAACGGCACGCCGAAGCGCTGGCTGTTGCCGACCACGATGTCCGCGCCCCAGGTGCCGGGCGCGGCGATCAGGGTCAGTGCGAGCAGGTCGCTGGCCACCGCGACCAGACCGCCGCGCGCGTGCACAGCCGCGGCCAGTGCCTGGTAGTCGTGAATCTGGCCGAAGGTGTCCGGGTACTGCAGCAGCACGCCGAAGCTGTCGATGTTCGATGCCTCGGCGTCATCGCCGATATGCAGTTCGATGCCCATCGGCTCGGCGCGCGTGCGCATCACTTCCAGCGTCTGCGGATGCACGCCGCGGGAGACGAAGAACACGTTGGACCGGGACTTTGCCGAGCGCTTGGCCAGGGTCATCGCCTCGGCCGCGGCGGTGGCTTCGTCCAGCAGCGAGGCATTGGCGATTTCCATGCCGGTGAGGTCGGCGCACAGGGTCTGGAAGTTGATCAACGCTTCCATCCGGCCCTGCGAAATCTCCGCCTGGTACGGCGTATAGGCGGTGTACCAGGCCGGGTTTTCGAGGATGTTGCGCAGGATCACGTTCGGCGTGTGGGTGCCGTAGTAGCCTTGGCCGATGAAGCTGCGGAATACCTGGTTCTTCTCGGCGATGGCGCGGATCTTGGCCAGCGCCTCGACCTCGCTGATGGCCTCGGGCAGGGCAAGCGGGGTGGTCGACTTGATGCTCGCCGGGACGATGGCGTCGGTCAGCGCTTCGAGCGAGTCGTGGCCGACCACGCGCAGCATCTGCGCGATTTCCGCGTCGTTGGGACCGATGTGGCGCGCGATGAAGGCGTCGTGGTGCTCGAGCTCGCGCAGCGGGGAGGCATTCTGGGACATGGCGATGTTCCGGCAGGAGAGGAGGGCGGCGAAGCGCGCCGCGCAGTCCCCGCATGGCCGCCCAGGGCGGAGACGCGAACGACCACGAAGTGCTCTCGCGCCCCTCTGTCCTTTTGCCTGAGAGTTTGGAAAGGCGGACCGCTCCGTCTTTCGTGCCCCTTCGGCGCCGGATTGAACCGGTCTCTCCAGAGTGTTGGGTGCGCCATGCCGCGCGCACCGCGCAGGGGTGGTATGGGAGCCTGAGCGATTTCGGGCGATTGCGCCTTCGGCAGCGGGCGTGCCCGCTTCTCCCACCGCCTGCGGTGTTGGCCGCCATTATATGCGTGCCGCGGGGGTCTGGCGGGGCCGGCCGCGCGCGCGTTGCGCGGCGGTTGCGCCGCGGCCTGATTGGCCGGCGCCGGCATGAACGCGGGGCGTGCGCCGGGGTGCCCGGGCAGGCGGGGCTCTAGTAAGCTGGGCGCCTTCCGGATGCGTGGTTGCGCCGGCCTGCGGGCTGGCGCCGCCGCCGTTGCAGTTTCCACCGTCCGTGTTCCGGCCGCGCCCTTGGGCGCCGGCGGCGGTGGCAGCACAGACAAGGACCTCGTGTGAACGCCGCCCCCACCCCGACCGCGCCCTCCACCCGCCGCATGGCCCTGCTGCTGGCGGGGCTGGCCATGTTCGGTCCGTTCTCGATCGACACCATCTTCCCGGCATTCCCGCAGCTGGCGCAGCGCCTGCATGCAGAACCGGTGGCGATCCAGCAGACGGTGAGCGTCTACCTGCTGTTCTACGGCCTGATGAGCTTGGCTCATGGGCCGCTGTCCGATGCCTGGGGCCGGCGCCGGGTCATCCTCGGCGGGCTGGTGCTGTTCATCGGCGCCTCCATCGGCTGCGCGTTGTCGCGCGACCTGCCGACCCTGCTGGTGTTCCGCGCGCTGCAGGGCGTGTCTGCCGGCGTCGGCGTGATCGTGGGCCGCGCGGTGATCCGCGACCTGTTTCATGGCCACGACGCGCAGCGGCTGATGAGCCAGGTGTCGATGATCTTTGGCGTCGCGCCGGCCATTGCGCCGATCATCGGCGGCTGGTTGCTGGCTACCGGCGCCGGCTGGCCGTTGATCTTCTGGTTCCTGGTCTGCTTCGCGGTGCTGCTGCTGGTCGCGGCGATCCTGGGCCTGCCCGAGACCCACCCGCCGGCCGCGCGTACCCCGCTGCATGCGGGGCGGCTGTTGCGTGACTACCGGCGCATTGGCTTGTCGCCGCGCTTCCTGCGCCTGTCCGGTGCTGGCGGCTTCACCTTCGGCGGTGTGTTCCTCTACATCGCCTCGGCGCCGGTGATGGTGATGCAGCATCTGCGCCTGGGCGAGGGCGACTTCGCCTGGTTGTTCATCCCCACCATCGGCGGCATGACGCTTGGCGCGTTCCTGTCCGGGCGCATGGCCGGGCGTGCCACGCCGAAGGTGCAGGTGCGGCTGGGCTATTGGCTGATCCTGGGCTCGGCGCTCAGCAACGTGGCCTACAACCTGGCGGTTGCGCAGATCTCGGTGCCGTGGGCGTTGATCCCGATCTTCCTGGCCGGCATCGGCATGGGCCTGATCTTTCCGATCCTGTCGCTGTCGGTCATCGACCTGGCGCCGCAGCAACGTGGCCTGGCCTCGTCGTTGCAGATGTTCGTGCAGCTGATGATCAATACCCTGGTGGCCGGCGTCGCCTCGCCGCTGCTCAGCAGCCGGCCGCTGGACCTGGCCTTGGGCGCCACGGGCTTTTTCCTCGTCGGCTGGCTATTGTGGCGCTGGGAGCGGCGCAGCTACCGGCGCCTGTCGCGCATGCCGGCCGCTTCCGTGCCTTCTCCAGGAGCCTGAAACATGTCGATCGATTCCAAGCTGCGCCGCGATGCCCGCCGCCGTCAGGAAGAGCGCGAACGCAATCGTGCCGCCGCCGCGCCGTCGCCTGCCAGTGCGGTCGAGCCGCACGCCGAGCTGCGCGATCCCGAGCGCAAGCTGCTGGCCGGCATCGTCCGCCGCGAGGGCGAGTGGGTGCTGGGCATGGACGGACGCATTGCCGGCGAGAGCTCCAGTGCCGCGCACGTGCTGGCGATGATCATGCTTGCCGGCGAGTTGCACGAGCGCGAGGGGCGGCCGGTGCGCCTGGCCTATTCGGACACCCTGAAGGACGCCGCGCACGCCGAGGCCAGGGCCGAGGGGCTGGAGTTCGAGCAGTTCAAGGCGCGGTTGGCGGCGCAGATGAGTGGGAGTGGGGCGGCTTGAGGTCGTCCCTCGATCTGACAGATCGCGACTGCGTCTGTCGGGGCTGTAGGAGCGGCTCTTGTGGCCTTCGGCCATCAGCCGCGACCGCCATCTGACAGGTCGCGACTCTGCCCGTCGGGGCTGAAGCCCCTCCTACAACGGCTTGGCCGCCGGCGCCTGCCACCCGCACATCCGCCCCTGGTTCTGCTGCTTGAGCCATTCCTGCATCGGCGCGAAATATTCCAGCATCGGCCCGGCATCGACGTGGTCGCTGCCAGTCAGTTCCTTCAACGTGGCCTGCCACGGCTGGCTGGCGCCGCGCTGGAGCATGGCCTGGAACTTCTGCCCGGCTTCCTTGTTGCCGTAGAAGCTGCATTCGTACAGCGGGCCGGTATGGCCGGCCGCCTCGCACAGGCCCTTGTAGAACTGGAACTGCAGCAGGTGCGAAAGGAAGTAGCGCGTATACGGGGTGTTGCCCGGCACGTGGTACTTGGCGCCCGGGTCGAAGAACTGCTCACCGCGCGCGCTGACCGGGGCCACGCCCTGGTACTTGGCCTTCAGCTGCCACCACGCCTGGTTGTAATGGTCAGGCGTGATCGAACCGTCGAACACGCCCCAGCGCCAGCGGTCGATCATCAGGCCGAACGGCAGGAAGGCGACCTTGGCCAGTGCCATGCGCATCTGCGAATTGATCAGCGCCTCGCGGCTGGTCTGCGGTTCGCCGACCAGGCCCACCGAATGCAGGTAGGTCGGCGTCATCGCCAGCACCACGGTGTCGCCGATGGCCTCGTGGAAGCCATCGTTGGCGCCGTTCTGGAACAGCGGCGGCAGCGGGTTGTAGGCCAGGTCGTAATACAGATGGCCAAGCTCGTGATAGATGGTGGTGAAGTCTTCCTCGGTCGGCTTGATGCACATCTTGGTGCGCACGTCCGGACCGATCTTCTGCCCGTCGCCGCCCATGTTGAGGTCCCAGGCGCTGGCGTGGCAGACCACGTCGCGATCCAGCGGCTTGATGAACTGCGAGCGCTGCCAGTAGGTGTCCGGCAGTTTCGGCATGCCCAGCGAGGTGTAGAAGTCCTGCGCGCGTTCGGTCATGGCCTTGGCAGTGCGCAGTTGCGCTTCGCGCTCGGCCTTGAAGCGCGCTTCGACGCTGGCGCCGCTGCCGCCAGGCGTGTGCGCGAGGGCGGCGCTGAGTTCGGTCTGGTACTGCTTTTCCAGCGCGGCGGTGATGTCCAGATCGCCAGCGCCGGGGTAGGGCTGGAGCAGGTCCCACAGGTTGCTCCAGTCCTGCTGCCACATGTTGCCCATCAGGTGCGCGGGCAGCAGGCCGCCGGGCAGTTCGCCCTTGTCGGCGCCGTAGTGCGCGTCGAGCTTGCCGCGCGCGTAGCACTGCAGCTGTTCGTAGAGTGGCTTGACCTGTTCCCACAGGCGGTCGGTCTCGGCGGCGATCTGCTGCGGCGGCATGTCGTAGCCGCTGCGCCACAGCTGGCCGACGTCGGCAAAGCCGCTGTCGCGCGCGCCTTCGTTGGCGAGCTCGACGAAGCGCTGGTAGTCGGCGCGCATCGGCGCTGCGACCGAATGCCAACCCTGCCAGGCATCGAGTTGTTCGACGTAGTCGCGGCTGCGCGCGAGGACCTGTTCGAGTTCGCCGAGCTGGCGGCACTGCTTGCTGTCGCCTTCGCCGCGGCAATAGGTGCCGGCGCCATAGTCGCCCTCCATCTTGCTGGCGATGGTGGTCAGCTCGGCCAGGCGCGCGGGGTCGCGCGGGGCAGGCATGGCGCTCATCAGGCGCAGCAGTTGCAGGGCGCGCGCGGTGTCGGGCGACATCGGCTGGCCCTCGTACTGGCGCGCCTGCGCAATCCAGGTGTTGAGCTGGGTGAGTGCGCGTTCGTTGGCCTTGGCCGAGACGCGCTGTGAGTCGTCGTTGATATAGGTCGCCGACAGCCACTGCGCGGAGGTGATTTCCGGGTAGGCGGCCTTGTACTCGGCGTTGACCCGGGCGATGAAGGCGTCGGCGCTCTCGGCGGGAGCCTTGTCGGGGGCGTGCGCGGCCTCCGGGGAGGTCGGCTGGCGCTGGCAGGCGGACAGGGCGAGCGCGCTGGCGGCGATGGCGGCGGCGAGCAGGGCAAGGCGTGGCTTCACGGCGGATCCTGGCGAGAGCGGTCCGCGGAGGCTAGTGGGCGAGGGGCTTGGCCGCAAGGGCGGGATGGTGGGGAGCGGCGCGACCTGTCAGATGGCGGGCCGTTGCAGGAGCGGCTTCAGCCGCGACGAGCGAAGACGTGACCTGTCAGATCGCGGTCGCGGCTGAAGCCGCTCCTACAGCTCCGGCAGCCGTGCCCGAACCCCCCGCCCGCTCGCAACCAGCAAACACATCCCGGCTGCCGTCGTACAGGCTCGTGCGCACCTGCATCAGCCCCAGCACCGACGGGAACAGATTGTCGTGATCGGTGCGCGCGGTGGCGCGCTCGCGCAGGCATTGCATGTTCAGGCCGCGATTGCGGGCGAACTGCGGGGACATCCACATCACCATCGGAATGTGGGTCTGTTCCTGCGGCGCAATCGCATACGGCATGCCGTGCAGGTACAGGCCCTTCTCGCCCAGCGACTCGCCATGGTCGGACACGTAGATCATCGCGGTGTCGTAGTCCGGCATGCCGCGCAGGGTGGCGATGGCGCGGTTGAGGAAGTGGTCGGTGTACAGCACGGCGTTGTCGTAGGCATTGACGATCTGCTCGCGGCTGCACTGGCCCAGGTCCGGGTTCTGGCAGGCCGGGCCGAAGCGCGCAAAGGTGGCCGGATAGCGCTCGTAATAGCTGGGGCCGTGGTTGCCAAGCTGGTGCAGGACCACGACGCGGTCGCCGGGGCGCGCGCGCACCTGCGCGGCCAGATCATTGAGCAGGATTTCATCCATGCAGCGTCCGTCGCGGCACAGACCGGGCACGCGCGCGTCGTCCAGTTGCTGGATCTGCAGGCCGTCGCACACGCCCTTGCAGCCGCTCTGGTTGTCGCGCCACAGCACGCCGATGCCGGCGCGGTCGAGCACGTGCAGCAGTGACTGGTGGCTGCGGATGCGCGCCTGGTCGTAGTCATGCCGGCCCCACGGCGAGAACATGCACGGCACGGACACCTCTGTGCTGGTGCCGCAGGAGTGCATGTCCGGGAAATTGACCAGCCCGTCGACCTGGGCCAGTTCCGGCGTGGTCTGCCGCGCATAGCCGTTGAGGCCGAAGTTCTGCGCGCGCATGGTTTCGCCAAGCACGACCAGCAGCAGGCGCGGGCGCGACTGCGGCGCGCGCGGAGTCGCCATCGCGTCCTCGCCAATCGGCTGCTTGGGCGCCTTGGCCGCCGGTGCAGACTTGAGGTTGGAACGCAGCGCGGCCAGCGTGTTGATCGGCGTGGCCAGGTAGCGAATCTCGTGGTGGTTGCGCATCAGCGCCGACAGATCCTGGAACGACAACAGCGCGGCGCAGGCCCCGGCGGCAAACACCGCGGCGAGAAATCCGCCGCGCACGAGCAAGGCGCGCAGCGGCGGGCGCTGACGCAGGCGCAAGCGCCACAGCACCACAATCGGCAACACCGCGTAAAACAGCAGCGGCAGGATCAGCGAGGACGTCAGCAGCTCGCTGGATTCCTTGCGGTCGGTGGCAAGCACGTTGCGCACCATGTCCGCGTCGATATAGACGTTGTAGCGGCCCATGTAATACGCGGCAAACGCACTGACCAGCAACAGCGCGGTCAACAGCACCTTGGCATTCCAGCGCCAGATCAGCAGGCCGAGCAGCAGCGCATGCACCGCCACCAGCACCACGCCCAGCGACAGCGCCATGCCCAGGCCACCGCCACTCCAGGACATCGCGCTGCGCCAGAACGGGCCATTGCAGGCCAGGGCGAAGAACAGGCTGACAGCGAGGATCAGGCCTTCCGTGGAAAGCAGCGGACGCCAGCTCCAGTCAACGCTGCGCAGCCTGCTGCGCCAGCCCGGGCGCGAGATCGAGAGGCTCATGCGCGCACCGCCTTGTCCGCCAGCAGGCGGAACAGACACAGCGGCACGACCCAGCACAGCGCCAGCGCCCACAGGTCATGCGACAGGAAGTGCGCGCCGCGCAGCTGCTGAGAAAATCCGAAGACCAGGCCGGTACCCAGGCCCAGCGCCAGCGCCGGCCAGCGCCAGCGCGGGTCCACCGCCAGCGCGAAGAAGTACAGCGCTACCCAGGCATAACCGGAGCCGGCATGCCCGGCCGGAAAGCAGCCCGAGGACGGAATGCCGTGGCGCGATTCGAGCAGGCCGAAGAACATGCGCCCGCCGCCATAGCGCGTCAGGTCCCACGGGCAGTCCATGTGGGTCAGATGCTTGAACAGCGAGACCAGGCCGGTGGACAGTCCCAACGACAACAACAGCGCCAGCCAGGCGCGACGATGTGGGTTGGCCGGCGCGCGCCAGGCGCGGATCGTGGCGATCAGCACCCAGGCCACGCCAACGAAGGTCAGCCAGCGCCCGGTGCGGTGGATCAAGTGACTGGTGAACCAGGCATCACGCAATGCCCAGTGCCCGCCTTCAAGGCGGTACAGCAGGTCGGCGAACCAGAAGTCGCCGCCACCGCCGACCATCCACGCATTGGCGATCAGCAGCAGCGCCAGCGGCAGGCACAGGTGGGTAGCCAGCGGTGCGTGCAGCGCGCGATCGGGGCGCGGGCTGGCGGCAGGCAATGCCTGCGCGGAGAACATGTTCATCGGGAGGGCTGTGCCAAGGTGTGACGATAGTCGGCAGCGCCTTGTCGGAAAGCGGTCGGATTGTGCCGACGTGTTTCGTGTTGTTCAGTCCTCGTTCGCGTCTGGGTCGGCGTTGGCGTTGCCGCTGGGCGAGGCCGCATTGCACGAAGTACGCCATGCGCTGCCCGGCACCAGCAGCCAGTCGTTGCCGTTGGACTGGCCAATCGCCACGACCTTGCTGCGGTCCACGCACGGGCTCAGGGCTTCGCGCAGAACGAACAGCCAGCGCTGCTTCGGTGCCTGTGCCAGCCACGGCCCGGCCTGCGCCCACTGCGTCGCCCAGTCGGCCTTGAAACCGAATTCGGTGACTGGCCGGTCGGCCTGCAGCAGGTTCTGTTCGCGCCAGGCGAGCATGCCCAGTTCGGCATGCGGGCCGATGCGTTCGGCCACCCGCTGCATGATGCCGGCCGCCGAGCTGTAGCGGTCCAGTGCCGGGGCAAAGATGAGGCCGTACACGCTCCACAGCAGCGCCGTAGCCAGGACCACGCCCAGCGCCGCGCGCCGCTGGCGTGTCCATGCAGCGATCATGCACAGGCCCGCACCCAGCACGATCAGCCCATGCCGCAGTTGCACCACGGTGGCTGCATCGAACTGCCGCCGTGCCGCGTCGCGCGCCAGCCACGGACCAAACGCCAGGGCCAGCGCGGCCACGCCGAGCATGAGCACGTAGCCCCACAGCAGCTGCCGCGGCAGCGCGCGCCGCAGCAGGCCGGCGAGCAGCGGCGCCGCCGCGAGGCAGGCCGCAGGCAGGATCGGCAGGATGTACAACTCGCGCTTGCCCGGACTGATGCTGAAGAACAGCAGCACCAGCAAGCTCCAGCCGAGCAGCAGGCCCAGGCGCGCATCACCGCGACGCAGCCGCCGCCACCAGGCCGGAATCAATGCCGGCAACAACAGGCTGCCGGGCAGCCACAACAGCGCGATCACGTGCAGGTAGTACCAGGCTGGTTGCACGTGGTGCCAGGCCGCGGTGTAGCGCGTGGCGGTCTGCCGCAGCAGGATCTCGCGCGCGTAGGCATGCAGCTGCGGGTCATCGCTGCGCCACAGCGCCACGCCCAGCGGCAACAACCACACCGCAGTGCCGGCCAGGAACATCGGCACGGTGGCCGCCCAGCGCCAGCCATTGCCCGCTTGCGACGGCCACGCCGGCACGCGCCGGCGCGCGTACAGCGCCCAGGGCAGCAGCACCAGCAGTGGCAGGAAGCCGACGCCCTTGGTCACCGTGCCCATACCGGCCATGAAGGCGCCCAGCCACCAGGCGCGCCAGTCAGGGCCCTGCAGCAAATGGCGCAGCAGGCCCCACAGCGACAGGGTGGTCATCGCCAGCAACACCATGTCGATGTGCGCGCGCTTGGCCATCAGGCCGAATTGCAGCGTGCTGAACACCGCGAGCGCGGCGATGTCACCGATGCGCCGATGCCACAGGCGCCGGCCCAGGTCGCGCACCAGCCACAGGGTCAGCAGCGCGGCCAGCAGCGAGGGCAACAGGAAGGCGATGCGCCAGTCGTGGACCAGCTGGTAGGCGCCAGCCTGCAACCACATGAACATGGGCGGCTTTTCCGCGTACAGCTCGCTGCCGCGGTGTGGCAGCAGCCATTGCCCGGTTTCGACCATGCTGCGCGCGGCGAGCACGAAGCGCGGCTCATCGGCCGGGTTGGGCTGGCGCAGGCCAAGTCCGGCGATCAGGCTGGCGACGATCGCCAGCACGATGAGCGCGCGACGCCAGGCGGGGAACTGAGCGGGAGGCGACGAAGGCACGTGGGATGAGCCGGCGCAAAGCCAGGCAGCATGTGGGCGGCAAGGTAGGAGGATTGTCGGAACGCGCGGTTTACGACACGATTCCGACATCTGGCGGCTACGATGCGGTTCCGGCCGCAGCAGCCGGTGCCGTTCCCCACTTGCGGATCCCGCATGCGCCTGCTGGTCGTTGAAGACAACCGCAACCTGGTCGCCAATCTCTTCGACTATTTCGAAGCGCGCGGCCACGTGCTCGACGCCGCGCCCGACGGCGTGACCGGCCTGCACCTGGCCACCACCCAGGCCTACGACGCCATCATCCTGGACTGGATGATGCCGCGCATGGATGGCCCCGAAGTGCTGCGCCGCCTGCGCGAGGAACACCACTCCGAGGTGCCGGTGATCATGCTGACCGCGCGCGACGAACTGCCGGACAAGATTGCCGGCTTCCGCGCCGGCGCCGACGACTACCTGACCAAGCCGTTCGCGCTGCCCGAACTGGAAGTGCGGCTGGAAGCGCTGCTGGTGCGCGCGCGCGGCCGCGGCCGCAGCAAGGCGCTGCAGGTCGGTGACCTGCGCCTGGACCTGACCACGCTGGAGGCCACCCGCGGCGGCACCTTGCTGCACCTGTACCCGGCCTGCCGCAAGTTGCTGGAGGTGTTGATGCAGGCCAGCCCCGCGGCGGTGACCCGCGAACGCCTGGAGCATGCGCTGTGGGGCGACGAACCGCCGGACGGCGACATGCTGCGCTCGCATATCTACGAACTGCGCCGCAGCGTGGACGGGCCGTTTGCCGAGAAGCTGATCCACACGCTGCCGCGGGTCGGTTACCGGCTGGCGCAGCTGGGTGCGACGGAGAGCGAACATGGCGCGTAAGCCGCGCGCGCTGCGGCGGCAGGTCACGCTATGGCTGGTGGCGTATGCGGCGCTGATTTCGCTGGCGGTGTTCGTGCATGGCGCCATCGTCAACGAGCAGGCCGAACAGCTCACCTGGCATTCGCTGTTGCAGTCGGAGCTGGATCACTTCGTGCAGCGCAGCGCCGAGGACCCGGACTATCACTGGACCGACAGCCAGACGGTGCAGTTGTTTGGCGATGACGACCAGTCGCCGCCGCCGCCGGAGTTCAGCGGCTTCCTGCCGGGCATCCACGATGGCGTGGCCTACCAGGGGCGCGACAAGGTGCTGATGGTGCAGGACGTCAACGGCCGGCGCCTGGTGCTCGCGCTGGACATCACCGCGCTGCAGCGGCACGAGAACAATCTGGGCTTGTGGATGGTGGCATCCAACCTGGTGGCGATCGTGCTGCTCGGCCTGCTGGTGGGCTGGGGCATGGGGCGCGTGGTCAGGCCCTTGAGCGAGATGGCCGCGCGCATTCGTCGCTTGCAGCCCGACCGCCCGGGGCAGCGGGTGGAGCTGGACGCGCGCGCGAGCAGCGAGCAGACCGTGATCACCGAGGCCTTGAACGATTATCTGACTCGCAACGACCAGTTCGTCGAACGCGAGCGCGCCTTCGTCAACACCGCCAGCCACGAGTTGCGCACGCCGATCGCGGTGATCGAAGGTGCGAGCGAACTGGCGTTGGCACAGCAGGACATGGCGCCGGCGGTGCGGCAGCAGTTGCAGCGCATCCGGCAGACAGCGGCGGGGGTGGAGCAGTTGCTGGCGCTGCTGCTGGTGCTGGCCAAGGACCCGGCGCGGCTGGCGCGCAGCAGTGACGAGGTGCGGCTGGACCAGTTGCTGCCGGAGATCGTGGCCGACCACCGGCATCTGAGTGCGGACAAGGATCTGGTGTTGTCGCTGCAGGCCGATCTGCCGGTGCGGGTGTATGCATCGGTGGTGGTGTTGCAGGCGGCGATCGGCAATCTGTTGCGCAATGCGATAGAGAACAGCGACCGGGGGACGATCCGGATCGTGTTGTCGGCGCCGGCGACGGTGCGGATCGAGGACCCGGGGCACGGGATGTCGCCGGAGGAGATCAGTGCGATCTATGCGCGGATGGCACGGGGCGAACAGGGTGGCCGCGCGGCGGGTATCGGGCTGGACCTGATCGGGAGGCTGTGCGAGCACCTGGGCTGGCAGCTGACGTTCGAGTCGGCTGAGGGGCGGGGGACGATTGCTTCCTTGAACCTGGGGAGTTCGCTGGCGCGGTAGGCGCGGCTTGTGCACCGTTGTCCGATGGATGCACTGTAGCAGCGGCTCTTGTGGCCTTCTCGGCCATCAGCCGCGACCGCCATCTGCCAGTTCGCGACTGCGCTCAGTCGGGGCTGAAGCCCCTCCTACAGGAAAGGCTTTGCCGGCCACGCGGAGAGTTTCAGTCGCGGGGAGGAAGGCTCTCAGCCGCCGAAATCAGGCTGCGCTGGGCGAGCCACGCCCGCGCATCCTCGGCATCCCGCTCAAACCAGGCGCGAGTGGAACCCAAACGATATGTGTACCCCCAGGCATCCATGTCCGCCATCAGCCGCGCGCTGCCCACACCCGGCAACGCATCCGCCAGCACGATCTGCAGATAGCAGGTGGCATCCTCTTCCTCGACCGAATCGGTGGCGTCGGTATGCACCTGGGCGCGGCGTTCCGGCGGCAGCACGATGAGGTGGCAGGCCTCATGCAGCATGGAATGCACGGGCGTGTCGCCGCGCACGTAGACGTCGCAGCCGATGATGCCGGCTTCCGGTTCACCCCAGTAGCTGCCCGGTATCGGCGCGCCATCAGGCACGCGGTGCAGGCGCAGGCCGTGGCGCGCAAGCAAGGCCGCGGCCGCATCGAAGTCGATGGCGGCCACGCGGGTGACCACGGGCTCGGGAGCGGGGGCGTGCAACGGCGGTGCCTGCAGGGCCGGGGCGCCGGGCAGATGCCGGCGCCTGGCTGCTTACTTGTCCGGGTCTTCCGGCAGCGCCACGGAAATGTCCAGCACGTCGTTGTGGCCGTCCTTGATCAGATCGACCTTGACCGCATCGGCATCGATGTTGACGTACTTCTTGATCACTTCCAGCAGCTCGCGCTGCAACAGCGGCAGGTAGTCCGGGCCGCCGCGCTGGCTGCGTTCCTGCGCAATGATGATCTGCAGGCGGTTCTTGGCCGTCTCGGCGGTGTTCTTCTTGCTCTTGAGGAAGTCGAGCAGTCCCATGCCTTAACCTCCGAAGAGCTTGCTGAAGAAGCCCTTCTTCTCGACCGAAATGAAGCGCATGGGACGCTCTTCGCCCAGGATGCGCGCGACCGCGTCGTCATAGGCCTGGCCGGCCGGGGACTCGGCGTCGAGGATGACCGGCTCGCCCTTGTTGGAGGCGTTGAGCACGTCGCCCGATTCGGGAATCACGCCGATGGCCTTCAGGCCCAGCACTTCTTCCACGTCGGTGATCGACAGCATCTCGCCGGCCTCCACGCGCACCGGGCTGTAGCGGGTGAGCAGCAGGGCGGCGGGCACGTTCTGCCCGGCCTCGGCCTTGTGCGTCTTGGAGTCGAGCAGGCCGATGATGCGGTCCGAGTCACGCACCGAGGACACTTCCGGGTTGACCACGACCACGGCGCGGTCGGCGAAGTACATCGCCAGGAAAGCGCCCTTCTCGATGCCAGCCGGCGAGTCGCAGACGATGTATTCAAAGCCGTCGGCGGCCAGGTCCTTGAGCACCTTTTCCACGCCTTCGCGGGTCAGCGCGTCCTTGTCGCGGGTCTGCGAGGCGGCCAGCACGAACAGGCTGTCGAAACGCTTGTCCTTGATCAGCGCCTGCTTCAGCGTCGCCTCGCCATGGACCACGTTGACGAAGTCGTACACCACGCGGCGCTCGCAGCCCATGATCAGGTCGAGGTTGCGCAGGCCGACGTCGAAATCGATGACCGCGACCTTCTTGCCGCGACGTGCCAACCCGCAGGCCAGGCTTGCGCTGGTGGTGGTCTTGCCGACGCCGCCCTTGCCCGAGGTGACTACGATGATTTCAGCCAAAGGAACTCTCCTGAATGTCTTGATGTGGGGGCTGCGTCAGTCAAGCGCAGCGATCTTGATCTGGTCCTGCTCGAGCCAGACCTGGACGGCCTTGCCACGCAGTTCCCTGGGGATATCGTCCAGCACCTTGTAGTGGCCGGCAATGGCGACCAACTCGGCGTTGAACTCGCGGCAGAAGATCCGCGCCTCGGTGTTGCCCTGGGCGCCAGCCAGGGCACGGCCGCGCAGGTTGCCATAAATATGGATGCTGCCGTCGGCGATGACCTCGGCGCCGGCACCGACCGTGGACAGCACGGTCAGGTCGGCGTTCTCGGCATACACCTGCTGTCCCGAGCGCACCGCGCCACGCTGCATGCGCCCGGGCCGGGTGGCGGGGCTGCGGGTGGCGGCCACGGCGGCGGCCGGGGCGGGCGGCGGCGGGGGTGGAGGCGGCGGCGACACGGCCGCGCCGCCGTCGATGCGCTCGTACTGGGCGCGGAACTTGGCCAGCAGCGGCAGGCCCAGGGCCACCGACAGCTGTTCGATCTCGCTGGTGCCGTAGGCCAAGGCGACCGGCAGCACGCCGGCTTCGCGCAGGCCGGCCAGCAGGGCGCGGGCGGTGTCCACGTCGGGGGTCTGCGACAGGCCGCCGAAGTCCAGGATCACCGCGGCCCGCCCGAACAGCTTGGGCGCGCGCGTCACCCGCTCGCGCATTTCCTGGCTCAGCCGTGCCACGTCCAGCGTGCGCACACGCAGGTTGGCAATGCCGACCTGGCCGATCTTCAGTTCGCCCGCCTGTTCAAAGTCCAGGTTCGCCGAGGACACGCTCAGGTCCCCGTCGGGCGCTGGGCGCGCTGTGACTGGCGCGGATGGCCTACCCAGGGCACGTCCGGCAGCTGGTCGCCGTAGGTTTCGCGCACCCAGCCGTAGCTGCACATGTCCTTCAGCAGCATGCTGGCGCGCACGTCGACGTCGGCCATGGTGTTCTGGCCGACCTCGCGGAAGCCGAAGCTGCCGTGGAACAGCAGGGCCGCGTCGGCGCCGTGTTCAAGGAACACCTCGCAGGCCAGCTGCGGGTAGCGCAGCTCGGCATAGCTCTGCACGTCGGCATAGAACGCGCGGCCGACACCGCCGCCGCGGCGGCGGCTGGCGACCACGATGCGGTCGATGTAGAAGAAGTCCGGATAGCGCTCGCGGAACCAGGCGAAATTGCTGCTGTCGTGCTCGGCACGGCTGCCGAAGCCGACCAGGAAGCCGGCAAGGTTGCCGTCGCGTTCGGCGACGCGGAAATATTCGGCGTTCTCGTAGAAGCGGCGCAGCCGGACTGAATCCAGGGGCAGGATCGCCAGGCCGGCGTTGTTGTTGAGGGCCAGGACGGAGTCGAGCTCGTGCTCTCTCACGTCGCGGATCACGATCGACATTGGAACTCCGTGGGTAAAGCGGTCGGCACGCAGCCGTGCAGGATTGTCTCACGGTCGAAGCGGGCGCGGGTAGCCGCAAGCGGCGCGCTGCCTGCGGGCGGGCGGGGCCGGACTTTTGGCACGGTTGACTTCACCAGGGGCAACTCCGAAGTTAGCCGGGCCGCCGCGGCGCCTGCCCGGCTGCGGCGCTCCCCTTTGCAGCGGTCGATGGATGCGCGCATGGCAGCTGGTTCGCAAGATGGTCCGCAAGTGAAATACCTGGTCAAGAACGAATCCCTGCTGCGCTATGCCGGCCTGTTCACCTGGGCCGCGGTGGGCCTGTGGCTGGTGATCTTCTTCCTGGACCCCGAATCCCTGCCGCTGTACGAACTGGAAGGCGCGCCATTTGCGCGGATCGCGCGCTGGGTCGCGGTGTACCTGGCTTTCGGCCTGATCTACTGGGGCGTCACCCGCGACCTGAACGGCGCGCGCCTGCGCCTGCTCGACCACCTGTCGCTGCTGGTGATGACCGCCTGCGCCATTGGCGTGAGCTTTTTCTCCGGCACCGCGCTGGGCAGCATCCTGCTGATGGTGCTGGCCGGGCTGTTCCCGTGGCTGCTGCCGGTGCGCATGGCGGTGTTCTGGCTGGTGCTGGGCAACCTGGCGGTGGTGCCGGTATACGCCAACCTGATGGGCTTTCCCTGGGTGGTGGCGATCCTCCAGGCGATGGGCTACCTGGGCTTTTCCAGTTTCGTCTTCGTCACCGCGCTGATCGCCAAGCGCCAGGTGCAGGCACGCGAGGAGCAGCGCCGCCTCAACGCCGAACTGCGCGCCACCCGCGCGCTGCTGGCCGAGAGCGCGAGGGTGAACGAGCGCACGCGCATTTCGCGCGAGCTGCACGATCTGCTCGGCCATCACCTGACTGCGCTGAGCCTGAACCTGGAAGTGGCCGGGCACATCACCGAAGGCCAGGCGCAGGAGCACGTGCGCCAGGCCCACACGTTGGCCAAGCTGCTGCTCACCGACGTGCGCGAGGCGGTCAGCCAGCTGCGCGAGGGCGGCGCCCTCGACCTGGCCGCGGCGCTGCGGCCACTGGTGACCCAGGTGCCTTCGCTGGACATCGAGCTGGAAATCCAGCCCGGGCTGATCATCGATGACCCCGAGCGCGCCCATGTGCTGTTGCGTTGCGTGCAGGAAATCGTCACCAATGCGGTGCGCCATGCCGGCGCGCGCCACCTGCGCATCGATATCCGCCGCGAGCGCGACGAGTTGGTGGTCGAGGCGCGCGATGATGGCCGCGGCGCCGACGCCTATGTTGCCGGCAACGGCCTGCGCGGCATGCGTGAGCGGCTGGCCCAGTACGGCGGCACGCTGGACATCCAAACCCGGCGCGGGGCAGGCTTCGGCCTGCGCCTGGCCATTCCCGGCAGCGTCGCGCCCCTGGCGGCGGCCGTTCCCAAAGGAGTGCTGTGATGATCCGTGTCTGTCTGGTCGACGACCAAACCCTGGTGCGGCAGGGCATCCGCTCGCTGCTGGCGCTGGACGACGGGATCGAGGTCGTGGCCGAGGCAGCCGACGGGCGGCAGGCGGTCGAGCAGATTCCGCAGGTCAAGCCGGACGTGGTGCTGATGGACATGCGCATGCCGGTGATGTCCGGCCTGGAAGCATTGCAGGTGCTTTCGCGCGCCGGCACGCTGCCGCCAACCATCATCCTGACCACCTTCGACGACGATCAGCTGGTGCTGGCCGGGCTCAAGGCCGGGGCCAAGGGCTATCTACTCAAGGATGTGTCGCTGGAACAACTGGTCGGGGCGATCCGCACCGTGTCCGAAGGCGGCTCACTGGTGCAGCCGGCGGTGACCCAGCGCCTGCTGTCGGGCCTGGAGCACATGCGCAACGAATTCGTCAGCCTCGACCGGCCCGATCCGCTGACCGATCGCGAGACCGAAATCCTGCGGCTGATGGCCAGCGGCTTCTCGAACAAGGAGATCGCCAATTCGCTGGGCGTGGCCGAAGGCACGATCAAGAACCATGTGTCCAACATCCTGTCCAAGCTGGGCGTGCGCGATCGCACGCGGGCGGTGTTGAAGGCCTTCGAGCTGCAACTGGTCTGAGCGCCGCGGGTTCGTGCAAGAAACTGAACAAGCCCGCCGCGCGGCATGGCGGGGCAGGGTTTGACGGCGCATTCTGTCCACCGCTGGCAAACTGCGCCGGCCCCCGCCGTTGCTGGCGTGGCGCCCTGTGCGGCCCGGTATGGCGGGCCGCCCGATGCCGCAACTGAACATTGGCCGCGAAGCCTGCTAGGATGGGCGCTTCGCTTCATCAACCCGGCCGTGGGATCGGCCCCGGAGACTTCTGAATGACCCGTATTATCGAGTTCCTGATCGCCTTGGGGATCGTGGCTGGCCTGTTCGTGGTGGTGGGCCTGGTGCTGCCCTCGGAACGGCATATGTCCGAGAGCGTCGAGACCAACCGCAAGATGACCATCGTGTACGACACGGTGAACAGCTTCCGCCGTTTCAAGGACTGGAACCCGCTGGTGCTGCGTGATCCGAAGATCCAGCTCAAGCACTCCGGCCCGGAAGAAGGCAAGGGCGCGCGCCTGGACTACAGCTCCACCGAGGGCTACATCGGCGACGGCAGCTGGACGATCACCGACAGCGCCAAGAACGAGCGCGTCCAGATCGCCATCGAGGACCCGACCAAGGGTTACGACAAGCAGACGGTGTTCACGCTGGAACCCACCGGCAAGAACAACCGCAACGTCAAGATCACGCAGGATTACAGCGTCAAGTACGGCTGGAACCTGTTCGGCCGCTATGCCGGCCTGTACGTGAGCCGCCATGTCGGTGACGACCTGAAGCTGGGTCTGTCGCGCCTGAGCAACGTGCTGGCGACCGTGCCGAACCTGGACTACCGCGCCGCGGACCAGGATGGCAACCCGACCCTGCGCGACCTGAAGATCGTCGAGGTTCCGGCCGAGGACCTGCTGGTGGTGAACGCCGGCAACATCGACCGCGACAACGACACGATCAAGAAGTCCATCAAGGACAACCAGGAGTGGATCAAGCGCGTCATGGACGCCAACAACCTGGAGCCGGCTGGCCCGGTGCGCATCGTCACCACCGACTTTGCCTCCGACAAGTACGCCTTCGACGTGGTGCAGCCGGTGCGCAAGCGCGCTGGTGCCGCGCCGAAGACCGACGAGGCCAACAAGGACGCCGCCAAGGAAGGTGCCGACGCTGCCGCTGCCCCGGTGGCCGATGCGACCCCGGTGGCCGCCAGTGGCGAGCCCCTGAAGGTGACCATCGCCGGTGGCGCTCCGGTGACCTACGTGCGCACCCAGCCTCACCGTGCGGCATTTGCCGGCTACACCGGCCACATGGCTGGCCTGGATGTGGCCCGCAACTCGCTGCGTGCCTGGGCCGTGACCCATGGTTACGACGTGACCGACCGTCCGTACGAGTCGTGGAAGGCGGGCGTGGACAAGTCGTTCTCGCTGGACGGCAACTTCGATATCTACTGGGCGATCAAGTAAGCCCGGCGCGCCGCCAGGCGCGACCTGCAAGTCCGAAACGCGCCGCAGCATGCGGCGCGTTTTTTTTGTGGCACATTGCGCGCATGCACCCGCCTGGATTGACGATGCGTTTCCACGATCGCCGCGCCCGCAAGCCCTCTTTCTCCGCCTGCCTCGGCGCCTTGCTGGCCGCCGCCTCCATCGCCCTTTCCGCCTATGCCGCGCACGGCATCGCCGACCGCGTCGCGCAGGGCCGCCTGCAGACCGCGGCGTACTACGCCTTTGGCCACGGCGCGGTGCTGGCCGCGCTCGGGGCCTCGCTGGCCGAGCGCTGGCTGGGCAAGGCCGGTATCGCTCTGCTGCTGCTGGGCACGCTGCTGTTTTCCGGCAGCCTTGCCGGCAGCGTGCTGGCCGGCTGGTCAACCGCGCTGGCGCCGCTGGGTGGGAGCATGCTGATGCTGGGCTGGGTGGTGCTGGCCGTGCAGGCGCTGAGGCGCTGACGATGCCGCGTCATGCCCGCGGTTTCGATGTCGAGCAGGCCTACGACCACCTGCGCCGCGACCGTCGCCTGGCTCCCTGGATGAAGCGCATCGGCCCGCTGGAACCACAGCCGGGCTGGCGCAAGCCGTTTGACCCGGTGGATGCGCTGGCGCGGGCAATCCTGTTCCAGCAGCTCAGTGGCAAGGCCGCGGCGACGATTGTCGGGCGGGTGGAAGCGGCCATCGGCAGCAAGCGCCTGCATGCCGACACCCTGTCACGCATCGACGATGCGGCGCTGCGTGCCTGCGGCGTCTCCGGCAACAAGGCATTGGCCCTGCGCGACCTGGCTCGGCGCGAGGCGGCTGGGGAAATCCCCACGCTGCGGCAGATGTCCACGTTGCACCACGACGAAATCGTCGCCGCGCTCACGCCGATCCGCGGCATTGGGCGCTGGACGGTGGAGATGATGCTGATGTTCCGCCTCGGCCGCCCGGACGTGCTGCCGGTGGATGACCTCGGCGTGCGCAAGGGTGCGCAGCGCGTGGACAAGCTGGAAGTGATGCCTACCGCAAAGGAATTGCTGGCGCGTGGCGAACGCTGGGGTCCTTACCGCACCTACGCCGGTCTGTACCTTTGGCGCATCGCCGATTTCGTTGCCGATCCGGCGGCGAAGACCAGCAAGGCCACGCCGCGCTCGCAGGAATAGGGCGGGCTGGCGCGCGGAGCGCTAGGCGCCCTGGTAGCGCCAGTGCCAAGGTTCGTAAACGATGCCGTGCGGGTTATCGCGCGGATAGCTCATGTGGAAGCCGAAGATCCGTGCGTGCTGTTGCAGCCAGGCAAAGGCGGCGGTGTGCTCGAAGCTCTCTTCGGCCGGCGGTTCGTCGGGAGTGCCGATGTCCAGCGCTTCGCCGCCATGATGTTCGCTATAACCGGGCGCGGCGTTGACCGCGAGGATCTGCGCCAGTTCCAGTCCGCGCGCGAACTTGCGTTCAAAGATGCCGAGTTGATAGTCGTGGCTGCGGTAGCCAGAGATCGCTTCGAGTACCACGCCCGCGCGCGCCGCGGCTGCGCGCATCAGCTGCCACTGCCGCCCCGCCGCGGCGGTGAGCCACAAGGCGCGGCTGTAGCGGTCGCGGCCGGCAAAGGCCAGGGTGGCGGGCTCGGCGACCAGCGCCAGGCCGGTTCGTGCGGCGTAGTCGTCCGCGTCCAGGCCGAGCCGGGCCAGGCGCTGTTGCAGGCCATCCAGGGGCAGCGCCGAGGCGTCGATGGCGCGCGGGCGTGCTTCATGGCCGGCCAGGGCATCCAGCGCCGCCTCCACGCCGGTTTCGCGCCATAGCCGCGTGACCAGCGGCATCAGGCCCTGCGGCAGGCGCGCGGCCAGGTAGCGGCCATCGCGCTTGCGCCGCAGCAGCCAGTCGGCCTGGGCAAGGATGCGCGCGTCGTGGTTGCCGCGCGCACGCAGCAGGCGCGCGGGCCACAGTTCGATCGACGAGGTGTTGAGCAACAGGCGTGGTGCCGGAGACATGGGTGCAGCTTAGCGTTTGCCCGCAGGGGCGGCCACACGCGGTGGCGCGTGCGTGCCGCGCGGCGCGCGGGCACGCAGCACGTCCAGCAAGTCGCGTGCATCCGCCGGTTCCAGCAGCAGGCCGGCACCGCCATCGCGACGCGGCAACCACACACGCCAGCGCCCGCCGGCCACCGCGACGAAGGCGCGTTGCCCGTTGCGCAGTGTGAAGTGGCCACTGTGTAAGCCAGGCAGGCCGATACCGTTGCGCTTGCCTGCCGGGCGCAGCTCGGTGTGCTCCTCGCGGTCGAACACGCGCGCGCGATCGAGGTCAAGTGCGCCCAGCGGCAAGTGGCTGGTGTAGAACGTGGAGCGCACGGTGAGCAGATCGCCCGCCAGGATGAGGCGCCGGCGCCGCGTCGCCAGGGCGAGGCTGGCCCATACCAGCAGGCAGATGCCCGGCCCCAGCAGCAGCTGCGGCGCGAAGCGCTGCGCAGCGGCGGAGTTCGGGTGCATCGCCGTCGCCACCACCACCAGCAGCACCGGCAGCACGACGATGAGCAGGGCGCTCAGCCACAACGTGCGCGTGGCGATCGGGGCCAGCGCGAAATCGCGAGGTGCGGTGTCATCCATTGTCAGAGTCCTCCATCGGCGGCTTTGGCAGCCGGCCGGCCTTGCGCAGGGCATCGCGCAGCACGTATTCGATCTGCGCGTTGAGGCTGCGCAATTCATCGTCCGCCCATCGCTGCACCGCCGCCAGCACTTCGGCGTTGATGCGCAGCGGATAGGCCTTCTTCTCACTCATCAGTACAGCGAACCGGTGTTGACCACCGGCTGGGTGCCGCGGTCCGAGCACAGCACGGTGAGCAGGTTGCTGACCATGTGCGCCTTGCGTTCCTCGTCCAGGTGCACCACGCCGTTCTTCTGCAGTTCGGCCAGGGCCATTTCAACCATGCCGACCGCGCCGGCCACGATGCGCGTGCGCGCGGCGATGACTGCGTTGGCCTGCTGCCGCTGCAGCATGGCCTGGGCGATTTCGGCGGCGTAGGCCAGGTGGCTGATGCGCGCGTCGATGACCTGCACGCCCGCGTCGGCCAGGCGCTCGGCCAGCTCGTTCTTCAGGTGCTGAGAGATTTCGCTGGCGTGGCTGCGCAGGGCGAGCTGACCTTCCTCGTGCTGGTCGTAGGGATAACTGGTCGCCATCGCGCGCAGTGCCGATTCGGACTGGATGTGGACGAAACTCTCGTAGTCGTCGACGTTGTAGACCGCTTCGGACGCATCGACCACCTGCCACACGATCACGGCGGCAATCTCGATCGGGCTGCCATCCAGTTCGTTGACCTTGAGCCGGCCGCTCTCGAAGTTGCGCACGCGCTGGCTGATCTTGCGCTTGCTCAGGAAGGGGCTGTTCCAGCGCAGGCCGCTGTCCTTGACGGTGCCGGCATAGCGCCCGAACAGGCTCAGCACCGCCGCCTGGTTTGGTTCCAGCGTGTACAGGCCACAGAGGACGAAGATGCCGGCCGCGCAGGCGATCACGGCGATAACCATCGGCCAGGGCGGCAGCTGGCCCGTGGCGCCAGCGATGAAAGCCCAGGCCGAAAGCAGGAACACGGCAGTGATGACCACGACGAGCGGAATGCCGGGGAGGGAACGCAATGACTGCTCTTTCATGGCGGGCTTCCTTGTTGGTTGGCGACAAGATATCAGATTGATATCAGTCCGCAAGTGCCGGGGGAGGGTGACCCGCACGCCGCGGGCCGGCCGGGGTCCAGCCGCCGGTAGAATTGGCGCCCCTCGTTCACGCTGGAACCGCAATGACCACCTTCGGCACGCCCCTGTCTGCTTCGGCCACCCGTGTCCTGTTGCTGGGGTCGGGCGAGCTCGGCAAGGAAGTGGCCATCGAGCTGCAGCGTTTTGGCGTGGAGGTGATCGCCGCCGACCGCTATGCCGATGCCCCGGCGATGCAGGTGGCGCACCGCTCCCATGTGCTCGACATGCTTGATCCGATGGCCCTGCGCGAGCTGATTGCCCGTGAACAGCCGCATTTGATCGTGCCGGAGATCGAGGCCATCCACACCGAAACCCTGGTCCAGCTGGAACAGCTGCAGGGGCAGCGGGTGATCCCGACGGCGCGCGCCGCGCGGCTGACCATGGACCGCGAGGGCATCCGTCGCCTCGCCGCCGAAGCCCTGGGCCTGCCGACCTCGCCGTACCGGTTCGTCGACACCTACGAGGAATACCGCGCCGCGGTCGAAGCGATCGGCCTGCCGTGCGTGGTCAAGCCGGTGATGTCTTCCTCCGGCAAGGGCCAGAGCACCCTGCGCCAGGATGCGGACATCGATGCGGCCTGGGAGTATGCGCAGACCGGCGGGCGCGCCGGTGCCGGGCGCTGCATCGTCGAGGGTTTCATCAACTTCGACTACGAAATCACTCTGCTCACCGTGCGCCACGCTGGGGGCACGGCCTTCTGCGACCCGATCGGCCACTGGCAGCAGGATGGCGACTACCGCGAAAGCTGGCAGCCGCAGCCGATGTCAGCGCTGGCGCTGCAGCGCGCGCAGGAAATCTCGGCGCGCATCACCGAGGAACTCGGCGGTTGGGGCTTGTTCGGTGTGGAACTGTTCGTGCGTGGCGACGAAGTGTGGTTCAGCGAAGTGTCGCCGCGCCCGCATGACACCGGCCTGGTGACGCTGGCCTCGCAGGAACTGAGCGAATTCGCGTTGCACGCGCGCGCCATCCTTGGCTTGCCTATCCCCACCATCCGCCAGCTGGGACCGTCGGCCTCGTGTGCGCTGCTGGCACACGGCCAGGGCGTGCCGCGCTTCGAGCATGTGGATGCCGCACTGGCGCAGCCGGGCACGGCACTGCGGCTGTTCGGCAAACCGAGCGTGCATGGGCACCGCCGCGTCGGCGTGACCCTGGCACGTGGGGACAGCATTGACGCGGCGCGCGCGATGGCGCGGGAAGCGGCCGAGGCGATCGACATCCACCTCGACGCCTGATGCCGCCACTGCGCTAGTTCACATCCACCCACACCAGATGATGATCGCTGCCGTCGGCGATGGCGGCGTGCGCATCGCCGGAGGCCGGCCAGAACACGCCGCTGCCGACGTAGTGGAAGCCAACGGACGGCAGCACGTAATCCAGGCGCATGGCGCCGGCCTTGGGGCCGAAGTCGCCGGTCACCTGCGCAGGCGCGCCACGATGGGCGATGCCTTGCGCGGCATAGGCGCGCGCGGTTTGCTCGCCACCGGCGCTGGTCGGGGTCGGGTAGCGCAGCACGCGCGCGTGCTCGATCAGTTCGATGATCGCCTCGTGCCGGCCCTCGCCATCGACGGGATCGTTGTTGAGGTCGCCGAGAATGACGAAACGCGCATCACTTGCCAGGCCGCCGCAGCGGCCAGCGTCGTCGCATAGCCACGGCGCCGCGGCCGGCGACAGGTAGTCGTGCCACAGACGGATTTCATCGTGGTTGCGCGCCGCGTTGCGTTTCTCGGGGCCATCGAACACCGGCGGGGTGGGGTGGGCGACCAGCATGTGCACGACGCCCTTGGGCGTGCGCACGGGCACGTCCCAATGCGACTTGGACGACAGCCGCAGCTGCGCCCACACCGCATCGGAATAGAACGGCTTGCCAGTGGCAGGCACGGTCGGGCGCAGGGCATCGGGCATCGCGCTCCACTTGAGCAGGCGGAAGCTGCGCACGGCGGCTTCGTCGATCGGATACTTCGACAGCACCAGCATGCCGTACTGGCCCGGGTGCAGGCCGTAGCCCCAGGCATCGTTGCCGCGGTTGCGGCCGCTGCCGCCGGTCTCGCCGTTGTTGTCCAGGTCCAGGCCGCTCGGTACGCCGGTGTTGACCTCTGCCAGATAGCGGTACGGATAGTGCAGGGCCGCGCCGCCGCCGGGCTGGGCCACTTCGAGATAGCGCTGCTGGAACAGGTCGGCGGCGCGGTGGGCCGGGTCGTAGTCGAACTCGTTGAGCAGCACCAGGTCGGGGCGCACGTTCTGCAGCACCGCGGCGATCTTGCGCGCATGCGCGCTGTCGCCCTCCAGCTCGGCGATCAGCCCGCCACCCTGGTCGGAGTACAGCGAAGTGTTGTAGGTCGCCAGGCGCAGCGGCGCGGCGGCGGTGCCCGCATCGGCCTTGGACAGCAGCGGGTGCGCGCAGGCGGCGCACAGCAGAAGAAGCGTGGAGAGCAGGAGGGATCGGATCATGCGGCGATTCTCGCATGCGGCCAAGACAGCCGGATGTCGTGGTTTACCGGCTCAGGGTGTCGGCGCAGGCTGGCCGCAGGCGTCGGTAAAGTCGCGCCACTGCCGGCCGTCGTAGGCCTCCAGGCCGTGGAAGCGACGCTTGTAGTCCATCTTGGCGTGGCCGCGAATCCAGTAGCCCAGATAGACATGGGCCAGGCCATCGCGCCGCGCCCAGTCGATCTGCTGCAGGATCGCCAGGGTGCCCAGGCCGCGCGCGGCGGCGTCCGGCGCGTAGAAGGTGTAGACCGCTGACAGCGCGCGCTCGGTGACATCGGTCACCGCCACCGCCAGCAGCCGGCCGCGATGGCCAAGCGCCGCCGGTTCGCGAATTTCCAGGAAGCGCCCGTGCGACCACGCGCCGATCAGGAACTGGTCAAACTCGCGCGCGCCGTGTTCGTCCATGCCGCCGCCGGGGTGGCGATGGCGCAGGTAGGCGGTGTACAGCGCCAGCTGTTCATCGGTGCGCTGCGCGGCGACGATGCGACAAGTCAGGCCGGCATTGCGCTGCAGGCAGCGGCGCTGGCTGCGGTCCGGGCGGAACGCGGCCACCGGGATGCGCACCGGCACGCAAGCCTGGCATTGCTCGCAATGCGGGCGGTAGACCAGGTCGCCGGAGCGGCGGAAACCCCAGGCCAGTGCCTGCGGATAGATCGCGCCCAGGCGCGGGTCATGCGGATCGAGCACCAGGTCGCGCGCCAGCCGTTCCGGCCAGTAGCCGCACGCGTGCTGCCCGGTCTGGAACAGGCGCAGGTCTTCGCGGTTGTCGGCATGGATCGCCATGCGCAGCAGCATAGCGCCACACGGCCTCGTGGCGCTGCGCCTGTCCGCTGCATGAATGCGACCGGAGTCAGGTCAACCGGCGCCGCCGCCACCCGTTGATGTCAGCGATGGCGCGATCGAAACGCGCGTCGGACCCGGGCACCGGCCCGTGTCATTCGTATCCCCAACGGAGCAAGTCCATGACCTTCCGCAAGCCCCTCATCGTCCTGGCCGTGCTGGCCGCCCTGAGCAGTGCCTCCGCCTTTGCCGTCGACACGCCGCCGAGCGATGGCGGCCAGCGCGGCCTGTCCAGGCTCGACAGCAATGGCGACGGCGTGATCGACCGCGCCGAGGCCGCCAAGGCGCCGCGCCTGGCGCAGAACTTCGACACCCTGGACAAGAACAAGGACGGCAAGCTGTCGCGCGACGAGCTGCCGAAGCGCGCTGAATTCCACCGCGGCGCACACGAGCACATGACCAAGCTCGACACCAACAAGGACGGCCGCATCAGTCGCGAGGAAGCCAAGGCCGATCCGAAGTTCGCCAGCCGCTTCGACAAGCTCGACGTCAACAAGGACGGCTATGTCGACAAGGCTGACTTCCAGGCCCGCAGGCAGCAGTCGCGTGATGCGTGGTTCGCCGCTGCCGACACCGACAAGGACGGCAAGCTGAGCAAGGCCGAGTTCGACGCCGCCGCCAGCAAGCGCGCGCCGTTCGGTCACGGCATGCACGGTGGCCCGCGCGGCGGGCACGACCATGGCAAGGCGCCGACCGCCGCCAAGCCGGCCGCGACCCAGCCCGCCAGCACCACGCAGCCGGCGGCAACGAAGTAACACCCCGCAACACCGCAGTTCCGCAACAAGGCGCCGATCGACCGTCCCCGCGCAGCAATGCGCGGGGATTTTTTTTGCGTCCGGATGTGCCCGCGTCAGAAGACCCGGTTGACGTACAGCGTCCACACCACGCATGCCAGCACGAACATGTTGGACCACAGCACCGCCGGACGCCCGAAAGTGCTCTGGTACACCCAACTGGGCCGGCTGCGGCCACGGCGCGCGCCATCGCGTGCCAGCAACGGCGCCATCACCCGTGGCAGGCTGACCAGGCAGTAGTAGTTGACCAGCATCATCCCCGCACCGAAGCCGCCGAGCACCCACCACACGCCGGCACCGGCCAGGCTCAGCAGCAGCGTCGTAATGCATACGGCCGCCGCGCTGAGCATCATCTGCCGGATCACCCGCCGCAGCTGCGCGCGCTCGTGTTCGTTGTCGGCATAGGTGAACAGATAGAAGCCGCTGGCATAGGTGAGGGCGATGCCCAGGAGCATCGACACGAGAACCGCCAGCCACACCTTGGCCGGCACCGCCCCTGCCCGGGCCAGCATCGTCGCGCCCAGCGAACTCAGTGCGGTGCCACCAGACAATGCGGATACGCCGAGGCCGCCGCCAAGCTTGGAAGCGCCACTGGCCGTGCCCAGGCCGGCGCCAAGGGTAGCGGCGGCCACGGCCGTGCCGGCCACGCCGGGCGCTGCAATCATCGCCGCCGACACCACCGCGGCAGCGAACGCGGCGCCAGGTGCGCTGCTGCGCGCGAACTCGCCAAAGCGCGTCAGCAACTGCGCGCGCACGCAGGCCCGTGCGCGCGACAGGCGCTTGCGGACCGCCGCGTCGCTGAGCCCCAGCAGCCGCGCGACCTGTTGCGAGCTCTGGCCTTCGCGGTAATACAGCAACAGGGTTTCGCGGCTTTCCTCGGGCAGGGCGGAGATCAGTTCCTCGGCGGCGATTTCCTCCTGCACGCGTTGCAACTGGTCGGCCGGCGACAGTCCCGGGTCGGCGGCCATGCCGATCGCCACTTCCGCCGCCTCGCCGGACAGTGGCCGGTGCCGTTGCGCGCGCAGCCAGTCGCGGGCCAGGTTGCGGGTGATCTGGCGCAGCCACGGCAGGAAGCTGGCGTGGTTGTGCAGGCGCGAGAGCTGCTGCCAGGCGCGCAGGAAGGCTTCCTGGGCGATGTCCTCGCTGGCGGCGACATCGCGGGTGATCGCCAGGGCTATCGCGGTCACCGTGTTCTGGCAGGCGCCGACGATGCGCCCATAGGCTTGCTGGCAGCCGGCGGCGGCGGTGGGCAGCTCGCGCTGCAGCATCAGGTCCAGGGTTTGTGCATGCATGGCGCGGCTCCTCGCGGGTTCCTCACCAGGACGTGGCGGCCGCCGCAATGTGACCGGGACAGGCGCAGGCGCCTGCCGCGGTCACTGCGCCGGCTGGATGCGTACGCGCGAGGGGTCTTCCTGCTCTTGCTGCTGTTGCTGTTGCTGTTGCTGCTGTTGCTGTGGCGTGGGCTGGCCCTGCGCTGGCTGAGCCGGCGCTGGCGTGGCTACCCGCGCCGGAGCGACCGGAGGCGCGGCACGCCGATGCATCACGATGAACATGGCGATGGCACCGATGACCAGCAACAGGATGATGCGGATGCGCCAGGCCCAGTTGCGCGACGGCGCCTGCGCCTCCGACGGCGCGGCAAAGGCGTAGTCGCCATGCGGCAGGTCGCGCCGCGTGGTTTCCAGCAGGCGCGCCTCGCGCAGCAGTTCGCGCGCGCGCGGCTGGTCGTCGGCGTGCACCACCCACACCGTGGGGTGGGTCTGCGCGTTGCCCTGTTCGAGATAGCTGAACTGCCCGCTGCGCTTGCTGTGGTACGAGCGGCCGTTGCTGATGCGCACGTCGATGCCGGCTTCGCGCAGCAACTTGGCCACGCCCTCGGCGGTTTCCACGCGTTGGCTGCTGAAGATCTTGCGCATGATCAGTCCTTGGCCGGTACGGTGTGGCTGTCGCCTTCGCGGACCACGCGGATCAGCCCTTCCTGCGAGGTGCTGGCCACCAGCACGCCATCGCGGGTGAAGAACTGGCCACGGGCCAGGCCGCGCGAACCCTGGGCGGTGGGGCTGTCCAGCGAATACAGCAACCAGTCGTCGGTGCGGAAGGGGCGGTGGAACCACAGGGCATGGTCAAGCGAGGCCATCTGCACGCCGGGCGTGTAGTAGCTGATGCCATGCGGGAAGGTGGACGTGCCCAGCAACTGGAAGTCCGAAGCGTAGGCCAGCAGTGCGCGGTGCAGGCCCTGGTCGTCGCCGACCGGGTCGGCCAGGCGCAGCCACATCTGCTGGAACGGCGGGCGCTTGGGCGGATGCAGTTCGTCGCGGGGGTAGACGTGGCGGAACTCGAACGGGCCGCCGCGCGAAAGCCAGCGCTGCACCTTCACCGGCAGCTTGGCCAGCACTTCCGGCGCCAGCGGCGGAGTGGGGGCGATGTCTTCCGGCTGCGGCACTTCGGGCATGCGCGACTGGTGCTCGGCGCCGTCCTCGTGTTCCTGGAACGACGCGGCACAGAAGAAGATCACCTTGCCGTGCTGGATCGCGGTGACGCGGCGCACCGAGAAGCTGCCGCCGTCGCGGGTACGGTCCACGTCATAGACGATGGGGTGCTCGATATTGCCGGCGCGCAGGAAATAGGCGTGCAGCGAATGCGCCTGGCGCCCGTTCTCCACGGTGGCCTGGGCCGCGGCCAGGGCCTGGCCGAGCACTTGCCCGCCAAACACGTACTTGGTGCCGATGTCGCGGCTCTGTCCGCGGAACAGGTTGTCCTCCAGCCGCTCCAGCGAGAGCAGGCTGATGAGTTCGGAGACGACGGGTTCGGCGGGTGCGGACAAGGGTGGAGGCCTGCGGGTCGACAGGCCGCGAGTATAGCGGGGCGCCCGCGCTGGGCCCCGTCCCGGCGCCAGGGCGGGACCGGAAACCGTGCGCTACGCGGGCTTGCGCAAACGCGCGGCCAGGGCCTGCAGCGCGGCCTGCGCGTCATCGGCGTACCAGGCTTCGACGAAGCGATCGAGCTGGATGAGTTCCGGCGCCAGTGCATCGCGCAAGTCGGCGCGGGCCACGTCGCGGGTATGCAGCATGGGTTGGTGCGGCAGGCGCAGCAGTTCGTCCAGCCAGGCGATGGCGCGGGCAACCACTTGTTCGCCGTCGGCCAGTTCATCGACCAGGCCGATCTGCACCGCCAGTTCGGCCGGCACCATTTCGCCGGCCACGAGCAGGCGTTCGGCGCGATGCGGGCCGACCACGCGCCGCAGCAGACGCTGGATGCCTTCGGGGGCGGCCAGGCCGACCTGCACTTCGTTCAAGCCGATGGCGTAGGGCCTGGCCGGGTCGATGCTGCGCGCCATGATCCGGTAGTCGCAGCACAGGGCCAGCACGCAGCCGCCGGCGGGCGCATGGCCGGTGATCGCGGCGACGACGGGGATGCGGGTTTCGGCCAGGGTCTTGGCGGCGCCGAAGAAGGCCTGCCAGCTGTCGAGCAGCTTGCCGCGGTCGCTGCCGTGGCCGAGCAGGTAGGGCACGTCGAGGCCGCCGGAAAAGATGTGCGGCGCGCCGGACAGGACGATGGCGTGCATGTCGTCGGCCGGGGCCTGGTTGATGGCGGCAATGAGTTGCCGGCACAGGGCGGTATCGAGGGCATTGGCCGGGGGCCGGGCCAGGCGGATCTCGCGGATGCGGGCGTGGTCTTGGGTCTCGATGCTCATGACGTGCTCCTGACGGCGTGGCTATGATAGCGGCATGAACATGACCCGCCTGTCCGCCGTTCTTGCTGCCGCGCTCGGTCTTGCCAGCGCCGCGGTCCATGCCGCCCCCGCAGGTGATTGCACGCCGCAGTGGCGCGAGGGCTGGGTACGCTTGCCGCCTTCGCCGACGATGCCGATGGCGGCGGGTTTTGGCGCGTTCGCCAATGCCTGCGCGAAGCCGTCAGCGGTGGTGTCGGCGAGCAGTCCGGCGTTCGGAGACGTGTCGTTGCACGAGACGACGCAGGTGGATGGGGTGAACCGGATGCGCGAGGTTCCGCGGCTGGCGCTGCCGGCGGGCGGGAAGGTCACGCTGGCGCCGGGGGGGTTGCACCTGATGTTGATGGAGCCGAAGCAGGCGCTGGTCGAAGGCGGGAAGGTACCGGTGACGTTCAAGCTGGAGGATGGGCGGAGCGTCGAGGCGGTGCTGCTGGTGCGGAAGGTTGCGCCTTGAATTGATTGTTGCGGTTGGCTCGCAGGGTTGTGTGCACGGCATCCGGGCGCGGGCCCTGCCAGGACACGCCGTGAATCCATCCGTGGAGGCTCCTAGGCAACATCCATGTTGCCTAGGGTCCTGGCAGGGCCCGCCCCCGAATGCCCGACAGATCGCCATGATCGGTTGGAAAAAGCGGTGGCGGTGTTTGGGCCGTTGTAGGAGGGGCTTCAGCCGCGACACCGGCGCCGCAATCCGCCACCTTGCGGTATCAACGAGACGCATGCTGCTCTCGCATGCACGCGCCGGCCGATCAGGTTGACGCGCTCCTGATCGCCTCAGGCAACGGCGCGCTCTTGCCGGTCTGGGTATCCATCCACACCACGACCACGTTGCCGTCGGAATACAGCGCGGTGTCGTCCTGCTGGTCGACGATGCGGTGGCCGATGGTGACGCTGCTGTTGCCGAGCCGCTCGACGAACAGCTCCACCACGATATCGTTGGGCCACACGATGGGGCGGCGGTAGTTGACGTTGGTCGCCGTGACCACGGGAGCGATGCGGTCGCTCATCGACACGCCGGGCACGCCGAGCATCCAGCGCACGCGGGCTTCTTCCAGATAGGAAATGTACTTGGCGTTGTTGACGTGGCCCATGCTGTCCATGTCACGCCAGCGCACGCTGATCGGGACGCGGGCGAGAATCTTGTGCGGGTTGTCGCTCATCGTTAGCTCTTCTTGCTGGCGGTCTTCTTGGCCGCGGTGGTCTTGGCCGCAACCGGCTTTTTGGCGGTCTTCACCGCCTTGGCGGCCTTGGCCGCGGCCTTGGCTTCCTTCGCCGCCGCTTCGCGTTCGCTCTTGCGCGGCGGCAGGGCCGAGGGCTTGTTGGCGACGGCGGCCGGGCGGCTCGGGCGCGACGCAACCGAGGGCAGCATCTTCGCCAGGAACTGGCCGGTGTAGGAGCCAGGGTGCGCGGCCACTTCTTCCGGCGTGCCGGTCACCAGGATGCTGCCGCCGCGGTGCCCGCCCTCGGGGCCGAGGTCGACGATCCAGTCGGCGGTCTTGATCACGTCCAGGTTGTGCTCGATCACGACCACGGTGTTGCCTTCGTCGCGCAGCTTGTGCAGCACGGCCAGCAGCGCCTCGATGTCGTGGAAATGCAGGCCGGTGGTCGGTTCGTCGAGGATGTACAGGGTGCGGCCGGTATCACGACGCGACAGTTCCTTGGACAGTTTGACGCGCTGCGCCTCGCCGCCGGAAAGCGTGGTCGCGCTCTGGCCCAGTTTGACGTAGCTCAGGCCGACATCGACCAGGGTTTCGAGCTTGCGCGCGATCGACGGCACCGGCTCGAACAGATTGAGCGCATCCTCGACGGTCATTTCCAGCACGTCGTTAATGTTGTAGCCCTTGTACAGGATCTCCAGCGTTTCGCGGTTGTAGCGCTTGCCGCCGCAGATGTCGCAAGGAACGTACACGTCAGGCAGGAAGTGCATCTCCACCTTGATCATGCCATCGCCCTGGCAGGCCTCGCAGCGGCCGCCGCGCACGTTGAAGCTGAAGCGGCCGGCCGAATAGCCGCGGGCGCGCGATTCGGGCACCTGCGCGAACAGTTCGCGCAGCGGCGTGAACAGTCCGGTGTAGGTGGCCGGGTTGCTGCGCGGCGTGCGCCCGATCGGCGACTGGTCGATGTCCACGACCTTGTCGAACAGGTCCAGGCCGTCGATCTCTCGGTATGGCGCCACCGGATGCGAGGCGCCGTTGATCTCGTTGGCGGCCAGCGAATACAGCGTGTCGTTGATCAGCGTGGACTTGCCCGAACCGGATACGCCGGTGATGCAGGTCAGCAGGCCCGCCGGTATGTCCAGGTCCACGCCCTTGAGGTTGTTGCCGTGGGCCCCGCGCAGATGCAACGTCATCTTCGGATTGGGCTTGTGCCGCTGCTTGGGAATCTCGATGGCGCGCTTGCCCGACAGGTACTGGCCGGTGAGCGAGCGCGGCGAATCGAGCAGGTTCTGCAGGCTGCCCTGGCCGACGATCTCGCCGCCATGCACGCCGGCACCCGGGCCGATGTCGAGGATGTAGTCGGCCAGGCGGATCGCGTCTTCGTCGTGCTCGACGACGATCACCGTGTTGCCCAGGTCGCGCAGGCGGGTGAGGGTGCCGAGCAGGCGTTCGTTGTCGCGCTGGTGCAGGCCGATGGACGGCTCGTCGAGCACGTACATCACCCCGACCAGGCCGGCGCCGATCTGGCTGGCCAGGCGAATACGCTGCGCCTCGCCGCCGGACAGCGTGTCGGCCTTGCGCTCCAGGGTGAGGTAGTCCAGGCCCACATCGACCAGGAAGCCGAGGCGCTCGGCGATTTCCTTGACGATCTTGGCGGCAATCTCGCCGCGCCAGCCCGGCAGGTGCAGGTGCTTGAAGAACTTCAGCGCCTCGTCGACCGGCAGCACGACCAGGTCCGGCAGCGGCCGGTCGGCGACAAACACGTTGCGCGCGGCCTTGTTGAGGCGGGCGCCTTCGCAGGCCGGGCACGGACGCTCGCTGATGTACTTGGCGAGCTCTTCGCGCACCGCCGGCGATTCGGTCTCGCGGTAGCGCCGCTCCAGGTTGGGCAGGATGCCCTCGAAGCGGTGCTTGCGCTGCGTGCGGCCGCCGGACTCGGTGAAATAGGTGAACACCACCACCTCGTCGCCACTGCCGTACAGCACGGCCTGGCGCACCGTCGCCGGCAGTGACTGCCAGGGCGCGTCCACGTCGAACTTGTAGTGCTTGGCCAGCGAGGCGATGAGCTGGAAGTAATAGGCGTTGCGGCGATCCCAGCCGCGTACCGCGCCAGCCGACAGCGACAGCTCCGGGTGCACGACGACGCGCTCGGGATCGAAGAACTCGGCCACGCCCAGGCCGTCGCAGCTCGGGCAGGCGCCCATTGGTGCGTTGAACGAGAACAGGCGCGGTTCCAGTGCCGGCAGCGAGTAATCGCAGACCGGGCAGCTGTACTTGGAGGAGAACAGTTGCGGGTTGGCCTTCTCGTTGTCCAGCGACTGCACCGCGGCCATGCCATCGCCGAGCTTGAGCGCGGTCTCGAACGATTCGGCCAGGCGCTGCTTGATGTCCTCGCGCGGGCGGAAGCGGTCGATCACCGCCTCGATGGTGTGCTTCTGGCGCAGCGCCAGCGGCGGCACCGCGTCGATCTCGTGCAGCTCGCCGTCCACGCGCACGCGCACGAAGCCCTGCGCGCGCAGCTGCTCGAACACTTGCGCGTGCTCGCCCTTGCGGTCGCGGATCACCGGCGCCAGCAGCATGAAGCGCTCTTCCGGGTCCAGGTTCAGCACCTGGTCGACCATCTGGCTGACGGTCTGCGCCTCCAGCGGATAGCCGTGATCCGGGCAGCGCGGCTGGCCGACGCGGGCATAGAGCAGGCGCAGGTAGTCGTAGATTTCAGTAATGGTGCCGACGGTCGAACGCGGGTTGTGCGACGTGGACTTCTGCTCGATCGAGATTGCCGGCGACAGGCCCTCGATGTGGTCCACGTCAGGCTTTTCCATCACGCTGAGGAACTGCCGCGCGTATGCCGACAGCGACTCGACGTAGCGGCGCTGGCCTTCGGCATAGATGGTGTCGAACGCCAGCGAGGACTTGCCCGAGCCGGACAGGCCGGTGATGACGATCAGCTTGTCGCGGGGCAGGTCGAGGTCGAGGTTCTTGAGATTGTGCGTCCGCGCGCCGCGGATGCGGATGTAATCCAGCGCCATGGGTTCCTCAGGAGCGGAGCATTCGAGCAGGGGGAGGTGGCCCGCGGGCCAATAGGGAAGCGTATCGACTGGGGCAGGTGCGGGCAAATCGCTGCAAGCGAGTATCGCCGCGACCGTCTCAGGCCCTGCGACATGGGGGTGGCGTCCGGAAAGGGAAAGGGTGGCCGCGCGGAGGCCCGTTCAGGGGGCTGAATCCGGTCCGGGCGGGCGGCCGTCGCCGGGAGGGTCCGGGTTTGACCGGTCAAGCCCCGGCGGGCTATCATTCGCGGTCTGTCCGTCCACCAGGCGGCAGATACTCTCAGAATAACTACAGAAGAGACGCCACATGTACGCAGTACTGGTCACCGGCGGTAAGCAATACCGCGTCGCGCAGGGCGAAACGCTCCGCGTGGAAAAGCTCGAGGTCGAAGCCGGCAACGAGATCAAGTTCGACAACATCCTGATGCTGGGCGACAGCGATGGCATCAAGCTGGGCGATGCGCTGAAGGGCGCTTCGGTCACCGCCAAGGTCGTCGCGCATGGCCGCGCCGACAAGGTGCGCATCATCAAGTTCCGCCGCCGCAAGCACCACATGAAGCGTCAGGGTCACCGGCAGCATTACACCGAAATCGAAATCACCGGCATCGCCGGCTAAGCCAAAGGAGAATCCGTCATGGCACATAAAAAGGGCGTAGGCTCCTCGCGCAACGGTCGCGACTCCAACCCGAAGTACCTGGGCGTCAAGATCTTCGGTGGCCAGGCCATCGATGCGGGCAACATCATCGTGCGTCAGCGCGGCACCCAGTTCCACCCGGGCACCGGCGTCGGCCTGGGCCGCGACCACACGCTGTTCGCGCTGGTCGACGGCACGGTCGAGTTCTCGGTCAAGGGTGCGAAGAAGCGTCGTACCGTCAGCGTCGTCCAGGCCTGATCCAGGCCTGCGACGGAGCCCTCGCGGCTCCGCTGTGAAAAGCCCCGCTTCGGCGGGGCTTTTCGTTGATCCGTGTTGTGGAGCCCGCCGCAGCGGGCCCGGTCCGATTCGCGCACAATCCACACACGGGCATACGCGCCCCGGCCGGCCTCCACCCGCCGTGCGCGCTCCTCATGGTTTTGCATCACCCGATCCCAATGGCGGCCCCGCATGAAACTCGTTGACGAAGCAGAAATCCAGGTGATCGCCGGCAATGGCGGCAATGGCTGCGTCGGCTTCCGGCGCGAGAAGTTCATCCCGCTGGGCGGCCCCGATGGTGGTGATGGCGGCGCCGGCGGCAGCGTCTGGCTGCAGGCCGACGAGAACCTCAACACCCTGGTCGACTTCCGCCACGAGCGCATCTTCAAGGCGCAGCGCGGCGAGAACGGCATGGGCCGGCAGATGTACGGCAAGGCAGGCGAGGACCGGATCATCACCGTGCCCGTCGGCACCGTGGTGATGAACGTCGATACCGACGAGGTGATCGGCGACATGACCCGGCATGGCGACCGCCTGCTGGTGGCCAAGGGCGGCAAGGGCGGCCTGGGCAACATGCACTTCAAGAGCTCGACCAACCGCGCGCCCCGCCAGGCGCTGCCGGGCGAAGCGGGCGAGGAGCGCGTGCTCAAGCTGGAACTGAAGCTGCTGGCCGATGTCGGCCTGCTCGGCTTCCCGAATGCCGGCAAGAGCACCTTCATCCGCGCGGTGTCGGCGGCGACGCCGAAGGTGGCGGACTATCCGTTCACCACGCTCTATCCGAACCTCGGCGTGGTCAGCGTCGAGGCGCACCGCAGCTTCGTCATCGCCGATATCCCGGGCCTGATCGAAGGCGCTGCTGAAGGCGCGGGCCTGGGCGCGCAATTCCTGCGCCATCTGCAGCGCACCCGCCTGCTGCTGCACCTGGTGGATATCTCGCCGGCCTTTGAGGGCTTCGAGGAAGGCGGCGCGGAGGGCGCCTCGCCCGCCGAACAGGTGCGGCTGCTGGAGCGCGAACTGGAGCGGCACGATCCGGAGCTGCTGGCCAAGCCGCGCTGGCTGGTGCTCAACAAGGCTGACCTGATGTTCGAGGACGAAGCGCGGGTCGCGGCCGAACAGGTGATTGCCGAGCTCGGCTGGACCGGCCCGTGGTACCTGGTGTCGGCCCTGGGCCGCGAAGGCACCTGGCCGATCATGAAGGACATCATGGCCTTCTTCGATCGCCAGCGCGAAGATGCGCTCGCCGAGCAGGACGCGAATGCTCGCTGAGGTGAGCGCGCGCCCAGCAAAAAGCCCGGCCAAGGCCGGGCTTTTGCATATCGCCGAGGGCATGACCCTCGGCGCGACAGCCGGATCAGGCGGCCTTGATGGCCTTGATGCGGGCAACCAGGCGGCTCTTGTGACGGGCAGCCTTGTTCTTGTGGATCAGGCCGCGAGCGCTGAAGCGGTCGAGGATCGGCTGGGCAACGGCGAAGGCGGCTTCGGCGCTGGCGGCATCGTTGGCGTCAAGGGCCTTGATCACCTTCTTGACGGCGGTGCGCAGCATCGAACGCTGAGCCGTGTTGCGCGCGTTGCGCACGACGGTCTGCTTGGCGCGCTTCTTGGCGGACTTGATATTGGCCACGGTGGTGGTTTCCTGAAAAATCGGTGTAGTGGAAAAAGCAAGCGCGAAATTATGATGGACTCGAATATCTACGTCAAGTCGGTTGTCAAGGGGTGGTCCCGGTGAGCAAGCCCCGCATGTTGAAGGGCCTGATGTCGTTCAGCAGCATGACCATGGTCTCCCGGGTACTGGGGCTGGTCCGCGACCAGGTCATCTCCACTCAGTTTGGCACCAATGCGGTCACCGATGCCTTCTGGGTCGCATTCCGGGTTCCCAACTTCCTGCGTCGGCTGTTTGCGGAGGGCTCCTTCGCCACGGCCTTCGTCCCGGTTTTCACCGAGGTCAAGGAGACCCGCACGCACCAAGACCTGCGCGAGCTGATGGCGCGCGTGTCCGGCACGCTGGGCGGCGCGCTGTTGGTGGTGACAGCGCTGGGGCTGATCTTCGCGCCGCAGCTGGCTTGGCTGTTCGGCAGCGGCGCGGCCACGGATCCGGCGAAACAAGGCCTGCTTGTGGATCTGTTCCGGCTGACGTTCCCGTTCCTGCTGTTCGTCTCGCTCACCGCCCTGGCTGGCGGCGCGCTCAACAGCTTTCAGCGTTTCGCGATGCCGGCGCTGACCCCGGTGATCCTCAACCTGTGCATGATCGCCGGTGCGCTGTGGCTGGCGCCGCGGCTGGGCGGCGAACCGGAGCGGCAGATTCTCGCCCTGGGCTGGGCGGTGCTGGCGGCCGGCGTGCTGCAGCTGCTGTTCCAGTTGCCGGCGTTGCGCGGGATCGACCTGCTGACCCTGCCGCGCTGGGGCTGGCAGCACCCTGGCGTGCGCAAGGTACTGACCCTGATGGTGCCGACCCTGTTCGGCTCGTCGGTGGCGCAGATCAACCTGCTGCTGGACACGGTGATCGCTTCGCGCCTGGCGGATGGCTCGCAGTCGTGGCTGTCGCTGGCCGATCGTTTCCTGGAGTTGCCGCTGGGCGTGTTCGGCGTGGCGCTGGGCACGGTGATCCTGCCGGCACTGGCCCGCCACCACGTTAACACCGACCGCGAAGGCTTCTCCAACGCGCTGGACTGGGGCCTGCGCACCACGCTGCTGATCTCGGTGCCGGCGATGCTTGGTCTGGTCCTGCTGGCCGAGCCGCTGATCGCCACGTTGTTCCAGCACGGCAAGTTCACTGCCTTCGCCACACAGATGACCGCGCTGTCGGTCTACGGGCTGAGCTTCGGCCTGCCCGCATTCGCGCTGCTGAAAGTGGTGTTGCCGGCGTTCTACGCGCGCCAGGACACCCGCACCCCGGTGCGCGCCGGCGTGGCGGCGCTGGTCGCGAACATGGTGTTGAACTTCCTGTTCCTGGCCATCCTGTACCAGGTCATGGTGCCGCCGGAGCTGCGCGCGCTCGGTGTGATGACCGCGGTCGGGCGCCAGCCGGGCCTGCACCTGGCGCTGGGTATTGCCAGTGCCTTGTCGAGCTATCTCAACCTCGGGCTGCTCTGGTACTGGCTGGGCAAGACCGGCGTGTACCAGCGCCGCCCGGGCTGGGGCCGCTACGTGGCGCGCCTGGCGCTGGCCTGCGCGGCGATGGTCGCGGTGCTGCTGGCCCTGCTGTGGTGGCTGCCGGACTTCACCGCGATGGACACCCTGCATCGCGCCGGCGGGCTGGCCTGCCTGGTCGGTGGTGGCGGCCTGGTCTACCTGCTGGCGCTGGTGGCGCTGGGCTTCCGTCCGCGGGACCTGCGCGAGCATTGATCCTGTCGCGGCCGGCTATACTTCGGGATTCTCCCAGCGATTGTGGCGGCCCTTGGCGGGCCGGAGTCCCCGAACCGGAATGAGCAGGCTATTCAGAGACGTCGAGGGCGGGACCCTGTACCCGCACGCAAGCGTGGTCTGCATCGGCGCCTTTGATGGCCTGCACCTGGGCCACCGCGCGCTGGTGCGCCAGGCCGTGGCGCGTGCGCAGGCGCTGGGCGTGCCGGCGGTTGCGGTGAGTTTTGAACCGCTGCCGCGCGAGTTCTTCGCGCCGCTCGCTCCGCCGCCTCGGCTGACCCTGGCGCGCGCCAAGTACGAAGGCCTGCGCGAGCTGGGCGCCGATGGCGTCGGCCTGATCCGTTTCGATCGCAAGCTGTCCTCGCTCAGCGCCGAGGACTTCGTGCAGCGCTGCCTGGTGCAACGCCTGCGCGCATGCGAAGTCTGGATCGGCCCGGAGTTCCGCTTCGGCCACAAGCGCGGCGGTGACATCGCGTTGCTGCAACGGCTGGGCGCCGAGCTCGGCTTTGCCGCCAGCGAAATCGCGCCGGTCGATCTGCACGGCGAGCGCATTTCCAGCACCCGCATCCGCGAACTGCTGCGCGCCGGCAACTTCGCCCATGCCGCCGACCTGCTCGGCCGTCCGTATGCCATCGATGGGCGCGTGGTGCGCGGCAAGCAGTTGGGCCGCACCCTGGGTTTCCCCACCGCCAACCTGCGCTTTCCACGCACGCCGGCCCTGTCGGGCATCTATGCGACCTGGGTGCACGGGGTGATGAGTGAGGGCGGCAAGAACGTGCCCTGGCCGTCGGTCTCCAGTTTCGGCACCCGGCCGACGGTGGCCGGTGTCGAGCCGCTGCTGGAAGCGCACCTGTTCGACTACCAAGGCGATCTCTATGGCCGCCACATCGAGGTCGAGTTTGTCGCCAAGCTGCGTGACGAAGAGAAATTCGACGGCCTGCCGGCATTGACCGCGCAGATGCAACGCGACGCCGAGCAGGCGCGTCGCATCCTTTCCGAACAACGACTGCGAGCCACCGCGTGAGCCAGGACTACAAAGCCACCCTCCACCTGCCGGCAACGGAATTCCCGATGCGCGGCGACCTGCCCAAGCGCGAGCCGGGAATTCTGGCGCGCTGGGAGGAGGAGGGGCTGTACGCCAAATTGCGTGCGCACGCCGCCGGCCGCCCGACCTTCGTGCTGCACGATGGCCCGCCGTACGCGAACGGGCAGATTCACCTCGGCCACGCGGTCAACAAGATCCTCAAGGACATCATCGTCAAGTCCAAGCACCTGGCCGGCTTCGATGCGCCGTACATACCGGGCTGGGATTGCCACGGTCTGCCGATCGAGATCGCCATCGAGAAAAAGTTCGGCAAGGTCGGCGTCAAGCTCGATGCGGTGGAGTTCCGGCAGAAGTGCCGTGAGTACGCACGCGAGCAGATCGACCTGCAGCGCCGCGACTTCAAGCGCCTGGGCGTGATCGGCGACTGGGACAATCCGTACCAGACGCTGGATTTCCACTTCGAGGCCAACGAGATTCGCGCGCTGGCCAGGATCGTCGACAACGGTCACCTCAGCCGCGGCGTCAAGCCGGTGCACTGGTGCTTCGATTGCGGCTCGGCGTTGGCCGAGGCGGAAATCGAGTACGCGGACAAGGAATCACCGGCGGTGGATGTGGCCTACACCGCGCGCGATGCGCAGGCGCTGGCCGCGCGCTTCGGCGTGCAGCTGCCGGCGGGCGTCGAGGTTGCGGTGCCGATCTGGACGACCACGCCGTGGACGCTGCCCGCGTCGCTGGCGGTGAGCATCGGTCCCGAACTGGAATATGCGCTGGTTGAAGGCCCGGCCCGCAATGGCCAGCCGCGCTGGCTGGTGCTGGCCGACGCCCTCGTTGGCAAGGCACTGGCGCGCTACGGCGTGGGCGGCGAGCCGGTGGTGCACGGCCGCGTGGCCGGCAAGGCGCTGGAAGGCTTGTTGCTGGCGCATCCCTTCGCGGTTGATGGCGATGCCTATGCCGAGCGCGACATCCCGCTGCTGCTGGGCGAGCACGTGTCGGCCGAAGACGGCACCGGCGCGGTGCATACCGCCCCCGGCCACGGCCAGGAGGACTACCAGGTCTCCAGGCAATACGGCCTGCTCGATCGCTACAGCGCCGCGCAGATCAATCCGGTCGATGGCCGTGGTGTGTACCTGCCCTCGACGCCGCCGTTTGGCGAACTGGTCCTGGCCGGGCTGCATATCTGGAAGGCCAATGACGTCATCGTCGAAGCGCTGCGCGGCAACGGCGCGCTGCTGGCGATGTTCAAGCTCACCCACAGCTACCCGCACTGCTGGCGGCACAAGACGCCGATTGCCTTCCGCGCCACGCCGCAGTGGTTCATCTCGATGGAGCAGGCCGGTCTGCGCGCCGATGCCTTGAAGGCCATCGAGCAGGTGGCCTGGTACCCGGGCTGGGGCCAGGCACGCATTGCCGGCATGGTCGAAGGCCGCCCGGACTGGACGATTTCGCGCCAGCGCACCTGGGGCGTGCCCATCGCGTTGTTCGTGCACCGCGAAACCGGCGAGCCGCATCCGCGCAGCACCGAGCTGATGCGCCAGGTCGCCGACCTGGTGGAGCAGGGCGGCGTGGACGTGTGGTACTCGCTCGATGCCGCCGAGTTGCTGGGCGAGGAAGCGGCGCAGTACGACAAGATCACCGACATCCTCGACGTGTGGTTCGACTCGGGCGTCACCCATGAAGCGGTGCTGCCCGAGCGCGGCCTGCCCAAGCCGGCCGACCTGTACCTGGAGGGTTCCGATCAGCACCGCGGCTGGTTCCAGTCCTCGCTGCTGACCGGCGTGGCGCTGGACAAGGCCGCGCCGTACCAACAGTGCCTGACCCACGGCTTCACCGTGGACGAGCACGGCCGAAAGATGTCCAAGTCGCTGGGCAATGGCATCGAGCCGCAGGACATCATGAAGACGCTGGGCGCGGACATCCTGCGCCTGTGGATCGCCTCGGCCGACTACAGCAACGAGATGTCGCTGTCGCAGGAAATCCTCAAGCGCAATGCCGACGCCTACCGGCGCCTGCGCAACACCGCGCGTTTCCTGCTCGGCAACCTGCATGGCTTCGACCCCGCCGTGCATGCGGTGGCGTTGCAGGACATGGTCGCGCTGGACCGCTGGATCGTGCACCGCGCCTACGAGCTGCAGGAGAAGATCAAGGCCGCCTACGAGCGCTACGACTTTGCCGGCATCGTGCAGGGCCTGCTGAACTTCTGCAGCGTGGACCTGGGTTCGCTGTACCTGGACGTGACCAAGGACCGCCTGTACACCATGGGTGAGGATGCGCGCGGCCGGCGTTCGGCGCAGACCGCGATGTATCACGTCGCCGAGGCGTTCGTGCGCTGGATCGCGCCGGTGCTCAGCTTCACCGCCGAAGAGTTGTGGGGCTACCTGCCGGGCCAGCGCGAGGACAACGTGCTGTTCACCACGTGGTACGAGGGCCTGGCACCATTGCCGCTGGATGCGGCCTTGAACGCGGCCGATTTCGACCGCCTGCTGGCCTTGCGCGAGCAGGTGGCCAAGGTGCTCGAACCGATGCGCGCCAACGGCGCGATTGGCGCCGCACTGGAAGCCGAGATCACCGTGGCCGCCGACCCGGTCAGCGCCGCGCGCTGGCAGCCGCTGGCCGATGAGCTGCGCTTTCTTTTCATCAGTGGCGACGTCAGCGTGACCCCGGCCAGCACCGACGACATCTATGTCAGCGCGCAGCCGACCACCAAGACCAAGTGCGTGCGCTGCTGGCACCACCGCGCCGATGTAGGCGCCGATGCGCGTCATCCCGAGCTGTGCGCGCGCTGCGCCAGCAATGTCGAAGGACCGGGCGAAGACCGCCGCTGGTTCTGATCCCGGCGTTTGCGCCCACCCGCCCCGGTGCGTCGCGCCGGGGTCATGGTCCGGCCACGGCCGACCCCGAGCGAACTTTGCAGAGCACACATCGAATGACCATCAGACCCAAACCCAATGCGCTGATCTGGCTGCTGCTTTCCGCGGCGGTCATTGGCCTGGACCAATGGAGCAAGGCCTGGGTGCTTTCCAGCCTGCCGGACCTGGACCCGAGCGGGCGCTGCGTGCGCATCCCGGTGATCCCGGGGTTCTGGGACTGGTGCCGCACCTACAACACTGGCGCGGCGTTCAGCTTCCTCAGCGATGCCGGCGGCTGGCAGCTGTGGCTGTTCACGGCGCTGGCGATCGGCATCAGCGGGCTGATGGCGTTTTGGCTCTCGCGCACCGCGCGCGCCGACTGGCGCTCGGCCCTGCCCTACGCGCTGGTGATTGGCGGGGCGATCGGCAATGTCATCGACCGGCAGATTCACGGCCATGTGGTCGATTTCATTCTCTGGTACGTTGGCGACCACATCTGGCCGGCGTTCAACATCGCCGACTCGGCGATCGTGGTGGGCGCGGTCGGTATTGCCCTGTTTGGTTTGTTTGACGGCAAGTCCAGGCAAAAAGCCGGATAATGCCGATATCCCCCCCACCGGCCGTGCGCGGCCGGAACCGAACCGAATGATGGAAGTCCTGCTCGCCAACCCCCGTGGTTTCTGTGCCGGCGTCGACCGCGCGATCGAGATCGTCAAGCGTGCGATCGAGACGCTGGGCGCGCCGATCTACGTGCGCCACGAGGTCGTGCACAACCGTTTCGTGGTCGATGACCTGAAGCAGCGCGGCGCCATCTTCGTCGAGGAACTGGACGAAGTGCCCGACGGTGCCACGGTGATCTTCAGCGCGCACGGCGTGTCCCAGGCCGTGCGCCGCGAGGCCGACCGGCGCGCGCTGAAGGTGTTCGACGCCACCTGCCCGCTGGTCACCAAGGTGCACCTGGAAGTGGCGCGGCATTGCCGCGCGGGTCGCGACGTGGTGCTGATCGGCCATGCCGGCCACCCCGAGGTGGAAGGCACGATGGGGCAGTGGAACCGCGAGGCCGGGCAGGGGCGCATCTACCTGGTGGAGGACATCGACGATGTCGCCACGCTCGACATCGCGCAGCCGCAGAACCTGGCCTACACCACGCAGACCACGCTCTCGGTGGATGACACCCGCGGCATCATCGATGCCCTGCGCGCGCGCTACCCGGCCATGCAGGGACCGAAGAACGACGACATCTGCTACGCCACCCAGAACCG
>DASPIU010000088.1:0-4106 GCA_035629025.1 Stenotrophomonas sp.
TGCAGCTGGGTCTTGAGCACCTGCAACCGCGACTGCGCCAGCTCGGTCGCCAGGCGCGCGGCCTCGCGCTCCTGGCGCAGGGTTTCGTCGCGGTAATGCAGGGCCTGCTGCAAGGACAGCAGGCCGAAGTAGGTGAGCATGCCGACCGCATAGTGGCGACCCAGGAACTGCGCGAGCTGCTCGCCGAAGTCGCCGGCCGACAGCAGCACGCCAATCAGCACGGCCAGCAGCGTGACCAGGAACGCCAGCACGAGGTGGCGCCACAGCGAGCGCAGCCGGAATGGGCGCGGCAGCGGATAGCGCTCGCCCAGGCGGAACACCAGCGGCGCCATCAATGCCCAGGTGTACCACTGGATCGCCGACCAGCGCAGATAGTCGGTGGGTGCCCACAGATAGTCCTGCAGCATTGCGTCGTGCATGAAGCCCTGGAACGCGAAGCCCAGCACGACCAGCGTCCACACGGCGATATAGCGCAGCAGGTCGATCTCGATATGACCCAGCCGGATCTTCATGGCGGCGCTCCGTGTGCGATGGCGCATCGTAAGCATGTCGGCCCGCCGGGTGGAAGCCGGGCCGCAATCGCTACGTTTCGTCCCGCCGCCCGCACGATTCGTCCCCGATCCCTTTCCCCCGGATGCCGTGCGCAGGCCTGATCTGCGCAGGCCACGCGCCGCGTGGCCGCCCATCGAAAGGAGATTCCGACATGCGCCTGTCCGCCCTGCTCCCGATGTTGCTGTCCACCGTCGTTACCCTCCCCGCCCTGGCACAAGGAGCACCGCGCTACCTGGACCTGGTCAACCACGCGCACAACAGTGTTGTGTCATTGCAGGTGGCCGCGCATGGTCAGGTGAACTATGCGCCGGTCTCGCTCGACGGCGCATTGCGCGGTGGCGGCGACAGCCAGACCATCGCCCTGCGCGGCGAGGCCTGCCGCTACGATCTGCGCTTCGACTTTGCCGACGGCCGTGCCCTGCGCTACGAGGACGTCGATGTGTGCCGCTACGGCAAGCTGCGGATACGGCCGTTTCCGCCAGGCGTGCAGGACCGGGAGTACGTCGTCCGCGCGAAGTGAGTGCGCGTGGTCGCTCCGAGCCAGGGTGCCCGCACTTCACATCGCCCCGGCCAAGTGCGCGCACACTGGTGCTTTGCGGAGTGTTGCGATGGATGGCCTGCCCCCGGCGCTGAGTGAAAGAACCATCCAGGACATGCTGTGGAAGTTCGCATTGCGCTCGGGCGAGCATGCAGTGATGGCGCTGGATGAGCATGGCGAGGTGACCTGGGCCAATCCCGGTGCGGAGATCATTCTTAACGCTTCACCGGGGTCGCTGGTGGGTACGAACATGTCGCGGTTCTTTTTGCGCCGGGACATCGCCAGGGGTATTCCCGAGCATGAGCGGGAAGAAGCGCTACAGCGGGGAACGGCTTCAGATGATCGCTGGATGGTGCGCGCTGACCGCTCACGCTTCTGGGCGTCCGGCGTCACGGTGTATCTCGGCTGCGAGGTACAAGGCTGTGCGTTCCTGAAGTGTTCCGCGACCTGACCGAAGTGAAAATGCAGCTGGAGCGTGATCGCGAGCGCGGCCGCTCTTCCGCGCAGACGCGGGAGGATCTGACTGCGGCCACCGCCTTGCTCGCCCACGAACTGCGCAACCCGCTTTCGGCCATCGGCCTGGCGGCCAACGTCCTGCAAAACCGGCTGCGCGAGGAGAGCCACGCCACACCTCAGTTGGAGGCGATCAACAACAACGTGGCGCTGGCCGCGCGCCTGATCGAGGACCTGATGCAGCACAGCAAGGTGGCCTCGGACGGATTCAGCGTCGAACGCTCCCGCTGCAACGTGCGCGAACTGCTGGAAAGCTCGACCGCCATCGCGCAGCGGCAGCTGCAGCAGGAAGGCCGCACCGTCAGCATACTGGTGCCATCAGACGAGGTGGACATGCACGTGGACCGCATGCGCATGCAGCAGGTCTTCGTCAATCTGGTTGCCAACGCACTGCGCTACACACCGGAGCCCGGGCGGATCTGGGTGGTGGCCACGTTCGAGGCCAGCGAGGTGATCGTGCGCGTCGTCGACGAGGGCGTGGGCATCGAACCCGAGCGCCTGGAACGGCTGTTCGGACTGTTCACCCTGCCGCGCCTGACCGGCTCCAAGCTCGGCCTGGGCCTGGGCCTGGCGTTGGTCAAGAAGATCGTGGAGCTGCACGGCGGCAGCGTGCAGGCGCGCAGCGAAGGCCCGGGGAAAGGGAGTCAGTTCATCGTGCGGTTCCCCGGGTTGGAGGTGGGGTAGTCGCGGCAACGCGGCGTTCGGTCCTGGCGGCCTGCGTTGCGGCACGCGCGCCCGTTGGGCCGCTACACTGCGCACCCCGCTTTCCGGTTCTGCTCATGACCATTTCCGTCCGCCTTGCCAAACGTGTCGCCGAGCTGCTCGGGGTTTCGCGCGCGGATGCCGAGCAGTACGTGCGCAACGGCTGGGTGTCGGTGGATGGAGATGTCGTGGAGGCGCCGCAGCACCGGGTGACCGACGAACGCGTGGAGATCGATGCGGACGCGCGCCTGGAGGCGGTGGAGCCGGCGACGATCCTGTTGCACAAGCCCGTTGGTTTCGATGCGATCGAGGGGCCGAAGCCGGCGGCCGCGCTGGTCACGCCGGCAACGCAATGGGCCGACGATGCCTCCGGGGTGCGACCACTGCAGCGTCACTTCCACCGGCTTATCCCACTGGTGCCGCTGGACACCGATGCCAGCGGCTTGATCGTGCTCACCCAGGACCGGCGCATTTCGCGTCGCCTGAGCGAGGACGCCGACTTCATCGAGCACGAATACGTGGTCGAAGTCAGCGGTGAGCTGGCGCCTTATGGACTGCATCGGCTGGCCGAAGGCGTCGAGGTGGATGGCCGCGTCCTGCCCTGCAAGGTCAGCTGGCAGAACGAAACCCGCCTGCGTTTCGCGATCAAGGGCGTGCGGGACGGCCAGCTGCGCGCCATGTGTGCGCGGGTCGGCCTGCAGGTCGTGTCGATCCGCCGCCTGCGCATTGGCCGGGTGCCGCTGGGCAAGGGCACGGATGGGGCGATGCCTGCCGGCGCGTGGCGCTATCTGCCGCCGGGCGAGACGTTCTGATTCACACCGTCGCCGGGGCCGCCGCTCGCCGCGGCGCGATCAATCGTCGTTTGCCGCCGCTTCGCGGCCTTGCTGGCGAATCAGGGCTTCTTCGCGCGCGTCGTTGATCATCTGGCGCACGCTATCGAGGTCGATGTCGGATTTGTCGGCTTCAAAGTGGCCCGTCAGCACGCTGTCCGGCTGCAGCGCGCCGGCCTGGAACAGCGCCCACATCTCCTCGCCATACCAGGTGTCCAGCAGTTCCGGCGCCCAGCGGCCGAGGCTGGCGGTGAGGTTGTTGACGTCACGCAGCAGCATCGCGCGCGCGGCATTGTTGCCCGTGGCGCTCACCACCTGGGGAAAGTCGATCACGATCGGGCCATCCGGCCCGACCAGCACGTTGTATGCGGACAGGTCGCCATGGATCATTCCGCAGCAGAGCATCAACACGACCTGGCGCACCAGCGTCTGGTGAAAAGCGCGCGCCTGTTCTGCGCTCAGCTCGATCTCGCCCAGGCGCGGCGCGGCAAAGCCGTCCGCGTCCGTCACCAGTTCCATCACCAGCACGCCGTGAAAATAGCCGTACGGCTCGGGTACACGCACGCCGGCGGCGCGCAGCTGATACAGCGCCTCGACCTCGGTGTTCTTCCACGCCGCTTCCTGCTGCTTGCGGCCGTACTTGCTGGCCTTGCCGACCGCACGTGCTTCGCGGCTGCCGCGCACCTTGCGCCCTTCCTGGTACTGCACGCGCTGCTGGAAGCTGCGCTGCGCCATGTCCTTGTAGACCTTCGCGCAACGCACATCGTCGCCGCTGCGCACGACGTACACGGCCGCTTCCTTGCCGCTCTTGAGCGGGCGCAGCACTTCATCAATGGCGCCATCATCAATCAGCGCCTGCAAACTGGGGGGAGTCTTCACACGGGTCTCGGTGGTGCGGCGGCCTGGATTGCCCCGGGGAGCGTGCCGCAAGGGGGCGATTTTCGCACCTTCGGGGGGTGGGGGCCATCACG